>CANQLV010000003.1 GCA_947624785.1 Akkermansia muciniphila | reverse complement strand
GTGGCTGCCCGTTGGGGTACATGGGAATGAAGGGGTAGACGGTATCCATGGCCGTGATGTTGAAAGTGTTGTTCATGATCTTGAAATTGAAGTTGCCAAACAAACACAACCAAAATGGGGAACATTTCCTGCCGATGAAATACGCCTGTTACGTTATGGAAAAAGATGAAAAGCTTCATGGAACAGTTGTTTCCTTTGATTTATTTCTATAATTACTGGGTACAGCCATATAAGGGAAATCTTCCAGAGCCGCCGCCCCGAGCTTGATTAATACCAGACCGCTTCTGATTAATTTCCAGAAATCTTGAATAGGGTATAGATGGAATCCGTGTTTAGAGTGAACATGATTTCAACTCCTGAGGTATTGTTAGATTGGACGAAAACGGTGATGGTTTCTTTTGCCGATTTTTTGTTGTTACAAGTCCACTCTAGAATTCGAATAATATGGATTTGTAGTTATTTCTTGTTACTGAGGGCGGGAGTGATTGGCTCGATTTTACGGAGGTTATTGGCAGGATTTATGTTTTATCTTTGAAAATTCTGAAATGATGGCACAGTTTTATGGAATGAAAGCCGTTGTGCGTTGTCTGAATAAAGAACAGTCCTTCTAGTTTTGAAAACATGCAAATATCATTGTTGATCTTGCTGGTCCTTTTTCTCCAGGCTTTTTCAGCCATGGCTCAGCAGCCGGAGGTGCAGAGCTCCGCCAGGGCCGCCGTGGAGTGGCGACACCATATCCATGAGAATCCGGAATTGTCTTTTGAAGAATACAAGACGAGCGACTACGTGGCCGGCTTGCTCTCTTCGTTCGGTCATATTGAAGTCCTGCGGCCTACTAAGACCTCCGTGGTCGGCATCCTGCGCGGCGGAAAGCCCGGGAAAACCGTCGGCTTCCGGGCGGACATGGATGCGCTTCCCGTGCAGGAGGAGACAGGATTTTCCTTTGCCAGCAAAACACCGGGTGTAAGCCATGCCTGCGGGCATGACATGCACACGGCCATGCTGCTGGGAACGGCCAAGGTTCTTGCCTCCATGCAGAAGGAATTGCCCGGCACGGTGTATTTCATTTTCCAGCCCGGGGAGGAAAAATCGCCCGGGGGGGCTCTTCCAATTATCAAGAGCGGGGTTCTCAAAGGCGTGGATGCCATCTTCGGCGCACATGTGATGCCCAATGAACCTGTCGGGTCCATCGGCATTCTGCCGGCGGGAGCCGCCTCTTCCTCGTCGGACGGCTTTTCTCTCACCATTCAGGGGAAGGGATCCCATGGTTCCATGCCGCAGCTGGGCGTGGACCCCATCGTCACGGGCTCTGAAATCGTGATGGCGCTGCAAACGGTCGTCTCCCGCAATGCCACGCCTGGAGACATGGCCGTGATCACGGTGGGGAAATTCCAGTCCGGCAACGCTCCCAACGTCATTCCGGGCAAGGCGGAGCTGGGTGCCTCCATCCGTTCCGTGACGACGGAAACCCGCAAACTGCTGGAAGAACGTACCCGGTCCGTCATCGACCATGTATGCAAGGCAAACGGGGCGCAGTACAAGCTGGATTACGTTCTGGGCTATCCGTCCATCCAGAATAACGCCACCCTGCGGGAACTGGCGAAGAAGGCGGCCATTAAGGCCGTGGGTGAGAAGAACGTTTTTGATTCTTCCAGAATACCGGCCAGCGAGGATTTCTCCTATTATGCGCAGGTAGCGCCCACTTATTTCATGACCATCAGTTCCGGGGACGGTCCTGCGAATCACAATCCCGGATTCAAGGCGGCCGACGGAGCGATTCTCAACGGAATCAAGACGGAGGTCCGGATTATCCTGGATTACCTGAACTTCAAGTAAAAGGGGGAAGGCAACAAGGGAAAGGCCCTTATTCCTGGCCGGAGCAGCAGGCCGCCTCCTGCATTTCACGGATGCATTCCTCCATCAGCACGGCGTCTATTTCATGGACGTCCTTCCCCCGGCCTATCCCGGTGAGCATCAGCACCGTCAAATGGCCGCCAAGGTGCTCACGGAAGGCTTCCAGGCCCTTCAGCACTTCGCATGCGCCATCCTCCGTCTTGCGGGAGAGCAAGGGGTGGAACACGGGCAGCTCCAGGGCTTTCAGTACGGAGATGATTCTTTCCGCTTCCCCGGCAGACAGCCATCCCTTCCTGACGGAGTAAAGGATGTCCAGACACATGCCCACGGATACGGCTTCCGCATGGCCCAGCGTGTAGCCGGACATGGTTTCCATGTAATGGGCGGCCCAGTGCCCGAAGTCCAGGGGACGGCTGGAGCCCAATTCAAAGGCGTCTCCCCCGTGCGCGATGTGTGAGGCGTGCAGCAGGGCGGAATGCTCCACGGCATATTCCAGCGCGTCCCGCTCGCAGGCGGCCAGCGCGGCGTCATTCGTTTCCAGCCAGTTAAAGAAGGAGGCGTCTTTTACCACGGCCACCTTCACCACTTCCGCCAGTCCGGCCCTTTTAAGGGAGAGGGGCTGGGAATGAAGGAACAGGAAGTCGTTAAGCGTGGCCCAGGCTACGGCGAAGGTGCCCAGGTAGTTTTTCTGCCCCATGAAGTTGATTCCGTTTTTGACGCCCACGCCGGAATCCGCCTGGGAAAGGGTGGTGGTGGGCACGCGCAGCAGCCGGATGCCGCGGTGGGCGGTGGCGGCGGCAAAGCCCGCTACGTCCAGAAACGCCCCGCCGCCCACGGCAATGATGTAGGAATGGCGGTCGATGCCCGCTTCCACAATGTGGCGGAGCGCCGTTTCCCACGCGGCAAAGCCGGTTTTGGCCGCCTCGCCGCCCGGAACGGAACGGCAGCCGGCATAGGCCAGTTCTCCGGCGTTTTTTTCAAAATAACGGTTGATGTCCGCTGGGAGCTGCGGATAAAACCATTCCAGCCCTTCCTCCATGAGGACGAGGACGCGGCCTCCGGGCCTCTGCTCCATCAGGCTGGCCAGCGCGTCGTTTTCCGGATGGAAGGCTCCGTGGGTAAAGCCCGTTCTATAGGGAAAATCCAGCCGGATATTCAGCGTATGAAGGGACATTTCAGCAGGAATGCAATGGAATTGCTTGCGGCTTTCCTAATCCCTGCGGAGCACGGGAACAGCCCTCATCTGGATGAAGCGGTCCGCCTTGGCGGCCTCCTTCTGGGACATGTACATGGTGTACGGCTGCTGGGTCACCTCAATGCGGTGCGTGCCGCCGGGGGCGGGAAGGTCCAGGAGCTGGTTGAGATGCTTGAAGCTTTTCACCTGTACGCCGTTTACTTTTTCCACAATGGAGGGGCTCATCTGGGCGTACCCCAGCGTGGCCTGGGTGGGCAGCGCCATCAGGAAGACCACGATTTCATCCACGCCCTTTTTCCGGATGTCTTCCTTCTTCTGAATGGCTTCCACCAGGTTGAGGGGGGGGCGGTTCTTGCTGAGCTTGTTGATTTCCCCCACCAGGGCGCCCGTCAGGGGAACGAACACCAGGCCGCCGTAAATGCGGTAGGGGGGATTTGAAATGAAGGGGGAAGGGTTGACCAGGTCGCCCTCCAGGGCGCTCCGGTCCAGTTTGACGTTCAGCGTCATGGGCTGGCTGACGCCGTCCTTTCCCTTGCGGCGGATGCCCAGCGTAATGGTGTCCCCCGGCATGGCGGAGTCACGGAACAGGACGTTGGCGGAAACGGGGCCCAGCGCGGGATCCCTGATCAGCCCCTTGCTGTCCAGTGGAATGCCGTTGACGCTTTCCACCACGTCTCCGGGACGCACGCCTGCCTTGTAGAAGGAACCGTAGACAGGCAGTTTCACCACGTAAAAGCCGCCGCCGCTTTCCGGAAGGCCCAGGAATTTGCGGAAAACGGGGTCGGTCAGTTCCGTGACCTGGGTGCCGTCCGCCGGGAAGCCGGTGTAATTGCCGGACCGGGCCTGTTCGAGGAACCGGGAAATCATGGTATGGGTCACGGCCAGCGCCTTCTGGGCGGAAGGATCGCAGCTGGCACTGAGGGCCACCAGTTCATTGCCCCGCATGATGGGATTGCCCGCGCCGCCCTTCAGGGGCGTGACGGAGGATTTGACGTTGTACAGCACGAAGGGTTCCCCATTCGTGAACGGGCAGGCGCTTTCCGTCGCCAGAAGGGTTCCGGACGTGGTGATGGGAAGGCCGTCGTCATTGAACTGCCAGAAGGTCACCTTGTCGCCCAGGCGGGGGGCGCTCCCCAGCGTGACGGGTACCAGTTTGTCCAGAAAAGCGGCGTCTGTCTCGTTTTTCAGGCGCAGCAGGGCAAGATTGGCTTCCGGGTCAAAAGCGGTCACGGTCACGGGAACCGTCTGGGAGCCGTCCGCGGAGGTCACTTCCACGAAGCTGGCGGAATAAACGATGTTGGCCGCCGTCAGAATATTGCCGTCCCCCAGGTAAATGCCAAAGCCCTGGCTGTATGCCGGGTTCTCCTTGCTCCACGGCTGGACCATGGCATAGCCTTGGTTGGTGGCGTTAATGCCTACCATGGAGTTGGTAGGGGAGGGGAGCTGCGCCGGAGCGGGCGTTTCCTCCACTTGTTCGGACGGTGTTTCCGGCTGCTGTTCGGGCAGGGGTTCGGGAGCGGTTCGTCCAGCTTCGCGCGGCTGGCAGCCGCCGAGCAGAATCAGGGAACCGAGGGCGAAAAAGGAAAGAATTTTCATGGCGGTTAACGGGCGGGAGTGGTGTTCCGGTCAAGCTGGCGGCCGGGAATGGCGCTGTCCAGACGGGCGTTTTTCGGGATGTTGTAGGTTTTGGAGATGCGCTTGTTGGCCTCCTCCATGGCCTTGCCTTCAAAGATCAGGGGGCGTTCCCCGTTTTTCAGTTCAATGATCACGTATTCCGGCATATTCTTCGGATAAAGAAGTTCGTAGGCGTGGGTGAGACCCTTGACCTTCACGCCGTTGATTTTTTCCACGATGGCGTTGGAGATGGAGCCGGACAGGCGCGCGTTCACTTCATCGTCCAGCACCTTGGTGATGATTACCATGTCTTCATGGTCCACGCAGCCGCCGTCTTCTTGGTAATCCCGGATGTCCAGGGCGACGTCCAGCATGGAGATGTCCGCCGCCGCAAGCACATTGCGCTGGATGGGCTGGAATACCAAGCCGCCGAAGACGATGTAGCGGGGCATCTTGTCGTATTCCGCCATCAGCAGATCCTTGGAGAGAGAGGGCTTCATCACCATCTCCACCTTCATGGGCTTGCCGTCGCGGATGATATCCAGCGGGAGCCGGTCATCCTTGAAGCAGCGTTCAATGAGCTCTTTCATGCTGATTTTCTGGCCGTCCAGCTCAATCATGGCGGAGCTGTCCACGTCGTAGCCGTCCACCTTCATCAGCAGATCCCCGTTGCGGAGCACTCCATCGGCGGAGGAGCCTTTGAGCACTTTGCCGATCAGGACGCCCTTCTCGTCGTCCGGCAAGCCGAATGCCTTGCGCATGGCGGGATTCAGGATGGGCGCGGCCTGGATGCCCATGTCCACGTAGCCGTCATAGACGCCGTCCTTGATGTCCTCCAGAAAGTGGCGGATGACGGGCGTGGGAATCACGTAGCCCGTGTTGTTGGCGTTGTTCAGGCCCTGGAAGGCTACGCCGATGACTTTGTCCCCCATCAGGGCGGGGCCCCCGCTGTTGCCCGGATTGATGGCGGCGTCCACCTGGATGGTCAGGTGTTCCGTGTTGCGGGGGTGGGCATATGTGGTGAAGTCAATGCGGGAGACTACGCCGCGCGTGACGGAAAGCCTGTTGCCGCCGATGGGGTAGCCGATCACCCTCACCTCGTCTTCCAGGTGGGGCAGGTTCTTGCTGAATTCAAAAGGCCGGATGCCCTTGAAGGGCTTGGGGTCGTCCGCTTCCAGCAGGGCCAGGTCCGCGTCATGAGCGATGAATTTGACCCTGGCGGGAATTTTGCGGGAATCCCCGTACATGGAGATGTAAATGCGTTCCGCGTTGCTGACCACATGGGCGTTCGTCATGAAGGCGTTTTCCCCGATCAGGAAGCCGGTGCCGATGCCGCCCTGGTAGCGGCCCGTATCCCATGGAGTGGCGTAGTCCGGCGTCAGGGAATCCACTTCGATCTTCACGACTCCCTTGTACTGGTCATTGATGGAAACGATGGGGCCGGACATGACCTTGTCCACCCCGAAGTCTGAAATGGAAACGGCCGGTTCATCCGCGTAGGAAAAAGCGGCGGCGGCCAGGACTGCACACAGCCCTTGGAGGCAGGTATGGAAATGCATAGTGGTCTGTAGTGAAGAGATAATATTCTGAAAGTAAGTTGGTTATAGATTGCTTTTCCGGCTTTGGGTTGCCAGGCTTTCCTGGAAGGAGTTGACTTCCTCCAGCAGGGAGGAAAAACGTTCCGTCACCTCGTCGTCCACCTGGCTGCGGCGGATGTCCAGCGCGGCTACCGTCTGGCGCGTCTGTTCCACGCACAGGGCCATGCGGGCGGCCATGGTACAGTAGTCCGCATCGTTTTCCTTCTCCTGGAGAAGGCAGGAAAGAATGCGCGGGGTGATGTAGCGGATGCAGTAAAAAATCTGGTTCAGGGGTTCCGGCGGTTCCGTCCGGTTCCTCTGGGATTTGTTGATCTCCCGGCTGAACTGGCGCTGGCACAGGTCCGTCAGCTCCATGACCTGCTGGAAGAGGGGGTGGAACATGCAGGACTGCACTTCCTGAGCCTCCTGTTCGTTGAGGATGTCAAAGAGGCTGAGCATGCCGGTGCTTTTGCAGGAACACGGAGTGCCCGTTTCCTCCGACTGGGCGATGTTGTCAAGCACGTCATCCCAGCCCATCACAAAGGCCAGGCGGATGTCTCCGGTGGGGTTCAGCCTGTATTTCTGGAACACTTCCTGGTAGGCGATGGCGATGGCTTCCGCCTCCCGCAGGCGCTTGTCCCAGTGGTGGTCGGGCAGGTTGCCGTCCTCCTGGTTGTTGGCATAGGTTTTGGACCATTCCTTCACCTGGGTGCGCAACATCTGCTGGTTCGCCATGATCTGCACCTGTTCCTCGCAGGAATCCATGATCCATTCGGGGAGGGAGACCTTGATGGAAAAGGCCGTGCTTTCCAGCAGCACCATGTCGTGATGGCTGGTGAACCATTCCAGGTACAGGGCGTTTTCCATGGTTTTCTTCCCCTTGACGGGCATGCGGCGGCTGGCCGTCATGTCCCCCGCCACGCCCCGGATGTTTTCCGGGAGATGGGTGAGCTCGGCAGGAAGCATCTGGGGGGAGGGGTTCCTGAAATCGACCACGCATCCGGCCAGGTCCTGGAGGCAGTCCCCCTGCAGGGTGATATTCACCGGATGGGGCATCCCCATAAGCTGCAGCGCGAGCTTGACGGTTCCGCGGTCACGATTGTCCAGCGTGCCGTAGTGGACGTAGTCTGTAATTCTGAAAATCATATGGGGAGGTGGGGGATAGAGGGGAGGAGAGGTGGAGGTCAATGTTGAATCAGCAGGAGGCTGTTACCTGGGGCAGTTCCGCATTTTTCTTTTCCACGGCATCCATGTTGACAAGCAGTTCCGCAATGGAATCCCAGCGGCCCCGGCTCAGGGCTTCACGGGCTTCCGCCGGCATCCGGATGGGGAAGGAACCTTCCTTCCAGGAGGCTGCCATGTTCAGGAGGTCGATCGTCACTTCCGTTTCCGGATGATCGGAAATGTACCGGGTCAGTGCGGCAATGTCATCCGCGGACGCGCATACGCAAGGGAGGCCGATGCCGGTGCTGTTGCCGAAGAAGATTTCCGCAAAGGATTCCGCGATGACGGCTTTGACGCCGGAGCGTTTGATGGTCTGCGGAGCATGTTCGCGGGAGGAACCGCAGCCGAAGTTGGAACCGCCCAGGATGATGGAAGCCCCCTTGAAGCGGGGATCGTCCACCGGATGGGATTTGGACTGTCCGTTTTCGTCAAAGCGTTCGTCCCAGAACATGACTCCCGCCAGCTCGTCAAACGTGATGCACTTGAGGAAGCGGGAGGGGATGATGCGGTCCGTGTCCATGTCCGGTCCGGGAACGGGAACGCAGGTGCCGGTGATGGAGGTGAATTTGGTCAGAGACATAAAGGAAAAAGTTGAAAAGTTAATTCAGGGAAAACACGTCGCGCGCGTCGGAGATCTTCCCGGTCAGGGCGGCGGCGGCCACCATGGCGGGGCTCATCAGCAGGGTGCGCCCGGTGGGGCTTCCCTGGCGGCCCTTGAAGTTCCGGTTGGAGGAACTGGCGCAGAGCTGGTCCCCCTGGAGCTTGTCCGGATTCATGGCCAGGCACATGGAGCAGCCCGCCAGGCGCCATTCAAAGCCGGCTTCACGGAAAATGTCCGCAATACCTTCCTCTTCGCACTGCCTGGCAGTCATCTGGGAGCCGGGAACGGCCAGGGCCCGGATGCCGGGAGCCACATGGCGCCCCTTGATGAGGGCGGCCACCTCCCGGAAGTCCGAGATGCGGCCATTGGTGCAGGAGCCTACGAAGCATACCTGCACCGGCAATCCCTTGAGAGGCATGTCCGCGGGGAATTTCATGTATTCCAGCGCCTCATTGATCATCTTCCGTTCGTCGTCGTTCCTGGCGGAGGAGGGGTTCGGCGTGCTGCCGCTGATGCCCGTGTTCTGGTCCGGGGAGATGCCCCACGTCAGCGTCGGTTCAATGGCGGCTCCGTCAATCTCCACGATCTCGTCGTACTCCGCGTCCGCATCGGAAGCGAAGCTCAACCAGCGTTCCATGGCCTTGTCCCAGTCCGCGCCGGTGGGGGCGAACAGACGGCCCTTGATGTATTCCACCGTGGTCTGGTCGGGGTTCACGTAGCCGCAGCGGGCCGCGCCTTCAATGGACATGTTGCAGAGGGTCATGCGTTCGTCCATGCTCATGGCGTCTATTACGTTGCCGCCGTATTCATAGGCGAAGCCCAGGCCGCCCTTGGCGCCCAGAAGGCCGATGATGTGCAGGGCCACGTCCTTGGCGCGCACGCCGGGGGCCAGTTTCCCGTTCACGTTGATGCGGCGCACCTTGAGCGGGCTGAGGGCCATGGTCTGCGTAGCCAGCACGTCGCGCACCTGCGTGGTGCCGATGCCCATGGCAATGGAGCCGAACGCGCCGTGCGTGGCCGTGTGGGAATCCCCGCACACGATGGTCATGCCCGGCTGGGTGATGCCGAGTTCCGGGCCTACCATGTGCACGATGCCCTGGAGGCCGGTGGGGAGGTCGAAAAAGCGGATGCCGTTTTCCGCGCAGTTCCGGCGCAGTTCCTTGATCATGGCGTCAGCCGTGGCGTCCGCGAACGGTTCCGCCTGGTTGTCCGTGGGGATGATGTGGTCCACGGTGGCAAAAGTGCGTTCCGGGTGACGCACGGTCAGGCCCAGGTCCCGGACCATTCCGAAGGCCTGCGGAGAGGTGACTTCATGCAGCAGATGTGTAGCGATGAACATTTGCGTTCTTCCGTCCGGCAGGATGCCGACGGAATGAGCGTCCCAGATTTTTTGGAAAAGTGTTTTCCCCATAACTGGTATAAGCATCCGTCCGTTCGGGAACCGCGTCAAGATGCAAGGACGTATTGCTGACACGGTCTGTGTCTTACAGGAAGTGTTTTTTTGAACATTTCCCCTGCATTCATGGTCTGAAATGGCCGCTTCCCAGCCTTTGGCGCATTTCCGTCTTCAAGGGAAGAAGGTTTTTTCATGCTCCCCGGCTCACTCTGCATCCCCTGAATTCCGGTGGAATTTTTCCTTCCACCGTGCTGCAAAAACGTTTCCGAACCGGTTCAGCAGGTCGTCCTTCTGTCCGGATTCCGGCATTTCCTGTTCCAGGCAGGTCATCTGCACGCCCTGGATGCCGCACGGAGTGATCGCCTGGAAGGGAGGCAGGGATTCGCGGGTCACGTTGAAGGCGAAGCCGTGCATGGCGACCCATTTTTTCACCCCTACGCCGATGGAGGCTATTTTGCGGTCCTCCACCCATACGCCCACCAGCCCTTCCCGGATGCGGGCCTGTACGCCGAATTTGGAGCAAGCTTCAATCAAGGTGTTTTCCAGGGCGGTGATATAGTTGTGCAGGTCCCTGCCGCAGCGGTTCAAGTCCGTGATGGGGTACCCTACGAGCTGGCCGGGGCCGTGGTAGGTGGCCTGCCCGCCGCGGTTGATTTCATGAACGGGGAAGGGGAGCGAGGAACCGGGGTGCAGGCTGGCGTGGTCGCGCGTGCGCCCGATGGTGTAAACCCCGGCATGTTCCAGCAGGAGCAGTTCATCCTCCCGTTCCGGGTCTTCCTGATGGGCCCGGACCAGTTGTTCCTGAAGTTCCAGGGTTTCCTGATAGTCTGCCAGGCCGGGAATGCGGATGATGTTCATGCTGCGGAGGGGCCCCCCGGTAAGTGCGGGGCTTAACGCGTTCTGCGCACCTGCTGGCCCAGGGCGGTGCGGTACTGGCGCACGGCGGCGGCCAGGGAGGAGGCCATGAAGTTCTGGTAGCGCTCCGTAGAGATGAGCAGGGCTTCCTGCGGGTTGGACATGAAGCCGCCTTCCACCAGAATGGCCGGGTGCTTGATGGTGCACAGCACGGAGTAGCGCGCGCGCTTGATGCCCCGGTCAACCATGGAGATGCCTTCCTTGATGGCGAGCGGCCCTTTCAGCATGTGCCCCTGCACGGCTGTAGCCAGGGCGATGTTCATGCTGTCCTGGGAGTTGCCCTGGAGGGCGTCCTGGCGGATGTTGCGGGACATGGAGGAGGAAGTGCCCGCAGGGGCCAGCGTGAAGGTTTCCACCCCGCGGGCGGAGGGGCCGCCGTCATTGAAGTGGATGCTGATGAAGATGGCGTTGCTGTGCCTGTTGGCGATGCGGACGCGGTCCTGGAGGGTAATGAAGTTGTCCGTGTCACGGGTCATCACCACCTGGTAGCCCATGCCCTTGAGGCGGTCCCGCAGTTTTTTGGCGACGGAGAGGTTGATGTCCGCCTCCCTGCTGATGCGGTTGCGCGTGCCGCTGTCATGGCCGCCGTGGCCGGGGTCAATGACCACCGTGTTGAAGCTGCGGCGGTTGGCGATGTAAGTGGGGCGCAGGACCGGGTCAATGATTTTGTGCAGGTCCATGTTGGAGACCATCAGCCCCTTGGACGGATGGTCCGCCACGGGATAGGAAAGCACGAACTTCATGTTGTTCATGAACATGTCCTGGCTGTGCGCCTGCATGCGTATCTGGATCTTTTCCGGCACTTCGTAAACTTTCTGCCGTCCTTCCGTGCGTTCCCGTGTCAGTTTGTAATGGGTGCGCACCTCGGACATCGGAATGTACTGCACGCCGTTGATGGTTTCCGGGTTCCATCCGAAGGCCGTGGACAGCGTCAGCAGAAACATGCCCAAAACGCCGAGCACGGCTGCAAATGATGTGCGAGAGGTCGGATACATAGGACGATATCGCGTCCAGACTAACGGATTTTTCATGACGCACAAGAGAAAAGTTTCCGTGAAAGATTCTTTTGCGCCCGTCTCCGGAAAGGGAAAAGGCGGCTCCCCAAAGGGGGGGAACCGCCTTGAATGAGTGGGAACAGGGAAGGAGCCGGATTATTTGGCCGCCTTCTCGTCCATCTTGGCCTTGACCAGTTCCTCGATTTCCTTGTACAGGTCAGGATTGGACTTGAGGGCTTCCTTCGCGGCGTCCCTGCCCTGGGCGATCTGGCTGCCGTTGTAGCTGATCCAGGAGCCGCGCTTCTGGATGATGTCATATTCCATCGCCAGGTCCAGCAGGCTTCCCACGGAGGAGATGCCTTCATTGTACATGATGTCGAACTCGCATTCCGTGAAGGGGGGCGCCACCTTGTTCTTGACCACCTTGATCTTGGTGCGGTTTCCGGCTACGGAGCCGTCGCTGGCCTTGATCTGGCCGATGCGGCGGATGTCCACGCGCACGGAAGCATAGAATTTCAGGGCGCGTCCGCCGGGAGTGGTTTCCGGGTTGCCGAACATGACGCCGATTTTTTCACGGATCTGGTTGGTGAAGACGCAGACGGTGCGGGCCTTGGAGATGAAGCTGGTGAGCTTGCGGAGGGCGGCGGACATCAGGCGCGCCTGGGCGCCCACCGTGGAGTCTCCTATTTCGCCTTCCAGCTCCTGCTTGGTGACCAGCGCGGCCACGGAGTCTACCACGATGACGTCAATGGAATTGGAACGCACCAGGGCTTCGCAGATTTGCAGGGCTTCTTCCCCGGAGCTCGGCTGGGAGACCAGCAGGTCGTCCAGGTTGACGCCCAGGCGGGCGGCGTACTGCGGGTCCAGCGCGTGTTCCACGTCAATGAACGCGGCCAGGCCGCCGGCTTTCTGGGCCTGGGCGATGGCCGTCAGGGTCAGGGTGGTTTTACCGGAGGATTCCGGCCCGTAGATTTCCACGATGCGGCCGCGGGCGAAGCCGCCCACGCCCAGCGCGCGGTCAATGAGAAGATTGCCGGTGGGGATGACGTCCACTTCCATCTTGACGTTGTCGCCAAGGCGCATGATGGCGTTTTCTCCGAAGTCTTTCTGGATTTGGGAGAGGGCCAGGTCAAGGTTACGCTTGCGGGCCGCTGCCAGTTTTTCCGCTTCGGGTGATAAAGGTGTTTCGTTGCTCATAATATCGTGGAAAGTATAGCTTGCGCGGCGCTATTGGCAAGTGTTCAATAGGTCTTCGCGGCCTCATTTCCCGTTGAGAAAGAATAGAATTCTGACATGGGGGAAAACCTGTGAAAACCGGGTGTTTCGCTCGGGAGGAATTGAGGAAAATATGGGAGAACGGTCCCGGGAGAAGGCCGGGAACGGGGAAAAACCGCTTCCGGGAGGGGACGCCGGCACGGCGTCATTCCTCAATCGGTTCCGCCAGGGGGATGTCCTCGTAGGAATCGTCGAAAATGACGGGGATATTGTGTTCCGGAATGAGGTTGATGGCGCTGATTTTCCGGTGCGTCTGGCGTGCGTGCCGGAGAGCGCGGGACAGTTTTTCCACCTGGTGCTCCAGGCCGTAATGGCTGAAGGTGGCCTGGCAGTCGTTGGAGAAGCGCACGCAGAAGGACCAGTCGTTGGGCGTGGTGATGGAGACGATGCTGGGCAGGTATTCCGTCACCGTGCCGGAGAGCAGCTCAATCAGCTTCATGGGCGCTTCCAGCTCCCGGATGCCGACTCCGTAGCTGAGCTGGCCGGAGCTGGGCGGCCTGAGCGTGACGGAGGGCATGTGCCTGCCCTGGATGTAGGGCATGTGGACCTGTTCCATACAGGGGAAGATGACGCCCTCCTTGTCCGCCAGAACGCCGTATTTGGCGTCTCCCGGATGGACGCCCAGTTCCGGGCAGTCAATCCATGCCACGGGGATGCGCGCGTCAATGTCCACCAGCAGCGTGGGATTGGAGGATATCTGGCGCTTGACGGCCGCCCGGCGGATGGCCGGGCATTTTTCCAGCCGCTGTTCCAGTTCCGCGGCATCCATGGAAAAGATGTTGTCCTTCGGGCCTATCCCCATGACGGCGAAAGCCTGCTCGGAGTTGAAAATGCCGTTGCTTTTCAACGTGACGGTGTCGATGGAGAGCCAGTCGTACTTGAGGATGTAATCCGTCCAGAGGAAGACGATGGCCCCGATAAGGCCGAAGATGAGCGTGTAAACGGTGACGATGTGGTACAGCTTGCGCCGGAAGAGCCAGAAACGGTAGTTCCTGCCCTTGCGCTCAATGGTTTCTTTTCTGGCCTCCCGTTCCAGCAGGAGCATTTCCGGCCTTTTGGCGGAGCGGGGGACTGGCGTTGTGGCTTTGTGCGACATCGGGGGGTGTGGAATGGGCGACTCCCCGCCCTCTGTCAAATATTACGCTATTTCCGGGGGGTGGCTAGCGATAATTCCGCTATTTTTTCGCAAAGGGCCTCGTAGGACCAGCCGGCGGCAGCCGCCGCCTTGGGGAGCAGGCTGGAGGGGGTCATGCCGGGAATGGTGTTAATTTCCAGCACGAAGGGGGAGTCGTCTACCTCGCGCAGCAGCACGTCCACGCGGCCGTACACCTCCACGCCGGCGGCGCGGTAGGCCTTCAGGGCAGCCTCCTGCACCTTGGCGGCGGTTTCTTCCGGAAGGTCCGCCGGGCAGATGTAATCCGTGCCTCCGCCCATGTTCATCCACGGGTACTTGTTGCTCAGGTCATAGAAGCCGGAGCGGGGGCAGATGTGGATGACCGGGAGGGCTTCCCCGTCCAGAACGCCCACCGTAAGTTCACGGCCTTGAATGAATTCCTCCACCAGCACGGTGGTGCCGTGGGTAACGGCTTCCTCCATGGCGGGGAGCACGTCTTCCTGCTTGTGGACGATGTGGACGCCCACGCTGGAACCCTCGCAGGGGGGCTTGATGACGAAGGGCAGGGGAAGGGACGGCATCACGATGCCGCCGGAGCAGTCCAGGATTTCCGCGCGGGGGGTGGGAACCCCGGCTTCCAGAAACACCTTCTTGGATTCGGACTTGTCAAAGCACAGGGCGCTGGAACGGGAACCGGCTCCCGTATACGGAACGCCGCGTTCCTCCAGAATGGCTTGAAGGGCTCCGTCCTCGCCGAAGGTGCCGTGAATGATGTTGTAGGCCAGTTCCGTGCCTTCCGGCAGCCGGAAGTCCGGACCATGTACGTCCACCTCCGTTACGTCGGTAAACCCGGCCTGGCGCAGGGCGTCATAAACGGATTTTCCGGAGACGAGGGATACTTCCCGTTCCGCTCCGGGGCCGCCGAGGAGAAGGGCGATCTTGAGGTCGCGCTTGAGGGTGCTCATGTTGGAATAAAATAATGAATGGGTTAAAACTGGGGTTCTCGGTCTCCGATGACCTGGGCTTCCGATTTCAGGTCAATGCCGCGGTTTTCCATGGCTTCCTTCCGGATCATGTCAATCAGGATGGTAATGTCCCGCGCCCTGGCATGGCCGCGGTTGATGATGAAATTGGCGTGCACGTCTGACACGCAGGCATCCCCCACGCAGGCGTTTTTCAGGCCGAGCTCGTCAATGAGCCTGCCCGCCGGGATTTCCGCCGGGTTCTTGAAGATGCAGCCTGCGCTGGCTCCTACGGGCTGGGTAAGCTTGCGCTTGGCCCTGACCGCCTCCAGGAGCCGTTCCATTTCCTCCGCCGGGGCGGGCTGCGCCTCAAACACGGCCTGAAGCACAAAGTTGTGGGCCAGGTCCGGGATGGAGCGGTACTGGGCGTTCAGTTCCTCCTTCGTGTGGCTGCGGATTTCCCCGTCTTCATCCAGGCAGACGACGGAGACGAGGTTTTTAAACATGTCCATGCCCATGGCCCCGGCGTTCATGCGGAGGCTTCCTCCCACGTTGCCTGGAATGCCGTCCATCCATTCCAGGCCGCCCAGTCCGTTCTGGACGGCGGCGGAAACCAGCTTTTTCAGCCGCACTCCCGCACCGGCGGAAAGGCGGTTCCCCTCAATTTCCAGCACGTCGAATTCGCCCCCGGAGGGGTGGATGACGGCGCCGCGCAGGCCGCCGTCCCTGACGATGATGTTGGAGCCGCGGCCGATGACGTGCACGGGAATGTTCCTGTCCCTGCAATAATTGACGGCCGTCTGCATGCCGGAGAAGGTGGAGGGCTCCAGCCAGTACTGGGCGCAGCCGCCCACCCCCATGGTAGTATGGCGTGACATCGGTTCGTACAGCTTGCCTTCCAGGGATTCGCCCGCGGTGCGTTCCAGGTCCTCCAGCAGGGCCAGGTCGCGCGCGATGCGCATGCCGCATTCGTGGACGTTTCCGGCCCCCAGCGTCAGGAACAGGTCTCCGGGTTTCAGGGCGTTGCCGACGGCGTGGTGGGCCGTCCCCAGGTCGGGAAGGTAATGGGTTTCCACCGTGCCGTGCCTGTGCATGGCGTCAATGATGGTCTGGCCGCTCACTCCTTCAATGGGCAGTTCGCTGGCGGGGTAAACATCCGCTACAAAGACGAGGTCCGCCGCCTGGAGCACCTTGCCGAAGTCGTCCGCCAGCATCTGGGTGCGCGTGTAGCGGTGCGGCTGGAAGTAAACCACCAGGCGGTTTGGCTGGAGGGAGCGGGCGGTCTGGAGCGTGGCGGCTATCTCCGTGGGATGGTGGCCGTAATCGTCCACAATCCGGATGGTGGGGGAAAGGTATTTGGTTTCAAAGCGGCGCTTGGCCCCGGCAAAGGAGGCCAGGCCCCGCGTCACCGCCGGGAAATCCACGCCCAGTTCCGTTGCCAGCGCAATGGCCGCCAGGGAATTCAGGACGTTGTGGCGGCCGGGGATGCCCAGCTCCACGCGGCCCAGTTCCTCTTCCCCCTTCAGGACGGTGAACAGGGTGCGGCCGCGGCGTTCCAGAATGTCCGTGGCGGTATAGTCCGCATCAGACCAGCCGTAGGAAACGGAATTGGGAAACCTGGCACATACGTCCGCCGCTCCGGGATGGGCGCGGCAGTAAATGATTTTGCCCCGCGTCTGGGCGCAAAGCTGGTTGAACACGGCCTTGATTTCATCCAGGTCCTTGTAATGGTCCAGATGTTCCGGCTCAATGTTGAGGACGATGCTGTGCTCCGGGATGTAGTTCACCAGCGTGCCGTCGCTCTCGTCCCCTTCCGCCACCAGGTATTCGCTGTCCTCGTTCCAGTGGGCGTTGGTGCCCAGCACGGGAATTTCCGCCCCCACGTAGTGGCACGGGCGCATGCGGCCTTCCCGCATCAGGTGGGCGCAGAGGGCAGAGGTGGTGGTTTTGCCGTGCGTGCCGGAGACCACGACGCCCTTCTTCCCGTTCAGGATGGCCGCCAGGCATTCCGCGCGGCGCATGCACGGAATGTTCAGCTTGCGCGCGGCGGACAGGGCCGGATTGTCCTCCCGGATGGCGCTGGAATAAATGACGATTTCCGCATCGGAGACGGCGTCCGCTGAATGCGGGCAGGAAAAGGCCAGCCCCAGGCTTTGGAGCCGTTCGGTTTCCGTGCTGGTCACCCGGTCGCAGCCGCTCACCCGGTGCCCCATTTCCATCAGCATGAGCGCCAAGCCGGACATGCCGGAGCCGGCCACCCCGATAAGGTGGAGGCGTGCCGGGTGTTCCCTGTCCATCAGGCGTTTACGTAGAGTCTCAATCATGGATGGCTGCATGGTCCGTATTTTCAATGACATTGGCGATGCGGGATACTGCATCGGGCGTATCCAGACGTAAAGCACATTCATTCATGGAGGCCAGCAGGGAGGAATCCTTGAAGACTTCATTCAGAAAAGCCGCAATATCGTCCGGGGTGAGGGTATTTTCACGCATCATGCGCGCCGCCCCGTGGGCCGCGAAGACGCGCGCGTTGTGCGCCTGGTGGTCGTCCGCGGCGAAGGGGTAGGGAACCAGCAGGGCGGCCTTCCCCATGTGGGCCAGCTCCGTCAGGCTGGACGCCCCGGAGCGGGAAATGACCACGTCCGCCGCGGCGTATGCGGTCGCCATGGCGGAACAGAATTCAATGACGTGCACATGGGGCATGTCCGCCGTCAGCTGGCTGACGCGCGCGAAGTCCGCGGAACCCGTGATGATGAGAAAATCGCACAGATCCGCGCACTGCCGGGCCGCTTCAATGACCAGTGAATTCAGGTTCCTGGCTCCCTGGGAGCCGCCCATCACCAGCGCTATGCGGCGGTCCCGGGGCAGGTTGAGCTCCGCCCTGGATTCATTCCTGTCCTTCCTAGCCACCATCTCCTGGCGTACCGGGGTGCCGGTGACGATGCATTTGGCTGGGTTGAAGTAATGCCTGGCTTCCTCAATGCCCAGCAGCACGTTCGTGCAGCATTTGGCGGTCATGCGGTTGGCCTTTCCGGGCAGGGCGTTGGAATCATGCACGTAGGTGCGGATGCCCTTGCGGTGGGCGGCGTAAACGGGGGGGAAGGAGGTGAAGCCTCCCATGCCGATGACGACGTCCGCATTCACCTCGTCCAGAAGGCTGCGGCTGAAACGGATGGCCTTGTACAGCCTGAGCCCGAAGCCCAGCAGGGACATGGACGGGATTTTGGGCATCGCAATGGCCTCAATGGTGCGGAAATTGAGGTCGCCGTAATTCTTGCTGGCCTGCGCGTCCACCTTCTTCTGGGAAATGAGGAGGGTGACGTTGTGGCCGCGCTTTTTAAGTTCCTGCGCCACGGCTATGCCGGGGAAAAGGTGCCCCCCCGTGCCGCCGCAGGCAATCACGATGTTCAGGGTGGGACGCGAGGGAGAGGGTTCAGTCATAATCTTACATCAATGGAGCGTTCGTCTTTGCGGGTGATTTCACAGTTGGGCTGTGCACCGGTGGAAAATCTCTGAATGCTGGTAAGCATGCCCAGGGCGGCCAGCGTGAAGACCAGGTTGGTGCCCCCGAAGCTGATGAAGGGCAGCGGCAACCCGGAGTTGGGCACGGCGTTGGTCACCACGGCAATGTTCAGGATAGCGGGGCAGAAGATGATGGCGACGATCCCCACGGCCAGGAACCGGCCGTAGGCGTCCCGGCACTGCATGGCCACGCCGATGCCCGCATAGGTCATCAGGAAATAGCAGAGCAGGACGAACATGGTTCCGTAAAAGCCGAACTCCTCCCCAAGCGGGGCGAAGATGAAATCTGTATGAGCGAAGGGAAGCGTGCCGTGCTTTTCCGCGCTGTTGCCCAGGCCCACCCCGTCCAGACCGCCGCGGGACAGGGCGATGGAGGCGCGGTACTGCTGGAGCCCTGCGCCCAGGCGGTGGGCGTCCAGATCCTTCCAGGCCAGGAAGCGTTCCAGTCGGTTGGCGTTGCTCTGCACCAGAACGTACAGGGCCGCTCCGGCGAGCGCGAGGGCGCCGCCCAGGTAAATCTTGCGCGTGCCGGCTACGAACATCACGCAGAACGCGGCCAGGGCCAGCGCTACGGAGGTGCCCATGTCCTTTTCAAAAAGAATCAGAGCCAGCGGAATGCCGAAGATGACGCCGGGCATCACGAACCCCCACCAGAAGGAGGTAGTGCGGTCCCGGTACAGGGCCAGCCAGTTGGCCAGCGCCATCATCATGCAGAGCTTGGCGCATTCACTGGGCTGGAACTGCATGCCGATGGTGATCCAGCGGCGTTCCCCGTTGATCTCCTTCCCGATGCCCGGCACGTAGCACAGCACCAGCAGGAAGCAGGCGAACCCCAGGATCCACCAGATGTACTTCCGCCATATCCGGTAATCTATCCGGGAGAGGATCATGGCCCCCACCAGGCCCGCGCAGGCAAAGGCGGTCTGCTTGAACAGGGGTTCGTACGGGTGCTTGGTTTCCTCCGCCCAGGCCGCCGTGCTGGATACCATCACCAGGCCCACGACCAGAAGGCAGATGACGAAGAACCAGACCAGAATCATGCAGACTTTGGAAGACATGGCGGCAGGGGCGGGAGGAGAGAAAGATTTACTTCTTGGGAATCATGATCTTTTGCCCGATCTTGAGGCGCGCGACGTCCCGGTCGTTCATCTTGTTGAATTTCTGGAGGGAGCGCCAGTTCATCTTGTACTTGCGGGCAATCACGGAGAGGGTTTCACCCTTCTTCACGATGTGCGCCACGCCCTCCAGTTCCGTTTCCGGCGCGGCGGTTTTTTCCGGCGCCATCTTGTCGCCGGGGCGCGCCGGAATGACAAGCGTGCTTCCGCTGACAAGGCGCTGCACCCTGGGATTGACGGCTTTCAGGTCATTGACGGCCACCTGGTTGTCACGGGCGACGCGTTCCCACGTATCCCCCGTCCGCACGATGTGGCGCGCAGGACCTGCCACCGGAGCGGCGTCCGGAATGTGTTCCTGCACGGCGGGGGCCGGCTGCCTGTTCGGGCGCGCGTCCACCACCTGTTCCGGCTGCGTGATGGTGACCGGAGCCGCGGGAGCTGCCTGGGGAGCCTGGGGCAGAACCGCGGGGGGAGCCGCAGGAGCGGGCGTCTGGGAAACGGTGGGCGGCGCGGGAAGGGCGGTTGCCATTTCCACGGTCTCCGTCGTATTCCTGAACCAGGTGCTGCGCACATAGACGCCGCCGATGACGAGAAGATGAAGAAGAAGGAGGACGACGAGCCAGCGTACGACGGTGCTGCTGGGCGCGTCATCTTCAAATTCGGAGACGCGGGCGCGGTATCTGCTGAGCTTGGCACGGAGCATGGTGCCCATTTTGCGTTTCGGACGCGTGCGTCCGGTCGGATTGTGATCGGGGGTCTTGGTCGTTTTCATGATGGTGGGTTTCTGGTGGGTTGTCAGGAAAGGGGGGAGAGGGCGTTCACCGCGTCCCGGAAGGCCTGGCCGCGCTGGGCGTAGCCGGTGAACATGTCAAAGGAGGAGGTGCCGGGGGAGAACAGGACGGTGTCTCCCGGCCTGGCGAGGGCGCGGGCCTTGGCCACGCAGTCCGCCACGTCCGCGGCTTTTTGCGTGGGAACCACGGAGGAAAAGGCGTTCTGGAGCTGGTCCGCAATCTGGCCGAATACCACGCAGACGCGCACCTTCTCCTTCAGCGCGGGCTGGAGGGGCACGTAATCCAGCCCCTTGTCCTTGCCCCCGGCAATCAGGATGACCGGGGAATTCTGGGATTTCAGGGCCGCTTCCAGCGCGTGCAGGTTCGTGGCCTTGGAATCGTTCAGCCACAGCACGCCGTCCAGCGTGCGGACGGTCTCGCAGCGGTGGCCGGGCGGCGTGAATTCCTTCAATACTTCCGCGGCGGTTTCCGCGGGAATGCCCAGGTGGCGGCAGGCCAGGAGGGCGGCCATGACGTTTTCCGCGTTGTGGCGCTGGCTCAGGGTGGTATCCGCCAGGTTCAGCAGGGGCTTGTCTCCCTCCATGACCCGCGGTTCCCGGTAATAAAGGTCCGCCGCCGCGTCTTCCGCGCTGAAGGTGCGTACGGGGGCTTTCAGGCGTGGAAGCCTTTCCCCGGCGCGGACGACGGCCAGGTCTTCTTCCGTCTGGTTGTCGAAGATGTGCAGCTTGGCGCGGTAGTAATCCTCCACGGACTTGTAGCGGTCCATGTGGTCCGGCGCAAAATTGAGCCATACGGCCACGTCCGGGTGAAAATCGCGGATGGTTTCCAATTGGAAGGAGCTGACCTCCAGCGCCAGCACGTCCGGCACGGAATCCCGGAGCAGGATTTCCGCCATCGGGACGCCGTAATTGCCGCAGGCGACGGCCGCCATTCCGGCGCGAAGCAGGATTTTTTCCACCAGGGACGTGGTGGTGGTTTTTCCGTTGGTGCCGGTGATGGCGATGATGCGGCCATGGTAGAAGCGGCAGGCCAGCTCCATTTCACCGATGGTTTCCACGCCTTCCCGGCCAAAGGATTTGACGAAGGGGCTGTCCGTCTCAATGCCGGGGGAGATGACCACCAGGTCCGCGCGGAAGGCGCGCCCGTCTTCCTCCGTGGCGGCGGCGTGCAGGGGAATATCTTCCGGCCAGCCGCCGATGGAGGCGGAGGTGTCAAACACGCACACCCGGGCGCCATGCTTCATGGCGAGGCGCGCCGCGGCGCGTCCGCTTCTTCCCGCTCCCAGGACGGCGATGTTGAGGTTGTTGAGCTGCATGTTCGTGGTTGTCAGGCAGTGGTGATCAGGAAAAGGCCCAGGAACGCCAGCAGGAGGCTGATCATCCAGAAGCGGGCAATCACCTGGGTTTCCTTCCATCCCTTGAGTTCAAAATGGTGGTGGATGGGGGCCATGGCGAAGATGCGCCTGCCGTGGCGCAGTTTGAAGCTGCCTACCTGGAGAACGACGGACGTGGCCTCCATGACGAAAACGCCTCCGATGACGATGAAAAGAAGCTCCTGCGCCGTGCAGACGGCGGCCATGCCGAACGCTCCGCCCAGGGCCAGGGAGCCGGTATCCCCCATGAACACCCTGGCCGGGTAGCAGTTGTGCCACAGGAAGCCCAGGCAGGCGCCCACCAGGGCCATCATGAAGACGCTGATTTCCCCTGCGCCGGGGTGGAAGGGAATGTTCAGGGAATCCGCCATCAGCCAGTTCCCGCAAATGGCGGCAATGATGGCGTAGGAGATGCCCGTGGTGACAGAGCAGCCGGAGGCGAGGCCGTCCAGGCCGTCCGTCAGGTTCACCGCATTGGAGGCGGACATGACCACCACAGTGCCGAAGAGGATGTAAACGTACCACGGCAGGCTCACCTGGCCGTAGAAAGGAATGAACAAGGAGGAAACGTAGTCATGCAGTTCCACGCGGGGGCTGCCTTCCGGGTACAGGTACAGGAACGTGACGCCCGCCAGCCCGGCCAGGAACTGGATGAAGAGTTTTTTACGCGCGGAAATGCCGTCGGAGGTTTTCTTGGCCACCTTCAGGTAGTCGTCCCGGAAGCCCAGCAGGCCCAGCGCCAGGGTGACGAACAGGCAGGAGATGATGAAGGGATTGTTCATTCTGGCGCACAGCAGGGTAGCCGCCGTCATGGACCCTACGATCAGCACGCCGCCCATGGTGGGGGTTCCCGCCTTGGCTCCGTGGAGTTCCGCCAGCTTGTGGACTTCCTCCGCGGTTCTGATGGGCTGGCCGATTTTCAGGGAAATCAGCGCGCGGATCACCCGCGGGGCGAACATCATCGTCAGGACAAAAGAGATGAGGCAGGCCAGCAGGGCTCTCCCTGCCGGTTCTGCAAGCGCCCCCGCGGGGCTGAGCTGTTCAATGAAGGAATGCATAAAATTTACTGGGGCGGGAAGGTGAGGTTCATGACTTGCTCCATCCGGGCAAGGCGGCTGCCCTTGAACAGGACGATGTCTCCGGGCGCCGTGTGGCTGCGGAGCCATTCGGCGGCTTCCTCCGCGGAGCCGAAGTTCAGTTCTTTGGTGGATGAGTTCGGAGAAATGGCGTCCGTAATCCTGGCGGCGTCCGTTCCCACGCTGACCACGCAGTCAAAGCGGAGCTTTTCCGCCGTGCGTCCCACCAGCGCGTGCCCTTCTTCGGAAAACGTTCCCAGTTCCCCCATTTTGCCCAGCACCGCAAAGCGCCTGCCGGTGCAGGGAAGCTCCGCCACGGTGTGCAGGGCTGCCTGCATGGAATCCGGATTGGCGTTATACGTATCGTCCACCACCAGAATGCCGTTGAACCGGGTGCAGTGGAGCCTGCCTCCCGTAAGTTGCGCCCGGTTGAGGCCGGAGACAATCTGCTCCTTCGCAAGACCTGCCACCCAGCCGGCGGCGGCGGCCAGCAGCGCATTGGCCACCATGTGGCGGCCGTGGACGGGGAGTGCCACCTCTTCCCGGCAGAAATCAGGAATGGAAAGGGTGAAGCGCGTTCCGTTCTCCGTGGAGACCGGGTTTTCCGCGCGGACGGTTCCGGCGTCAATGCCGCAATCAATGCAGGCGGCGCGGGTGGACCGGCGGATCATGTCCGCATAATCGCAGTCCGCCGGGAAAATCATGAAGCCGTCTTCCGGCAGGCAGCGGGCCACCGTGCATTTTTCCCGGGCGATGTTTTCCCGGGAGCCCAGGTATTCAATGTGGGAGGTGCCGATGCTGGTGATGATGCCGATCTTCGGGCGCGTCATTTCACACAGGGGGGCCAGTTCTCCCGGATGGTTCATGCCCATTTCCCACACGGCGGCCTCGTCCGCCGGGGAAGCCCGGAGGATGCTGAGGGGAACGCCGATGTGGTTGTTCAGGTTTCCCTGCGTGGCGATGGTGCGGAATCCCTGGGAAAGAACGGAGGCCGTCAGGTCCTTGGTGGAGGTCTTTCCGTTGGAGCCGGTCAGGCCGATGGCGGTGAGGGTCAGCCCGGCGCGCCACCAGGAGGCCAGTTGCTGCAGGGCTTTCAGCGTATCCTTCACCAGGATGACGGCGCAGGAGGGGTCCATCCCTTCCTCCACGCGGCTGACGACGACGGCCGCCGCCGTGCGGGAGGCCTCCGGGGCAAACAGGTTGCCGTCAAAATTTTCTCCCTCCAAGGCAAAGAAAACGGCATGGGGCGGCAGGCTGCGGCTGTCCGTGCACACGCCTCCGGAAGCGGCCCTGCCAAAGGGGCCGCTGACCAGTTTTCCGCCGATGGCGTTGCAGATGCCGTGTGCCGTGAGGGAGGTCATGAAAGATGAAATGATGTGTTATGCCTGGGGGAACTCTTCCCGTTCCTTGATGAACATGTTGCGCCGCACTTCCTTGGCGTCGCTGAAATCGATGCGTCCGGTGGAAAGCTCCTGGTAATTTTCATGGCCCTTGCCCGCAATCAGGACGATGTCCCCCAGCCGGGCCTGTTCGATGGCCGTGGCGATGGCCCGGGCGCGGTCCGGGATGATAGCGTACCTGCCTTCCGGCATGGCCGCCGTGATCTGGTTGATGATGGAGAGGGGTTCCTCGCTCCTGGGATTATCGGAGGTGACGATGCAGGCGTCCGACAGGCGCGCGGCCACGGCCCCCATCAGCGGGCGCTTTCCCTTGTCCCGGTCTCCGCCGCAGCCGAACACGGTAATCAGGCGGCGGGAGCAGATTTCCTTGAGCGTCTTGCAGACGTTTTCCAGGGCGTCCGGCGTGTGGGCGTAGTCAATGAAGATCTGGGCTCCTCCCGGATGGGTGAAGAGCTGGAGCCTGCCGGGAACCTGCGGAATGTTCTGGAGGTTCGCGATGGCGTCCCGCACCGGGATGCCGGCGCAGATGACAGCGGCCAGGGCGGCCAGGCTGTTGTACATGTTGAATTTGCCGATCAGGGGCACGCGCACCAGGTAGCTTTTTCCCTTGTATTCCAGTTCGTATTCGCTGCCCTTGGCCGTGGCGTGGTGCACCAGCATGCGGAAATCCGCGCCCAGGGCGGAACCGTAGGTCTTGACGACCATGCGGCCGGAAAACATTTCCGCCAGGCGGCGGCCGTAGGCGTCGTCAATATTGATGACGGCCACGGGCTTGCGGCGGGCCTTGGTGTCCTGCGCCATCTGCTCGAACAACTTCGCCTTGGCCTGGAAATAATTCTCCATGGTGTGGTGGTAATCCAGGTGGTCCTGGGTCAGGTTGGTGAAAATGCCCACGTTGAAATTGATGCCGGCCACGCGTTCCTGGTCCAGCGCATGGGAGGATACCTCCATGGAAACGCCGCGGCAGCCGTTTTCAAACATCTCCTTCAGCAGGTGTTCCAGCTCCAGCGGGCCGGGCGTGGTGTGGGTGGAAGGGGTGATTTCCTCCCCGTTGTCATAGGCGATGGTGCCGATCAGCCCGGCGCGCAGCCAGGACTGCTTCAGCAGGGAATGGGCGATGTAGGCTGTCGTAGTCTTTCCGTTCGTCCCCGTCACGCCTATCATGGTCATGTGGCGGGAGGGATGGCCGTTCCAGGCCGCGCCCATCAGGCTGACGGCCAGGCGGGAATCGTTCACCTCCACCCAGCTGGCTCCGGCCTCCCTGGCTTCCTTCGTGCAGGGCATTTCCGCGACGACGGCGCAGGCTCCGCGGCGGATGGCTTCCGGAATGAACTCGTGGCCGTCCGCCTGGGTTCCCTTCAGGGCAATATAGCAGGAGCCGGGCAGAACGCGGCGGCTGTCGCATTCCAGATGGGAGATTTTCACCTGGGGGGAGCCGGTGAGCGTATGGGCGGGAAGGTCTTTGAGTAAGGTAAGTAGCTTCATGATAGAATTATCTGCGCGGCGGTTTGGACGGGGAGGAAGAGGCTTGGGCGCGGGAGGCTTTCTTGTCCGCCTCCGCGGAAGGGGTATTCTTGGGAATGTTCATGGCCGCCGCCAGGCGGGTGGCCAGTTTCTGGAAGACCGGAGCGCATACGGTGCCGCCGCCGGGGTGGCAGTGCCTGGAGGTGGGATCGTCAATGACGATGAGGCAGACGAAGGCCGGGTCCTCCACCGGGAGCATCCCTACAAAGGAGACGGTATAGCGGTTGTCAAAATAGCCGCCCGTGGGCTTCACCTTGTGGGCGGTGCCGGTCTTGCCCCCCACGTTGTAGCCTTCAATCCGCGCCCTTTTGGCGGTTCCGTCCAGGTCCGTGACGTGGAACAGGGCGTTCCGGAGGTTGCGGGCCGTTTTAACGCTCATGACCCGGCATGCTTCCACGGGGGGGGAGGGCTGGAAATTCTTGTCGTCCACGTAAATGCCGTCCACCAGCCGGGGGCGCATGCGCACGCCGTCATTCGCGATGGCGGCGTAGGCCATGGCGACCTGCAAGGGGGAGACCATCAGGGAATAGCCGAAGCTGATGCGGGAGAAGTTGACGAAATTGTTGCCGTCCTGGCACTGGCTGTTGGTTTCCCCCGGCAGGTCGATGCCCGTCTTGGAGGAAAAACCGTACAGGTCAAAATACTTTTTATACGTGGGCCAGCCCGATTTCAGCGCAATGCGGAAGGCGCCCGGGTTGCTGGACTTTTTCAGCACGCCCGCCACGGTCAGGCCGCTGTAGAAACGGGGGGCGTCCGTGACGGGGCGGGAGCCGGGCACCATGTAGGGCGTGCAATTGATCATGGTGTCAAACGTGGCCTTTCCGCTGTCCACGGCGGATGTGACGGAAACGATCTTGAAGGTGGAACCCGGTTCGTACAGGGACTGCACGGCGAAATGGTACGCTCCTTCCTGAAGGCCCTCGCGCGTATTTAAATTATAGTGGGGGCGGCTGGCCATCGCCAGAATGCTGCCGGTCTTGGGCTCCACGACGATGATGCAGCCTCGGGGCTTGTGGGTCTGGTCCGTGTAAAAGGAAATGGCGGCGTCCAGCTCCTCCTCCACGATCGTCTGGTACTCCATGTTCACCGTCAGGCGAACGTTCAGGCCGTCCACGGCGTCCTTGAAACGGGAATCCGCGGAGGGGATGATGCGGCCCCGGCTGTCCTTCCGGTACTCCCTGATGCCGTTATGGCCCAGAAGCTGGTCGTCCAGCTGCTTTTCAAGGCCGGAAAGGGCTACGGGGCGGGGGCCGCTGTCTTTCGTCTGGGCGATGTAGCCCAGAATGTGCACCATGCATTCCGGCACGGAATAAACGCGTTTGGAAGAAGTCTCAAACCGGAACCCCTGCACGCGGGCGTTCTGGATGGCCTGGCGCAGCAGTTCCGCTTTTTCCTCGGACAGGTTCTTGGCGATGACGATGCGCTTCTTGGGAATCTCCCCGTCCTTTTCCACCGTGTTGATGATATCCTGCACGCTCATGTCCGGCAGGAAGGGGGCGATCACGCTGGCGGCGTATTCCAGATGGGCCTGCACGTATTTTTTCACCATCTCCGGCTCATAAAGCTCTTCCAGCTTCTTCTTGGCCATATCCACCCCTTCCGGGCCGTCCTCAGGCTCTTCCAGCAGGATTTTCGCGAGATTGTGCTCCTTGCTGCCGTCCTTCTTGCTGGCCGCCTGCCCCAGGATTTTGCTGCGGAAACCGGAAACGAGCTTCTCCTTCTCCTTGTCCGTGGCGGCTTCCCCCCAGAAGGCGGAGTGGACGGCCTTGGAATAGGCAAGCGCCCAGCTGATGGTCTTGGGATCGTTCAGGTGGTAGCCGTCCGCAATCAGCTCGGAGCTCTGCATGTTGTTGGTGAGGATCTCCTCATTGGCGTCCATGATGCGGCCGCGCTGGGGCAGGAGAACCTCCCGTTCAATAATGCCGCCGCTGGGGACTCCGCCCGTTTTCCGGGGGGAAACCAGCTGGAGGTTGACCAGCGTCAGCATCAGCCAGATGACCGCCCCGCCCGCCACGCCGCACAGGACGAGGCTTCTTCTGGCAAATCTGGACTTCGTGATCGTGGTCATGAACGGCTCGGCGCATTTAATTGCCTGCCGCGGCAATGCGGGAGGCGTTTTCGGAAGAAATGTATTCTACGGCTGAGGGCTCGATAGGCTGAAGGTTGGACTTGTCCTGGGCCAGCCTGTCGCGGATGGCCCAGCGGCTGGTCAGGGAGGAAGTCTTGGAACGGTAATATTCCTTCGTGAGTTCGCAGGAAGCGATCTCCTCGTTCATTTGCTTGATGTCGCGCGCGACCTGGACCTGGTCGTTTTTCAGCACGGCATAAGTGATGCCCGCCCCGCAGGTGAGGGAGGCGAAGGCAATGAGCCACATGATCATGCTCACGCTGATCTGGTGGCCGGTGAAACGCTGTTTGAATCTTTTCATGGCGGTGGCGAAGGAGAGATGGGTCAGATGATTTTTTCCACGCCGCGCAACTTGGCGCTGCGGGAACGGGGGTTGGTTGAAAGTTCTTCTTCTCCCGCAGTGACGGGCTTGCGGGAAAGCAGGCGGAAGCAGTAATCCGGGTTGGGGCGTGGAGCCGGCCATTCCGGGCGGTCGATTTCCGGACGGCTCCGGAGGTCGAAAAACTGCTTGGCCCTGCGGTCTTCCAGGCTATGGAAGGTGATGACGGCCATGCGGCCCCCCTTGCCCAGCAGGCGCACGGAGGAATCCAGCAGCGCGTCCAGCGCGTCCAGCTCCCCGTTGACGGCGATTCTCAAAGCCTGGAACGTGCGGGTGCCGGGATGCTGCCTCCCCTTGCGCGGAAGGACGGATTCCACCACGCGGGCGAGCTGGGCGGTGGTGGTGATTGGGGCCTGGGAACGCGCTTTCACGATGGCGCGGGCGATGGCGCGGGAAGCCCGTTCCTCTCCGAACTGCCAGAGAATGTCCGCGATCTCTTCTTCCGGGGCCTCGTTCACCAGGTTGCGGGCGGAAAAGGCGGCGCGGGTGTCCATGCGCATGTCCAGCGGGCCGTCTTCCCGGAAGGAAAAGCCGCGGGAGGCGGTGTCAAGCTGGTGGGAGGAAACGCCGAGATCCGCCAGAAGGCCGTCCACCCGGGAAACTCCCTGCTGGGCGAGGATGCTTTCCACATCCTGGAAATTGCCAGCGAGCACCTTGAAGCGGGAGCCGAAGCGGGCCAGCTTCAGCGTGGCGGCGCGGCGGGCGTCCGGGTCGCGGTCAATGCCCCAGACGGTAGCGCCCTGTTCCAGAAGAAGTTCCGTATGGCCGCCGCCGCCGAGCGTGCAGTCCACGATCAGTTTGCCGGGGCCTGCCGCCAGCATGTCCACCGTCTCATGCAGCAGAACCGTAACGTGGTTGAAACCGTTGCCGGAAACGGCTCCGTCCGTTTCCGCGTCAGCGGAGGCGGAAACGGCGTCATCCCCCAGTTCGGAAACCAGGGCGTCCACTTTGGCTCCGGCTTCCGGAGCCTTCAGGGCTTCCGTGTGGTACACGCCTTCCCAATTCATGGAGGGGGCAAGCGCCTTCCAGGAGCAGACCAGCTCGTCCACCCCCTTCTCCTCCGTCAGCTCCGCAATCACGTGCACATGGTTGCGGCAGATGCTCCATGCCAGCACGCGGCAGGACGTTTCCGCCGCAAGGGCGTTTGCCAGGGCCTGCGCCTCCTCCGTGCGGACATGCGTACCCGCGCCCGCGCGTAAAGAAAGCTCAACATGGCTGTCAAAAGCCCGGTTCAGGCTGGAGGACAATACGCCCAATTTGCCGTAGGCGCCCTTCTGTCCCGCCAGGGACATCTCCGCGGTGATGCGCGCCTTCTCCTGCTGCCAGGCGACCATGTCCTGCACCGGAAGGGCGTCGTGCCCCCAGAAAACAATGGAATAAGCCGTAACCTCCGCATTCAGCCCGGTTCTGGCGCCGACGCCCAGGCCGGAAACAAGCCAGCCCGGGCGCAGCGCAAGCGTTGCGTAGGGATGGGCCTGATGCGTGGGCGGAATGGTAGGGTCTGGGGGCATGAAGGGAGATCAGAGAATGCCGTAGGATTGGTTGATATCGGAAATATTGGCGTTTTCACGCCGGGAAACTTCTTCATAGAGAGAGGGTTCCCATAATTCGAAATATCCTCTCCGCGCGGCGAGCCGGACGGAGGAACTAAGCTGTGCGTGTTCGCACATTTGTTTGGGTATCAGCAATTTGCCCTGGGCGTTGATGATGGCCTCCACGCAGTTGGCGTATAATCTGCCGATGAACAGGTCGATCTGCGCTTCCGTGTAGCCGGGCGTGGCCTCTATCTTGTCAATGAGTTGCTGGAATTTTTCCCGCGTATAGGCTTTAACGGTCGGCAATTCAAGGCGCCGGCCGGATAGCAGGAGCAGGGCGCAGCCTTCGGTAGGCCTCCATTCGGCCGGAATCGCAATCCGGTTTTTGGGGTCCAGCTTGTGCGTGTATGCACCAAAAAGGTTGTCTGATACACTGCTCATCGCATGCAAGTACACTACGTAGTGACTTCAATACACTTTAATGCACCTGAAATGTCAACCCCGTACTGGAAAAAAGTATTTTTTCTTGTGTTCATGTCGTGAAAAAAAGCATTGATCCGCTCTTGCGCCGCTCCGGGACCGGTATTATATTCCGCGCATGATGCAGTTTTGCGTGTTGGGCAGCGGCAGCGGAGGAAATGCCACCATCGTCAAGGCGGGGGAAACCGTCCTGCTGGTGGATGCCGGGTTCAGCGCCGCCAGGCTGCGGGATAAAATGAAATCCGCCGGCGTGGACCCGGATGAGCTGGACGCCATTCTGCTCACCCATGAACACACGGACCACATGAAGGGCGTGCACCAGTTCACCAGGAAATACACCGTGCGCGTTTATGCCACCCGCCATACGGCCATGTGCGTTCAGGAAAAGGCGCCGGAAGCCCCCTGGGCCTACTTTGAAAAAGGGCAATCCTTTAAAATAGGGGATATCGTCATCACCCCCTTTGCCACCTACCATGACGCCGTGGACCCGGTGGGATTCAAGTTTGAAACGGAACGGTCCAGCCTGGGCTTCATTTCCGATACGGGGCAGGCTCCCGGCTGCGTGGCGGAATACCTCTCCATGGTGGACAGCCTGGTAGTGGAATCAAACTATGATCCGGACATGCTGGCGGCCACCCCCAGGCGGCCCTGGCCGCTGAAGCAGCGCATTGCCTCCACGCACGGGCACCTGTCCAACGAACAGGCCTGCGACCTGCTCAGGCGCATCGCCCATGGCGCCCTGAAAAACGTGGTGCTGGCCCACCTGAGCGCAGAAAGCAATTCTCCGGAATTGGCAGAAAGCCTGATGCGTGCTACCCTGCATGACATGGGGCTGGCTTCCACCTCCCTGTTCTGCGCCAGCCAGGACTCCTGCCTGCCGTGGATACGGGTTTGCTGAATCCGCCTCTTTCCTTCCTCCTGCCGCCATGTTCCTCTCCATCTGTGAAATCATGAGCACGATCATTGGAGCCCTGGCGGGATCCATTGCTTCTTCACGGGTGAAAATGGACTTGTTCGGCGTGATTGTCTGCGGCACCCTGGCGGCCCTGGGCGGAGGGACCGTGCGCGACCTTCTGCTGGATATTCCGGTGTACTGGACGCTGCCCTCCGGGGAAATCTTTGTCCTGGCCGCCGTCGTCACCAGCCTGGGAACCTTTTACGTGGCCCAGAAATACCCGCCGCCCATGGGCACCATCCGCGTGGCGGACGCCATCGTGCTGGCCCTCTTCGGCATGATCGGCACGGAAAAATCCTACCTGCACGGCTATACGCCCACCGTTTCCGTGATGATGGGCATCTGCACCGGCGTGGCGGGCGGCCTGCTGCGCGACGTGCTCACCGGAAACGTTCCCTACGTGTTCCGCCCCGGGGAACTGTACGCCACCGCGGCCCTCCTGGGAGGCGTGGCGTACGCGGTGCTTTACTACTTCGGGATTGACTCCTCCACCTGCTTCGTGACGGGCTTCGTGGTCACGCTCTCCGTGCGCCTGGCGGCCATCCGCTGGAACTGGAACCTGCCTTCCTACATTCCATTATTCACCTCGGATGCCGACTCTCCGCCTGAAGAACCAGAAATCTAACAGGTGGGAATGTTTCCATGAGTCGTTAGGAGTGCGGCATCTGCGGCAAAAGAGCAATGGCGCTGAGACTTGTCACGGAGGACTCTGGAATATTGTAAAAGGGCAGAGGCAAGGCGTTATCGTTGGTCCATAGTAGTTCAGGCTTCTTAGGTGCAGGTTCTCATTTGTTTCATCATAATAAGCATCTCGTTTTTTCATTCCTTGTCCGTTGTCGGAGTCCGTGATGTACAGGGATTTCGATAGCGTCGTCAACTTTAATTACCCAGAAGGTCATGGAATAGCCGGGGGCCTGATGTAGGAGCAATGAAAAGGCCCTCCACGTCGCCGTTCTTTAAAAATGAACGAGGGCTGTGCCGAACTGCAGGGAAAAATCGTCTTGCGTAAAGTGCTTATTGCTGATGAAGAGAGAGTTGCTTTCTTAGCTGGAAGAACAGAGCCCCTGGGCATATATCCCTCCCATCAACGTTCTGTGTTTTTCGGATTGGTAGCGATATCTTTGAAATCATAGAGATAATTGTTAAGATTGAGGACTTTCCCACTCAGATACCACTGCAAGTTGTTTTCATGCTTTTTCAGTATTAGCAAATTGTTGCAGATACATCGTAATCTCCATTCTTGTGCTTTCATTCTGTCGTAGTGCCCAACATAAGTTGGGATTTCCTTTTCAGTATTCTCGGTGTTTACGAGCCCGAATCTCTGGACCCTTGTGAGTAAAAATAAATGGTGGCCTAGACCAAAATTAGCGTGAGAAGGAAAAATAAAAGGTAATTATTGTAAGGACATAACACTAATAGCTAATTAAAATATGGAATCATTGTAAAATATTTGCAAAAAGTTTTTGAGTGATTGCCTCCTTTCCATAAAATGGTGAAAAAAAGATTCCGGATCTGGGAGAAACCTGTTGATGGAAGTATCCCTCTACTTTCCAAGTAACATATTTACATCACTGATAATCAGTAACAATTAGTTTAATCAGTATAAAAATTGTAAATATACAATATGAGGAACAAATGCAATTTTTCAGTAATCATTGTCTTCCTGTACATAATGCACTGCTTTCTTTTAGCCGTTTTGTGGAATGTTTACTATCAAATACAAAGTGCTGAATGATAGTTCCGGTTGCCAGAAGTGCTCAGATTTCCAATTGTAGAGAGGCAGTTCTAGTTTGAAAGGTAGTAATGGTTGGAAAGTACTATTTCCATTATTGATGAGATACAGGAGATAATCAACTGGAGCAAAATCGTAAAAAAGAGTGAAATGAAGATACATTGCATGACCCTAATATCAAAGTCTTGCTTCTTGGTAGTAGTCGCGTACTATTAGAAAAGGAATTGTCAGAATCATTGGCAGGACGATTCTAGGAAATCCGTGTGAATCACTGAAGCTATGAGGAAATTTTGTCAGCCAAGAATTTATCCACCATTTGAGATATTTACTGGATTGAATGTAAATAGATAATCATGTAAAATTTCAGTTTTTATATGGCAAGAATATCACAAGAAACTATATCCCGTTTGCGTATGCTCTCTTGCGAGAGTGTGGCAAAGCAGTTAGGCATTGAAGTGAGAAAGCATAAGGCCTTATGCTTTATGCACGAAGACCATCACCCAAGTTTATCGTTCTTTGGTAACAATAGGGAGAGGTGGAATTGTTTTGTCTGCAACAAAAGTGGGAGTGCCATAGATTTTGTGACTGAATGCACGGAATTTAACTTTGTAGAAGCGTGTCAGTGGCTATGTAAAAAGTTCGGAATTCCTATTGAAAATTATTCTCATGCTAAGTACAGCATAAAGGAAGTCCGTATCAAAAAGAAATTAAAGTCAGAAAATACAGAGAAACCATTTTCAAAGAATGTAGCTCAGTGGATCCTGGATAATAATTCACTCACTGAGAAAGGAAAGGAGTTTCTGTTTGGGAAGCGATTCCTCAATGATGAGGTAATAAAACAATTGAATATCGTATCTATCGACGATTCCAAATTGTTAGTTGAGAAGATAGTCGAGGTTTTCGATTCAAATACCTTGCAAGATAGTGGCTTTATAACTACCACCAACGGAAAGTTATACTTCTGTTTATTCACACCTTGCTTGATATTCCCTTACTACGATGAAAGAACTGATTTAATAGGAATGCAGTCACGATACTTAGGTACACAGAAGGACGCTCCGCGTTTTCAGTTTATATCAGCACAGAAGACAAGGTTGTTTAATTTGCCTGTCTTGAATACGATGAAGTTTGGCGAGGATTTGTACATCAGTGAGGGTGTAACCGACTGCTTGGCATTGCTTTCAACTGGGAAAAAAGCTGTGGCAATACCGGGTGCAAGGATATTGCCACAATTTGATTTGATCAAGTTGAAAACTTACAAACTGCACATGTATCCAGACCGAGACAAGGCAGGAAGGGAAGCGTATGTTAATCTTAGAAGATTTTTTATTAATCACTATGCGATGCTCAAAGAGGAACAGCTGCCCGAAGAAGTAAAAGATTACAGTGAATATTATATAACGACGCATGCAAGACAAGAAGGTTGAATAATAAAAGTACAAAAAATTATGTTATATACAAAAGTTGAATTGTTTGAGGACATACAGACAATTCCGGAAAAGTGTGTAAAGGATACTCCTGAAGGAGAGAAAGCTCCTCGAGACTTTAGGCATAAGCTAAAGGTTCTCCAAGCTATCTTTGACATGAAACTTCCTACGTACGTCTTTAAGAAAGATAACATGGAAAAAATAAAAGAAGCAATTGAATCCTATATAGAAGGAGATGGACTTTTGTTTGGTTATACGTTTTTTTTATCATTAAATGCTGACTTCGATTACTCATGGAACTACTTGCGCAAGCAAATGGACAAATATGTAGATTTCTTTTCCGAGGTACACAAGTTTATTAGTTATCTTCTTGCAGACATAGATGAGATGAAAACAGAATTTAGCGGTAATAAAGATTTGTATATTGTGTTAAATGAATTATTTAATGTAGAATTTATTGATGACAAGCCGTTTGTAAAAACGACTCTTAATTGGGAAAATTTCAATCGAATCAATAAGGTTAAAAATGGTTACTACATATCCGCCAAAATTGGCAAAACTACTTTGTTAACATATTACCGCAAATATAGTGATAATCTAGATTTATTTATCAATGGAGTGAGGCAAGTGTTAGCCGCATGGAAAGAACATACGGAAATAAAGGGCAAACTTGGGCTATGATACTGAATATAACTCAATATAAATTATATAAAAAGATTCTTGATGATCAGAATATTTTCAATGCGATATTCTGCATGGAATCGTATATATTTGATAAAGGCTTGTTGAATACTGATAATCCAGTTGAATTTTTTGACAAATCTGGCGAGGTGATTGATGTAATAGCAAAAAATGATTTGGAGTTATATTATGCGCTCGCAGACAAACATAATATTGAGCTGATAGAAAAGGTCATAATAGTTTGTCAACAGAAACTTCAGTGGATTTTTTCAAGCGAAGAAAATTTGTTTGAGGCTAAAGTCTATTTCAAACTAAAGAATTATGATGACGAGGTGCTGAAATTTCGTCCACTGCATATAGCTCGTTTGATTGACCTAATTTGTATGGTTAGCATCCTGAATAGTTTGATGTATGAAGATAACTACAAAGAAGGCAAGAGAAATTTGTCTGACTTGTCAAAACTTGTTCCACATAATTTTTATGGTAACATACCAAGCACGAATGTTCAGTACTTGTTCCATAAATGGCAGACGAAGTACAAGGAATATACTGAAAATGTGATTGAACATTGCCGATCATATCAGAATAATCATAATTATCTGACGGAAGTGTGTCTGGATATTAAGAATTTCTTTCCGTCTATTTCACCAAAATTGCTTTATAATTATATTATTGAAAAGCTTTCTTCAACATATAAAGATGACTTGCCAGCTTTAAAGATGGCTGTTGCAAAATTGCTATTCTTCAAGTTAGAAGAAGATAATATTGAACCGTGGAAAGACTGCTACTATCCGGATAATTTCGAAACGCCGCGTGGTGATTTATTCATGAATTGTGGTATTCCGCAAGGCTTGCCACAATCTTATTTTTTCGGTAATCTCTGTATGATAGAAATCAAGAATTACCTTATGAAAAATGAATATTTCCACGGTGATGCCTATTTCTATGTTGATGATTCGGTGATTTATATTCAAGCAGAATTAAATGAAAATTTATTTAAAAAAAGAATAAGTCAACTTAATGAAGATCTTTCTAAATGGTGCAAAAGGGTAGCGTTGGATAAAAGCGATATAGAAGATTTCGTTCCACAGAAATATTTGGATTTTCATGAAAAATTGAAATATCAAATTAAATTTCATGAAGAAGGAAAAAGTGTGTTTACCCCAATAGATACAATTGACAATCAATTTGGCTCGATTCTGAATTTAGCTAGAGAAATATCTATTTCATCCAACCTCTCTTGGAGTTTGGATGAAATAGACGATCAAGTGTCTCTTGGAAAACTGGAAGCTTTTGATAAGGTAATTTCTCGAGAAATAAAAGAGCAGAAAAAAAAGACGGAAGAGAATGCTGGTGCTGAGCATAAAAACAAAGTGTCTTCGAAATTGAAACTCCTGCGCAGATTTAAGAAATTTTTCCTTTATCGTAATCGTTTATTAAAAATAAGAGAAGAGGGAGGTCCCAATGTAGCCTTGCTCGAGAGCTTTGAAGAACGGTTTTTAAAAAAGGTGAACAATCTCACAGACTGGTTTGAGCAAAACGATGAGGACATATTCCAGTCTGAATATAGATTACTTATACAAAAAGAGTCGAAAGAGGAAGCTCAAAAGTTAAGTTTACACATTAGTGAATTCGAAAAAATGGCATTAAAACTTGGAAACAAAGATGATGAAAAAAGATATAAGTATCTTTTTTTTGCTAAAGATGCCAGTAGTGCCGTTATGATGAAATCATTTTCTCAGGACGTATACGCATCCCTCATTCGTTGGTCTAAAGAGAACTTTAGCGGACTCAAAAGCATTAATTCCGAAAAGCAGATGGAAAAATTCCGCGCATTCATGACCGGAAAATCTTTAATGGAAATGTATGGAATGAAGGATAACGGATACGGAGGGAAAGGTTTTACGGTGTTTGTGATGAAATCATCTTCAGAATACCAAAGAAGAATTCTGAATGTTTATTTTTCAGAAATTGTGGGTGTTGTTCCGTCAGATGCCTTGACATTTATGAAGACTAATTCCCGCAAGTTCCGCTATACCGAACTTCGAATACTAGCATACCTGAGGAACAAAGATTTTAAGTTAGAGCAGTTTGAAGAGTTTGTTGAACATGTAAAAGACAAGGATATATCAAACTGTATGGGTATTGATATGGGACTACTTGGCGTGTTGAACAAATTCATCAGTCATGTGCGTAAGCCAGAATGGGTAGATTCATTGATTCTCACTCATCGACTGACAAAAGGTCTGTGGTATAACGGTTCTAAATTTCTTAACACATATACACTTCACAATGAGGAACACGCAGTGACTCTAATTGACAAGTCGTTGGAGTTGACTAATAGAATCGACTATTTTGTCTTGAAAGATATTGATTATTATATCTTATTCTTAGCTTGTTATCTACATGACATTAGCATGGTGATTCATCCCGACCTTGGTAGAATGAGTTCTGCCGAAGGTAAGAATATAGCTATCATATCCGATTTGATGGTAAAGATGCAGGATGAATTGAAAGCTTTCAATTCTATAAAGCCTGAAGATCGCAAGAATTCTCGGTTGAAAAATGCGGGTAAATTCTTGGTATCTATTTTCAATGAGGTATATGGTTATTTTGAGAGTGAAGTAAGAGACCATCATGCTACAGATAGTGCGAAATTTATTCGCGACAGGTCTAATACATTGCTCAGCTACCTTGAACCTACATTGCTTTCATTTGTGGCAAAAGTATCTGAAAGTCATGGCTATGACGTATATGATGTATATGGTTTGAAATCGAGAGCAAAAGATGATACGGTTAGCTTGAAATATTTGATGATACTCGTCCGATTAGCAGATTTACTTGATGTGGCCAACGACAGAGTGAATTATCATCTGCTACGACAGAATCTCCAACACTTGTCTTTAACATCGAAATTCCATTGGATTTCGCATCTTGTGACAGATAGGATCGAGTTGAAGACCGTTTACAAAGCAGATGAAGACGAGGAGAAGAAGTTAGACGAAAAACCAATTTCAGAGGATATAAACCTTAATTTATATCTGAATGTCAAACAACTTACTTCTGCAACCAAAAATAATAAGTGTGAAAGTTGCCAATGCAGTATGAAAGACGATAGCATCAGCATAGAAATAAAAAGTGGCACTAAACCGAGAGAGAAATGCCACCAGGACGCGTGCAGTGTTCTCTGCCGATGGATGATGAAGAAACATGAATGGCTCATTCCGGAACTCATTGCCCTGAACGACTATCTTTTTTCTGTAAATAATTCCCTCATAAAAACAAGAATAAATTTTAATATACATTATCGTGGTGATATGGGACTCGATCCTGATATGTTTGACTATGTACAAGAATATTTGGAAGTGTAACCAGTGGATGGAGAAAATAAAACTTTAAATGTTTATAGTGAACGTAACATTTCAGCTAAAAATCGATGTTAATTTTTTACAAACAAGGAAATCGATGTTGAGTAAAACTCCCAGTCCTTATTTTGTATATCATCAAACAATCAATAGATTATTAAATGTTATTCCTCCCTTTTTCTAAAATTAGGAGATAGCATTCGATGTTGTCATTGTTATTCAGCGTGTGATGTTAGAGAATTTTTAATTTAAAATAATTAATATCTTTAACTTTCGACAATTATTTATGAAAAAATGTTGATTCTTATTGAGTATTCTATTTTTAGAATCATCATTTCTAATTTAATAAGTGCTATTTCCCGATTCCTCATAAAATTAAAATATTACGGAACTATATAGAGTAATCTTGTAACGTCGTTTTTATCACTCATCGAAGGAATTTGAATTGCAACAATGAAAGGCTGGTGTTGTTCGTCAAGAATTCGAAAAAGGTAAAACAAAAAGAGCGATTTCCACAAGACTAAAGGAAATAATTCCGAAATATTATAAGGGCAGACATATGTTAATCGTTGGTAACTATTCCCTACTTGCCCAGGCAGAAGGAGGAAAAAATGGCGCCCAGTACGTCCTCCGTATCCACGGCTCCGGTGATTTCCCCCAGGTGCGTCAGGGCTTCCCTGAGTTCCAGCGCCGTAAATTCCGGACTTTCCTGCCGGGAGATGGACTCCGAAGCCAGCCGCACATGCTCCAGGCAAAGGCCCAGTTCATGCTGGTGCCGGGCGTTGATGGCTACTAGGGAACTGCCCGTTTCACCGGGCAGGGAGGAGGCAAAGGCCTGGATAATGGCTTCTTCCAATTCCTTTCTGCCTGCTCCGGTGGCGCAGGAAAAACGGATGCCGGGAACGGCCTCCCAGTCCGGGTGGATTCCCAGGTCGCACTTGTTCAGAATCAGCAGCCGGGGCGCGGTACGGGCGGCGGTGGGGAACGCCTCTGTCCGGGGCGCGGAGGCGTCTGCCACTTCCAGAACGAGGTCCGCGGATTCCAGCGCCCTGTTGGTGCGGGTGATGCCAGCCTGTTCAATGACGTCAGAAGATTCCCGGACGCCTGCCGTATCAATCAGCCGCAGGGCCAGCCCGGAGAGCTGGATGGATTCCTCCACCGTGTCCCGCGTGGTTCCGGCGATATTGCTGACAATGGCCCGGTCATACCCCAGCAGGGTATTCAGCAGGCTGGACTTTCCCACGTTGGGCGGTCCGGCGATCGCCGTGCGGATGCCTTCACGCAGAAGACGGCCGCCCTCGGCAGTCCGGAGAAGGGCGGAAAGCTTTTCTTCCATGCTCCGGAGGCGCGCCAGCAAACCGGAGGCGGTGTCCGGAGAAATGTCTTCATCCGGAAAATCAATATAGGCCTCAATGTGGGCCAGAACATGGACCAGGCTCTCCTTCAATTCGTCCACCTGGGAGCCGATGCCTCCGTCCAGCTGGGTTTGCGCGGCTTTCAGGGCCAGGTCGCTCCCGGCGGAAATCACATCCATCACGGCTTCCGCCTGGGTCAGGTCCATGCGACCGTTCAGGAAAGCCCTCTTCGTAAACTCTCCCGGTTCCGCCGGGAAGGCGCCGCACTGGTACAGGCGTTTCAGCAGGCGGTCCGTCACCAGCATGCCGCCATGGCAGGAAACTTCCACGGTATCTTCCCCCGTATAACTGGCCGGAGCCGGAAACCAGGTGATGAGCGCCTGGTCAATCGCGGTTCCCTCCGCGTCCAGGATGCGGGCCAGCGTCGCGCGCCGCGGCTGGAGGCGGTCCGTGAAGGCCGCGGGAGTGCATTGTTTCAGGATGGCCATGCAGCCGGGACCGCTCATGCGGATGACGGCGATGGCTCCCTGTCCTGCGGCGGTGGCCTGCGCGGCGATGGTGCGTTCCGGGTCAATCATGGTTCTATGGATTCAAAAAAACCGCCCCCGAGCAACTTGCCTCCGTCGTAAAAGGCGCAGACCTGTCCCACGGCCAGCGCCCGGAGGGGCGTGTCAAAGCTCAGGCGCACCTTCCCTTCTTCCAGATATTCACAGGAGGCCCATTCCGCCTTGGCGCGGTAGCGGGGCTGCGCCATGACTCGGGAGGGCAGGGGCTCCAGCGTATTGGAAATGCCGCCGACCACCGCATGGGCCGCGTACAGTCCCCGCGTGGACGTGTCTTCGTATCCCAGAATCAGGCGGTTGCGCTGGACGTCCTTCCCCACTACCACGTAGGCGATTCCTTCCCGCGGGGAGGCGACTCCGTGGCCTTTCCGCTGGCCCATGGTGAACAGGTGAAGGCCGTTGTGGGAGCCGAGCGCCTTCCCCTCCGTATCCACGATTTTGCCGGGCTTGTCCGGCAGGTAGTGGCGCAGGAAATCGCTCATCTTCACCTGGCCGATGAAGCAGATGCCCTGGCTGTCCTTCTTGCGCGCCGTGGGAAGGGCGTATTTGTCCGCCAGCACGCGGACTTCCGGCTTCAGCAGGTCTCCCAGGGGGAACACGGCGCGGGCTATCTGGTCCGGGCGCATCAGGGACAGGAAATAGGACTGGTCCTTGTTCGGGTCCCGCCCGCGCAGGATGAAGGAACCTTGCGGCGTATCCAGCCTGCGGGCGTAGTGGCCGGTGGCTACGCAATCAAACCCTTGTTCCAGGGCGTAATCCAGAAAGACGCCGAACTTCATTTCCCGGTTGCACAGTACGTCCGGATTGGGCGTGTATCCGGCGCGGTAGCCTTCAATCAGATAATTCACGATGCGGGCGCGGTATTCGTCCACCAGGTCGATGACCCGGAATTCAATGCCGATTCTTTTGGCGACGGCCAGCGCGTCCTGAATATCCTGCTCCCACGGGCATTCACCGGGAATGCCCTCGTCATTCACCCAGTTTTTCATGTAGGCACCCACCACGTCATGTCCCTGCTCCACGAGCAGGGCTGCTGCCACGGAGCTGTCCACCCCGCCTGATAAGCCTACAAGAATGCGTGCCACGATGCTGAAAAAGATATGGATGTGATGGGACGGCCTGCCTTTGGAAAGGTTCTGCCGCCTGCCCCTGTAAATCAAAGATGCCCCCGCAAGCCAAGACAAAAAGAGAGGAGGACGGATATCCAGCCGGAAACGGGGAAAATGACGGGACGGTGTTTTACGGTCTTTTTTGCAGAAAGGGGCTGGCGTCAATACCGCTTTTTATTACTTGGAATACGGTTTTTGCACCGTCTCAATCTCTCTGTTTGGTCAAGCCCTTGTACAGGTACGCGGCCTTCGGCACCCGGCCGACGGTCCTGTCCAGCAGGGCCGGAATATCCTTGTCCCTGTATCCGGCCAGACGCAGGTATTTTTTGACCTCCTGGGCTTTGGTCGGGAAGCAGGTCATCAGTTCCCTGATAAATCCGCGTTCTTTGCTTTTGATGGCGAATTGAGCGTTGTTGCTTCTCGAACTCAGCGCGCTTGTTTTGTTGAACAGCTTGGTATCGTTTCCTTCTGGCATTCCGGAGGCATGGTCGATAAGCATGTGGGCGAAAATTTCCGTAGCTTCAAAAGCATAATCCACTTGGCTGTGGAATTGTTTGATGATCAGAGCTTTTGCGGATAAATAAAATCGAAGGGCCTCTTCCTTGCCCGGGAGGCTGCTATTCTTGTCCGTTAGCGCAAGGAAAGGGATGCTGTTCGTGAAAAACTCTTTTGCGTGGTGATCTACGCTAGTGTAGGTAGCAAGCCATTCGACATTTTCGTAATCGTTGAGGTCAATGAACGGGGCCTTGGCAATCAGATAGCACAGGAAAAGCCCCTCCGTCAATTCCTGAGGGGTGACGTCTTTTTTCCGGTAGCGGTTGGCTTCTTTCAATATTTTATCCGCCCCCTGGTAGAACGGAATGATCTGGCCACTGTCCAGCAGTTTCTTGAGCCGCAGGAGTTCCGGGTTCTGCCTGTTCAGATTCCTGATGGCGGAAGGAAGGGGGAGCTGGTCCTGCTCCGGAGAGGCTGAACAGGGAAAAGACAGCGAGTAAAGGACGAATAACAGAAGGAAGGGATAAGATTTATTCATGATGCTAAAAACAGGAGGTTATGGATTGGCGGTAGAGTCGGCATGCAGGGCGTCGCCTGCTGTGCTACGCGTGACGGTGCATCCGAATTTGGTGATGCTTACCTTGATATTTTTCAAGCCTCTGGTGGGGGAGTTCTCATTGGTTTCCCGTTCATCTTCATATTCAAAATTGAAATCCTGGGAGTACGTGTCATTGCCGACCTTGCAGCAGTCCTTGCCGTCGGCGTGTACGTACCACCCGCAGGTCCATGAAAAGGAATCGGGAAGTTTCATGTTCTGCAAATGCTGCAAGCGAATATCCTCCTCCTTGTCCCATCTCCAGCCGATGTTGTCATGATGGTGGGCATTCAGGGCATTGGGCCACATCAACTGTTTTCCCGGGGTATGCACCGGTTTGAATCCTTCCGGGTCTTCCGCCCGTTCCATGATGGGAACGTTGCTGAAACTGACCGCCAAGGGAAGAAAAGTCACGACAAGCTTGGAGGAAGCTCCCGGTCTGTCTTTTTCCCTGTCCCGGGGATGTTTTTCCACCCGTTTCCCGGAATGTTCCGCTTTAATGTCGGAAGGAACGAGAATGCTAAAAACGGAGGGTTCCCTTTCCGGCAATTCTTCGTCAAGGCTGGTTTTGACTCTAACCTTCAGCGTGGTATCCTGGGTAAGATTTCTGCTGATGGTCAGCGTAGCTTGATTAATATCGTCATTTGATTTCTCAATGCTGGCCGCATTCTCCGGCTCCAGGGACCATTCAAGGGAGTCTGAGTCCACGTCCTTAATCCTCTTGCCGTTCAAGGTTAAGGTGACCACTTCTCCAATACCGACTTTGGTGCGTTTCCTGTCCTCGTCCTGGTCTCCCTGGTCGATGAGGCATTGAGGAGAAACAACCTTCGTTTCCGATTCGATGTACAGGGAGCGGTCATCCGTGGCGGGAATATCTTCCGCATGGGCCAGTACAGCCAGGGCATGCAGAAAAATGCCGGTAGAAGAAAGGCGGAAAGAGGGAAAGTTCATGCCAGGAAAGGAACTGCGAAGAACGATACTCATGATAACTTTTTATCAATTTAAGTGTCAATCTCTCCAAAAATATGTTAGATGTGGCCTGATAAGGAAGGAGGCAAGCGGGTTGCCATCGGAATAACAGGATGACGCCGCTTTCCGGATGTTTACCGCCATAGGAGGGGGGCTAACGCTCCAGCTCCCGCATGATGCACTCTGCAAGGTCCCGCGGGGAATTGGATGGAGAAGCCGGAAGTTCCCGGAGCCATTGTTCACGTTTCAGCCAGGTCCGCTGCCGTTTGGCGTATTGCCGGGTGGCGAGCGCCAACTGGCTCTGGCAGGTTTCACGGGTGATTTCCTCGCGCAGCAGGCTGCGTATCAACGCCAGGCCCAGGGTGCGTTCCGCCGTGGCGGAGCAGGGGCCCAGGGCGGCTGCTTCCTCCACGGCCCCCTCCTGCATCATGCGTGCGGCGCGGAGGGCGATTCTTCCGTCCAGTTCCGGAACATCCCTGGTGATGGCCCAGCCGGGCCCCGGAGGTGGTTTCAGCCAGTTCCGCTTCCAGAAGGAAAGGGGTTTTCCTCCGGCAAGGACGATTTCCAGGTTGCGCTCCACATACCGGCGGTTGGAGGGATCCGTTGCGGCAGCGCCTTCCGGGTCCAGGGATGCGAGCCTGGCGTGCAATTCTTCCGTGGAGCAGTCCGCAAAAGCGGCGCGGAGGGCGGCGTCACCGGGCGGCGCCTCCGACATGCCGTGGGAGAGGAATTTGAAGTACAGTCCGGAGCCGCCGGTGACGATGGCCGTTTTTCCGCGGGCATGGATATCCTTCACGCACCGCATGGCGCGGTGGTAGTGTTCCGTGGCGTCCCAGGGCATCCGGGCCGGAATGATGGACACCATGTGGTGGGGAACGCGTGCCCGGTCTTCCGGGGAGGGAGCCGCCGTTAGAATGGGAAGCTCACGGTACACCTGGTAGGCGTCCGAACTGACGATTTCCGCACCCAGCATTTCCGCCAGTTCCACGGCCACGGCGGATTTTCCCGACCCGGTGGGTCCGGCAAGGAACAGCGTGGCGGGAAGGCCTGTAGTAGAAATGCCGGGCATGGCGCAGTCAGGATTTTTCCGGATGCTTGAGACGTTCGGGCAGAGGCTTGTTTTCTGCGGGATTGCCGATGGCGAGACAGCCGGAAGGCACATCCCTGGTGACGACGGCTCCGGCGGCTACCACGGCTCCGGAACCGATGGTGACACCTTTCAAAATGACGGCCCTGGCTCCGATGAAGCAGCCTTCTCCGATGTGAACGGGTTTTCCCTGTCCGGGATTTCCCCACGTGCTGCCCCAGCTGGCGCCGCTCCGGGGATAGTGCATGTCATTGTCCAGAATCAGCGTGTCTGCGCCTATCAGCGTGTGGCGTCCGATGTGGATGCCGTTGACGCAAACCAGGGTGGCCCCGCTGATGCCGCAGCCGTCCTCCACGGTGATGCGGGCTTCATTGGAAAGGGCCGCCAGGCAGGCATGGTGGGAAAGGACCGGATTCATCCGCGCCATGGAGTGGATGGTGACGCCGTTGCCGATGGTGATGGAAGCTCCCGGAAATTTTTTAATCCGGGGCAGGCCGGACAGGATGACGCCCGTTCCGGTACGCACTCCCCGGAGCTTGAGCAGCAGGCAGCCTATCTTTGAAAGGAACCGAATAATGAGCTTTTTTATCATGGGAAGAAAGGCGAAAACAGGTTTTCTTTGGAAGCTCCGGAGGTAAAAGAAAAACCTGCCTGTCAGGAAGCCGTGTCTTTTTCCTCTTTCATCTCCAGCAACGAGCCATAGACGTCCATAAAGTCTTGGGAAGTAGTTTGAATACTGAGCTTCCTTTTTATTTCCTCTATTCCGTATTTTCCCATGGCAATGGATTTATCCAGGGATTCCGTCACGGCAAGGACGGCTTGGCGAATGGCTTCGCTGTCTTTGACAGGGAGGATGTAGCCCGATTTGCCGTCTTCGACGTATTGTTTGCTCCCGGCATTGACCGTAGTGATAACCGGTAATTCCATACAGCGGGCTTCCTTGACAATGGTGGGTCCTGTATCGGCCAGAGTTGGAAGTAACAAGCACCAGGCCGTTTCCATCTGCTGCCTGAGTTGCGTCCGGGATAGTTCCCCAAGCCAATGGATATTGGGAGGGCATCCGGAATTTAGCTTGGTGCGTAATTTCCCGTTTCCTGCAATATAAAGGTCTATATGCGCCAGGGAGGGATCTTTAAAGGCTTTAATCAGGAAGGGAAGACCTTTGCGTTCATTCAGTGATCCTGCGAACAGGCAGGATGGCCGTGTACTGGGAGCGCGTTTCTTTTCCTGGAACTCGGACTCAATGCCGTAGTCGATAAGATGAATGGAGGCTGCCGGGTTGAGTTTCCGGACACATTCCGCAGCCCATGGTGATTCACATGTAATATGCTGGTACGCCGGAGTTGTTCGTTTCTCCCAGAATGCTTGAAGGTGCGCCAGAAAGGGCATTTTACTTTCCCGGCAATAGGCATGCAGGGCCCCCTGGTATGATAATAATCGGGAATACGGCTGGTTCATGCATGCCTTGGCATATGGAAATTCAATGCCCCATGCATGGACCAGGGCTGGCTTCAGGGAATGGAGAAGAAGGCGTATTCTTTTGGAGGCAAGAAAATGCCCGCTTAAAAGTCCCAGAGCCAAACTTGGATCAGGCAGAATGTGAATGGTCTGGCCTTTCAGTTGCCGGACGGTATGGGCCTTTACATATTTTTTGAGAGTAATCCAATGAATTTCATAGCGGTTTTGGTGACCCAGATCACAGAAAAGAGCATAAATCCATGGAATCAAGGTGTGGTCTTGATCTTGAAACTCTTCAGGAAGCAAGCGTCCCAAAGGCATGTTTGCCAAAATGGCGATAACAGGAAGAGATGACCGATTTTCCATATAAAAACAGCAAGGATTATTAATAACGCGGACGAATTGAAAAGTCCAGAAAATGCGCAAGTATGATGATGAGTGCCTTGGTTGCGAGCAAGATGAAAAAAAGATTGTGTCTATTTTCTATCTGGAATCCCTTTTTTAAACTGATGCAATAAGGGTCTTTCTTTAAAACGGCAGACTTGGCCTCCGCAATCTCCTATTGAAAAATTTTAACGCGAAAATCCTCATAATTGAGAAACTGGGCCGCTCCGGAAAATGTAATGATGGAAAGAGCGGAAAGGCATTTTACCATGGGATAATGTTTGTGAAAAAAATAGCCGGGGCTGAGTTCATCCCATGGAATCAACTCAGTCCTTCTGCTTTGGGGTGCGGGAGGAGGCAATGGAGCGGAGCAGGTCTTCCCATTGTTGATATACGACTGAAGGGTCATAATATTCCTGCCATTGCCGCAGCCCCTCCTGCCCCAGGTGCTTCCGGAATTTTTCGTCCGTCAGAGCCCCCACGGTTTTTTCCAAGATGGCGGAGGATGTTTTTTTCAGGATGATGCCTCCCTTCAGGGTGGAAACGGCTCCTACATCGGGAGCAAACCATGGGATGCCGCACGACATGGCCTCCAGAATGCAAAGCGGCTGCTGCTCCTGATAGGAATAAAGGAAAACGGCGGAGCTCTCCATAATGGCGGCTTCCACCTCCGGACGGGGAAGATTGTAAAGAATCCTGAATCTGGGATCGTCCCCAATAGCCTGCTCCATTTGCTCAGCGTAGGAATTGCGTTGCGGAACAAGGAAAAGGAAAACGATGTTGTCCAGCTTGGTTTGCTTTACATGGCGAATAAACAGAAGCTGCCGCTTCGTGTTGCAGGCGCTGGCGGGGCACGTGAAAACGGGCGCGTGGGACAATCCGTATTTTTCCCGGAAGAAAGGAATGGCTTGTTTCAGCGCCGGAAACGTGTTGGGAATGCAGACGTAACGGGAAAGATTCAGTTTGGAGCTGTAATAATAATCGAACCCTTTGAAGGGCGTTCCATAGGAGTCGAGGAAAACAAGGCGGTTTAACGGGGATTCCCGGTGTACGTTCAGAATGCCCCTGCGTATTTGGAAAAAGGAGCAGAGCCATTTTTTCATGCCGAAAAAAGGAGGGTAGTCCACGCGGAAATAGGAACGGAGGTTGGTGGGCATGCCGTGGGAACGCAGAAAAAAGGGAAGGCGCGCTTCCCGTGCGCATGCCAGCAATTCCTTCCGGCACCAGTCCGACCAGGAATGGTAAACGATAAAATCCGGCTGGATATCTTTTAAAAAAGCGTCCAGGTACTCCTTCAAGCGGTTGGTGTCGTCCGTCAGGGAATCCGGCAGGGCCGTGATGGGGCAGCACCTTGTGCGGGAAGGATCCTCCGGCAAATCCTGCTGGCGGGTGAGAACGTGAATGTCCCAGCCTCTGGAGCCCAGGCTGTGCGCCATTTCATAGGCCGCCATACTCACGCCCCCTTCCCCGGGAGGGAAGGCGTAGGCGGCAATCAGAATCCTTCCTTTGCTCACGGGCGGCAATATAGATGGAAGAGGGAAATAAAACAAGAATGCTTTATGGAACGGTATTGGATAACTGGTATGGAGCAGGTTGGGGCTTATGGGTAAAAAGATGTTGATGCAGTGGAATGTTGTGCTAGATTAATGCCGCTTTTCATGGCCGTATGACTGGCAGAATATCCTGTTTGTATTTTGCCAGCCGGATAAATGAAACCGGGTATGAATGATTTCTGTATTTTTTGTTTTCTCGTGAAGAGAGGATAAATCCATGAAATAAATGGTATGAAGGAGTCTCGCGTAAAAAAAAGCCTGTTGAATGCCCGGGTGAACCTCATTTTTTATGTTCTGATTCTCATCATTTCATTTTTTTCAAGAAAAGTTTTCCTGAATTGCCTGGGCGCTGATTTCGTCGGTTTGACGGGAACTTTAATGAATCTGCTGAATTTTCTCAATTTGGCGGAGCTTGGCATAAGCACGGCTATCGGATATGTGCTTTATAAACCTATTTTTGAACATGATGAGTCCAGAATTAATGAAATCATTTCTGTTCTGGGTTACATGTACCGGTGGATAGGGCGCATCATTATTGCCGCCGGATTGCTGCTTTCCTGTTTTCTGCCGCTGATCTTCCCTTCAACGGGGTTTTCCTATGGAGTCATCTATTTTGCTTATTATTCCTTTCTCGCCTCTTCCCTGATTGGGTACTTCGCCAACTACAGGCAGACCCTCCTGGGGGCGGACCAGAGGAATTACGTGGTGGCCTTCTATTTCCAGACGGCCTCCATAATCAAAATTTTATGCCAGATATTATCTGCGTGGTATACGGGCAGCTATTATCTATGGATAGTGATAGAATTGCTGTTCGGCATTATTTACTCCTTCATCCTTAACTGGAAAATTAATCAGGTATATCCCTGGTTGAAAAGCAATGTGGCTCTGGGAAAGGAACTGTTCAGGAAATACCCTGAGGTTATTAAATATACCAGGCAGCTCTTTGTACATCGGCTGGGTTATTTTTTCCAGTTCCAGGTCACGCCGTTTCTGGTTTATGCATTTGTTTCCCTGCAGATGGTGGCCTACTATGGCAACTATTCCACCATCATGGATAAACTGTTCCTCCTGGTCAACAACCTGCTGGGCAGCACGGAAGCCAGCGTGGGAAATCTGATCGCGGAGGGGAACGCGGAAAAAATCCGCGAGGTGTTCAATGAATTATTCTCCCTGCGCATGCTGATAGCCGGGACAATCTGCTTTACCCTTTACCAGCTTCTGGAGCCATTCATCACGCTTTGGCTGGGAGCGGGCTATATCCTCCCCCGGGAAATCATGATCCTGGTCATCATCAACCTGTTCATCACTGTCACGCGGGGTGCAGTGGATCAATTTTTATACGGCTACGGCCTGTTCTGGGATGTCTGGGCGCCCATTGTAGAGAGCGTGATCAACATTTCCGTAGCAATTATCGGAGGTTACCTATGGGGATTGCCCGGCATTCTTCTGGGGGGTATTTCCAGCCTGGTGCTTATTGTTGGCATTTGGAAACCCTTCATGCTGTACACTTGGGGATTCAGAAAGAACGTGATGAATTACTGGCTCCAATTCGGTTACCAGCTGGCGCTGGTTCTGATACCTATGGTGCTGATGAACTGGATTTGGAAATATTCCCCCCTGCAACCCTCCGGATCTTTCCTGAATTGGTTTGCCTGCGCCTTCCTGATGGTTGTTTCCTATGGCGTCGTGACGATTCTTTTAATGTATTGCGGTACGAAAGGCATGCGTGGCATGGTACATCGTGGACTGGCAATAGCGGGGACGCGGCTGCTCTGGAAGAGGAAAAAGTAAATGTTCCCTATGGGTCATTATAAGGACTTTTTTACTCCCTTGGCAGGAAAAATAAATGCAACTCTTTTTTATTCCTGTATTCAGGGTAACTGGTTGATTTCCACGACAGCGGTCTGGGCATAGTGGTGGCCGACAAAAACCCACACTTGCCGGGGTTGCCCGGTCGTGTTGGCAGCCAGCGTCAGGACAACTTGGCCGCCTCCGGCTGGTATCTGCTCGGTAGACTGGCTGCACCACACGGCGGCGGGGTCATGCCCGCGCATCGTGTCGTTAATGACGTACACAGCCTCCGCCAGCGTGGAGGATACCGTCAGCGTTACTTCACCGCCTTCCGCTCCCACCTCCAGCGCGGAAGCCGCCACCTCCGGCACGGGATTGACCGTCACTCCGTCCATGACCACCCTCCCCAGGATCTCCCTGGCCGCCGTGCTGCCGGGCAGGCTGCCCGTGTTCACCCGCATCCCGGCCATTCTCAACCCTGCCTCCTGCGCGCTGGCGACTTCATGGGCCTTTACCGTTGCTGACAATACAGCCGTATGGCCGCCGCCGCAGAACCGCGCTGTCATGGGCATGACGTATTGCCCGTCGACGAACAACTCCCACCTGTTTTCAACGTAGGGATGGTCTGCCGCATGCCGGGGCGCCATTGCTACGGCAAGATAGGTGGCGTCTGGGACCAGCGCCCATACATACCGGGCTTCCCCGTTGCCGCGCCCGTAATCCGTGCCGCGAATCAAGCAGGACGCGGAACTGCCCAGGTAAGACTTGCCGTATAAAGTCGCCTGCCAGGCGGGCGTCATATCATAACCGTTATAATTATTAACGGCATTGAGCAAAGGAAACCTGTAATCCTGCCCTGCTCCGGCATGGTCATAATTGCACCAGTGAATGGGATGCGCATAGCATGGCGAGGACAGGTTTGTAGTGCATCCATAGCCGTGTGTGGTGCTCCCCAGCATGATGGACGCCTTGTCCGCCCCCGTAATGTGCCATGCCGCCGCCGCCGCAAAACTGGAGTCTTTGTAGGTTCCCAGCAAATGGGCAAATTTCCAGGGCTTGGTGCCCACCCCCAGAACGGAGATACCGGAGGCGGGAGTCATTCTAATGACATGGTCATATAGTTCATTTTCAATGATGCCCTCCTTGACGGATGCGTTGGCGCTGGAATACTTGTAAACGCTGAGGGATTGCATGCGCACCGCCGCTGCCACCCATGGCGGAACGGCGGCATAGGAGGCGCTGCGCGCCAGGAGCCATTCCCGCCTGGCCTGCTCTTCCAGCATGGAGTCCCAGGACAGGGCCTCCCGGGCCGTGGCAGGCAGCGGCACGCGTACGCCGCCGTTGGCGTTGACGGTGCCGGCAAATGTTCCGGACTCGGCCGTCACATTTTTTAAAATGGCATCCTCTCCGGGTTGAACGCCGTCCTGGACAAACAATCTCGGGACGGGCGTTTTAAAAATCTGTATGACAAAAGCGTCTTCATCGGATATTTCTACCGCATCCGTGGGGGCCACAAAACCGTATTGGCCCGCTTTTCCTGCTTCCAGAACAAGCATGGGATCCGCGCTGGAACTTAAAACGGCATGTACTGTACAAGCTTTTGTACAAGTCATTACATAGGAGCTTCCTTTGATAGTGTCAACTTTCATGAATAAACTAATTTTTAAAATACTCCCGACTTGCCGATACGATCATCAGGTATAAAACGTTGACGCATTCTTGCACACGCCTTTCTGGCCTGCTTTAAATGCGTGTCCAGCCAGAACTGCCTGGCGGAAATAGCCACCGTAGAACCCGGTTGGAGAAAACTAATGGAGGCATTCGTAAAATGATCTTTTTGGACAAGCCGGAAAATCACTATACCGGAATCTGGGCGTGAAAAGGGCTCCCATGGAAAACCCTTTGTACGCAAAGCTAAAAATCAAAAGGAGAAAAGGGGCTTATTCTACTTTCGTAATAACGTTTATGTGAGGGAAAGACAGGCAAGTTCTGAAACTGGGGCTTCGGATCGTCATTGGACGGGGATGAAAAAGACATGAGCTTCGTGCCTTTGAAGCATCTGCGGCCATGGAAATCCCGTGGGGACAATTTTCCGGCTCGGGGGAAAACCAGGAAAAAAGGAATACGGATGGCATCCCGAAAGAAAAATGGCTGGTACAGGCGTTTCTTAATAAAAAGGCGCTCTGTAAAACGGTTGCTTCCTGGTCATCGGGAAAGGCAGGAAAAGCTGGCGCAATCCTACTGGTATTTGCCCTGCAAAAGCCGTTTGCCCTTTCCCAGGAGGCATCTCATTCTGGAAACAAACATTCGGACAGAATCATTTTGCTTTCGGAAAACCCGGATCTTATCTTTCCACGGAGATTTTTTCCAATACTTGTAGAACAGCCCGTTATCCTGACGTAGGCTATTGGGCTGCCAGGGCTTGGGATGCCCCCAGTAATGGATGATGCCGGGGCTGGTGGCGGCTTCCAACAAATCCTTCGGCTCTAGGGGATTATTCTCGAAGCTTTTTACTCCTTCCCAGCGGATCGACCAAATGGCTCCGTCACAGATGTTCCACATGGGATGGAGCAAGAAAATACGTTCTTGATAACATGCGTTCAAAATATCCTGATCCTGCCAGGAGAGATGATGGATGTTGCTTTTCGCATAAGATAAAACTTGGTCTTCAAAGCGTTCTTCACGAATTTTCTTAACATGATAAAGAACAACGCCTGCATTGATGTAAATGGAATCCCTGCCCAGATTCATTTCCTGTTTCCAGCGTGAGAAAAACTCCTCAGTCAAATGTTCCGTAGTGAAAACGCCGGCGATGAGGCAATCCCCGAACTCGGTTTCATACATGGAACTGATATCCCGGTTGAAAATGGTATCAATATCTACATACAGGGCGCGTTCCACCGTGGCGGGAAGTTCCCCTGCGAGGCCAAGACGGTAATACGTCGCTGCCGACCACTTGGAACCAACGGGAAAATCCTTGTATTTATCCTTCATATCAATGAAATGTAAATTCAAGCGGTAGGACCGTTGCAGAGCATTTAAACGAGCCGTATTATCCTCGCTCAAACCGTCTGTCATGATGTAAATATCGGCGTGAACGTCGGCTGGTAAATTCTCCATGAGGGAAACGATGCTTACCCCCGTTCCCAGCGCGCCCTTATCGTCTGTAGCGTATACGATGTTCATGGTAAAGGTCCGGCATGGACTATTGCAGGTGAAGAAATGGATCTGCGTTTCCCATCCGGGTTACTGGTTTCTATGGAAAAAAAACATGGATCTTCCCATTCTCTCCAGGCGGTCCAACCAGATGCATAAGAAAACGGTTCTACTCATGAGTGCGGTAAATGATTGTTCCATTCCTTCCTTTGCAAAACATGCCCTCGCATAGGCGTCAAAATAGGTCCGGTTCAGGTAGGGATGCGTAACCTTCCTGATTCTGCCCAGTAAGGAAATCCTTTCCTCTTCGTCAAGAGCCAGCAACCTGTTGGAATGCAATTCCCTGATGAGCAGGAAATGAACGGCAAACTGCCATGTGGGTTTTTTCATGGCTTCAAGTTCATCCAGCAAGGGCGCAAGGAGCGTATGAATGGAGACATGCTGGTAATTCACGGCATGCATGGCGGATGAAGCCCTTTGCCGGTAAATTGAGGTGACGGTTCCTCCCAGCCCGATCAGGGATGTCTGCCGCATGCACCGCGTCCAGTACAGGCCGTCTTCTCCATAGGACATATTTTCCTCCCAGGGCGGAAGTTGAGACGCAAGGGATGAACTCAGGATAACATTGCTTGGGTGCATGAATAGCAATCCCCTTAACCCTAATTTCCGGATGAATACAGGGTGGGATGGGGGGCGTGGCGCTATGTTGTCCAGCTCGTCCAGGATGTGGCGGTTGGAATAAACCAATATCTCAGGATGAAGATTGAAAAAATTAGCCGCCAGCGCCAAATGTTCGGGGTACCAGTAATCGTCTCCGTCCAGAAAAGCGATATAAAGGCCTTGGGCTTTCTTCATCCCTGCATTTCGTGCTCGCGAAACGCCGCCGTTGCGCTGGGAAATAAGATGAATTCTTTGGTCGTGAAAAGATTGGATGATAGAAACGGTTCCGTCTGTAGAACCATCGTCAACGATAATAATTTCAAAATCCTGGAATATTTGAGCCAGTACCGACTGAATGGTGGCAGCAATATATTTTTCCAGGTTATAGGCTGGAATAATAACGCTGAAAAATGGCTTCTGCATTTAGGAAGGAGATGGAACGCTTTTGGAGCTGGACGGGAATCCGGATGTGGAGGAAAGGCTTCGCGCTGGTTCTGGAGTAATAACAATCGGTGAATGGAAAAGGGGAAAAATCCATCGTGACGCCTTCATTATTCATCAACGCATTGATGAACCAACCATAGCGGATTAAGAATCCGTGATTAATCAACGCCGCCATAAAAAATGCGCATGATAGGGAACATCAGGATGATAGGAGAATCTTTTTAATCCCTGTTATCCCCGTCATCCTTATATTCCCCATTACCCCTAACAAACTTTTTCCCAGATTTTTCCGTTGACGCCGGATTCTTAATCCGGTACAAACATGACGCCTTATCTATAAGTACTGTGGATCATAGTCCATCTCGGGATTCACATTTCCTTTTCCGTGCCGCTTTTCTTCATGAATCCTCCGGAACTCCCCTCTATCAGTATCATTCTGACCGGACATAATGAGGAATATTGCATTGGAGATGCCATCCGGAGCGTATTTGGACAGGATTATGAAGGGCCGGTTGAAATCATCCTGTCTGATGACGGTTCTTCCGACGGTACTTTTGCAGTCATGCAGGAAATGGCGGCGCAGTATCGGGGACCGCACCGTGTGGTATTGAACCGGAATGAAACCCCTCTGGGGCGCGGGCCGCATATACGGCAGGCCGTGGAGCTGGCCTCCCATGAATGGATTCTCCGTCAGGACGGAGATGACTGTTCCTTCCCCTGGAGGTGCAGGATTTTTGCCGGAGTGGTGACGGAGCATCCGGATGCCGTGGCTGTCGTCAGCCAGATGACTCATGTGTATGAAGAGAAAGACGTTACGTTTGACTTTCCGGCGTTTCCGGCTCCTCCGGAGGGTGAATTGGCTGTCAGGCTTCAGCAGGGGGCTTTCTCCTCCGTCTCCCATTACGGAGGAAGCATGATGATCAGGAAAAGCGCCTATCAATGGGGGAGTTCCCTGCCGATGACGACCAGTTTTGAAGACGATTTGATGGGATTTCATGCATGGCTGCAAGGAAACATCTATGAATTGCCGGATATCTCCCTGTACTATTACAGGTTTGCCGTCAAAAACATTTGTGCCGTCAACAGCGCAGCCCGGTTTGCCAGCATGAAAACGGCCGCGGCTTTTGAAAAAAAGGATCAGGTGATGCGCAACCAGTTGAGGAAAAGCAAGGAGGCAGGCCTGGAACTGTGTGAGGACTTGTTGAAAGGACGCACTCCGGTTTTCCGCTCGCGGGAAGAATTGCTTGCTGAAATGGAGGAAAGAAGAAAGGCGATAAGCCACATTGATCAGCTGCACAACTGGTGGAACTATTCTTTCCGCCGGAGGTGGGCGTTAAGAGGACCGGGATGGATGGGAATGGCCCATTCCTTGCCGCAAAAACTGTATCTATTCTGCATGGTCTTTTTTTTCAAACTCAGAAAAGTGAAAAGGACCGTTTGCGGCGCAAGATAAAAGCGGCCTGAACTCCATCCGGATGGAAGGAGGGCGCCCAGGCGGGAAAGGAAACTCCTGGAGAAATTCTTCGTGAAGTCTTCCTCGAACCATGGCCTGCGTGATTTTCTACTGCTGCTGCATGTGAAAAAATATATGCGGGTTTGAATACGGAGGAATGGGAAAATGGTGATGATGCGGATTTAGGCGTCAAAGAAGAGGAGAACCCTTGTTGCCGGTAGTTTGGCAGGCATGGATGCAGGGGGAAAAGTGCATGCAGGGAAGAGGGCGGAAGGAACATAACGTTGACGATGGGTGAAATCTCTTTCAAGGCTGGGGGAATATATCTCAGGATTCAGGGAAAAAATGGGGGGAATGGCATGGTTCAGGGGAAGGCCGTTCTTTGCTTCCCTGGAAAAACCGGGCGTCAGAATAGAAGAGCGGAAGGTATTTTATATTTTGTTGTTAAAAATGAAAACTGATGAATTAACCGCGAATTTCTAATCCGGGTTCAATAAAAAATGCTTAATATGAATGGCGACGGTTGGGGGCATGAAAGTCTGGAAAGAAATAACTCTCCAGCCGTTTAATAGCATGGAGACGCATAAAAATCTCATGACCTGCATGTTAACAGGATTTCACGTATCCGGCTAAAAAAACCGGATTTAGAAATCCTGTATTTCTCCATCAGGTTTTAACTGTGGAAAATGGAAGAAAAGAACAGGCGCATGCGGGCTGGACGAAATAACTGGATAGAGTTCAGCGTGATTTTAGTTGCCTGTAATTTGAAACATTGTTTGAGAAAGGCCATACAATCCGTATTGGATCAGGAATTTAAAAACTTTGAACTGATCATCGTTGATGATGGCTCTGCGAATGGCTCCCTTCAAGTGGTGGAATTTTTTCAGGATTCCCGTATTAACGTCATTTCCCGGAAAAACGGAGGAACTGCGCGCGCCAGAAACATAGGGCTGAACGCGGCGAAAGGAAAGTACGTGGCGTTTCTGGATGGGGATGACTATTGGTATCCGGACCATTTGAAAATGGCATTTCATTTTTTCAGAAAGCATCCCCGCATACATGTTTATGCCGCCGGATATGCAGAAGGTCGGGAGGGTTGTATCCCCCGGCGGAAGAGAACACCGGGTTTCTTTGTTCTTCAGAGATTGGGGATAATGGGGCTTCTCTTCATCCATACGAGCAGTGTTGTTCTGAATTCCTCCTTGGCGGCTTCACTCCCCTGTTGGGAAGCAGGCATGAGGCGTGGAAATGATATCCTGTACTGGATGCGCTTGATGAGGAAAACGGATAGGATTGGTCTGGGAAAAAAGGTGGGATCAGTCCATGTACGGCAGATTGGTTCCGTCCTGCAGGAGCAGGATTGCCGGAATATCTCTGTGGAAAAACTCCTGTTCCGTCTGCTGGAGGAATGGAAACTAATGCCGCACAGGCAATGGCAATTTGCCGTACACTTCTTGATTGTGCGGGAATTGCATCCGGACAGACTGCTTGAAATGGAGAGGAAAGCCCGTTTGCGCTTTCTGCAGGTAATTGGGGCCATGCTGCATGGATGGCTGGAACGGCCGTATTTTAATGCCTACGTGCAGACATGCTCACAGGGGACGTTGGCTGATATGGAAAAGGCGTTTGGCAAACTGCTGGCGCGGATAAACTGCTGGTGCATCTGGGCGGACAGGGTGGAAAGATGGGGCATGCGCCCCTGGTCCTTCCTCAGAGGTAAATAGGTTGTATAAGGGATTCCTCTGGGGCAAGTAAATTCCCTTTCCGCAAGGGGAGTGGAAAACCCGGAAAAGGAATGAAGGGGAAAAGGCAATCCGCTCTTCCCTGCGTCAACCGGGATTTACCGGTAACGGTTTCTCCGTAGGAAAAAGAAAAAGCGCCTTTCCACGGATGATGGAAAGGCGCGGTAAAAGGAAAGGAGCGTATCCCGGATTAATACACGTCCCGCTGGTAGCGGCGGTGCTGTTTCATGTCCGCTACGTACTCCGCAGCTTCTTCCGGAGTCTTGCGGCCCCAGGTCTGGATAACTTCATGAAGGGCGGCGTCAACGTCCTTGGCCATGCGGGAGGCGTCCCCGCAGACGTAAAAGCATGCGCCGTTTTCCAGCCACTTCCAGAGCTCTTCGCCTTCCTGGACCATGAGATGCTGCACGTATACCTTCTTCTCCTGGTCGCGGGACCAGGCTACGGACAATTTCAATCTGCCGTCCGCCGTCAATTTGGCCAGCTCGTCTTCATAGCAGAAATCGGTAGCCTTGTACGGATTGCCGAAGAACAGCCAATTGCCTCCCTTGTCCCCGGAGGCGATGCGTTCCTCCCAGAATGCCCGGAAGGGGGCGATGCCGGTGCCGGGGCCAACCATGATGATGGGGGTATCCCCGTCTTCCGGCAGGCGGAAATTCTTGTTGGTATGCACGAACACCCTGGCCGTATGACCCGGCTGGAGGCGGTCCGCCATGTAAGTGGAGCACACGCCGCCGCGCTTGCGGTCCCGGGCCGTGTAGCGCACCGCGCCCACGCACAGATGCACTTCTTCAGGGTGGGCGTTCGGGCTGGAGGCGATGGAATAAAGGCGCGGCATGATCTTTTTAAGGATGCCTGCAAAAGCCTCCGCAGATTCAAAGGAGGCCGGGTACTCCGTTGCCAGGTCCAGCACGTCGCGGCCCCACAGGAAATCGCTGAGCGCGTCCTTGTCCCCTGCCAGCAGGTTTTCCAGCTCCTGGCTGCCGGAGGCGGCCGCCCATTTGGTCAGCAGGGCCTTGTTGACATTGGTGATGTCATAGCAGTTGATCAGGGCGTCCCGCAGGCTGGCGGTTCCCCCTTCCGGTGTGGGAACCTGGGAATCCGGGTTGAGGCCGAGCTTTTCAACCAGGGCGTCCGCCAGGGAAGAATCATTGGCGGGAATGACGGCCAGGGCGTCTCCGGCAACGTACACCATTCCGGCGCCGTCCAGGCTGTATTCAATATGGATCGTTTCTTTCGGGCTGCCTTCCCCGGTGAGGTGCTTGACGGAAAGAACGGGTGCGGGGAACGGATTCTTTTTGCCGTACGGTTCGGTTGTCATGTGATAATGTAAGTTCTGGAATGGAATAACGGAAATTACCAGCGGATGGCTGCGGCGCCCCACGTGAGGCCTGCGCCGAAGGTGACCAGGACGACATTGTCTCCCTTGCCGAATCTGCCGGTGCGGCGCGCTTCGTCAAAGGCGATGGCCACGGCGGCGGCGGAAGTATTGCCGTATTTCTCAATATTGATGAACACCTTGTCTTCCGGGATGGAGAGGCGCTGGGCCACGGCATTGATGATGCGGAGGTTGGCCTGGTGGGGGATGATCAGCTTGATCTCCTCCGCCGTGAGGCCGGCGCGTTCAATCACGCTGGCGGCGGAATCCTTCATGCGGGGAACCGCCTGGCGGAAGGTCTCCTTGCCGCGCATGGCGAGGGTGGCCAGGCGTTCATGGGCATTTTCCGCCGTGGTGGGGCAGCGGGAGCCGCCGCCCGGGATCTGGAGCAGGTCATGCAGGGCGCCGTCCGTGCCGATGTCCGTGGCGAGGATGGAACCTTCCCCTTCCTCTCCTGTGGAAGCCTGGAGCACGGCGGCTCCGGCGCCGTCCCCGAACAGGACGCAGGTGGTGCGGTCCTCCCAGTTGACGACGGTGGAAAGTTTTTCCGCGGCGATGATGAGGGCCGTCTTCATCTGGCCCGTGCCGATGAACTGGACGGCCGTCTTCATGGCGAACAGGAAGCCGGAGCAGGCGGCGGAAATGTCAAAGGCGGCGGCATTCTTGGCGCCCAGGGCATCCTGGATATAGCAGGAAGTGGAAGGAGTGAACGTATCCGGCGTGATGGTGGAGACGATGATCAGGTCGATATCCTCCGGTTGCAATCCGCAGGATTCCAGCGCCCGCTGGGCAGCCTTCGTCCCCATGTGGGAAGTATACTCGTCAGGGGCGGCGATGCGGCGTTCCACGATGCCCGTGCGTTCGATGATCCATTCGTGGGAAGTGTCCACCATCTTCTCCAGGTCCGCATTGGTCAGGCGGCGTTCCGGAACATAGGAACCCGTACCGATGATCTTGACGGGCAGTCTTTTAAAGGCGATATCAGAATTGGCAGCCATAGCTTTGGGCGTATGATGAACAGAAAACGTCCTGACGTTTTATGTGGGAACAGTCTAAAAGAAAGGCGCCCTGATGACCAGCACAAAACGCAGGACTCCTGCCATGCCGTAAACGGATGGCTTACAACAGCCATCCCTGTCCGTTGGCGGGCGGCGTGGCGCCCATCTTGAGATAGGCGGAGGGCATCGCCACGCGTCCCCTGGGGGTGCGGTTGATGTACCCCTGCATGATCAGGAAGGGTTCGTGCACGTCCTCCAGCGTGGAGGCGTCTTCCCCCACGGCCACGGCCAGGGAGGACAGGCCCACGGGTCCGCCGTTGAACTTGTAAATCATGGCTTCCAGCAGGCGCTTGTCCATCTCGTCCAGGCCGTCGTCGTCAATCTCGATCATGGTCAGGGCGTCGTGCGCCAGCTGTTCCGTAATCACGCCGTCGCCGCGCACCTGGGCGTAATCCCGCACCCAGCGCAGCAGGGAATTGGCCACGCGCGGCGTGCCGCGGGAGCGCAGGGCGATTTGAAGCGCGCCTGCCGGTTCCACGGGAACGTTCAGCAGCCCGGCGGACCGTTCGATGATCGCGCACAAATCCTCCTGCGTGTAATAATCCAGCCGGTTCACCAGGCCGAAGCGGGAACGCAGCGGGCTGGTCAGCATGCCGGCGCGCGTGGTGGCCCCCACCAGGGTGAACTTGGGCAGATTCAACTGGATGGAGCGGGCGTTCGGGCCCTGGTCGATAATGATATCCAGCCGGAAATCCTCCATGGCGGGGTACAGGTACTCCTCAATGGCCGGGTGAAGGCGGTGGATCTCGTCAATAAACAGGATGTCCCCCTTCTCCAGATTGGTCAGCACGCCGGCCAGGTCCCCCGCCTTCTCGATCTGGGGGCCGGACGTCGTATGGATGCGGCAGCCGACGGCATTCGCGATAATATTGGCAAGCGTCGTCTTCCCCAGGCCCGGGGGGCCGCTCAGCAGAATGTGGTCCAGCACGTCGTCGCGCTGTTTGGCGGCTTCCACCATCAGCATCAGGCGGTCCTTGATCTTCTCCTGCCCGCGGAACTCGCTGAAGGCAGGAGGTCTTAGGGACAAATCAAAGGCGGAGGGGGGCGTCTCCGTAGTGCGTGTGTAAAAGGACTCTCCCATGCGCAGGACTAGCAAACCTGTCTTTGGGGCATCCGTCAAGATGGAAGTGCGGGCGGGAAGAGCCTTTTCCGGGACATGCCGTAAGCCTCTGGGCTTTTTTGATTGCGCCGGGAATGCCGTTCCGTCAGAATCGCAAGCAATGAAATGGTGTATCCTACCTCTTCTGCTGGCGATGGGCGGCAGCGTTTTTGCCGCCGGCGACGTGGAATCCCGTCCCTATCAAATCATCCCGGAGCCGGTTGAAGTCAGCACTTCCTCAGGCGTATGTAAATCCCCCAAAATCCTCAAGCAGGCCGCCAACAAGGCCCTGGGGCCGGAGGGATACAAAATCACCATCAAGCCGCAGGGCGTGGAAATCCAGGCGGGTGACCGCGCGGGCCTCTTCTATGCCAAAAACACGCTGGAACAGCTCCAGGCCCAATACAGGGACGGCGGCATTCCCTGCGGTGTCATTGAAGACAAGCCCCGGTTTGGCTGGCGCAGCATGATGATGGACACGGCGCGCCACTTCGTGCCGGTGGAGGACGTCAAAAAATTCATTGATGTGATGTCCTTCTACAAATTCAACAAACTCCATTTCCACCTCACGGATGACCAGGGCTGGCGCCTTCCGGTGCCCGGATACCCCAAGCTGGAAAGCGTGGCCTCCAGGCGTAAGGAAACCTTTGGCAACAAAACCCCTCATGGAGGCATGTACACCAAGGAACAGCTCAAGGACCTGGTGAAATACGCCGCCGCCCGGAACATTGAAATCATCCCGGAAATAGACGTGCCCGGCCACAACCAGGCTCTTTGCACCGCCTATCCGGAATTCCTCTGCTTCCCGGACCCCAAACTGGAAGTGCGCACGAATGCGGGCATCTCCTACACGCTGGTGTGCCCCGGCAACCCGGACGTGTGGAAATTCTACAACGCCGTCTTCAATGAACTCAAGGACATCTTCCCGTCCCAATACGTGCATCTGGGCGGAGACGAAGCGCCGGAAGACAACTGGATGAAATGCCCCAAATGCGCCGACTTCCGTGAAAAAGCCGGCATCCGTGAGGAAAACAAAAAGGCCGCCGCGCAAAAGGAAATGGTGGAATTCTTCACCCGGTGCGCCAAAATGCTGAAAAGCCGCGGGAAAACGGCCGTCTTCTGGTACGAGCCCATGGGCAAATACCCGGATGGCGTGATCGTCACCACGTGGAGAGGCGGCCACACGCCTAAAACGGTAGCCAACACCACGGGCGACAAGGTGGACGTCATCTGCGCCCCCAACGGCAAATGCTACTTTGACTATCCCCAGCTTCCCGGCGACTGGCCCTCCGGCCAGCCGGACACGGGCTGGATGCCCGTCAACACGCTGGAAAACGTGTACTCCCTGGAACCGGGCCACGGCCTCTCCGCCAAGGAAATGGAACGTGTGCGCGGCGTGGACTGCTGCCTGTGGGCGGAACGCCTGCCGAACATTGAACGCGTCTTCTACCAGGCTTACCCACGGGCGCTGGCTCTGGTGGAAACCGCGTGGTCCCCCAAGGAGGTGAAAAACCTGAACCGCTTCAAGGACAAATTGGAATTCCACAAAAAATTCATGCAGGAAAAATGGGGCATTAGCCTCGAACGCCCGGAAAAGAAATAAGGACCGAACAGCAAGAGTCCCTTCCTGAAAAACGCAACGTTGGAAAAATAGGAAGAACGTTCTTTGCCTTTTTAGAGAAGAGAGGCATCGGGCACGAAGAACTCAACCTTGTTCAATGACAGGCTTCTGTGGATAACAGAAGCCTGTTTTTGCATGGTATGCATGATTCCTTTCCTATTCTCTTTGAAGAGTCCTAGGCAATACCTCTGTGCTTTCCATCCTTTTCAGGCAACGGGGAAGAGGCGAGAAGAGCCTGGGAAAAACAGGAAAACGCCTCCCAAGTGAAAAAAAGATTGCCAACCTTCTCTTCTGCCGTTACATTACCCCCGCTTTCCTATCTAACACAATCTATCAACGGGCAGGTGTCAGAGTGGTCGAATGAGCACGCCTGGAAAGTGTGTGTACTGGCAACAGTACCGAGGGTTCGAATCCCTCCCTGTCCGCCAGCTTTTTATTTCGCTAGAGCACGGAAAGCCTGATTTTATAAGGGTTCCGTGCTTTTTCTTTGCGCCATATTACGCCAGAAAACGGAATGCTTGCTGTACAAGTGGCTGTACAAGTTTTAAAAATTGTACAGTTCGCATGGCAGGGATTATCAAAAGAAGTAATAAGTGGGTGGCCGTCTTCAAAACGCTCGATGGTAAAGAGATCAGGAAAACCACCCGTATCGACGTGGTCCCAAAGGTTATTCCACCTGGGGCAAACAAAAGAGCGCTCATAGCCCAAAACGAGGCTAGGGCTCGTCTTATTGCCGAAGAGCTTGAGCATGGACACAAGACCGGCTTTGTTGACTCGCAGCGGCTCAAAGCTATCGCTGGCGGAGATGTTCAGGCGGCCAGCCTTGGCAGAAAGGCCGTGAGCGTTGGAGCGTATCTCCATGAATGGCTGCAATCACGATCCGGCAAGATTCAGGCTTACGAAAGAGACGGAAAAGCTATCAAGCAGTTTATTTTATTTCTGGGGAACGATGGGGGGCAAGCAATAGCTTCGATCAACAAAGACACCGTGAGACGGTTTGCGGAGACAGAAATGGAGCGCGTGTCATCCGGCACAGTATCCAGGTACCTTGAATCTCTTTCCTGCGCATTCAACCAGGCGGTGGAAAAAGAATTGATCATCTCCAATCCTTTCAGGGGAGCCAGGCTGGACAAGAAAAAAAAGCAGGACGACAAACAGGAGCGCAGCGCGTTCACCGTGGAAGAAGTGAAAAGGCTTGTAGAGGTGTTGCCGGGGGAATGGCCGGACATGATACGGGTATGCCTTTATACGGGTGGCCAGCGTTTGGGCGATATTGCTACCCTCAGATGGGAGCAGATCAACCTTGACGGCGGCCTGATTGCCATGACCTCACAAAAGACCAAGCGGCGCATGAACAAGCCAATCATCGGGCCGCTGAAGGAGATATTGAAAGAGAGGGAGAAGTATTCCATCAATGAATTTGTGTTCCCTCTGGCCGCCATGAAACATGCGCAGGGCGGAGGGAAGTCCAGCAAGCTTTCTCTTGAGTTTACCGGACTGCTGAAAAAACATGGCATGATTTCTTCCGGAGAAAAGAAAGGGAAGGGAGACAAGCGCGTGCTGTCTGAAAAAAGCTTTCACAGCTTGAGGGCGACCGCAGTAACAATTTTGCGGTTGGCAGGCGTGCCGGCGGACTTGTGCCGTTTCATCGTAGGGCATGATTCTGAAGAAATTGAACGGGTGTATTTCCGGCCCGATTCGCAGGATGTCGTTCACGCAATGGAGGAAATATCCAGCAAGATTGTTTTGTAATCCTCACGGAAGGAATTTGTCATCACGTGAACGGATAATTGATGACACAACGTCTTACCGGAGTCACAAGACATCAAATCTCATGAAAAAACAGGAATTCCTACCCCTCCCCCCCCCCCGCATTATAACGCTTTAAATGCTAGCGTGTTAGGAGAAAAAATATCAGCAAGAAAGGGTTACGTCCATGTCGGGTAACGTGATGCTTGTGTTTTTCTTGCTGGCCGTTCTTTTCGGGGCCACTTGTTTCGGCCTCGGCATAGTGGAAGGGATGAGAAGAACAGTAAAACGCGTTTTGCGCAATATCACCAAAGGGGATGAGAAATAGAAATGAAATTGCCCACTCCGTTCCTTACTCATTCTGGAATCGAAATTTCCAGCTTTGCCCATGTCAATGTGTTCGTGCCTATCTATCTGCATTATGCTTTTAGTGCCAATGATGGAAAAGACCACGGAAAGAAATGTGACATATTTTTAGATGAAAAAAATGTAGGAAAATTGAAAAATGGTATTGACTGGTGGTTAACCACCGATTATGGTGACCCCATGCCAAGCCAACGGAAGATAGACAAAAAACAGATTTCGGTATGGATTCCGATCGTTCTCTTCCGCAAATTTCAAAAGAGAGCAAAAGAGCTAAATATGACTATGACGGAAATCATTACCGCTTATTTAGTTCAGCAAACCCAAAACGTTACTCTTACCCCCGAAGATTATGAAAACATCGCTAGAGAAATACGAGAAAAAACAAATAACAATTAATCTCCCTATTGACTTATTTGAGCAGATAAAACTGATCGCACGGAAAGAACAAAGGTCTATTTCCGGACAAGTAGTTTTTTTGCTTGCAGGTGGTGAACCACCTGCGAAAAAGCGCATTAGGAAGAATCGAGTTTTTTTACCCGTAGGTGGTGAACCACCTTTTAAAGAAAACTGAACCCGTCAACAGGCCAAGCAAATGATCATCGAATACGACGACGAAGACCGGTGCATCCGGGTGGACGACGTGGCCGTGAGCCACGCAGAAGCTGAACGGCTCATGAACGAGCATGAAACCGCAGCGGCAGACCTCGAAAACGCCTTGGTGCAGTATGAACGCGATCACGCCACGACGGACAATCCTGACGGACACAACGACGAATTTTGACGAAAGCCATGAACGGGAACGGAAAAACGATAGCCAGCCTTGCGGATGCCTTGGAAGTGCTGTCCGGAGTGCTGAGGGAATTGGCGACCACTCCCATTCCTCCCTCTGCGGAGGCAGCGAGCGTCGGAATGAATAATTTTGTTCCGGTGGATGAATTCGGAAGCGCGAAAGACTGCGCCGAACGGTTCCATTACTCTGTCAGCGGCATTACTCCTTATTTGGTGGAAGGGGTGAGGCTTGGGAAAATTACCAAGATGACACCTATGAACAGTCAACGAGGAAGGAAGGGTGAAGCGCGCTTCAACATGCGCGAAGTCAGAGATTTTCTCTCCAGCCAATCAAAATAATGACCACACATCAACACATCATCAACCGGGGCCCTTACAAGGGCATGGTGGAAACACTCACCAACAACCCGCACCCCGCCAAAACGGCGCGCTGCTACATGTGCGCCGAACCGCTGAAAGCCTCGTCTTCATGGATGTCGCTGGTAGGGGACCATCAGGGCGGCGTCTTCTGCACCCGCTATCTGTGCCGCCTGTGCGCCTATGAGCGTCTCAACGGCATTCCGGACGAAGCGGAACGCTGCTGGAACTACACCCAGGCCGCACAGTCAAAAGGCTGGCTCTCCAACATCCTCGCTTACCTGATTTTGTGGTGCGGAGTAATTACTGCAGGAGGGGGATTTTTATTCTTAATTTTCCTCCTGCTTAAAACCCTTTTTAGTTAAATCCCATAGAACAAAAACACCATGCAAAGAAACGAATGTAAGCCCGGAACCGAAGTCATCATCCGGGGAACGATCAAGGAAGATGACGGATATAGTTTTCTCCCTATCAAAGTCACTATCCACCATGATGACGACAAAACGGCATATGACTTTTTTGAACCTTCTGCTCTCAAGGCCGCCCAGCCGAAATATGACCCGGCGCGGAAATACCGCAAGGGGGATTTAGTCCGAATCACTGGATTTCACGGGAGGCTTTTCGGGGGCGGAGGTATCGCGATGTTTTCCAAAAATAACGCAATGGGAATCCAAGTGACACTTTGTAGAGACGAGGATTCCGGGGGAGATGTTGAACTTCCGTACGGTGTTTTATTGGATGGTATCCTTCACCTCTCCGTCGCCTGTATAGAACTTGTCAAGCCCATTGAGGAAATTGAGGCAGAACAGCCTTATGAGGTCAAAGAGGCGTATTATAGTTTCCGGGTCACGAGAGGTGACTCCTATATACATACTATATGGTGGAAATCAGACGCTTGTCGCACATCTCCCTACAGCAAGACAGAAGCCCGGAGGAAAGCGCAGGAGCTTTGCGACGAGCTGAAGCGCAAACATCGTGAATCCTTGAATGCCTAAAAGGCAGTTGGCCGGGGTCAGCGGCAACTGAACCCGGCCTGTTACCCCGAACCATGCAAAGATTATGAGTAACGAAAGTACAGATAAACTAGATTTGCCCCAGGCACCAGTCCCGAAAAAGACACTCTATGAAATTGTGATGTCGGAGGACGTGAAGAGAAACATTACCCAGCTTGTAGAGGGCATGATGACGCCGGAACGCTGTATCAGCATCTTCTGGCACTGCTGCCAGAAAACCCCACTCCTTCAACGTTGCGCCCCGGTGACGCTGATTACCGCCCTGAAAAATCTGCTGATGATGCGGTGTGAGCCTGACGGCATCCACGGCTATCTTGTTCCTTTTTGGAGCAATGATAAGGCAAGCGGTCAGTCTGTGTTGACCTGCGTTGCTGTCCCCTCCGCCCGCGGCCTGATGCGTATGGCCCGCTCCAATGGCGTCACCAACCTCAACATTGGCATCGTCCGGGAGGGGGAGCCGTTTTCATGGCGGCTGCATAACGGGAAATTCACGATGGGACATATCCCGGAATGGGATGACAGCGAGGCATCCATCAGGGGATTTTACTGCACCTGGACAGACAAGGATCTCTACTTGCACGGAGAACGCATGAGCCTGCACGCCGTGGAGGAAATCATGAGCCGCACCAACTCCCGGAACAAGAAGGGGGAAATAGTAGGGCCTTGGAAAACCGATTTTGATCAGATGGGCCTGAAAACGGTCATCAAACGAGCCTCCAAGCAATGGGATTTGCCCTTGCGTATCCAGCAGGCCATGAACGTCGCCGACGAGCAGGAATTTGGAAGCGAAATGCGGAATGTAACCCCGTCCAAGGATGAAAACGAGGAAATAGACCCCTTTAATCCGCCAAAACCGGAGGAAAAACAGCCTCCGGCATCGGAGGCATTACCGCCTCCAAATGATGATACCGATGATTTTTTTGGAAGTCTGAAGGAGCAGGAACGTGAGTATGTGCCAGCCAATAGAGAGGACTACTAAAGTTATGTTAAACCTTGAAAATATAGTTATTTACGAGGACGTTCCACAACGGAGCGACCTATGGTTTAAATTACGTTCCGGGCACCTGACCGCCAGCAATTTTGACCGACTGATTACTCCCAAAACCGGGAAGCCGTCAGCCCAGCAGGAGGACTTGATTATCGAATTGTGCTGCTCCTGCCTCCGTCCGGATGAAATCACCTTTGAAGGAAACTTTCATACGGATCGCGGGGAAGCCCTGGAACCGGAAGCCCGCGAGCTTTTCGCGACTTTGACAGGGAAAAAGGTGCTGGAAGTTGGTTTCATCCGCTGCAAGAAGGCTCCTATCGGGTGCAGCCCGGACGGCCTGGTAGGGGAAACTCTGAACGCCGTGGAAGCGGGGCTTGAAATCAAGTGCCCTCTCTCCAAGCATCATGCCCGGTATCTGCTGGATGGCGTTTTGCCGGACAAGTACAAGCCGCAGGTGCATGGCTCTATGGCCGTGACTGGGCTTAAAATGTGGTATTTTCTCTCCTACTGCCCCGGCCTCCGTCCCTTTTTGGTCAAGGTGGAGTGGGATGAATACACCGACAAAATCAAGGCGGCTCTGGATGAATTCGGCCCCAAGTACCTTGATGCTTATACACGCATCATGCCGGAGATCCGCCCGGTAGTAGAAGGGAGGGCAGCATGAGGACTAGGGCAAGAGCTATCCACCGGCCCGGCGTGATGAACAAGACGGAAGCCGCCTATGGCTTTCATCTCTCCAATCTCCAATCCCAGGGGGAAATCCGGGAATTCAAGTTTGAAGCCGTCAAACTGATCCTGGGGAACCGCTGCTCATACACACCCGATTTCATGGTTGTCCGCCCGGACGGCACCCTTGAATTCCACGAGGTAAAAGGCTTTTGGAGAGATGATGCCAGAGTGAAAATCAAGACAGCCGCTGACAAGTTCCCCTTTGTTTTTATCGCTGCCAAGCAGACAAAAAAGGGGTGGGAAACCGAAGTAATCCAGGAAGGAGAACCGATGCAATGAGCCCCGAAGAAAGAGAGAGAAAACGGCAGTTCATGATCGCCTACAACCTCCGCAGGAAGGAGATGCAGGAACAAGCCGAGCGCAAGTATATGGAGATCTTCCGCGTCAACCAGGCCAACGAGGCACGCAGAGCCCGCGAAGAGGCCGCCCGCGAGAAGAGGAGACAGGAGAAGGAAAAGGCGGAGAGGCACGCCGCGCAAGTCGATCTTGACGCCCTCAACGCCATTCACGGCACCCGCTTCCGGTACGGACAACAAGTCATAGTTAGAGGACATAGATATACCGTTATCGGTGCAAAATGGGGCGCATGGCTACGGGTGAAGAACGATAAAGGCAAGTTTGGTTGCCGTCCCTATGACGCCTACCCCGTGATCAATCTGTCCGGCACCATCACTTTTGATGATTGGACAATTAGTCCAAGCGGAAAACTTAAATTAAAGAAAGGAAATTAAAATGAATAGATTTAAGAAAACATATAGAGAATGCCTTTGCTTAGTATCATCAGGAGGTTTTGTTGCAGGATGCATTTATCCGATCGTTGGTTGGAATAATGGTCTACATGTTATTACAGAAGATAAAAACGGTGAACCATTGGATTATTTGCTTCATAATGGGGGCGGTGATCCTGTTGAAAACGAATATGGGATAACAGGCGATCTTGCGGCGGCAGATGATAGATTCTGCGAAGAACAAGGGAACTTAATATTCCGAACTTTGGTTGACGGTAAAATTGATACATATCCGTGGGAGCTTGAACAGAAGGGAGGGGAGGAACAATGAAAAGGAACCCTCATATCATCGTCCAGCAGGTTTGCCCGATAGAAAAGAACAAAGACGGAGGAACGCACCCGTGGAAAGTTTGCACGTATGTGTTTCACAAAGGTCTGAATGCCTGTTTATCAGCGTGCTATCGGACAAAAAAGCGGGCCCGTCGTGAACAACACACGCTTTGCAAACATCCGCACCTCTTGATTGCCCGTATTAAATACCTGAAGAAGTTGATTGATATAGAAGGAGGACAGCAATGATACACATCCTCTTATCCGTCAGGCGGCCTTGGTCCGAGCAAATTTTGTCCGGAGAAAAAACGTGGGAATTGCGTAAAAACGCGCCGCGCATCCCCCGCGGAGAACACGTCACGCTGTGGCTCTATGAGTCCGGCAAGGATGGAGAGCGCCCAAAATGTAATAGCTTGTGATAAGTACATGCTTAAAGAAGCTATTACTGAATCTTGGAAGAAGCGAGCCGTGTGCAGGGCGTGGACCATCCCATCAGCAGAGCGAATCTGTGAGAACTGTGCCCATGAAGGCACGCATCCGTACGCTACGCCATGCAGCGAGTGTTTCCGCTGTCCCTTTGCACAGGCTTATGAGGGGTTTAGTGACAACTGGGAGCCGATAAAGGAGGAAAATGAATGAGCTACATCTTTTCGCGGGTGCTGGTGGAGGCATACTTGGAAGCGAATTGCTCGGAATCCGCACCGTTTGCGCCGTCGAGCTTGAACCCTACCCCGCAAGCGTACTGCTCGCCAGGCAGAATGACGGACTACTCCCGCCTTTCCCGGTTTGGGATGACGTACGCACCTTTGACGGACGACCATGGCGTGGCATTGTTGACGTGGTATCTGGAGGCTTCCCGTGCCAGGACATCAGCGCCGCAGGAAAAGGTGCCGGCATTGATGGTGAACGGTCCGGCCTCTGGCGGGAAATGCACCGAATTATCAATGAAGTACGACCTCTCTACGCATTCCTGGAAAACTCACCGTTGCTTGTGGGAAGAGGACTTGCCAGAGTCCTCGGTGACCTTGCCCGCATCGGGTATGATGCTGCGTGGTGTGTGCTGGGAGCTGACGCCGTTGGACTACCCCATCACCGTGCCAGATTATGGATTCTTGCCCACACCGCGGGCCTGCATCGGGACGCATGGAATAGCCTGGAGCCGCGCGGAACAGGGCAACCACAAATGCAACCTGGAAGACTACCTGGCATATCTCTATGTCAGGAGCGGTGGGAAGCGAGTCAGGGGGATGTGCGTGTCAGCGTCTTTCGTCGCCCTGCTGATGGGGTGGCCGCAGAAGTGGACGAGCTTATATCCCTTGGCAACGGACAAGTTCCGTCAGTGGCGGCAACTGCATTCCGGGTTTTGCTCGGAAGATTGATTAACTACAACCCCCAACTGACGCTTTTTTGATTATGGCTGGAGACTGGATAAAAGTTGAACACACGACGCCCGACAAGCCGGAAGTGGTGAAGTTGGCCGACATGCTCGGCATTGATCAAGATGCCGTGGTCGGCAAGCTTCTTCGCCTCTGGATTTGGGCGGATCAACAATCCGTCTCTGGTAACGCTATCACCGTTACAAATTCGTTTCTCGATCGTCTTGTATTCTGCCCCGGCTTCGCTGTTGGGCTTGTCAAAGTCGGCTGGTTGAATGGACGCAATGGCCTCCTTTCGATCCCTAATTTTGACCGCCACAACGGCCAAACCGCTAAGAATAGGGCCAATACGAACCGCCGAGTTGCGAATCACCGAAAAGGGCGTAACGATGAAACCGTTACAGATGTAACGCCCGAACCGTTACAAAAACCGTTACCAGAGAAGAGAAGAGAAGATAATAATACTACTACAACTACAACCGGGCGCGAAGTCTGCCAATTTCCGCGGGACGTGTCCGAAATTGATCGCTTCATGGCCGCTCAAGCATTGCACCCGCTCGGAGACGAGCTTACCCGGTGCGCGGAGCGGTTTTTCAACGAGCAATCCGCCGTTGGCTGGAAAAACAAGCACGGCGTCCCCCTGACAGACTGGCGGCCTCTGGCCCGCCAATACGCCGCCACCTGGGCCCGGAACAATGCGGCCGAAGCTGGCTTAAAGCCCGCCAATGCCGCTGGAACTACACCAAAATCAACACCTAAACCCTCACGAAGAGATGAACTCTGGAAAGACTGAAAACACTATGGACGCTCGGAAAGCCCTGAAAATCTCCGACATTGAAAACCTGATTTCCACCATGGAGACGCTTGCCGCGGATGACGGAAGAAGCATTGAAGAACTGGAAGCGGAAGCACTCGCTGCCGAAAAGCAGCGGGAGGAAGAACGCCGGGCGACACACGAACGCCTGGGCCTGATTGACCGCGGCTTTCCCCGCCGCGCTCTTGATTGCCTCGACGAAGTGACCGGGGAACCATGGAAGAAGGCCCTCCGTGAGGCCTACCGCCTTGTTTTGACTCCTGGAAGCATCATTGTACTTAACGGACGCTACGGCACCGGGAAAACGGTTTTAAGCACGTTTCTTGCCCGCATCATGTACCGACGCAAGAAGCGCGTCCTCTACTCCAAGGCGTATGACTACACCATGGCCTTGCGGGAGACGTTCAACGGCGGTGGCTCGGAATCCTCCGTCATGGCCCGCTACAAGGCGCCTTACCTGCTTGTCCTGGACGAGTATCACGAGGTTAAGGACACGGACTTCACGGGCCCGGCCCTGGAACGCCTGATTGACTACCGGCACCAGAACGGCAAGCCGACGATCATCATTGCCAACTACAGCCCCGCCGCCCTGGAAGATCATTTAGGCCCTGCCGTTGTTTCCCGCATCCATCTATGCGGCACCATCATCACGTGTGATTGGCAGTCCTACCGCGAGATCAACTACCATCCCAGGAAATAGCCCTTGGAATCTCGTATAGCCCCTGGAATCTCGTATAGGGCTATTCATCTGGTACCCCATGACGCATGACCATCTCCATAAGCAAAAGCATGGACGGGGAAACCTGCGGCTCTCCCTTGAGCCATTTCCAAATGGTAATCTCGGAAACGCGCAAAATCTGTGCCGCCTTTCGAACCGCAGATGTTTTGGATGGCAGACTGTGGCGAGATTGAACCCAGTCAAGGAATACTTGCGCAGTCATAGCAGGAAAAGGGGCGGTCTTTGCCGCCCCTTGTAAGTTGTTTACTTAACGGACCTCAACGCGGGAAGCGTCCTGCGTCCAGTTGAGGTTTTCTCCTTCTACTTCTTCACCCGTCATTTGTTCAAAGGTCATGAAGATTTCAACCTTGTTCCCTTCTGCATCATAGCCGGGAGCAGACCATTCTTCCATATAGCTGCCGTCCTCGTATTTGTCCGCATAGGAGCCAGGGAAAACCCTGTTGGTGTATTCCATCTGGCGCGCTGCATAGTAGGTCTTGCCTTCAAACTCGTAGCTGCCAAATTCACGTTCAAGAGCGGTCAGGTTGATTTCTTCTCCGTCTTCCGTGATGATGATTTTGTTTTCGTTCATTGTCTTGTTCTTTCTAGTTTTAGTGTTTGGATTATGTCTTCGTTCGGTCCCTTACCTCCCGTCAACAAAATTAAGTTACTATAAAATTTATAGTAATGCAAGAGGAAAAATGAAAAAAAGAAGAAAAAATTATCACTCCGTTTTTTCTTGTGGTCTGGCGCAAAATGTGCGAAAAGAACCCTGTTCTTTCTAGGAACACGTCAGCCCTGCGGGGCTGTGGATTAAAACGATCGTAAGATCAAAAGTGAGCAGAAATGCTCATTCCCTAAGAAAATGGCGGTCCTTCGGGGCTGCCATTTTTTATTCCTCTGGATATTTTGGAACGGAAAGCACCTGCCATCCGGCGCCGCTGCCATGCCCGCTTTTGCGGAAGCGCCGCGCAGCGCAAACCAGGAGTTTATACACCTTTTTTCCCTCTTCTTCGCCGTATCGCCCTATCATGTAAAGCTTGAGATTTCTTGCCGTGACTTCTTCTCCCTCCGGAGACTCCACACGCCAGATTTTAGCATGGCAATTCGTTTCAAATTTCCCGGTTCTAGGGTGCTTCCTGGGGCCGGGAACTCCCCGGTGCCGGCACGCCTCCCGGAAGGCTTCTGACGTGATTTTTCTCCCCTTTTGGGCGGCATGTGAACAAGGATAAGAGCAGCATTTTTGATGCCAGAGTTTTTTAGCACGGAATTCCTTTCCGCACACCGGGCAGGTGAGAGTTTCCCAGGCAGTGGCATAGTGTGCCTTGAGGCATGCGCGGGAGCAGTACACGCTTTCGCGCGCTCCGTAGCGTGGCGGAACATCCTTGCCGCATATAGGACACTTTTTCACAAAATCTGTATATGTGGGAGGATCAGATTTGTCAATGGGCCCAAAAGGGAATAAACAAACAGAATGCTTGATTTATTTGCCACTTGTCCTCTAGAGTAAACCCGCAGGAAAAAGAAACAATCACCTACCACCAAAAAGAAAATAGGACGGCCCAGCCTCTATACGGAGGCATTAGCTGCCGAGATAGCGTCCAGGCTGGCCGCGGGGGAAACGATGAAGTCCATTTGCTCGGACGATCACATGCCGGAGGTTTTAACTGTCTGGAGATGGAGACACGAACGGGAAGAGTTTTGTAAACTCATTCAACGCGCGAGGGAAGCGCAGTCGGAAGCAATGCTAGAAGAGTGTCAGTCTTTGTCAGATGCCGCTGCCCAGGTTGCCCTCGACCCCGAATGTGGCTCCGCCTCCGTCGCAGCCAAGAAGCTCGCCATTGAAACGCGGCTGAAAGTGGCCGCCCGCTTCGCCCCGGAGAAATTCGGCGACCGAGTCCGGCAGGATGTAGCGGGCGTTCCCGGCGCTCCCCTGGAACGCAAGATCACTCTTGACCCCGAGCAGATGGCCCAGCTGCAGGAAGACGAGAAAACTGCGCTAGAGACTATCGCCGGCAAACTCCATCCCTAACCCGTCAGGACACGACTTCCCGTCAGCTTCTTCCTCCGCCATGTCCTCCGCCTCGATCCCTATCCCTGGCAGGTGGAGGCCATCAAGGCGTTATCCCTGGGCAAGCTGACCCTGGGAGGGAAAAGCGTCGCCCTCGTGGCTCCCAACGGATCGGGCAAGACAAGCAACTGTATTGCGCCAGCCATCCTGTACTTTCTCACATGCTTTCCACGGGGACAGGTTCCGGTTACGTCCTCGTCGTGGATGCAGGTGGAAAAGCAGCTCTTCCCGGCGCTTCGCCGCTACATGGACAATCCATTCTTTTCGGGTTGGACGTTCAACAAAACCGAAATCCGCACGCCGGAGGGAGGCTTTGCCGTGGGATTCTCGACCGACAACGCCGGACGCGCGGAAGGATGGCACCCGAAAATCTCGCCCGACGTGGATCCTGTTTTTTACGTCCTGGACGAGGCCAAGACCATTCCCGACTCCATCTTCACCTCTGTTTCCCGCTGCACGCTTTTCCATGCGTTCATCACCTCGTCGCCTGGGGCCGATTCAGGCACCTTTTACGACTGCTTTCACAAAAATTCATCCCTCTACTACAAAATCCGCGTCAAATACGAGGATTGCCCGCATATCGAGATTAACGACCCGGGGAAGGCCGAACGACTGAAAAAAGAATACGGCGAGCAATCCTCCTTTTATCGTTCCGCAATCCTCGGGGAATTCACCGACCTTGACGGACAATCCGTCATTTCCCGGCGCTCCCTCATGGAGTTGGTCAACAACCCGCCCCCCTTCCTGGACACCGGGGAGACCTGCGGCGGCTTCGACTTTGCCGCCGGGGGTGATGAGAACGTCTTCGCGGCCGGGCAGGGCAACCGTTTTTTCATCGCCGACCACTGGGCCGACCCGGACACCGTAGGAGCGCGCGGAAGGTTCCGCCGCAAGGCTACCGAGCTTGGCATCTCCGCCGACCGCATCTTTGCCGACGGCGACGGACTTGGACTCCCCATCATTGACGATTTCCGCGCCGAGGGCTTTCCGGTACACTCCTACCGGGGAGGATTCCCAGCGGATGACACACAAGCCTTTGTCAACCTCCGCGCCCAGGCATGGCGGGCCCTGGCCCGCGCCATTGAAGAAAAAGAACTCATCCTTGACATCGACGAGGACACCATTGAGCAGCTGGTTGCTCCCCGCCTCCAGACAGACGCGATTGGCCGCGTCAGAATAGAAAGCAAGGAAGACATGGCGAAGCGCGGCGTCCGTTCTCCAGACCGTGCCGATGCACTCGTCATGGCCTGGCACGCGCGCCGGCACAGCGGATTGTCCAAGGAGCTTGGAGCGTGGTATGCCAGACGCCCAGCACAAAAACGCGCCATCGGCAGATATTAGGATTGACAATACATCAACATATCTATATGTGTTGATGTATATTCAACCGCAGGGTGGTGAAACGGTATCATATGAGGTTCCTGTCCTCATGTCGGAGGTCCAACTCCTCCCCCTGCAACCAAAATTTTCCTATCTCCTCTCCGCAGGTTTAACGCCGTCAAAAATATCCTCAACGCCCCGAAGCTGGTCGCCCAACAGGAGACCAGAATCAAGGAGCTTGAAACGGATCTCGCCCGGCGAGTCTTGACGGAACAAAGCCGGAAGCCTAACCAGCCTCAATGGTACGAATACTGGGATCCGTTACAGGGTGCCGACCTGCAAACACTCGTTGAAGCTAGAAACGAAGCACGGCGTGGAGCCTTTGCCCGTCAGATGCTCATCTGGGATGAAATCATTTATTCTGACGGCCTCCTGGGCATGCTCTATTCACGCATGGTTGAAAGCGTCTCCATGCAGGGCTGGAAGATTGACGCCGCCAACGACAGCCAGGAAGCGCAGCGTCAAAAAAACGCCTTGGAGGAATTCTACAATTCCGTCAACGGGCTACAACAGGCTTTCGGGCATCTGGCCTCCGCCCTGTTTTACGGCTATGCCCACCTCCAATACATTGAGGACGCCTGGGGTCGGAGGTTTGAATTCATCCCGCAGCGTTACTGGGTACGGCCCGGAGAACTGAACGAATGGCAGTTCAATCCCCAGTGCTACATTGGCGTTGACACAGGCGAAAGCGTGGAAGGCGAAACGCTCGTCGTGATGGAGCACCGTTATCCCATCCTGTTCCCGGCAGCTCGCGCGAGTTTTGAGCGGAATCATGCGAAAATAACCTGGGACAATCATATGGACCGCTACGGGAGCGCCCCGGCCATCATCACAGCCCCGCCAAAAGCAAGCGCTGCTATCATGGACGCCCTTGAACGCGCCTGCGAGGAGCTCAAGTCTGGCGCTTCCGTCGTCCTGCCTCCCGAATGTACGGCCGAACCTCTCAAAGCCTCATCCATCAACGAAAACTACTTCCTCTCCCGCATCAATATGGCTGACAAGGACCAGGTGCGGTTTGTGATGGCGGGAACCTTGACCGTCCTGAACGAATCGGGCTCCGGCACGCTGGCGGGGTCCGCCCATACGGACAGCTGGAACTCGGTGGTCTCCGCCGTCTGCTCCAAGGTGGCGGAAGCCTTTAACGCCTCCATCAGTCCACTGGTGCTGGGAGACGGAGAGCCGCTGGCCCGGCTCCACATCACCTTTGACACCGTCCAAACACCGCTACAGAAGGCCGAGGAAATCGCCGCCCTCGCGGACGGAGGCGTCCGCCCCGAGAAGACCGAAATCGAAGAAAAGATAGGCATGTCCATCGAGGATGCGACGGCAGCCGCTCCCGCGGCGGCTGCCGTCAACCGGGAAACGGAAGGCTCGCGCATCCCGCCCGACGCCTACGAACAGCTGCAGCAGCTCATTTATACCGGGCTCATGAAAGGATTTAGCGATGATCAGTACCAAACAAATCAATGACTTGTCCAATCCCGCCAACGGATGGTTCCACGTCGAGAAAAGCGGGGATCATGAGGTAGACTACGGTGAGGGACCCGCGGTGCTCCGCATCGACGAGCAGGCGATCAAGTCCATGGTGGACGAATTCAACTCCCGCACCTTTGACGGGCCCGGCATGCTCATTGACGGCGACCACTTGAGCCATGACCTTTCACGCGACACTCGCGCTCTCGGATGGCTCAAGCGGCTGGACACCTACCGCGATCCTTCCGGCGCGTTAGAGCTGTACGGCTTCATCGAGTGGACGCCGCGCGGCCAGCAGATGCTGAAGGACAAAGAATACACGCAATCTTCGACCGAATACGGCGAAGGCATGACATTCGAGGACGGCATTTACCACCCCGGCAAGCTGACAGGCTTTGCCCTGACCAACCGGCCCCGCATCAAGGGCAAGCGGCCGCTGGTCAACCGACAGACTTCCCCCGCCTCCAACGAGGCCGGGGGCGAACCACAAAGCCCCGAACAGGGGGAACCCAACCCAGAAACCAATATGGAAAACGACGATAGAGAATATCCGTCCAAGGAAATGGACAAGGCCCAGCGGGCCCTGTTCGATTCCCTGCTTGATAAGCTGGATGTCGAATTTGACGGCACCGACGACATGAGCAGGGAGATCCTCGGACGACTTGACGAACTGCTCTCGCTGGAAAAGCGTGAGAAAGACCACGTGAACGCCGAAGTGGACGACGCCGTCAGCACGTACGAAAACGCGCTCGACGAGGAAGAACGCAAGGAATTCACGGAAGAACGCCGGGAAGAGCTGAAAAACTCACTCCGGGAAAGCCCCGCCGCGCTGAACGCCTTTGTTAAGGCTCTCAATCGGTCCGCGAAGTCAAAGCCGCCGCATGACGTTATTGACGAAAGCCGCCGAAACCCAGCCGGAAGAACGTCCTTGAACCGCCGCGCTACCCAGGCGCCGCCCAATCCGTTCCGCAAGAAGGAATCCATCGACGGATTCCAGAATCGCGTAGACGAACTGATCAAAGGAGGTATGAAGCGCTACGACGCCTTCCAGAAAGCCACTGAAGAAGGCTTCATTGTAACCTCTGCACAATAATCCCAACCTGATACAAACCAATGCCATCACTCAATGTAACCCAGAAAAGCGCCATCGTCTATTTCAACACCCCAGAGGGAGTTGACCTGTGCGGACAGGAAGGAACCGTCGTGGCGCTGACCGCCAACCCGGACATTCCCGAGTTTATCGGGACGCCGTTGTCCGCTATCCCCACGCAGACGCAGCTGCTCGGCGTGGTCCTGCAAGGGCAGCCCAACCAGGGAACCTGCGTCGCCGCCCTCGTCGGAATGTATTCCGGCCTGATCAAGGCGGCGCTGTCCGACACGCCCGGCACCATCAATGCCGGAACGCCCCTCACCATTACGGCCAACGGGGCATGGAAGGCCGCCGCCAGCGGTGAAACCGTCTATGCCCGCGTAATTCACGCCCAGTGGGAACAGGGCCTCGTGGAAATCGGCTTCGTGCCCTCCTACCAGGCTACCGCATAATATCAACCCTTAATAACCAACAGAAAGACCAAGAACAAGGGCTACTCCATTTTGCTCCGCCGTTCAGTTCACCGATGTCCTGACCGCCTATTCAGCGGGCTCCGGGAACACCGAAGAGAACTCCATCATCAGCCGCATCGCGCCGATCGTCCCGGTTTACGACTTGAATTTCCAGTACAAGGTCTGGGACACCGAATCGGCCTTCACCGTCCAGCCCATTGAAGTTGGAGCGGGCGAACCTCCCCGCCAGACTGTCCTGAACGGCAGAAACGAAACCGATACCCTCCGGGGCTACGGACTGACGCTGCCCATCCCGGACGCGTTGCTGGGCGTCAACCGGGAAAAGGCGCAGGCCATCACCCTGGCGGAATACAAACTCATCGAATCCCAGTTTGTAACCTCTTATGAGTATGAACGAGCCAAGATGATCATGAGCCAGCTTCCGGCAGCTTCCGGAATGGGCGATTGGGCCAACGAACAGAAAAACCCGCTGGCAGACTTGGACAAGGCCATCCTGTCCATCAACGCAGCTACCGGACATATGCCGAACACCATCGTCTTCGGCATCAACGCCTGGCAGCTTCTACGAGCCAACCCCATCGCCCGTCAGGTGGTGTCGTTCAACAGCGTCGGCCTCTTCAACGAAGATTTGCTCCGCAATGCTTTGATTCGCCCCATCAGGGACATCTACATCGCCTCCATGCCCTACCGCGACGCTTCCGGCGACGCCAAGACCATCATGGAAAACGAAGTCTATGTCCTGTACAAAGAAGACTCCCCGACGCAGTTCGACGCCTCTGCCATCAAAACGTTTGGCTTATCCGGCAAGCTCCGTCGCGAGGTCATTACGGAATACAAGCCGACGCCCGCTCTGACGTTGGTAACCAACCGCGTCTACTCGCTGACCAAGCTGACCAACCCGTCCGCCATCGTCCGTATCGACGCGACGGCTTCCGCCTAACCCACACCAACCCGCCTCCATCATGCCTGCCTTTCCCGCATGGTCCACGATTACCACGGATGAGGCCGACCGACTGCTCGGCCTCAACACAGCGGAACGTAACGCCCTGGTGACAGCCGGGGAGCAGCGCAGCCTGGACTACCGGGACGTCATGGTGGAGGCCGTCAATGATGTCTGCATGACCATCCGCGGGGCACTGGCCAACAACCTCGCCCTGCGGCAATCGCTCCAGAACAGCGGCATGTACGACATCCCGCAGAGCATGCGCTCCCTGGCGTGGCCGCTGATCATCCGGCAGCTTTACCTGCGCTATCAAATCAACCTGACTGAGACGCGCCAGAAGGCCGCCGAATCGGCTGATGAGATGTTGGCTCACTATGCACACGGGGAAATGCTGCCGGAAAGCGTAGACGGCTCCGCCCCAGCGGATCCCGCCTACATGATGCCGCGCTATACGCGGCGTCCCTGGTTTAACCCCATGCGAAGCACCTACCGATGATGACCGCTGCCCAGAGAGAAATGATCGCCAACGACTACGCCGAGCGCGCCTTTTTCGTCTCCGGCGTAGAACCCGGCGTCATCCTGTCCGACTTTGAGGGCAAGGCCGGCAAAGTCGCTGCTGGCGCCTTAAGCTACGAGGAAGCACAGCAAGCCATCCGCGAAACTCTGCGCCAGCAGGGCTACCGCCCCCCGGCGACGGGGCAGGGCGGCATTCAGGATTTGTCATCCTGGCTCCGCATCCAGGTCGTCATAGAAACCAACGCGGCCATGGCCCACGGTTACAGGAACTGGTATAACTGGACGCAGGACGAAGACACGGCCGCTTTCAAATTTTACCGCTCCCAAGGCCGAGAAGACCCGCGATACTGGGCTGAACGATGGAACCGGGCCAGAGCCGGACTGGAAGACGAAGCTACCGAGGCGGTATCCTCCGGTTTCATCCGTGGCGAGACCGTCGGTTATGCCCTGGCGTCGTCCGACGTCTGGATCCGCCTCTCGCGCTTCGGAACGCCTTATCCTCCTTTTGACTACCTGTCCGGAATGAACATTGCCCCCGTGGGATCCGAGGAAGCCCGCGCGGCCGGCCTGGACGTTTCCCGCGTTCGTCCCGCTCCCGCCAGCTTCAACGCTACACTGGAAAGCAACGCCGTCGGTGTGACGGACGCCAATGAGAAGAAGATCCGCCGCGTCCTGAAAGATGCTGTGCGCATCGAGGAAGAGAATGACGGCAATACCACTTTTACCTATACCGACCCAAACGGCACCCGCCCTTATACGGACGCGGAACTGGCGGAGCTCCTGACCGGGGATTTCCCGGAAGAGATCCCCTTGCGTCAGGCCCAGGCTTTCCGGATGGCGGCAGCCGGCGGCGCCGTGGCCGGAACGCTGGCATCCCTTTACCTCGACCGCATGCTGAACCGCCTGGTTTCCGAGCCGGAAGGCGTCTGGTACGGGCGCCCCTCAGATGTGGCCTCCGCTTCCTCCCGCCAGTACATCCCCGTTTCGCAAAAGGAAGAGGGAGAATTTACCTATCCCATTACCTCCGGGTACGTCAGGAAAGTGGAAGACGTCGCCGGAGCTCTCAGCGTGGAAGTGCCAACCCCTTATGTTTTACCCGTCAAATGGCTGTAACCGTACATATCGACCAATCCGCGATTGACCGTGCGTTTGCCGACATGGCGCCGTCCGCCGCCCGGCACAAGACCGCCATCCGCAAGGCGGGAGTCGCCCTCAGCCTGATGATTCAGCAAACCCTGCGCCAGCAGGGCAAGGATTACTACGACGCCGCGGCGGACGCCACCAGCATGGAAGAAACTGCCGAAGGAGTCAGCGTTTCCATTGCCTGGCGCGGAATCGGCCTCCACTGGATAGGTACACAAGGCTATTTGGGCGGCCCGCTGCGTCCCACCGGCCGCACCTCGGAAATCACTGGCAAGCCGATCCAGAACCTGGCCATTCCCACCATCAACGCGCCACGAGGGCATGGAGGGGCCCGGAGCATTTACAGCGCCGGCTTCCGCAAAGACGATTTACAATTCATCCCCTCCAAAAACGGAGGACGCAACGGCAATGTGACCGGCGTCCTGATCCTCAAGACAGCACAATCATCTACCGGAAAGAAAGCGGCCCGCAAGCTTTTCAGCAAAGGAACGAAAACAGGAGACGTCCTCTATATCCTGTGCCGGGAAGTGACGATTGCGCCTACTCCTGGCATCCTGCCGACGATGGACCAAATGGCGCAGCGCGTCGCGGAAACATACCTTACCCAAATCGGAAACGAATCATGATCCCCTCCATTGACCAGACCATGAGCTGTCGCATCATTGAGCGGCTCAAAAGCAGCAAGGAATTGAGCTGCCACATCTTTGACGCCCCCTTTGATCCGGAGTATGCCGCCAACGACATTATCATGTCGGCGATGGGCAACAACGGCGTGGTGCTTGTGTGTCCGGGGGATGCAGAAGAATACCAGGACGGACACGGGCAGACGGCGGAACCTACCATGTGGAGGCAATATTTCATCATTGTGGCCATCTACCACAACGCCGCCCTGTTCCCGGCGGAATGCCTGACGCCAGCTTACTATTTGCGCGCCGCGGGCGACGCGATTGAGCATGTCCTGTGGAATTGGAATCCACTTCCGTTCCCCGCGCCCGCCATGATGAAGCCCAAAATAAAGGGGCGCTTCGCTTCTTCCGGAATCATCGATGGAGAGAAGAGGCAAATGAACGTCTTGACCGTGGACTACCGCGTCCCGGTCAACATCAACATACGAACCAAACCGGAATTCTATGAGCAGAACACCAAAAAATAAACAGCAAAAAGACCAGGAGGATCGCCCGGACAAGGTGACCGTCCGCGTCGTCAGCACAAAAACGGAACTGGGCGAGGGGCTGGTCGTCAGCCTCTCCATGAAAACCGATACTCCCGAACTTTCTGCGCCCGTAGCAGAGGCGTTGAAAACCCTCAACCTAGTTGAAATCAAATGAGCAAAGCAACCACCACCGAAGCCGACAAGAAGACGGAGCAGGGCGCCGTCATCGACACCAATGTCATTATCCTGAAGAAAACCAGGGTAGGAAACTCTATATTCTTGCCAAAAGCCAGAATATCTGTTACGAAGGCTCTGGCTGAAAAGCTGGAAGCCGACGGCAAGGCAACCATCGTTTATTAAACCCGTTCAAGCATCAGGCCTAATACTTACGACCCCACTTACAGCAATCGCAATGTGACTCCGCAGATTACGGGTGTCCTGGCGATTTTCCTCCCTGACGGTATCAAGGTGACCGAGGAAGGCGGCGCCTCCTACGTTACCGGACCCTATCAGTTCCCGGAACCTCCTGCCGCGCCCCCCGTTGATCCGACGGCCGGCCCGGCATTCCCCTGGGTGAGCTTTGGCTTGCTGGGAGCGTTCCAGTCCGTCGCCACGCAGGTCGAAGGAGAAGTCACCCGCTTCTACGGTGGAGCTCTGGGCTACCGCGTCCAGCGCAAGAACACCACTACCGGCAAGCGCATGACCTTCACGACGCCGGATATGTCCCCGGAATACTTCCAGCTCTCCTTTGCGCTGGGAGGCGCTCCGGCCAACGGCAAGGAGGCCGTCGCCATCGGGCACGGCGGAGACAATAAAATAGAGGGATACCTGCAACTGTGGTACCAGAACGATATTGGCGAGATATTCCTCACCTACATCGGGCATGGCGCCTTGCGTCTCCTGCAGGACCCGGAACACACAACCGCGGTGGCGTCCGCGCAGTTTGAATTTGAGATGGATTATAAGGGTCAGTACCAGGCCACACCGTCCAATATTCAGGATGTGACGACGACCGTTTCCTGACATACCAACCCAAGGGGCGCAAAAGCGCCCCGCAACCCTTTTTCTTCCGCTGCAGGCAACAGGCAGGCAAATATGACATCCGGACGGTCACGGGACTGAACCAGTCTTTGGTGGTGCGCGTGGTGGATTTCCAGGGAGATCCCGTCGATATGAGCGGAATCACTCTGCGCGGAGCCGTGCGCCTTAAGACGGGCGTGACTGAGTTCGGATTCTCCCATGACGACGAGGGCAACTGCGTGATTTCGTGGGCCTCAGTACCCGCGGGAATGTGGTCCTATGACGTCTTCATGGACGATGGGACCGAGGAAAGCCCGCTGCTCTACGGATGCTTTGTTTCTTCAGGCCGGGTGACGCCTGACTTACCGGACGAACAGCAGGCCGTGGCGGGTGCGGTCGTCGTGCAACTGCCGGAAGGAAGCGGATGCGTTCAGGTCGTTCTTGATAACACGTCAAGCGCCGCCTGGTACGCGGAGCAGGCCAAGAAGTACGCCGAGAATTTCAATCTTTCGGTGGACCGGGTCACTACCGGCGAGCCTGGCACTCCTGCTGCAGCGGAAGCTGTGAAAGGTTCGGAAGCGGGCTCTTATCTGTTGTCGTTTACCATTCCCAAAGGAGACGTCGGCCCCGAAGGCCCGGAAGGCCCGCAGGGGGAACCAGGCGAAACCGGCCCGCAAGGCCCCCAGGGGCCCAGGGGCGACGCAGGCCCTCAAGGACCCCAGGGAGCCACCGGAGAGCAGGGACCAAAAGGCGACATTGGAGAAATCGGACCGCAGGGGCCTGTCGGCCCACAAGGACCCGAGGGGCCAGAGGGGCCCCAAGGCCCCCAGGGCGAGAAAGGAGATACCGGGGATGTGAATCCGGACGGGTCTTATAACTGGACGCAACCACAGACCTATGAGGCCACGATCACCGCAACCGCAGGAGTCCGTGTACCGTTGCCCGTTACAGGGCAGGATGCTATTTCCTATGAGGGGGTGGTAAGGGCGACGGCTGCGGACCAATGGGACCGCACCAACTATTTCCTGGAAACCGTCGTTCCGTCCTGGGTGACTGCCTTGACGGACTCCCAGGCATTGAGCACAAGCTACAAAATTGCTACCGCTAACGCCTCCTTAAAGAAGGGGGTATTTAATAACGACTTGTGCGATATGGTGTTAACCATGACGTCGGCGGCGGGTGTTTCTATTATCGGCGAATCCACGGGATCATGGAAATTTGCCAATTACATGGGCAACAACAGAAATAACGATTATGCCGCCGCTTGCGTCTGGCGGATACTTGGCTCTGACAAGGTGTCGGTCCTTTTGGGCAGCACTTCTCAGGGGTACGCTACGACGACCGATCCGATGGCGTCCTGCTATGTACATCCTGTGCACTGGGTGGATTATGCCTGGGATAATGCCAATTACAGATACCCGCAAAACAATACAATCAATGGAGCAAGAGGGGGTGACAATGTACCGGCGTATCAGGTCACTACTTACCCCATGGGGTATCTTGGGAGCAATAAGTCAGCCTTGATAAGGGGAACTTTTTATGGACCTCTCAAGGCAGACTCTCATTATGTTTGGGCACTGACTCCGGCTTTTACCTACATCTCCGCAGCCATAACGCCACCCGCCCCCAATGATCAGGAGATTTACAATCGCTGGGCGTTATTTGTGGACAAGCAATATGTAATGGATATGGGATCTTCCTTTTTGGGATCCGGCAACACAGCATGCCTTACAACCAAATTCAAGGCGCATGAAGTCAGCGGGACTTATCAGGCGGGCCTTCGGATGGGAGGCATGAGGATAGACAACGCGCCCTCACTGGGCATGAACAATTCATGGGGCATCATGAAGGATACGGTAATGAAGGGTGTGACGCCTAAGCCGGTTCCGGAAGTAACGGCTTCTGCGCAGGAAGTGCCGGCCTCGGGCGGCGACGTGACATTGACGGCGTCTTCCGCTCTCTCCGAAACTATCTATGTGCTGAACGATACCATGTGCGGACATGATCCCTCTGCCGTGTGGTGCACGCAATCCTCTGAAGAAATGGAGTCCGGCGGCCAGGTTGTCCTGACGCTGGCAGCCAATACGACTGGACAACCCCGGCAGGTGTGGGCGTTTGTCGGCCACCATTACGCCGCGGCCGCCGTTGTAGAAATCAACCAATTAGCGCAATAACGCCATGCAAGAGATACATTTACAGTTTCCTAAGCCCGGACAGTGGAACGAATTTGTCATGACCGCCAGATTCCCGGACAATAACGGCTTTGTGCGCTCCTTCTGCTATACGCAAGCGGATATACCCGCCGGCCAAGCTCCTGCTCTGGATGCGGCGGTGGCTGCGATCGCCGGCATGGACGAGGACTGGCAAGCGGTGCAGGTTTGGGTGCGGCGCAACTGGGTATTCCAGGCGCCGACTGGAGATGCAGACGATTACCATCCCACAGAGGCGGTGGTCCTTACGGTTGAGGCCGTCAATGCGGACGGGGGGCGCCGAACATTCACGGCTGCGGACTACCCGGAATTCGTCATCACGGACCCCGCCGCCGTGGCGTTTTTCAAGTACTTCACTACCTCTAACCAATAACAACATAATCAAATGACTACTAACAATCAATGCAATCACGCCTTGGAAATTGCCGAGGATATGTACAACTCCTATGCTGACGGCAAAGACCGCTATACACGCCAGCCGATGGCGAAATATGCCGACTTGCCGGACGACGACAAGGCCGGATGGCTGAATGTCGCTGAACAGGCACTCCCCATCATCGGCAAGCACGCGCTGGGGGACATCCGGTACTACCTGACCGGGCAGGCATCCACGGCATCCGGCTGGAAGAAGGCCCTGTACTGGGCCGGGGGCATCATCATTGCAGGCATCATTGGCGGCGGGGTTTTCACTGTGTCCGGCTGCGGGCATAACGTGGACGTTACCCCAGGCCGCACCGAGGTCTGCAAGGACGGCTCCTGCCTCGTCATTGAGCAGGGACACCTGTCCTATTCCCAGGCCCAGCCGGAAACGGACGTGCCGCCCGTCGTGCAGGTAATTCCCACCAAGAAATAACCATGCGCAAACTCTCCGAAATACCGGCACGTTTCCTGGATTTTGCCAAGGCTTCCCCCATGCTTGCCTGCGTCATGCTGTCGCTGGTCATTTGCGGCGGGGCGTGCTGGTACATCGGCTATGTTATGGGACATCACAATGACCGCCTTTGTGATCTGATGACCATGCAGACGCAGGCCCAGGTGGAGACGGCCAAAGCGATTCAACTGCTTGCCGTTCGCATTGAAAACATAGAAAGGAAGCTGGAAAAGTGAATAAGCTGCTGAATCCTTCCGTTCTTTTGCCGCTGACGGGGTGCGTGATGGCCGGCGTTTTTGCCGCGTGCGGAGACACGGAGGCAGGCATTGCCGCGTTCTGTTTCCCCATTGCGTGCCTTGTATTCCTCCGATGCGCGGAACGCTGACCAGCTGTAAAGTTTTTCTTACAAGTTCATATATATTAATAACCAATCAATTAAAGGAGAATACCCAGGAAAATAGCCATCGACATAGGACATGCCAACAACACAGGAGCCCGTGGAAACGGGCTTGAAGAACACGCCGTCGCCGTGACGATCGCGGAATGCCTCGCGCCAATGCTCAGGAAGCTGGGCGCCCAGGTGGATGTGATTGACTTTCCAACCCGGAGCAACACGGACGACCTGAACGCTACCATCCGCGCCGCCAACGAGGGCGGCTACGACTTCGGGATTTCCCTGCATTGCGACAGTGCCAGCAAAGAAGAAAGGATTGAAGGAGAGGACGGTCCTGAACTCATTTTTGCCCCAGATCCAAGACCTCACGGAGCTCACGTGTGTTTTTATCCCGGCAGCGCCAAGGGGAGCCGCCTTGCCGTCTGTATTGCCGGACCTCTTGCTCGTCTGCTTCCGGGCAGGGCGAACACCGTTCAGTCCCGTCCAGGCCTCGCCGTCCTGAAAAGAACGCGTTGCCCGTGGGTTCTGTGCGAGTGCGGATTCATCACCAACCCGGCGGATGCTGCTCTGATGAAGGACCATCCGGGGCGCATCGCCGAAGCTATCGCAGAGGGTGTGAAGGATTACCTCAACCAGTAAGCGCTCATGACCCACCAAGCCCCTTACGCCGCCCGGTACGTGTCCGAAACCGGCAACACTCTCCAGATGCTCAACCTCTGGGACGATACGCCGGAGCCGCCTCGCTTCGGCGGCTCCATGGAGGCGTTTGAAACGTCTCTGGTGGATGGGCCCAGAGCGTTTGCTCAGGGGCTTGGGAGCGCCGTAGAGCAGCGCACCATTGCTTTCTACAAATGGTTTGTCGATTACCAGGACATGGCCACCTATCAGGAGAATATGGCGTTGTGGCTGGCCAGCAACCAGAACGGGTATCTGTACCTGCAATTCGCGGACCAGCCTCAATGGCGGTTTTCGGCCGTCATTACCGGATACCAGTTCGAGACGGAGAATTTTATTCCTCCCCCCGCGCCGCAGAACGGATATTTGTGCCTGCTTGTTTCCCTGAACATGACCGTCACCGATAGGACCGCCGACAATTCAGCCTGGGTGTTCTCCGTGACTCCTTCCTCGGTTTCTGCTCCTTCCGCCGGCGGACAGTATACGTTTTCTGTCGTTTCCTACTTCAACCCTGGCGAAATCGGACAGGGCTGGAAAGCATTTGGAAACGACGGCGTCATCATCTCCAATGTCGTCAACGGCAACAATGGCTCCTTCCGAGCTACAGTACCTCCCAATGAAACCACGGAGGAAAAGAGCATTTATCTGACAGTTTCCCAGGATGGAACCGGAATCGCTCCTCTTATTGAGATCACCCAGGCGGCAGGCACGCCCCAGGAGAAAACGGTAGGCTCTCCCGTCTTCCTGGAAGGAGACGCTTCCAAGATTGCCGCGTTGGGAACGTTTAATTGGCGGCAATACCGTATGAAATGGGGAGAACAGGTGGATGGCGATCCGCCTGCCGCCGCCTCCGTCAAATCTGTTACCGTCGCCCGCGGGAGCGCCAACAACATCAATACCGTCCTCTCCTTGTACGTCCTCAATGAGGATGGTTCCACCACAACGCTGTTGGCTACCAGCAACGCCGCGGTTAATGACGCCGCCAGCCAGCAGGCGACGTTCACCTTCCCGACGCCGCCCAAGGTAGAAGCCGGGATGCAGCTCATCTTCCAGCCCGGCGCCGTTGTGTACACCAAAATTGAGAATATCACTGCGTACGAATGGGGCGGCGTTGCCTACCAGCCTTACCCGGCAGCAATCAGCACGCCTGCCGTGATGCCGGCCATGTCGCTGGACATCGAATACATCGGATAACAACACCTTTTTAACACACCACCAATCATGACTGACCAATCCAATCAATCCGAAAACGGAATGGAACGGCTTTTTGCGGAATTCGCTGAAGCCTGCCTCAAGAACCCCTCTCTGGACCAGGCGACGCGAGCCTTGCGGGAAAGCGTCTTTGCCGCCGCCGGAGAAGCCGGCGTCAATCCCTCCGCGGCCTTCAGCATCATCTTCCGCGATATGATGATGCTTGAATACTTCCAAAAACGCGCGGACGACGCCCGCGCCAGCCTCGCGGATGGGAAACTGCCCGCTTTCGTCCTCGGAGAAGCCAACACTCAACGATAACCCTTACCAATCCCACCATGGCCACCAAGAAAGAAATCGAAATCAAGCTCAAGTCCACGCTGGACGGAAAAGGAGTAGAAGAAGCCAAGCAGAAAATTGACTCCCTGAACAAGTCCACGGAGCAATTGGGCAAAGGGAGCCAAAACGCCACCAAAAGCATCAAGAACATGGGGCAGGGAATGCTTCAGGTTGCCTATTTCATGGATGACGTGCAATACGGCATCAAGGGCATCCTGAACAATATTCCGGGCCTTGTAATAGGCTTCGGCGGCGGGGCGGGCCTGGCCGGAGCGATGTCTCTTGCAGTCCTCGCAGGGGCGAAGCTGTACGAGTGGATGGGAAACACGGAGGCGAAATCCAAAGAGCTCGCTAAAGCCATTGAAGAAGAAAGAGAAGCATTCAAAAAATTAAAAGAAGAAGTTAATGAAATTTCTCGGCAAAACGACAATGAACAAATATTGCGGGAAGCAATAGATAATGCAAAAAAAATAGCTGATTATCGTAAAGAAGAAGCTGACGCATTAAAATACTCTTTGGATTATCGTAAAGAGTTGATTGCTTTAGAATCTGGAATTAATGACGATGAAGCAGAGATTGCCCGTCTGAAAGTAGAAGAAGATTTTGCTAATGGGAAATTAGGAAAAGGCTCTGAGGCGGAGCGTCGAAGAGCCCGCTTGTTAGAAGGCGTTGAATTAGATAGCCGTGCTAGAAGGAGAAATGAGAGAGAAGAATTAGCAAAAATAGACGTGGCTGATGCGGTCAATAAGAGAATTGATGCAGCTCGAGGTGCAAGAGAAGCTCAAGCGTCATTCCAAAATGCAAAATCTAATTCTGATGATATAATGTCTCTTGAAGAAAGGAGAGCATCAGAGGTTTCTTTAAGTGAAATGAGAAAATCTTTAACAAATGATTTATACGAAGCTTTAAAAGTATATAGAGATAAAGAAAGAGATTCTGGAGCATTACGATATAGGAATGTAAGTGATAAATCTATTTATGATGCAGCTAATGAGTTTGCGCAGGGGGAAGAAATTTCAAATAAATTGGTGTATGCGTTGCTCGATAAATACCGACCTATCGACGCAGAATCTAGAAGAACAAAAATATTTGATATTCAAGAAAATATAGAGAGAAGTGACATTGCTCTTCAGGATAAAGGCTTTAATTTGGGTGATATGACTTTTGGAGATGGAGGTTATTTGAATGCCTATAAATCTTATACTGAAACCGTAGAAACTCTTGAAAAAGAATATGAAGAATCGGAAAAGTCTTTAATATCAGCAAAAAATGATGAAGAAATAGCAACGCGAAAGCTAGCTGATGTAAAGAGAAAAAATGCCTCGGAAGCGGCTGTTGATATACAACGCGGTAGGACGTCTCAAGCTCAGGAGAGAAGACAAATCCGTGAAGAGACAGAAAAAGAGGATACGGAGAATGAAATCGAAGGTAGAAAAAAAGAAATAGAAACCAAAAAAGATGCTCTAAAGAAGAAGAAGGATAATTTTTCTGCTGAATTGGAGCGCTTAGTTGTTGCTGCTGGGGAGTCTGCTAGTGAACAACAAAAAGCAATGGTTAGAGCTGCCTCGGAAGCGATTAGGGATCAGGTTAAAAATGCCTCGGCAGATGGAGTAATTGACTCAAGAGAATATGAGCAAATCGGAGTTGCCTTTAGAGACGCTTTGAGACAGCAAGGAATTCGAAACAATGCAATTCTGAACGGACTGAGCACAAATATGAAACAATCTCTTTCCCTTGTTAATCAGCAAGCGGCAGAATTAAGAGATCAGCAGGCGCGAATTGACCAGTTGACCCGCGATCTAAAACAAGCTCAGAATAATATCGAAGGATTACGGCGCAGAAAACATTGAAGAAAAATTATCATGATATATGATGTTGCCATGAAATATTTCTACTTCTGCGGGAATCTTGTCAAAGGCCCCATATCATTCAGGCAACTACAAATTTTAATTAAAAATCATGTCATAGAACCTGAAACATTAATTTGCGTAGAAGGAACAAAGAAATGGTTCAAGGTTGATGAATTACTATTTTCTGTAGAATTGCCAAGGGAAAGCAATTCTACAACTTATTCTATTAAGAAACTTCCAAATCGCAAAGAAAGTAATTCTTTTCTTTCCGCAGTCCTTATATTTCTCGCAACCCTATCGATAGGAGGGGGCTTCATTATGGGGATTGTAAGTTTTGGAGCAGGATTAATTGGTATTGGAATGGGTTATATTCTGGGAGGTGCCGTAGTGGCTGTACTTTGGTACACGCTTTATATTTTACTTGCCAAAAAATAAATAAAAACATACAAATCATGGAACAGTATTATATTTCTTCGCCAGAAGGAGAAACAAAAGGGCCTTATTCATTGGATGCCTTAGAAATTCTTCGCAATCAGAAAAAAATTACAGGAGAAACCCTCGTTTGCAAGGAAGGGACAGTTCAGTGGGCGCCATACAGCGAACTTCTTTTTTCTTTGGCATCATTGCAATCTCAGTTTCGCAAAACTGAACTACCTAACTCTCCTATGGCCATTCAAGACCAAGAAAGCAAACCTCCAGGAGGAATATCTGTCGTTCTCAAGATTATTGGCATGTTTGCTTTGATAGGAGGTACCATTCTTTTTATTTTAAGCATCAAGGAACAAGAAATAATTTCAGGGTCCATCTTTTTAGCCTCTGGCATTTTGGCGGCTGTCTCTTGTTTCTGGATGGTTCGTGTAGTGGAACTCCTTTCCGATATAGCCAACAACCAAACTATAAAGTAGCAGGAATCACAACATCACCATAGACGACTTACTGGCTCTCAAACCTTCGAGCCTCACACACGACCAGCAAAGTTTTTCTACGTCCACCATCACAGCCATTTACCCCGTCAGGACGCTTGGAGAAACTTTACCGTACAAGCAATTTGACACCGTCACCATATCCCAAAACGGGCAAGTCCTCCTAGTGGGGTTGGTATCAAACATTGAAAAAGTATACAGCGGCAGTCAGCGGTCTTGGAGAATCGTCTTTTCAGACCCTTGGTATTACCTCGCCAATTGCTACGCCCTGAACAACGGATGGCAGCCGACATTCAGGCTCCTTCCGCGACTGGGTGGTGATGGCATCATCCCTAAGGTCAGATTGAGCGGCGCTTTGTCCACCGTGCTCTCCATGGCAAACCACCATCCAGCCACTTATGAGCTGCGCATCAGCAATGACAAGCAGCTGATACCTTGGAACGCATCCTGCGACACACTGGAAAGCCTGTTGCAGTCCATCCGGCGCTGGTCTCCGCGCATGGTCAGTTATTATGACTATACGGGGGAGAAACCGAAACTCATTATTACGGACTACGATTCCCTTGAGCCTATTTCCTTGCCGCTGCAGCCCTCCGCCACCGTTAAAAGCATGGAAGTTTCACTGGTGGCGCGAGGCGACCTTGTCCCCCCCTGTGTTGCGATTGTGGCAGAGTCAACCGGAAGCTATGGCTATCGAGTCTCCTACCTTTCCAAGTATCCGGCGGACGGCGATCCCACGCTACCTCATTCGATTATCTACCGCGTTTCTTCCGATTTTTACTATTCGGACTACAACGAATCCGGTGGTTCCGCTTCCGAGCCTCAGCCCGTAAAGACTCCCAGCTCCGGAAGTCTGGCCTACCAGAAGATGATTGTCAAAGGACGCAGAATTGACGCCAGCGACATGATCAACAGCTTTTGGGCGCACCATTTCCCGTGGATGAAAGACATCCCGGCGGGGCAGCTTGTCCCCTATTCCGACCGGGTCGTCACTCCCAAGGAATGGGAAGGGGCGGAAGAGGAAAAGCCCAAGGGCTACGACACTACGGCCACCGGGTATGAACTCACGGATGGACAGATCCATACGAAATCCTTGCGGCCTAAATGGTGCAATACCACTATCAAGCAGCGGCTGGCCATTCCGGAAAACGCCCCGGCCAAGTGGAGAGAAAAATTCAAGAACATCGGGGAAATAGGGAGCGGCAACACTCCATGCTTCTGGCAGGAATTTTCTGTGGACCTGGTGACGATTGACCGCCCCAATACCAGCTACCCAATCGACGGCATTTACAACGGCGAGCAGCCGTCCAATGACGAGGACGGCCCATCTGAAGCGCCCAATGATGGCATACCTTATTCGGACGTGGCAATGACGGTATGGGAATCCATGCAGGAACTCCCCTATGACGGGTCTATTTCCTTTGTCGCGCTTGGAGAAGCGCAGACGCGCCAATACATGGGCCGGCGCGTCTCGCTGCTGGGAGGCAACCCCGCTTGGCAGAACATCAACACCATGATTCAAACAGTGAGCCGCGACCTGCAGACCAACGTGATTTCCCTGTCCTACGGTGCGCCAAATCAACTTGGGGTTGAAGATTTGCTTTCGCTCAATGAAATTAATTCCGTTTCTAACATTTCCTCCACGCTCGAAAACATGCAGGGAGCGCCGGAACCCGTCGAACTGACCTACGACCCCAAGCCGGAATCTCCGACCATTAGCCAGCAGATCACCACCGCCACCGGGTCTGAAGCTCCTGCGCCGGAATACGGCTTCCAGGTGCGCCTGACCAAAGACACGAATGGCAACATAACGGATGCCCGCATCAAGCCCGGCGCCCTCTACATCAACGGCTCCTTCTTGGGACTCTACCCGACCGGAGGAACCGGATCCGGTTCCTCCTGGGTAAAACTCCCGATGACCAGCGGCGAGGTCTGGATGAACGTGCACTTCGACCAGGACGCCAAGCTAACTGGCGTGGAAATGTCAGGCATCCCAGGAACGGTTTACCCTATCATCCTCGCTACGGAAAAACCCGGTGTCAACTTTGACTATACCTTCCAGATTGCCGACATCGACGAAGACCAAGTTACGCAATACCTGCTGGGCTCCGTGCAAATCCCGGTTGCCGGCGGAACCTTCTACCCCTACGGCCCGTCATGATCCGAATCTATCTCTTCACCTACGCCGGAGACGCGGACGAAGCGCTAGCCTGCGTCCAATGCGCTGCGGCGGCCCTCCCTGAAGCCGTCATTACCGTGGCAGACGATGAAGCCGACCCAGTACCGGAACGCGCCAGAAAGGCGCTTCTGGCGACTGGAGTGCGGTATAAGCGGACGGACTTTCCCCGAAATGGTAATCTCAACGGCCCGGAATGCGTCCGTGGCATTATCTCCATGCTGGCCGGCGAAGCAGCGGACGACGACATCGTCGTCAAAATCGACTCGGATACGGCGCTGCTCAACGGAGCATGGATCAGGGACATGCCTGAAACGGGGGCGCACTGGTGCGCCTCGGGAGCAGATAGCCGGCGATTCTACGGTTTGTGTTATGCCATGACCGGACTGGCCGCCAAACGAGCCGCGGAAGTGCTGATGCAAGCAGATATGCCGGACAACGCCCCGGAGGACCTTACCATCGGACACACGGTCATTGACCTTTTTGGGATCGACAAGGGGAAAATCATCCCCCCGTGGACGCCCCAAAACAGGGCCGGCCGCTGGTCGGCATGGAACTGGTTCAGCATCTCGGTCGCTCCGGAAAAATATGTTGGGTTTGACGTCGTAACCGTGGGAAGCCCTCGTCCTCCCCATATTCCAAAAGCAAACCGGGCTCGCGTCATGGATTCGTTGTTCCGTTATCGGTTTGGCTCCGCAGTGGAAGAAGGGAACTGTACAAAAAACTGAACATTATATTCATAAGTATATTTATAATCAATAAATGTAATCCCTCCCTGTCCGCCATTAATTTTAAGCCACAACGTATTCGTTATGAGTATATTGTGGTTTTTTTGTAAGAACATGAGGGAGATGTGATTGACAAAACTGCAATAACCAATGATTTTCATGCTGTGATTGATAAATTTTAACCTAATATTAAAAGCTTGTTATAGCATATGGATTCTTTAACTCCTGAACAACGAAGTCATAATATGGCAGCAGTTAAGAGTAAGAATACGCAACCGGAATTAGCCTTGCGTAAACTATTATTTGCTCAAGGTTATCGTTTTCGTATTCAGCGTAAAGATTTGCCGGGGACTCCAGATATTGTTTTACCTAAGTACAGAACGGTGATTTTTGTAAATGGCTGTTTCTGGCATCGTCATGAAAACTGTAGATATGCAACAACTCCTTCGAGCAATGTAACATTTTGGAAGAAGAAATTTGAGGCCAATGTGAAACGAGACACAGTAAATTATGAAAAATTAAAGACTCTGGGATGGAATGTACTAATTATTTGGGGTTGTGAAATGAAGAAGATAATTGAGACTGGAGTAATTCCTGGTTTTTTTCATTCACAATATATAAAAAAGCGGGTTGACGAATGAGCATACTTTGCTTGATATGAGAAATTATTGATCATCCTAATAAGGCATAAGAAAAACGCTATGACAAAACAGTCGAGAATTAGTAACCCGGAGATGTATCGACGTAAACTTATAGAATTGCTTGATGATTTTGAAAATCATTTGGAAAATAGTGAGTTACGTATAAAAGTATTGGAGTTGGTTCCTGCTGTTCATTTGTTTCAAAAACTCGGTGTGTCCTTGATTGATCCATCAAATGAGCATAGTGCACGGTTTCGTATTCTCGCATATATGAGAAAATATGTTGGGATCGTAATTTCTGGAGAAGAACTGTCCGTCGTTGCCGGGATTTCGGAGTATGCTCGTAGAGTACGTGAATTACGTGTTGAACATGGATGGCCAATTCTAACAGGAGTCGCCTTAAAAAGCATGGAAATGGAAGAGCTTGAGGCTTTGAATATACCTGTTGATTTAAAGCTCCGACCTGATCAATATATATTGCTTGGTGATAAACAAGATATGGAAGCAGCTTATCGTTGGCATGTTGCGAACGACATACGTAAGGAACCGATTAGTGTGAGGAACAAGATTCTAAAATATTTTAGAACATTTGTAGGAAAAGAAATTTCTGGAGAGGAACTTTCTTATGTTGCTGGTAATAAAACAGAGTGGGCTCGTAGAACTAGGGAGCTTCGAACGGAATATGGTTGGCCTATTCTTACTAAATTTACGGGACGTCCAGATCTGCTTGTAGGTATTTATGTTTTGGAAGAGGATAGACAATCTCCTGAGCATGATCGGAGGATTCCAGAAGGAGAATACAGGAAAGTACTTTTACGGGATCAATATACATGCCAAGATTGCGGATGGACCCATAAAAAGTGGAATAGATCCGATCCTCGTCACCTTGAAGTTCATCATGTTCGACGGCATGTTGATAAGGGAGCGAATACTGCCGATAATCTTATCACTCTCTGTACAATTTGTCATGATATCAGGCATAGTCACTATTCTACGTGAAACCATTCATCAAATAAGGATCGTATGTAGCGCGCTACTGCCCCTGCTAAAGGAGGAGGGACAGCATTTCCAATTTGGCGGGCTATGTCAATTTTTGAGCCCGAGAACAGAAAATCATCAGGGAATCCCATCAGCCGTGCGGCTTCCCTATGAGTGATTGGTCTGTGCTGATCAGGATGTAGATAACGCCCTTTTTCCGGTTTAAAAAACTCAGTTCTAATCGTGACGGATGGACGATCCCACCACAAACGACCAAATAAATCTGTTCCTCCCTTCGTTTTATGAATCCAACAGTTCGGAGTCAGGTGAGGAGCATTTTTCTGGAGATCAAATCTATTACCGCCCGGCGGCACCGACTTATAACGCAAAATACTTTTCTCTGTTGGAGATCTTCCAAAATGAAGATTTAAAGGTGGCTCTATATTACGAATTTCAGTTCCTTGCGGAATAGGTAAATCTCCTATGGCATCTCTGACAGTTTTCCAAGGAGGCAGTGTCAAATCATCCGGATTTTGTGTATTTGTTGGAGCAGGTGGATAAGAAATAGAAGCTGCAAGATGCTTTTTCCATCCAATTATCAGAGTTCGAATCCTTGTTTGAGGAACTCCGTAGTTTGCTGCGTTCAATAACGACGCTACGACATGGAAACCAAGGGAATCAGCTTTTTTTATTATTGATTCATACTCTATAGATTTTAAAAGACCTTGTACGTTTTCGATGATAAATACTGAAGCTTCTGAAATTTCCACTATATCCATATATGGCTGCCAAAGAGAACGACGAACATCTCCTTCTCTCCCTTTGTTCAATAGACTGAAACCTTGGCATGGTGGCCCTCCTATGACGATATCTGCTTTAGGAATTTCGCAATTTTCTAACAACCATTCTTCAATATTTCTACAAACAGCATGATTACCAAAATTCAGGTTATAGCTGTCTACGGCAGCAGGATTATTGTCAATGGCAAATATACTCTTAAATCCTCCGCAGAAACGAGGATCTGAAAAACCGAGAGTCATTCCTCCACATCCAGAAAAAAGATCAAGAAGTCGATACATTAAACGTTAGAAATTGCTTTTGGAGATTAAACGAAAGAAGGAAAAAGATCAAGTCATATAAAAAACTTACACCTTTTTAATATCCGTTAGTAATTTTGCTTTGTTATATTCTTTCCAATCTCTCTTCAATTTTTTTATCAAATTTCTTGTTACTTTCTCCTTTAATAATCGTGTCAATTCTTCATGGATTTTCCGCATCAATGCAGTTCTTCAGGATTAGAAATGTGGCTGTAAAGCTTGTTTCAGTCAGGATTCTCATCTTTTCGGTCATTATTCATAGACTATCTGAATGTTCTATTGTTCTAAATGCGTTTAGATATTCTTCTATATTCAGATAATTTTCATAAAAAGTTTTATAATTAAAAACTTATAATAATTTTTCTAAAAATATCTTCGTACAAGACAATTTGACTGTGGAAGTCGTTGAATCTGGTCATAGGGAATTACACATTTGGCCAAGAGTGCATCTGGTACTGTAATAAAGAATCAGAATTCCTGAATGACTCTATTCACTTATTCTGGTGATGTCAGTTTTAGGTTTCGGGTAGTTTTTATCGGCAATCCATTTTTTCGTTTCAGCCACCATTTCGGGTGTGACGGTGAAATCGTAATTAGCATAGTCGCCGATATGGAATTGGCCGGTTTTGAAGAAACCCCATTTCTCGAAGAAGTCGGTCAAATCGGTTTTTGTGACGTCGCAGCATGCTCTGATGAATTCGAACTGGTATTTGATGGTATCATTCCCTCCGTAGTTTCCCGCGTTGTTGCGCAGGTATTCCATGACGTCAGGGTAGAAGTCGGGATGTCCGTTTTCGGTAAAGTAGAGATGGAGCTGCCACAGGGGGACCAGCTTGTTGAAAACGTCCTTTGATTGCAGGTAGGCAATTTTCCCATCGATGATTTCCTTGCGCGCCTTGTCGTAGCTGCCCTGGCGCTTCAAGCGGCTTTCGTTGCCCGTTTTGGCGGCGGCTTGCAGAGAGAAGATGTTGTTGCTGACTTCCGTCATGCCGCCCCAGGTCATCGGGCGCATTTGCATCACGTGGCCGACTTCGTGGGAGAAACCCCAGCAGGCGTCGCCCTTGAGGACATTTTCAGGATCGGTCACCATCCGCATCGTGCCGTTGTCTCCCAGGTAAGCGACTCCATCGCCGTCGCGGAACATGTAGTAGTTGAAGTTCACGCGGGCAAAGACGCGGTTTTTCGGGATTTTGCCGTATTTCTCAAGGCCCATCAGCTGGTATTGGATGCCTATCAGCTTGTCGTAGGCGTGGATGAGTTCGGTGCCGCGGTCCCTGGTGAATTTTTTCAGGAATTCGACGGGGTAGGCAACCTGGATGTATTTTCCCCGGGCATCCATGATCGGGGAGACGGCCTGGTCAAGCAGACGCGCCCAATCTTCATTGGTGTCGCCCCGGGTGGTGTCAAAGTAGCCGTTGACTTTGCCCGTTACGAAATGGACGGGGATTTTCGGCGCGTTGCCGGCATCGTTGGTGAAGTAGCTGATGTAGGCGTTGGCGGGTGTTTCTACATCAATGATATTGATTCCTTCCTTAAGGGGTATCTGTTTTTTGTGCAGTCCCCACCCGTTGGGATCCTTCGTCGGCTGCACGCCTTCGGCTGGCTTGCGCATCAGGTTCGGGAGCAGGAGGCTGATTTCACGTCCATCCGTCTTGCCGACCAGCACGACGTGCTGCCCTTTTTCCAGATAGACGCCCGTCATGTTGTCGTATTTACTGAACCCTTCCCCGATTCTGAGGTTTTTGCCCGTCTGGCGCGGTGAGGGGAGGGCCTGGTATTCGGCATATAGGTAGTCCGGCTTGTAATTGCCTGCCAGGATTTTGTCCGCGAGTTCCTTCATCGCGTCGGACTGGAAGGCGGAGGTGTCCCTGACATCCTGTTTCAAGGCCGTGCAGGAGGCATCCTTGAATAGCTGGAGGTCGTTGCCGATGCTTTCCGGCGTGTTGGCGGCAAATACGGATGCGAGCGACAACAGGGGCAGGGAGAGGAATGAAATGATCCGGTTCATGATAGCTTGGGAAGTGGTGATGCTGCGATGTTACAAGTTACACTCTCCGTTTTCCTCTTCTTTCACCATTTTTCTTCTTACCGGCAAACGGAAAAACCGACATGCTTTAACGGAAGACCGGGTGGTTTAATGAATGGAAACGCTTTCACGTTGTACAGCTGGTCTTCCTTGCATATGTTTTTTGTTTTTTAAAGGTTGCCATTGTTTTACTTAATCGCCTTCCAATACTGCGGTAGTCCTGACGAAGGCGTTCGCGACTGTAACGTTTGAGCCATTTGATTGAGCCTTCCTGAAATTCTTCCACATCGGCATAGAGCTTCTGCCACACGCTTTCCACACTATTCTTTTTCTATGATCCTTCAGAATGGCTTTTATCTTCCATCTATATTGCTAATAGAAAGATAGCACGTTGTTGTTCAGGATGAGGGCTGCCTGACCGGGGAGTTTCTCTATGCAGAGAAACCGGAGGCAACGGAGTCCTAGATTTCTAGGAGCGTTTATATGTGTGTTCTCGCTGTGCTTTTGAGTTTTTCTCGCACGTAGAGAGTCCGGCATAGCAGGCAACCGGGACCTTTGCTTTCCACAGCCGTTTTTTAAAGCAGAGTCGCTCTTTTCGGAGAGATGGAAGCTGTTTTGAATTGCCTGCTTGAGTGAATTATTTTTCCACCTTCAGAGGCTGTTCCCTACGGTTTCGCGGTCCTGGGCGTTCCCCGGATGCGGGTTTCCCTCGTTGGGGGCATTAAAGCTATAGAAATGATCAACTCCTCACTCTTCTTGAGAGTCTTATTCTTGAACGGAGATGCTTGGATATTGTTTTAACAGGAGAGTAGCCTTCAGCTGTTCTTCCAATCCCAGCTTCTGATGAAAGGATCCTTCATTTTTCAAATCAGGTTATTGTTTTTGAGGGCTAACAAGCTTCTTTGGGTCAAGGCCACCTATTTTGCGCTGCTGGCAATTATTACGGCTATTGCCTCAATCTACCTGGGCGAGTTTGTCCCGTTTGATATTTTTCAAAAGATCGGGGCCGATACGGTCGATACGATTTTGAATATCCTGGCTTCAAGCATGCTGGCGGTGACGACTTTTTCCTTAACCACGGTTGTTTCCGCTTATGCAGCGGCGACGTCGAGCGTAACGCCCCGGGCCACGAAGCTGCTGATGGAAGATTCCACGGCCCAGAATGCCCTTTCCACATTCATCGGTTCCTTCATTTTCAGTCTGATTGCGATTATTTTCCTGAATTCCGGCATGTATGACCAGCGGGGAAGGGTGGTGCTATTTGTTGTCACGCTGGGGGTGATTGCCATTATTCTGGTCACGCTTATCCGGTGGATTGAGCATTTGTCCCGGCTTGGCCGGGTGGGAGAGACTTCCGAGCTGGTGGAGGAAGTAACGGAGCGGGCGTTGCTGGAACGCGCCCGGGAACCCTATCTGGGCGCCAATCCCCTGGTTGACAGGGAACTTGATATTCCGGAGAATGCCGTTCCCGTCAGAGGCGACCAGACAGGCAATATTCAATATATTGATATTGAGAAGCTGGACCATCTCTCCAGGGATAAAGATCTTGATCTTTACGTCGTCTCGCTCCCGGGGGATTTCGTGTCCGTTACCTCGGTTCTGGTTTATGCTGATAAGCCTGTGTCAAATGAAACCCGGCGTGATCTGCTTGGAGCGTTTATCATCGGGCATGAGCGCAATTTTGAACAGGATCCCAGGTTCGGATTGTGCGTGCTTGCCGAGATTGCCGCCAGGGCCCTGTCTGCGGCCGTCAATGATTACGGAACGGGTATTGATATTATCAACCGGGGCGTGCGCCTGCTGACGAAGTATGCCCGGGAAGAGCGCCGTCCCGGCGTAAAGCACGAGAGGATATGGGTGCCTCCGTTGACCGTCTCCAATTTGTTTTCGGATATTTTCGGCCCTATTCTGCGAGACGAAGGAGGCATTACGGCGATTGACATCAAGTTGTTGAAGGCTTTTGCCGCATTGCATGGCCTGGATAACGGGCAGTTCAAGGAGGAAGCCCGCAAGTATTCCCGCCAATGCTATGAACATGCATCCAGAACGGTAGTGCTGGATGAAGATAAGGAAGTCCTGAAAAAGCTGGTCATTGATTAGCTTGCTTGCCTTCGCGGTGAAGAAGGGTGGTTTTTAGAGGTTCGGTTTTAGTTGAATGGGCTGAATCTTGTTAATAGTCCACAGTTTCGCGGATGGACCGGATTGCAAAAAGGCGTTATTTTCCGGGAGAATCCATGGGAGAGGAATCAACATGGGAAAGCGGGATGGTTGCCCGGCATTTCCATGTTCATCAATGGGGCAGCTACAGGCGTCATGTCCGTTGAGTAATATTCAACATTTTCATGTGTAGTGTTTTTGAGCAGGAGGAAGTTTCATTCATTCTCCGGTTATTTTCTTCAGCATGTTGAATTTTCGATAGGTACCGGACCGTACATGACCATGATTCAGCATATTGTCATGAAAGTGAGCACATGTTTTCGTACCGGAGTTCTTTTTTGCCTGTTGATGGCTGGCAGCCCTTATGGTTTGGCGGAGAAGCCCGTTTTAACGGCCTGGAATTACTTGCCGTCCTACGGACAGTCGCTTTCCGTAGGATGGACGGCCAAGCCGGTGGTGACGACGGATCAGAAGGACGGCAATTTGATGTTCAAGGGCGGCGTCCGCCCTTTTGAGGGCGGTAATGACCGGAGCGCTGTGATTCCCCTGGTAGAAGGCGTTTCACCTGACGGCGCCAGGGGAGAGACGCCCGTTTCCGGCGCTGCCGGGAATTTGGTGCGCCTGCTGAAAAAGCGCGTCCCCGGTAAGGCATCCCAACCCCGTTTCCTGTGTTCTGCGAACGGAGTAGGGGGCGTCAGCATCGGCGTTCTTTCCAAAGGCCAGGCTCCCTATCAGCGCATTCTGGATGATTTGACGGCGGGGCGTGAGCTCGCCTCCAAGGCCGGCAAGTCATTTTCCATGCCGTGTTTCCTGTGGACGCAGGGGGAAACCGACCAGCAGGACAGGAAAACCGGGGAATGGTACAAGGAGAAGATGCGCGCGCTTATTCAGGATATTGACGCGGACGCCAAGGCCCTTACCGGACAGAAGAACGATGTGCTGTGCTTCGGGTACCAGGTTTCTTCCCACCTTAATTATTTTGCCCAGAATCCGACGGATTACCCCGCGATTGCCGTGGCCCAGCTGGATTTGGCTCTGGAAAAGGACAGCCGGTACATCATGACTACGCCCATGTACCATTTTTCCTATAGCGACGGGGTTCATTTGACCGCTTCCATGTCCCGGCTTTACGGGGAGTATGCCGGATACGTCATGTACAAGGTGATGGTGGAGGGCGTGCGTTGGAAGCCCATTCACCCCGTCGCGCATGCGATTGGCAGAAAGGGCAAGGATTGGATTGTTGACGTAAAGTTTTTCGTGCCTGTGCCCCCGCTGGCCCTCGATGCCAAGACGATCCTGGATCCGGGCAATTACGGCTTTTCCCTGGTGAACGGGCAGGGCGCCCCCCTGGAGATCAAGTCCGTTACGCTGAACGGCAGAGACGCCGTCCGCATCATGACGCCGTCCGACCCTTCCGGCAGCCATCTCCGGTACGGAATGACCTTGAAGGAGAGGCTTCCTTCCGGTCCGCGCACCGGGGCGCGCGGATGCCTGCGGGATTCCCAGGGCGAGAAGGTGAAGACCCGGATTCAGGACGTCGTTTACCGCATGGATAATTGGTGCCCGTTTTTCGACTATTCCCTGGAGCCCCGGAATGGAATGAACAAAAAGGAGTCCAGGTAGATTTTCATGGAGCGCCGCAACCTTTTTTCGGTTTCTCACTCCTCCGGCATTGTTTATCCATTCCTCCGGAGAGAATCAGAGTTTCTGTTCTGGTCTTAGAATGGTAAGGCATGGATTGCGGTTGTAGAGCCCTTCGGAACAAGATAAAGTCCAGGGATGATGAATTCCATGTTCAAATTTTTGATGGGTGCGGTGTGCGCCGCAGTTCTGCCCGCCTTCGGGCAGGAGGAGAAGACGGATTTTCCCACGGACAAGGCGGTGACGGTGTTCAGCGCCGGGGAAGGGAACCCTTACGCGTCCATCCGCATCCCCGCCTTGCTCAATATCGGCAAGGGGCAGCTTCTGGCATTTGCCGAAGGCCGGTATAAGAATACAGACCAGGGGGAGAACGATATTATCATGAGCGTCAGCAGGAATGGCGGAAAAACCTGGTCGCGCCCCCGGGCGATCGCCAAGTCGCATGGGGCCACGTTTAATAATCCGTGCCCCGTTTATGATGCGAAAACCAAGACCGTAACCGTTGTATTCCAGCGTTATCCCGCCGGGGTCAAGGAGAGGCAGCCCAATATCCCCCAGGGCTGGGACGACGAGAAGTGCATCCGCAATTTCATGATCCAGAGCAGGAACGGCGGTTCCTCCTGGACGAAGCCGGAGGATATTACGAAGACGACGAAGCGACCCGCCGGCGTGGACATCATGGCTTCCGGCCCGAATGCGGGAACCCAGTTGAAGAGCGGCCCCCACAAGGGACGCCTGGTGATTCCGATGAATGAAGGGCCGTTCGGCAAGTGGGTGATTTCCTGCATTTACAGTGATGACGGCGGCAAGAATTGGAAGCTGGGACAGCCGACCACGAACATGAAGGGCTTGGTGAATGAGACGTCCATCGCGGAAACGGATAACGGCGGCGTGGTCATGGTCGCCCGCCACTGGGGCGCGGGGAATTGCCGTCGCATCGTATGGTCACAGGACGGAGGAGAGACGTGGGGAGAGGTAGAGGACGCTCCGGAGCTGTTTTGCGACAGCACGCAGAATTCCCTGATGACGTATTCCCTGAGTTCCCAGCCTGCCTATGGAGGCAAAAGCCGCATCCTGTTTTCCGGTCCCAGCGCAGGGAGACGCATCAAGGGGCAGCTGGCGATGAGCTATGACAACGGCAAGACCTGGCCGGTGAAGAAACTGCTGGGTGAAGGCGGCTTTGCCTATTCCAGCCTCGCTCCGGTGGAGCCGGGCGTGGTTGGCGTACTTTATGAGGAAAACCAGCCGAATATCAAGAAGCTGAAGTTTGTTCCCGTGACGCTCGAGTGGCTGACCGATGGAAAGGATACGGGGCTGCCTTCCGGCAAGAATCCCCCAATATCCAAGTAGGATTTATGGGGAGGATGGTTCCTTCATCCTCCCCTTCTGCGTGCTGTTCCGGGCGGTCCAGGCTTTCTCCATAGTAGCTCAAGTCATTGGTTAATGCCAAAGGCCATTCCAGCCAGCAGAAGTTTCTCCTGAAATGGTACGAGGACACCCGTACGGGGTCGAGCCTATGCATCATTGATAGGGGTGCTAGGTATCAGAAACCGGAGAAAAGGGGCGGAAAGCCGGTTATTATTAAAGACCTCTTATAACAATGAATTGAGGGGCACGCAAATTTTCCGGTTTCCGGCAGAGGAGCCGGATTTTTTGCTTTGGAATTTTCCGGTATGACAAGGTGCGGATGGTTTGTCTGCTTGATTCCGGGGCGGGCGCAGGTACCCTGCAAGGCATCCGTTGCCCTTGGAGCTCTTCCCATTCGGGAAGGCCGGCGAACGGAAGATGATTCCCCGTTTCAATATATGTCCTGGATTTATCTGGTGTTGGCCGGTCTCTGCGAGATCGGATGGCCTCTGGGTTTCAAGCTTTCCCAGGCGCCCGGCACGGGTTCCGGCAGATTTGCCGCCTGCATCGCCTGTTCCGTTCTCAGCATGGCCCTGAGCGGTTTTCTCCTGTGGCTGGCCCAGCGCAGCATTCCCATCGGCACCGCTTATGCGGTGTGGACGGGCATCGGCGCGCTGGGAACGTTTCTGGTGGGCATCCTGTGGTTCGGGGATTCCTCCAATGCCTGGCGCATGCTGGCGGCCACCTTCCTGCTGATAGGCATCATCGGGTTGAAGCTGGCCCCCGGGCATTGAGTTTCCCTGCAGGGCCATTCATGCCTGGCGCCGGAGAAGGTCGGCGTGCAGCAGCCCTCCGGAAGGGGTCAACGGTGGGAAATATCTTTTTCCCACACCGTTCCGCAGGCGTCGGAAGGCATGCGCCAGTCTCCTCGCGGGGAAAGGGCAATGGTGCCCACCTTGGGGCCGTCCGGCATGCAGCTGCGCTTGAATTGCTGGCAGAAGAAGCGGCGGATGAAGATGCCCAGGCAGCGGCGGATGAAGTCCGGCTGGAATTCGCCGCGGAAGGCATGTTCCGCCAGATACAGGATTTTGTCCGGCTCTGCTCCGTATTTGATGAAATGGAAGAGGAAAAAGTCATGCAGGTCGTAGGGCCCCAGCACGTCTTCCGTACGCTGTTCAATGGAGCCGTCGCCTGACGGAGGCAGAAGCTCCGGACTGACGGGGGTATTGTTGATGTCCGCGAGGGTGGAGGCCAGTTCCGGGGACGATTCTCCGGCAATGTGTTCAATGAGGCACCGTATCAGCGTCTTCGGAATGGAGCAGTTGACCGCGTACATGGACATGTGGTCTCCGTTGAAGGTGCTCCAGCCCAGGGCGATTTCCGACAGGTCGCCGGTTCCCACGACCAGCCCCCCGGTTTTGTTGGCCAGGTCCATCAGGATTTGCGTGCGTTCGCGGGCCTGGACGTTTTCATAGGTGGTAGTGCGTTCGGCGGGATCGTGCCCGATGTCGCCGAAGTGCCGGAGGCAGCATTCGGAAATGGGGATTTCCCGAAGCTCCGCGCCCAGAAGGCGGCACATGGTTACGGCATTGCCATGGGTTCTGTCCGTGGTGCCGAAGCCCGGCATCGTGACGGCCAGAATGTCGGAGGCGGGGCGCTTCAGCGCCCGGCAGGCGCGCTCGCAAATGAGCAGGGCCAGCGTGGAGTCCAGACCGCCGGAGATGCCGATGACGAGACGCCGGGCATGGGTGTGCTCCATTCTTTTAGCCAGTCCCGCCGTCTGGATGGCGATGATTTCTTCGCACCGTTCCGGGCGGTGTGCGGGGGAGGGCAGGAAGGGCCGCGCCGGATTAAAGGCGTATTCCAGACCGGGGGCGGCGGGAACTTCCTCCGGCAGCGTCAGATGAAGGGCATTTCCGGCAGGGGAAAGGGATTTGCTGTCATTGAAGGAGCTTTCGGAAAGGCGCGCCGCCGCCAGCCGTTCAACATCCACGTCCGCAAGGATCAGGGTGCTTTCCCTGCCGAACCGTTCGCCTTCCGCCGCCAGCCGGCCGTTGTCCGCAATGAGGGAATGGCCGCCGAATACGGTGTCCGTAGTGGATTCATGCACGCCTGCGGAGGAAAGGACATAGGCGCAGAGGCATCTGCCGCTCTGCTGCTTGACCAGTTCCCTCCTGTACGCGGCCTTCCCTGTGAGTTCCGTCCCAGCGGAGGGGTTGAATATGGCCCTGGCTCCCTGAAGGGCCAGTCTGGAGCTGGGGGGGATGACGCTCCACAGGTCTTCGCATATTTCCACGCTGAAGCTGAAGGAGGAGGCGTCGTGAAAGACGATTTCCGTTCCGAACGGAATGCGTGCCCCGTTGACGGTGGCTTCCCTTGTTCCAGTCCCCAGCTCCCGGCCGGAGGTGAACTGCCGTTTTTCGTAGAATTCCCGGTAGTTGGGGAGCACGGTTTTGGGTACCAGCGCCAGCACGCGGCCGGACTGGACGACTGCCGCCGTGTTATACAGGGCGTCTTCATGCAGGAAGGGCAGGCCCACCACGGCAATGGTGCCTGAGCCTTCCGTGGCTTCCGCAAAGCGGCGCAGTCCGTCCAGGGCCGCCTCCCGCAGGCGCGGCTGGAAGAATAGGTCTCCGCAGGAGTAGCCCGTGATGCTCAGCTCCGGAAAGACGACGGCGGCAGCCTTCTGTTCCGCAGCCTTCCGGAATCCGGCCATGAGCTGGTCGACGTTATGGTCCACGTCAGCCACGCGGAGCTGGGGAACGGCGGAGGCAAGTCTGTAGTATCCGAACATGGGCGGCGCAGTCTGGAAAATGGAGCCCGCAGATGTTCGTTTTTCCCGTAATCAGGACGCAATCCGGGAGAAGCGGGCCTGTCCGGATACTAAAAGCTCGTGAAAGACTTGTAAAGCCATCAGTGGGGACTGCATCCCGCCCGTCTGCCGGGAGGATGAAGGACCGGGAGGGAAATATCTTCCCCCGGCTGCCTTCAACGGGACGGACGGAGGAAGCGGCCCTTGTGCTTTTTTCCTGAAATCCCGCGGTGCGGCGGCTTTTCACGCTCCGGGAACAGCATTGAGGCTGGAAAGACGGGAGAAAAGGAGTAAACCATGCCACAAAGCCGATGAATAATACTGACCGATTTACCGGAAAAGCCGGAGCCTACGTTCAGGGCAGGCCCGGTTATCCCGCCGCCGTTGTTGAGCTTCTGACGCGGGAAACCCGCCGGGAGAATCCCCGAATGGCGGATGCAGGTTCCGGAACGGGCATCCTGTCCCGCGCCATGCTGGAGCGCGGCTGGACCGTGTACGGCGTTGAGCCCAACGATGACATGCGGAGGGAGGCGGAGAAGATGCTGGATGGTTTCCCCCGTTTTCATTCCGTACCGGGCACCGCGGAACATACATTGCTACCCGGAGCTTCGGTGGACCTGGTGACGGCGGCGCAGGCGTTTCACTGGTTTGACGCCGCCGCGTTCAAGCGGGAATGCCGCCGCATTCTGGCAGCGGAAGGCAGGGTAGCCCTCATCTGGAATTCCAGGGTGGAAGACAGCCCCATTGTACGGGAGGAAGGGGGCGTCCATCGTCTTTACTGCCCGCGTTTTTATGGCTTCAGCGGCGGCCTGGCCGACTTGACGGACAGCATCGGCGAGTTTTTCGGCCACCGCTTCCGGGTATTCCGCTTTCCGAATGATTTGTCCTATACGCGGGAGCAGTATCTCCGCCGCATGATGTCCACGTCCTATGCCCTGACGGAGAAGGATGAGGACCATTCTCCCTGGCTGGACGCCCTCAACGGGTTGTTTGACCGGTTTGAGACGGAAGGCCGTGTTACGGTTCCGAATGAAACCGTGGTGTATTTGGGGAACTGCTGAAGACGCGCCGTTCATCCACTGCATTCGGAAAAGGATGTTCACGCGTTCCGTTGCCGGTTGTTTCCCTGGCCTCCGGCCAGTGCGATGTTCTTCCGGCAGAAGCCCGGAACCGCAAAAAACCTTCTGCCGGAATATCCCGGAAATGTCCGGCAATGAAAAAAGAAAGCCTTCTTTCAGTTCATGGATTGAAAGATGATGGCGGCAAGAACGGCGATGATTGCCGGAATAACAATAATGGTGGGAATACAGCTGGTTTTGTTCACGTCAAGAGTCCACTCTTTTTTAAGAAGGGAAAGATCTTCCCCTGCCGCCAGTATAAAAGAGCTTCCTGCTTTATTCTTGAAAAGAAAACGAACCCTTGCGAGATGTTCCGGCGGGTTGGCGGCCTACGGCATTCAACGATTGTTTTTCCACGCACAATTCCGGGTCTGCATGTTTCTTCCGGACACGTGCCGTCCGGATTTCTACGGCCCCCATGGATATCTGCTTTTCCGACTCCGGAAAAAATCATCCCGGGATGCAGGCACGGCTTCTTCTCTCACGTATTCTTGCTTTATCCCGGTGGGCCTGCCGTGCTATAATAATTCACCGCAATGACGCAGCAGCCTTTTTCCCAAGAACCTTTTCTGGTTTCCGGATTGCATGGGGACCAGATTCTGGGCGCCCGCAGCAATCAGCAGGATTCCTTTTCCATCCTGGCCGGGGAGGACGCCCTGGTGCTGGTCCTGGCGGACGGCATGGGGGGCTATACCGGAGGGGAGCTGGCCAGCCGCGCGGCTGTAGAAGGTTTTTCCCAGGCGTTTGAGCGGGAAAACCGGTCTCCCGGCAAGAGGATGAAAGCCGCAGTGACCGCCGCCAATGAACAGGTGCGTACGGTCCGGAAGAAGAGGGGGAAGGAAGATGAAATGGGCACGACGCTGGTAGCGGCCTGGATAGGGCTGGAAGGGCTGCGCTGGGTCAGCGTGGGGGATTCCCTTCTGCTGCTCATCCGGGAGGAGAAAATGTTTCTGCTTAATGACCTGCACCAGTATTCCGCGGAGCTGGAACGCATGGCGGATGAAGGCTCCATCAGCCGGGAGGAGGCCTTGAACCATCCTTCCCGCCATTCCCTGACCTCCGCCCTGATGGGAAGGGAAGTGCCTTTGGTGGATCTGCGGGAAGAGTGCTTCCCCCTGCTTCCCGGAGACCGTCTTCTGGTCGCCAGCGACGGGGTGGGGCCTTATCTGGATTCCCTGGGCCCGGCGGGAATGCGGTATTTGTCCATGCTGTCCGCGGAGGAATTGGTGCGTTCCGTGCTGGAAGGCATCAACCGTGACAGTGCGCCCAACCAGGATAACGCCACGCTGATCTGTGCGGAAATAGCGGAAGCGTGATTTTCTGGAGGGGGTGTGCTGAAAAGGGTCCGGAAACAGGCGCTGGTTGAATTTCACATCCCTCCTCCGGCCCGGACGGATAATTAAATGCCCCGCATGCGGGAGACGCATGCGGGGCATTCCTTTTAAATGGCTGGAGCCATCCGCGTTCAGGAATGATATTCCTGGAGGGAGCGGGGGGATACCTTCACATGCTGGGCGGAACGGATGCCCTCCACCGTGGCCCTGGCGGCGGCAATGGTTGTCATGTACGGAATCTTCTTCTGGATGGACTGCATGCGGATGAAGGAATCGTCAATCATGCTGGTGCGGTCCACCGGAGTGTTGATGATCAGGTCAATCTGCTTGTTGGTGATCATGTCGCCCAGGTTCGGGCGGCCTTCATGCAGCTTGTTGACCACTTCTGTTTCCACGCCCTGGCCGCGCAGGTATTCCGCGGTGCCGCCGGTGGAGACAATCTTGAAGCCCAGGGAGATGAGGTCCCGGGCGATGGGTTCAATGAACTTCTTGTCGCGGTCAGAGACGGTGACGAGCACCTTGCCGGAAGTGGGCAGGATGCAGCCTGCGGCTTCCTGGGCCTTGTAGTAGGCCATGCCGAAGTTGTCCGCAATGCCCATGACTTCCCCCGTGGCGCGCATTTCCGGTCCCAGCACGGGGTCCACTTCCGGGAACATGTTGAAGGGGAAGACGGCTTCCTTCACGCCGATGAAGCGGCAGGCGCGCGGCTTCAGGCCGAGGTCCTTGAGCTTTTTGCCCAGCATGATTTCCGTGGCGTGGCGGGCCATGGAGATGCCTGTCACCTTGGAGACGATGGGTACCGTGCGGGAGGCGCGGGGGTTGGCTTCAATGATGTACACCTCGTCATCGCAGATGGCGAACTGCACGTTCAGGATGCCCTTCACCTGGAAATCCCTGGCGATCTTGGCGGCGTGTTCCTCAATGGTGCGGACGTGCTTGGGGGCGATCGTCACGGGAGGAATGGCGCAGGCGGAGTCTCCGGAATGGATGCCCGCCAGTTCAATGTGTTCCATGACCGTGGCTACAAAGGTGTCCGTGCCGTCGGCCAGCGCGTCTACTTCCGCTTCAATGGCGTTGTCCAGGAAGCGGTCGATCAGCATGGGGTATTCCGGGCTGACCTGGATGGCCTCCACGCCGTAGCGCTTCAGGTTTTCTTCATCGTAAATGACTTCCATGCCTCGGCCGCCCAGCACGAAGGAGGGGCGCACCATGACCGGGTAGCCGATCCGGCGGCCCAGTTCCACGGCTTCCTCCAGGGAACGGGCGGTGCCGCTTTCCGGCTGGCGGATGTTCAGGGCGATCATGCGTTCGCGGAAATATTCTCGGTCTTCCGCCAGGCGGATGCCTTCCGGCTGGGTGCCCATGATCTTCACGCCGGCATCCTTGAGGGCCTGGGCGATGTTGAGCGGGGTCTGGCCGCCGAACTGGACGATGACGCCTTCCGGCTTTTCCTTCTCGTAAATGGCCAGCACGTCTTCCACGGTCACGGGTTCAAAGTACAGCTTGTTGGCCGTGTCAAAGTCCGTGGAAACCGTTTCCGGGTTGCAGTTCACCATGATGGATTCATACCCGTTGTCGCGCAGGGTGAAGGCGGCGTGCACGCAGGTGTAGTCAAACTCGATGCCCTGGCCGATGCGGTTGGGACCGCCGCCCAGGATCATGATCTTCTTCTTGTCGTTCACGGGCACTTCATCCTTCGCGCCGCTGTAGGTGGAATAGTAGTATTCCGCGTGTTCTACGCCGCTGACGGGCACGATGCGGTAGGTGGCCGTGATGCCGTTTTCCTGGCGGCGGGTGCGGACGGCTTTTTCAGGCACGTCGAATATCTGGGCCAGGTACTTGTCGGAAAAGCCCATTTCCTTGGCCTGGCGCAGGGTCTTTGCAGGAAGGGATTCCCAGGTCTGCTCATCCAGGGAGAAATCAAAGTCCGCCAGCTCCTTCATCTGTTCAATGAAGTACGGGGTGATGCGGGTCAGCTTCACGATTTCCTCCACGGTCACGCCGCGGCGCAGAAGTTCGTAAATCTGGAAGAAGCGTTCGCTGTTGCCGTACGTGATCTTTTCACGCAGTTCCGGGGTGGAGAGGGCTTCCAGCTTCTTCACGCGGCCCAGGCCGGCGCGGCCGATTTCCAGGGAGCGCACGGCCTTCTGGAAAGCTTCCTTGAAGTTCTGGCCGATGCTCATCACTTCGCCCACGGCCTTCATCTGGGTGCCCAGCTTGTCGGAGGCCTTCGGGAACTTTTCAAAGGCCCAGCGGGCGAACTTGACGACTACGTAGTCGCCGTAAGGCTCGTACTTTTCCAGGGAACCCTTGCGCCAGTAGGGCAGTTCGTCCATCGTGATGCCGGAGGCCAGCTTGGTGGACACGGAGGCGATGGGGAAGCCGGTGGCCTTGGAAGCCAGGGCGGAGGAGCGGGACGTGCGGGGATTGATTTCAATGACGATGATGCGGTTGTCCTCCCGGTTGTGGGCGAACTGCACGTTCGTGCCGCCCGTGACGCCGATGGCGTCCAGAATGCGGTAGGAATAATCCTGAAGCCTGTCCTGCACGTCCTGCGGAACGGTCAGCATGGGGGCCACGCAGAAGCTGTCCCCGGTGTGCACGCCCATGGGGTCCACGTTTTCAATGAAGCAGACGGTGATCTTCTGGCCCTTGGCGTCGCGCACGACTTCCAGTTCCAGTTCTTCCCACCCCAGCACGCATTCCTCCACCAGCACCTGGTTGATCAGGGAGGCGGCCAGGCCGCGGGGAACCACCTGGCGCAGCTCCTCCACATTGTACACGATGCCGCCGCCCGTGCCGCCCATGGTATAGGCGGGGCGCAGCACGACGGGGTAGCCCAGCTCCGCGGCCACCTTTTCCGCTTCCTCCACGGAGTAGATAGGTTCGGACTTGGCGACCGGCACGCCGATCTTGTCCATGGTCTCCTTGAAGATGATGCGGTCTTCACCGCGGGCGATGGCTTCCAGATCCACGCCGATGACTTCCACGTTGTACTGTTTCAGAATGCCTTCCTCGTTCAGCTTGGAGGCCAGGTTCAGGGCCGTCTGGCCGCCCAGGTTGGGCAGCAGGGCATCCGGGCGTTCCTTCTCAATCACGGCCGTGATGCGGTCCACGGTCAGGGGCTCAATGTAGGTGTGGTCCGCCATGCCGGGGTCCGTCATGATGGTGGCGGGGTTGGAGTTCACCAGAACGACGTCGTAGCCTTCAGCGCGCAGGGCCTTGCAGGCCTGGGTGCCGGAGTAGTCGAACTCGCAGGCCTGGCCGATGATGATGGGGCCTGAGCCGATGATGAGGATTTTGCGGATGTCTTCGCGTTTTGCCATGGTATGATGCCTCTATGTGGTCCGTGGTGGTTAAAAATAAATACCGGAAACAAGGTCCGCCCAAGGTGCGTTGCCTCTCCGCTCCGCATACCCGGCGCGTGACCTGACGCACAGTAAGGGACGTTGCGCGACAAGTCCAGACAAAACAACAGGAATTCCGGGGAAAAGGCTATGGCCTTCTTCCCTTTCCGAACAGCGCTGCGCGCGCAATCCGCCCTTGATATTTTCCGCTGCCCGTATACCCTGTGGGGCAAGGATGAGGAATGCCCTGATATTGATTTGCGGCCTCGGGCTGCTGTGGCCCGCAGCCGCGCCGGCAGCGGAGCGCGCCTCTGCTGAACGGGGAAAGGCCGGGTCTCCGGGTGCGGCCTCATGGTACCAGGCCCTGCGGAGCGGCCTTTCTCAATTCCGGAACGGCGGCGGCTACAAGACCAACAGGCAGGCCATGGAAGCCCTGGCGGAAAAAACCTGCCGCTGGGACCCCCGCACGCGCCGCCCCGTCTTCCTCCTCCGGAAGGCCACCCCTTCCTTCTGTTCCTCCGCCTGCTACCTTCTCCTTTTAAAATCCCTGCAACTATGGGACGCCGCCCAGCCGCAGCCCGTTATTTCCGAGCGCGCGTGGCTCGCCCTCATTCCCCGCCTGGGCCAGCATGACGGGGAAGGGCCGTGGGGCTGGGCGAACGCCAACGGTCCCGGCCTGGCCGTGCTGGTGCACAGGCTGGGAGCCGGCGTCAACTTTGAAGACTGGCGGAAGGCCCGTCCCGGAGACTTCATGAAGATATTCTGGACGGACCACATCGGGCGGCGGGAATCCGGCCACCTGACCGTCCTGGTGAAGGACGGCGGGGACACGGTCACCTTCTGGTCCTCCAACATGCCGGACGGCTACGGAGTCAAGACGGTGCCCAAATCCCGGATCAGGCGCGTCATCTTCACGCGCATCACCAGGCCGGAACGGTTCAATCTGGCCCCTTCCGTGGGAAGCCATCCGTGGCTCTCCTCCCTGCTCCGGCAGGAGGTGGGCATGAAGGAGGTGCGCAGGTACTCCGGCATGCAAAACCCCTGACCATCATCCGCCGTGAAGAAATGCTCCTTCCCTCCTTCCGTCACGCCGGAATGCTCCGTGCTGGTGCTCGGCTCCCTGCCTGGGGACGAATCCCTGCGGCAGGCCCAGTATTACGCCCATCCCCGCAACGCCTTCTGGAAAATCATGGGGACCCTGCTGGGTTTTGACCCCTCCTTGCCGTATGAGGAACGCCTGACCCTGCTCAACCGGGGCGGGGTGGGGCTGTGGGACGTGGTGGCCTCAGGCGTCAGGCCCGGCAGCCTGGACCAGCACATCTCCCAGGAACAGCCCAATGACATTGCCGCCCTGCTGGAATGTTTCCCCGGCATCGGCACCGTCTGCTGCAACGGCACCGCCTCCCATAAATACCTCAAACGGTATTTTCCGGAACTATTCCTCCGGGAAACCCCTGCCATCATCCAGATGCCCTCCACCAGCCCGGCGGCGGCGCGGCTGACGTATGAGCAGAAATTCCGCGCCTATGAGGAAGTCATCCTCTCCCGACTCCGGCAGGGAGGGGAAAAAGGCTGAGCTTCCGCGCCTTACTTGCCGTCTAATTCCCTGGAGGTTTTGGCCCCCGCTTCTTTCAGGATGCGCGCCAGGCTGCTCTTTCCGGTGGCGATGGCGCGGTCCAGGGGAGTGGCCCCGCCCCTGGCGCGGAAATTCACGTCCGCCTTGTGCTCAATCAACAATTTGGCGGCGGCGTTTATGGAATTTTCCTGAAGGCCGGAAGCATCCGCCAGCACCCAAAGGGCCGTTTCCGAATTGGCCGGCTTGTAATGGCCTAGCCGCGGCTTGCCGTTGGGTTTATTGGGGTCCGCACCGTTTTCCAGCAGGAACCTGACACTCTCCTCATTCCCGTACCTGGCGGCGGAAATCAGCAGGGTTTTGCCGTCGTTGCACACGTAATCCGGGTCCGCCCCGTGCTCCAGCAGATAGGCTGCCTGCGGAGCCCTGGGATTGAAATAATGCCTGGAAAGAAGGGAGGAAGAAGCGTTTTTATACTCGTCAGACCGGCCAATTTCCAGATTGACGTCCGCCCCGTTGGCAATCAGGAGATCCGCCAATTCAAAAAACTGCATGTCCAGCGCCAGGGCCAGCGCGCAGGAATTATCCCCCCTGATGCCCTCCCCCTGGTAATTCACGTCCGCCCCGGCGCGGATAAGGGCGCTGACTTTGGAAAGGTCCGGCTTCGTTCCCTGTTCCGGCAGCTTGTCATACCTCCTCTTGCCGTTGATGGTAACGGAGGTGGTCGTGCTTTCCCGCGCGGGCCTGTAATCCTTCAGCTTGTACAGGTATTCATACAATTCCAGCCCCTTCTTCTCCCGGGTGGCGCGGTCGGCGGAGGGGTCTACGGGCAGGGGAGCCTTTTTGGGAATCAGGCGCAGGGAGCGTTCCGCCGTGCGGTGCCCCTGCCTGGCCGCCTTGGAAAACCAGAATTTGGCCTGGGAGGAACTGCGCTTGACGCCGTCTCCTTTCAGGAAACAGAGGCCCAGACGGTACTGGGATTCCGCATTCCCTTCCTTTGCTTCCAGGTAGATGCGCCTCCCTTCTTCCGGGGTGACGGCGCGGACGGCGGGCGAACAGCCGAGGAAGACGGCGGCTGACAACAGCAGGCAGGGGCAGTAGGTCATAGTGGAGTAGGGTGGGTGAGGGAGTCTCCATTCAGGAAGACCCGACGGCGGCCAGCAGGTGGACGTCCAGCGCCAGGGCTTCATGAATGTTGAAATTCAAATCGTCGCGGAGCCTGTTGAGGGCTTCCATGCGCTTCAGCAATTCGTTTACGGGCATCTGCGCGGCCAGCGTGCGCACCTCCGGGTGGATCGGCGTGACCTCCGGGGCGCCGGAGGCGATCAGGGCCGCCTGGCCGAACCAGCTGATGAGCAGTTCCAGGGCCTGGTTGCGCTGTTCCAGGTACTCCGTCTCTATCTGGGCGGCGTTCGCGTCCTTGTTGCGGGCCTCCCAGTCGGAGGTGTCCGTGCCCTGGGCGGCTTCCTTCGCTTCATCCTTCAGGGCCTGGTTCAGGTTTTTAGTGATGGCGGCCTTGGCCTCCGTCATGACGTCCATGAATCTGCTGCGGAAGGCAAGCGCGGCCAGGTCATTATTCAGATTGCCGCAGGTCTCCAGCCAGTGGGGCAGCAGGGCCTCCTGGATGGGTGTGAGCCTGAACTCGGCAGATTGCAGCAGGTTGACGCGCACACAGCGGGAAATGATGGTCTGGAGAAGCTGGTCCGGCTGGGAGGTGGACAGAATGAGCAGGCACTGGCTGGGCGGCTCCTCCAGGGTTTTCAGGAAGGCGTTGGCGGCCTCGTCGTTCATGCGCTCCGCATCCATGAACACGGCTATCTTCCATTTTCCCTCCGCCGCGCGCTGCTGGAGGAAGGGTTCCACCGCGCGGATGTCGTCCCGCAGGATGCGGCGTGACTTGGACTTGGGGCGCACCAGGCGGCAATACTCGTCCCGCACGCCGTCCAGGTGCTCTGCCCGGATGCCGTTCATCAGCTCCAGCAATTGAAGAATCAGGCGGGAGGCTCCCTGGTGCTCGTCCCCTACAATGAGCAGGGCATGCGGAAGCCGGTTGCGGGAGAAGGCGGTGCGGAGCAGGTCGAACGCTTGGGATGCCGTGAATGCCATACGCTCCCTATGAAAACATTTCGTTGCGTCAGGGCAACAGAAAAGATTGGTATATGTCGGATATTTCATGTACTAAGGGGGCCGGTTATGGAACAAAACGACATCTCATCCCGGATTGTCTTTGCCGACCGCGGCAAGGTGAATGTGGAAAAAGGCGTGGAATTCGCCCCCAAATTTGACCAGAACGGCCTGATTCCGGCCCTCGCCATGGACCACGTTACCCATGAACCGCTGATGCTGGCCTACATGAACGCGGAATCCCTGCGCATGACCATGGAACTGGGGGAAGCCGTCTACTACTCCCGCAGCCGCCAGGAAATCTGGCACAAGGGAGCGACCAGCGGCCACGTGCAGAAAGTAAAGCAGATCCTGATCGACTGTGACCAGGACGCCCTGATCGTGCTGGTGGACCAGTGCGGCGCCGGAGCCTGCCACACCGGGCACCACTCCTGCTTCTACCGTTCCGTGCCTTTCGGCGACGAGCTGAAGGCCCGGCCCCAGGGGGAACCCGTCACGCTGCGTGAAGCGGACGGAGGCGTCGTTTTTGACGCTGAAGCCGTGTACGGCAAGGGACACTAACTCTTTTTTGCGCGTCAATCTGCGTTCACCGGGTTGACGCGCCCTCTTTTTCTGCTGTAAAGTCATGAACGTGAAAAAGCTGCTTGTCATGATGGCCGCCGCCTCCGTAACGCTGGCGCTGTGCCAGTGCTCTTCGGAAGCGCCCCCTCCCCCCGGAACCGTCCGCATGGTGGACCAGCAGGCTATTGCCCTGATGCAGGAGGCCCGGGCTAAGGAAGCAAAGAATGATCTTTCCGGCGCCATCAAGAAATACAGGCGCGTGGTGGAAAAGCACCCCCTTTCCAAGGAAGCGCCGCAGGCCCGGTTCAGAATGGCGGAACTTTACGAGGCCCGGAAGGAGCCTGCGGATGCGTTTGACCAGTACCAGAAACTCATTGACCGGCACCCGGACAGCCCCCTGTACAAGAAGGCGATGGAACGGCAGAAGGAAATGGCCTTCGGTGCGGCGAGCGGCGCGCTGACCAACCGCGTGCTGTGGATGTTTGACGTCCGGATGGACCCCAAGAACGTCACGGAATGGCTGAACCACGTGCGTGACAACGCCCCGTACGCCCCCACCGCTCCGCAGGCCATGAACGTGCTGGGCAGCTACCTGGCCGCCCGCGGACGGATGAAGGAGGCCATTGAGGCGTACCAGAACCTGGTGGACAACCATCCGAACTCTCCGCTGGCCCCCACGGCCCAGCTCCAGATAGCCACCCTGTACCGCCAGGCCGCCGCGGACGGCGACCGCAACCACGTCAATGTGGCCCGCGCCCAGGAAGCGTATGAAGACTACCTCCAGCGCTACCCCAACAGCGCCCGCGCCGGAGCCGCCCGTTCCGACCTGGCCGCCATGAAGCGTGAGCTGGTGGCCCAGCAGCTGGAAGTGGCGGAATACTACCTGACCAAGATGAAAGACACCGATGCGGCCATCTTCTGCTACCAGGAAGTGGCCTCCAAGGGCAGCGTCAATCCCGCCGCCGCCGCCAAGGCGAAGGCGCGCCTGAAAAAACTGGGCGTCACCAGCAGATAACAGGAACTCTCCGCCCGCATGAACCGTATCCGGAACGCCTTCAAACTTCTTCTGCCCATTCTGTGCCTGCTGGCCGGTTCCTGCGGCTACCAGCTCGGCGGCACCAAGCCGCCCAAGCTGGAATTTGCGCAGACCGTCAAGGTCTGCCTCTTTGCCAACAACTCCCTGGAACCCCGCGCCGCCACGCTGGTGACCGGCGCGCTGGCGGATGAACTGCAGCGGGACGGGACCTACCGGCTCAGCACCGGTGCGGATGCGGATATCCGGGTGGAAGGAGAGGTATACTCCATCACCTTTGACCAGTTGCGTTCCAGCCGGGAAGACACCTACAAGAGTACGGAGCTGGGCCTGCGCCTGGCCGTCAAGTACCGGGTGGTGGACGCCAGGACACAGAAAGTCCTGTATGCCAGCTCTGCGGAGGAAGTGAGCCAGTTCTTTGACCTGGGCAACATCCAGACGGCCCGGACCAACGCCCTCTCCTATGCGGCGCGGCTGGTGGCCACCTCCATTGCGGAAACCCTCACCAACGGCTAGCCCCGTCCGGCTCCGGAAAATTTGTGCTTATGGCGGAAGTGGAATACAGCGTTTACTTCGTTCCGGTGCCGATCGGCAACCGGGCGGACATTACCCTGCGGGCGCTGGACGTGCTGCGCAAGGTGGACGTCATTGCGTGTGAAGACACCCGCCATTCCGGGCTTCTGCTCTCCCACTATGAAATCCGCAAGCCCCTGATGAGCATGCATGACCACAACGAGCAGCCGCGGGCCGCGGAAATTGCGGCGCGGGCCGCGGGCGGGGAAAGCTTTGCCGTGATCAGTGATGCGGGCATGCCGGGCGTGAGCGATCCGGGCTACCGCCTCATTCAGACGCTCAAGGAAAAGGAAGTGAGCTTCACCGTGCTTCCCGGACCGTCCGCCGTGGTGACGGCGCTGGTGGGGTCCGGACTGCCTACGGACGCCTTCTTCTTCGGCGGCTTTCTGCCCGTCAAATCCGGCAGGAAGGGCGCCATGCTCCAGGCGGCGGTGGAAGCTTCCCATACCAGTATCTTTTATGAATCTCCCCACCGCATCGTCAAAACCGTGCAGGCTCTGGCGGCGCTGGACCCGGACGTTCCCGTCTGCGTAGCCAGGGAACTGACCAAAACCTTTGAAACCTACCACCGCGGCCCGGCTTCCCGGCTGGCGGCGGAATTTGCGGAACGTGCCCCCAAGGGGGAAATCGTGCTGCTGGTGGGCGGCGTAAACGCTCCGCGGGCCGTCAATTAATGAGCCAAAGGCATTAATAACGGACCGTCACCTTGACCGGGCGGTGGTCGGAAGCGGCAGGCTCTTCAATCACCCTGCGTTCCGCCACCTTGAACGCCTCCGCCTTTCTCCTCCTGTACATCCAGATGTAATCAATGCATTCCGCCGGTTGATCGGCAGGGAACGTTTTTTGGGAAAAATCGCTCAGCGGGATGAAATGCTTCTTCATCCGGGCGATCGGTTCCGAGCCCGGCGTCAAATTGAAGTCTCCCGCAATGAAAAAGGGCTTCCTGCACTCCGCGGCCAGAGCGGCAATCACGTCGATGGAGGCGTTGCTGTCCTTCCGCGTCAGGGACAAATGCGTGACGCAAAAACAGTAATCCTTGAACTCGGCCATCAGCAGCACGCGCGTCTCCTCCCGGCCGGGCAAAGGAATCCGCTTCACGCTCAAAGGCTTCTCCCTGGATAAAAGGCCGACTCCATAGGAACCGCCCGAATAATCAATGGCCTTGGCGTACGTCCCCGTCAACTTGGTCCTCGCGGCCAATTCCTGCAAGGTGTCCCTGCCGCCGCTCCTTTTTGTCTTGCTGTCCAGTTCCTGAAGGGCCGCGACATCCGGTTTTGCCTCCGCAATCACCCGCGCCGTGCGGTCATAATCCCGCTTGCCGTCCATGCCGGTACCGTTCTTTACGTTGTAGCTCATGAACGTGGCTTCCCCGCCCCACAGGGAAAAAGGAGACAGAAGAATCGCCGCCGCTGCGCATGGACTGAAAATGACCGGATTCATACCTGCAACAATGAAATTCAGGGCCTGTTGTTCCGAACGGCCCGGATTACAGGTAATACGCATGCCTTTCCCCCGTTTCTTGCAGAGCTTCTTTCCTTCCTCCGGGTGGGTGAATCAACAACACATCTCCCGCTCCGGGAAATTTCCTCATCCGGTTTCCGGACACCCGCCTTTTATATCCTTCCCGCCCCATACTGCCGGAAAATGACGCAGGTCTTATCAACTTGACGCCTGGAAGTGTGTCATGATAGTATTCTATCATCATGCTGGAGGATAGGAGATCACGTTCCTCGCGCAAGACACCGGATTTGGTGACTGATGAGCTTATTATCATTCTTCATGAGGCGGGCATGCTGGAATTCAATGACATCTTCCAGCGTACCGTTATCGTGATGAAGGAAAAGCACATGTCCCTGGGCGGTGAGGAAATCCTGCGGCTGCGGATTTATGAGAAGCTCCAGAACCTGGTGAGCGCCGGCGGCCTGGTGAAAAAAGGCCGCGAATACACGGCCCAGCCCAAGCTGATGACGTTGAAATCGGAAACGCTCCCGGACATCCGGTTGTGATTTTAAAAGGAATGGACAGGATGGGCCGGATTTTACTCCGTGCCGTCCATCCTGTCCATGAACCCAATGTGTGTTTTAGCGCCTCAACTCCTTAGAAATTGGTGCGGAAGGCAATGTTGTAGCTCCAGCCGGTGAAGCCCTTCTGCTTGCTGGCGTCCGTGCCGTTGGAATGAGCGTATTCAACGCCCGCCATGATCTTGGCCATGTTCGGGTTGCATTCGAAAATGTAATAGTTGACGCCCAGGTACAGGGCCTGCATGCAGTCGGACGTGCCGGAATAGGTGGAGTTCTGCGTGTAGCGCTTTTCCCACTTCACGGCGTTGCTGCCCGCCGCCATCTGGTAGCGGACCACGCCTTCCCAGTTGGGGGTGAATTTGTAGGACGGCATGATGGTCACGCCGAAGACGTTTTCAGCCCCTGCCTTCATGCCGATGACGTTGAAGCCGGCCATGACTTCCGTCATCAGGGAGAAATCCCCCTGGGAGCCTTCCCAGGTCAGGGCCACCACATCCTTGGCGCCGGTTCCCTGGTACTTGGACTTGAAGCCGTAGCCGGTCAGCTTTTCATAAGCCTTGTTCTGGGCGTCATCCCCCCACTTGGTGAAGTTGTGGGCGTAATCCAGCCACAGGCGGCTCTTTTTCAGGAAAACATCGTTGGACGTATCATAGCTCAGCGTTCCGGTGACGAAGCAGTTGTCCTGGGAGTTGAAGGCGGGTTCAATGCGGTTGTTGAACGTGCCGGTACCGGTGCCCCCGTTGCCGTTCATCCAGATGCCCGCGGCCCAGCCGAGCTTGTCATTCTTGTCGGAATTGTTCACCTGGAACCCGTAATTGGTTTCCGGGCGGAGCTGGTTGACCAGCATGGAGCGTTCAATGGTCAGGATGGCGGAGGAGGAGGTGCGGTATTCCCCGGTGATGCGCGGCTTCATTTTGCCGATAGCGTAGGTGACGGGGCCTCCCTTGTATTCCAGATTCAGTTCATACAGGGAGTAGGTCAGGTCGGAGGTATCCCAGCGGTTGGCTTTCGCGTTATAGCTTTCCAGCCCGTCCATGCCGCCGATATTCCAGACGTTGTTGAGCTTGAAGTTTTTCAGGAACTTCATGTTGAAGCCGGCGCGGAAGCGGCGCCATTCGTCGTTAAAGCGGCGTCCGTTGCCTTCCTTTTCACCCATCACGCGCCCTTCGCCATTCGGGTCAATCCAGTCCAGTCCGTACTGCATGCGCAGGGAAACGTTGAACTCCTGGATGTAGGGATTCTTGTGGTCCCGTTCCGCATTGAACCACTTGAAACGGTCACCGAGCCATTTGCAGGTGGAAAAACTGTCGCGGGCCAGCAGGACGTCTCCGGTGGAGGCCGTGGAAGGCGTGGCGGCGGCAAAGGCGGCGGCTCCGAGAGTCATGATGCCGATGACGGGGAGAGTATAGGTCTTCATTTGTTTTCTATGGTTGGTGTGTGTCTGTGAGAAGGTCTTCCGGGGAAGGTTCTTCCTCACGGAGACGGCTTCTGTCTATCAAACCAGCCACAGGGCTGTCCAAGGCTTAAGGGTGACAAAATAGCCACGCCGCCCATGGAAGATTACACGGTAATGCGGAGCCACGCCTTGTTCGTCAGAGCGTCCGTGGCGGCCTCCACTTCCGCCTTCCGCTTGCTGGCTCCATGGCCGGAACCGATGGCGTGTCCATGCCAGAAAACGCGGGATTGAAAACGGTTTTCGTCGTCCCTCTGCCCTGTTTCTACCGTTTCATAGGAGGGAGTTTCGGGCAGGATGTCCTGAAGAATGGCCTGGAGTTCCCCCTTGGGGTTGATTTCCTTGGGGTGGCTGGCCGCGGAGTCCAGCGCTTCATGAAGAACGCGCAGAGCCACGGCCTTGGCCGTTTCATAGTCGGAATCCAGGGACATGGCCCCGAAGACGGATTCAAACGTGTTGGCGATGATGGAGTTTTTCCCCCGTCCTCCGGCCCGTTCCTCCCCCTTTCCCAGGGAAATGTACAAATCCAGGCCTAGGATGAAGCCGTATTTGCCCAGATTGGCGCGGCTGACGGTGCGGGCGCGCAACTGGGTCAGCTCCCCTTCCGGAGACTGGGGCATGTGGTGGTAAAGGTACTGGGTAACGGCAAGCTGTAAAATGGCGTCTCCCAGGAATTCCAGCCGTTCGTATGTCCGGCGCGTTTCCGGCTTGCTGTCCGTGCTGGGGTGGGTGAGGGCCTGCACGAGCAGGTCCGGGTTTTTGAAACGGTACCCCAGTTTGTCTTCCAGCGCGGTGTAGTTCATCCCGGAAATGCTAGGGCCGCCATGCCGGAAAATCAACTCCAAACGGAAGGAAGAAGAACCGGATTTTTTAAAAGAAATCTTTTTTAAATTTTATTTAAAGCTTGATGAAAATAATGAATTTTTCTAGCTTGAGTTGTGATCAGAGAATTCTCGCGAATTGTTTTTTTTCTTTCCATCGGCTGTTTTTGCTGTAGTGCCCATGGAGAGAATGAAATGCAAATTCTTGGGAAAATGGAAGAAGGAATGGAGAATTGTCCAGTTTCTTATATCATGGATGCCATCGTAGATTCCATTGGTCAGGTATGGGTTGTTTCGGAAGGAGAAGGTGTGTGGAGAAAGTCCGTTAGCTCAATTCAATGGGAAAACATGGTTTCTAGAGGATTTCCAAAACAAATAAAAAATTGTTATGCTTTGGCGGAAGATGGGCAGGGACGCATTTGGATTGGCACGGATCATGAAGGGGTATTAGTTTGGAATGGGAAATTGTGGCGTCAATACACGCAAGTTGATGGGCCAATAGGTGAGCGAATTTTTGATATTGAAGTAAATAAGAAGAATGGAGTAGTGGCTTTGGCTACTTCAGGAGGCTTGACGTTGTATGATTCCGTCAAGGATAGCTGGACTGACCTGACGCGAGAAGACGGCTTGTATTCGGACCAAATCAATTCCATTGCTTTTGATGAAGAGGGCACCATGTATGCAGGTTACCAATGCGGAGGTGTTGGAATATCATTGGAAAAAAGCGGTTATCAAAAGTGGGGCCTTGAACAGTCCCGATGGTTTTGGGACAGGGATCAGAAAATAAGACAGCCGGGAGAGGCTAACGGTCTTGGATTGGCATCCAATTTGTGCAATGATATCGTATGTACAGGAAAATCAGTTTGGTTGGCAACTTCCTCCGGGATAGCACGGAGGGAGGCCAGGCAGTGGGTATTTTTGCGCGGACGCGACTATCAGGGAAAAAACAAGGGGGTATTTGGGAAATTGCCGAAGGAGAGATATGTTGCTCCTATGCTACAGGCGTCTCCTGTCCCTGCTATTCTTCCAGAAGATTATGTGACGGCCCTCCATCTTGCCAGGGAAGGATTATGGGTAGGGTTCAGAAAATATGGGGCTGTTTTATTGGACACAAGGTCATTGCAAATTAAAAAAAAGGTACTGAAATCTCAGAAAAAAGAGGGCTCCAAATGGATAACTCGTTTTGTGAGAATGCCATCAGGTAATATTTATGCAGCTACTTATGGAGCCGGTTTCTTAAAAATTGGGATGACAGGGGAACAGTCCAAAACGGTGCCCATTTCTCAGGAAAGTGCCTCCCATCCGTTACCCAGAAAACCTCTTTCCGGATCAATGATTTTAAAACGTGCCAAAGATGCGGAGCTTTCTCTCAGGGGAGACGCTGTTCCCAAAGCCTTTTTTTGGTCTGAAGATTGGGATACACGGGGAGATTGGTGCCAAAGGTATGGAAGAAGATATGCCATTTTATGTTCTGCAAATGCTCCAAAAGGCAATGTGGTGTTTCAATTTGATGAAACACGGGAAGGCCGTGATTTTAATTATGAGGTGCGTGGTATCATGGGGCCTAACAAAGGGAAAAAAGACGGACTGCGACATTGGGTTCACTGGGTGAACAAACCGGAGAATGTCAATGTCCTGTATTGTCCGTATGATGCTGCACGGACGGAAGCGGAATGGGATGATCATGGAGAAGCTTATGATGCTTCTTTTGATGGACCGGATGTATGGGCTTTCGTAAGAGTTCCGGAGGGACCTCATCTCATGTCGTTATATTTCTTTAATCCTAATGGGAAAATCGGACAAAACGGATACAGAGATTTTTTGGTTGAAGTGAGAGATGGGACTCCGTTGATGAAGAAAATCCGAAGTCGCGGTTCAGGGGACAAATCTCTTTTCAGGCAAGTAACGGAACAGGATTTGGCAGATGTCTTTTCTTATCCTGTTCTTGCGAGGACAAGAGTTTTTTCTATGTCCGGTTCCGGTGTCTATAAAAATTTCCTTCTCCAGGGTCCCCGGACTTTCTTGGTGAAGGTAGGTAGAAATCATTCGTTTAATACCATTTTGAATGGAGTTTTTTTAAGCAAATGGCATGAAAATGGCTCTCCTGAAAAAAAATTGTGTTATACGGGAGTGGGGCGTTATTCAGACTGTTACCCGGATTTTCCTGATTTATCGAAATGTGATTTACAAGAATTGCCCATGGAAGCCGTTCGGTTATGGGGGAATGCCTTTAATAACGCGCCCTTCAGCCATTCCAGGCTCTGTAAAAGCAGGAAAGATTTGATGGAGGCATATAGATTTGCACACGCTTTTTTGCAACAGGAGGATCATCCCTTGCTAAGATCATGGCGTTGGCAGTTAAGGATATGGAACCATGGTGAGCATGAAGAATTTGCAGAAATGATGCTGCAGGATTGGTACAGAAAACAGGAGAAATACAGCATTTTGCGTTCCAGGGAATGCTGTCCTCTGAGTCCAAGAGTGATTGATCTTCCCGTTAAAGAAGTATTGAAACTGGAAGCTCAGAAAAAGGATTGGAAGGATTATCTTCCTGAATCATATCGACATTAAAACAATGAAATACATTTATTTTGAATTACCATTTATACTTGGTTGTATGTTAGTTCAGGCTGAAGAGCCTGATCGGGAACAGTTTTGGTTAGAAGCGCGTGATGCTGATCAGATCAATTGTACCAATCAGGAAATGGATATTGTGCTTCCTGACAAAAAAGAGGATACTGAGACCTCTATTACGTATGATTTATATGGACCAAGAGACCCTTCTCCGGAAAATGAATGGTTGGATGATCCGGAAACAGGTATTAGATGGATTGTTACGGGTTTAAAAGATTTTAATCTTCAAGATTATCAGGATCAGAAATATTGTGAGATTCCTATTGATGAAGCTGACTGGGGAAGAGATTTAACTGTTACATGTTATATTTCTTTTCCAGGAGAAGATAAAGAGAAGGAATATGAGGCAGAGGCTCATTTTGCTACTCCCAAGATAGAGATTGAGAAAATATATTTGGGAGAAAATGCTGCTACCAAATTAGACATTGGGGAACATATTGGAAATTTTGAAGAAGGTCCGAAGTGGGCGAAAGAAATGGCGTGTTCGCGTCCATTCTTATTTCAGACGGGGACTGTTCCTGATGTCCAAGTAAAGTTATCGCTGCTGCCGGAGATGTTGACCTTGGGGAAAATCAAGGCTTCTGCAGAAGATGCTGAAACAAACAATCTTCTTGGTGATTTAGAAGAAGCTGAATTTGATACGAAAAAAGAGAGAAATGAATTTGTTGCCCAAAAAAAACTTGGGCAGACATTAAAATCAGGTGCCCAAAAATGGGATTGGAAGATAACGGAATTGCATGGCACGAAGCTCTCCAAAGATACACTGATATATACGACTATATTTAGTGAAAAAGGTTTTGTAATCTTCAAAAAAGGGCCTATTTTACCTTGGGTAAAAACAAATAAGGAAGCAGACACTAAAAAATCTTATGCATCGGCTGCAATCCTTGAATTTATTATGGAAGATATGGGGTGCAAAGGACAATCAAAAGAGACTTTAATTTTAAATAAAATGACTCAGTATTTATTTTCATCTCATGGCTGTATTTATATTTCAGACTCTAAAGATCCCTATGATAAATTGCTGCTGCCCAAGTATGCCTATATTGAAAATAAGGGAGTGGGTGTGGATGTAGAAGGATATTATGAATTACGTTCTGGAAAGTATGTTAATTGCACAGACCAAGCTGCTGTGCTGTGTGCGTTGGGTCGGCTCATTGGCATATCATGCGAACTGACCCAATATTGTGGGCCGCTATTGTGTAACGGGCAGAAAGTAGTCGGTTTGGAGAAAGGTGAGGGTCCGGCACAGATGGAGACTCATGCGGTAATTAAAGATGGAAGTGGTGCAATATTTGATCCTACCATAGGTCCGGCCCAGGGAAAGAAGGAAGATGCCTATTTTAAATTGACGTTTAAAGATCCCGTAAAGGAAGGTATGGAAGATGAAGGAGAAATTTTTACTGTTCTTCTTCCTTTGAACAGTGTCCAACGGAGATACTCAAATGATTAAATGTATTATCATCAGTATTTTTTGTATAACCTTTCTTTCCGGGATTTCGTTGGGAAAAGGTTCAGAGTCAAATCAGGGAGAGGAGAAAATTAAAGTAAGAAAATTTCTGACAGAAGAAGAACAAAAGGAATATATACTGGAAAAGAGGGTTCAGCCGTTTTTAAAACGTTGGGATATAGGTATTTTGGACCGAACTCCAGTGACGGATTATGTTTGGAAGGATGATCGTTTGAATGGACTTCTTGTCGGGGATGTTTTACTTTCAATAGAATTGGGCAATAAGGATTCTTATGGCTTACGGTATTATACCATTGTACAAAACAGTACAGGTAGGCGTCTGGGTCGCATGACCGCCCGTTTTATCCGTCCTCCATGTTCCTTAGGACAAGTCCGGCAGGAGGCTGTGTATCAGCTGTTGTCGCAAGGGCTTGGGGCAGGGTTACTTCGAAAAGGCATTACGCATCGTTTTTATAGCCGGGATAGTTGGCAGATGTTTTTAGACGGTAGTCCATTGTTGTGGTGTGAAGGTAATTTTGTGGGAATGATTTTCAGCATGAAGCAGAATGTTCCTGATTCCCGTGAAGATTTAGTAAAAGCCATTAATTTAGTAGTTCGGAACATTAAAAAGGATGAAGTAAAATTTCAACCTGACCGGGCGGCGGTATGGAGGAAGTCTCAACAGGAAGAAATGGAAAGGAAGTGGAAAGAGCGCTCGGAGCGGCGCAAGCAGGAAGATCGAACATTGGGGCTTTCTGCTTGGTTTTATTCCATCGTTGCTACTCCGGAAAGAGATTGGAAATGGTGGAAGGAGAAATGCCGGATTATTAATTTTCGTGATCCAGTGGTTGAAAACAGGAAGTTAACTTGCAGACTGCCTTTGTCATGTCTTGGAAAGTGGGCCAAAGATCAAAAGATAATAGTAGATAAGAAAGCCCAGGGGTGGGTTGCTCTAATTTCCCGTGATAATGGTTTTTTGCTTGTTGCCGCAGGAGAAATGGAAAGTCCTGATTTGGCCAAAGGTATGATGGTCAGATTCCGTTTTTTCAATTACCAATCTCCTAATGTAGAAATATACCGAACTTATAATCAGAAATATTTGAGTGACGAGGATGCCCGTTCTTTTACTGTGTTCCATCCAGGGAAGGTGGGGGATTTTGATTTGGGGGTTCAGCCAAGATTGTCTCCTTCAGGAGTGATCATTCCGAATAGTGAAAATGCAGCTGTTTATTTTGTCCGGGGAACGACTGCTGTCATGGTGGTGACGACTATTCCGAATATATCTGTTCTGCCTGTAGCTAAAAGTCTGGATGCATTGTTGTTGAAGCAGACTTCCAAGGCTTCGGTTCCTCTAAATTGATGTATCTCTCCCATGCGTCATCCCAGCCGCGCCGCGGCTTTGACATATGGGCGGGGAGGTGTAGGATGGTACGCGAACGAACGTTAGGGACCGCGATGAAAAAGATAGATCCAAAAGATATTCGGGACAACGCCATGCAGCTGATCGGGCACGACTGGATGCTGGTGACGGCGGGAGCGCCGGAGCATTTCAATATGATGACGGCCAGCTGGGGCGGCCTGGGCTTCATGTGGAAGAAGCCCGTGGCGTTCGTGGTTATCCGTCCCCAGCGCCATACCTTCGGCTTCATTGAGGCCGGGGAGGAGTTCACGCTTTCCTTCTTCAGCCATGAGTACCACAAGGCTCTGACCGTTTGCGGCACCACGAGCGGACGGGATACGGACAAGGTGGCCGCCTCCGGACTGACGCCGTATGCAACGGAGAACGGCAACGTGAGTTTTACGGAAGCGCGCCTGGTGCTGGAATGCCGCAAGCTGTATGCGGAAGCCCTCAATCCGGAAGCCTTTCTGGATAAGACCATTGTGCCGGAGTGGTACGCCGCGGGGGATTTCCACAAGATGTACATCGTGGAGATACTGAACGTCTGGGTAGAGGAATAACGTGCCGGAACCGCCGCCGGGGTGAATTCTTGTTTGTCGTGATTCCCGGTGGATTGTTTAGAGCGGTTTGAGCGTGGAATCCTCCAGCCGGAAGGCCGGCAGGGGGCACGGGGTATCGTGCAGCCAGTCCAGATGGGTGGTGGTGATGAGGCTTTGCGCGTCTGCCGGGAGCGATTGCAGAAAGGCCACCCGCCGTGTGGGGTCCAGCTCCCCGAAAACGTCGTCAACCAGGTGGATGGGCGTATGCCCCGTTTCTTCCGTGAGCAGGGAGGATTGGGCCAGCTTCATGGAGATGGCGATGGTGCGCTGCTGCCCTTCCGAGGCGAATTGCGCGGCGCTCCTGCCGTTCAGCGTGATGTCCAGATCGTCCCGGTGGGGGCCGTTCTGGGTTTGCCCGTACCGGATGTCCCGGTCCACGGCGGCGCACAGCCGTTCATACAGGTCCTCTTCCTCTGAGGCGCGGTAGGCCACGGCCACCTGTTCCTCCCGTCCGCCGATGCTGCGGTAGGCCAGGGTGATGTGGGGGGCCAGCAGCGTCAGCAGGCTGGAGCGCAGGTTTCTCAGTTCCGTGCCGTGCAGGGCCAGCTGGCGCGTGTAGGCGTCCAGCTGCAGCTTGTCCCTGTGCCTGTGCTTGAGCAGGTAATTGCGCGTTTTCAGCGCCTTCCGGTAGCTGAAAAGTGCCAGCCTGTAGCCGGGGTGCCACTGGCTGCCCAGAAAGTCCATGTATTTCCGGCGGGCGTCCGCCCCGGCCTGCACCAGGGAAAGATCGTCATTGCCCATCCATACAACCGGGTAGCTGTCCGCCAAATAACTGCGCTGGTCCTTGCGCGGCTCTCCGTTGACGCGGAGGTCCGGAGCGTCCGGGGTCCACAGGATGCGCCGGGCCTGCCCCGGCAATTCTCCGCGGATGCCGAAAACCTGCTTCCCATGGGCGGCCAGCGGTCCGGGCCGGGCGGTGCGCGGGGATTGCAGGCGCAGCAGGAAGCAGACGGCCTCCAGCAGGCTGGTTTTTCCTTGGGCGTTGTTTCCCAGGATGATGGCCCCCTGCTGCGGAATCTGCCAGGAGAAGCTTCCGTAGCAGCGGAAGTCCATTAATTTCAGCCTGGAGATCATGGGGCCGGGGAAGGAGGGCTTATTCCGCAGGAAGGGCGCGGATGGCGTCCATGATCCTGTCCGTCAAATGCTGGTACGCCTCTTTTCCCCTGGCGTTGAGTTCCGCCGGAGTAAAGGGGATGGGGTCACCCACGGTGACGGTAACGGGGTGGAGTTTGGGGAACCGGGCGCCGATGGGGAAGGCTTCATAGGCTCCGCTGATGCGCAGGGGCTGCACGGGAACTTTCGTCTTGCTCAGAATGAGGCCAATGCCCCCCATGCCGTTGTGGATTTCACCGTCCGGCGTGCGGGAGCCTTCCGGGAACACGAGTACGCGCTTGCCGGATTTCAGCAGGCGGATGACGTGCTTGAGGCTGGCGGCATCCGGATTTTCCTGGTCGATCGGGATGGCCAGGCACAGCGGAAGCGCCCATTTGAAGATGCCCTGGAACAGGGTCTTGCGGGCAAAGAAATAGATGCCGTCCTCATAGGAGATGCCCAGCATGGGCGGGTCCAGAAAACTCTGGTGGTTGCTGACGATGAGCACGGGGCCGTCTTCGATGAGCTTTTCCCGGTTGACGACTTTCCAGGAGAAGAAGGCTTTGGAAATGCTTTTGAAGAGCGTGTAGAAAACCCAGTAGAAGGAGTTCATCTGGCGGAGAGTTTTTGTTGAATGTTGTCGGTGATGAAACGGACGACCTGGTCGATGGCCATGTCTGACGTGTCCACCAGCAGGGCGTCCGGAGCCTGGGCCAGCGGGGCCGTGGCGCGGGAGGAATCCTTGCGGTCCCGTTCCGCGATGGAGTCCGTCAGGCCTTCCGCGGCGCGGCGGGCGGCCCTCACTTCCTCGGAGGCGGTGACGAAGTACTTGAACGGCGTGTCCGGAAAAACCACGGTGCCTATGTCCCTGCCTTCCATGACCACGGGTTCCCGGCGGTTGTATTCCCGCTGCCGTTCCACCAGCAACGTGCGCACTTCCGGAATGGCCGCGATGGTGGAGACGTGGTCGTTAACCTGCCGGCGCGTGAGTTCTTCATCCAGCACGCGTTCCCCGCACAGGACCACGGAGCGGCTGCCGTCCTTGCCGAAGGAGAGGGGAACGGAGGGCAGGGCGGCCAGCACGGCGGCCGTATCCGCCGGATCAATGCCCTGTTCCAGCATGTACCAGGTAACGGCCCGGTACATGGCCCCGGTATTGATGAACGTGTAGCCGAGGCGGTCCGCGATGAGCTTGGCGACGGTGGATTTTCCGGATGCGGCGGGGCCGTCAATGGCGATGGCTGGGTGCATGAGTGTCTTCTATGTTGGAAATGGGGGCTAAAGCCGCCTGGATTGTAACTTTGCGCCTTGTGGAAATCAAGACTGCGTTCCGGGCGGCCCTGCAAAAAGAGTTTCACTTTTTCCTGTAAATCCGTTATACAGCGGGGCATGGCCCAGCTCAAACGCCCGAAGATGGTGGACATCCGAGACATTTTGGACGAAAACACGCGTCTGCCTTCGCTGGTGGCGGCGTCCGCTGAAAAGCTGCTGGGCCTGGAGCGCCTGAATAAGGCGTACGACAAAATCGTGCGCGACAAGGAGTCCGGCTCCCCGGAAAATTTCTTCCAGCTTGCTTCCAGGCACTTGAACCTGAAATTGCAGCTTCGTCCGGGGGACCTGGAAAATATCCCCAAGAAGGGACCGGTGGTCGTGGTCGCCAACCATCCGCACGGCCTGTCGGACGGCATCATGTTCGGGGAGTTGCTCACCCGCGTGAGGGAGGACGTCCGCATCCTGGCCAACGAGCAGCTTTCCCTGTGCCAGGAACTGGAGCCCTGGCTCATCAAGGTGGACGTTTACGAGGATGAAAACGCCAAGCGCAAGAACCTTTCCGGCATGCGCAAGATGATCTCCTGGCTGCGGAAGGGCGGCGTGCTGGGCATTTTCCCCGCCGGCACGGCCTCCAGCTTTTCCTTGGCCCACAAGAGGGTGACGGACGATCCGTGGAACGCGAACATCGCCGCCATCATCCGCATGACGCAGGCGACGGTGGTGCCCGTGCATTTTCCAGGGCGCAACAGCCTGCTGTTCCAGGGCGTTTCCCTCATCAACCGCAAGGCGCGCGTGGCCTTCCTCCCCCGTGAAGTGGGCAGGGACGGCCGCAGCACGCACCGCATCGTGGTGGGCAGGCCCATCCCGTTCAGCCAGCTCATGCAGTATGATTCCGATGAGGCGATGGTTTCCCATCTGCGCCTGCGCACCTACCTGCTGGGCAAGAGTTATGAAAAGAGCCGCCGGCCCCATGTGCATAAAAAGGACCGCAAGGCGAAGATGGCCGCGCTGATTCCTCCCGTTTCCGTGCAGGACATGCAGGCGGAGATTGACGCTCTGCCTCCGGAATGCCTGCACGCGCGCCAGGAGAACGGGGACTGGGACGTGTACGTGGCGGACGCCCTGCAAATCCCCAACATCCTGATTGAGATAGGGCGCTTGCGGGAATACACTTTCCGCCAGGTGGGGGAAGGCTCCGGCAAGGCGTGCGACCTGGACACGTATGACAACCACTACAAGCACCTGTTCCTGTGGGACCGCACCCACCGGAAGCTTGTGGGTGCCTACCGCATGGGAGAGACGGACAAGATCATTGCCCGCTACGGCGTGAAAGGCCTGTACAACGGGGAATACTTCTCCTTTTCCCCCGCCGCCCTGAAGGTGCTGGACCGCTCCCTGGAAATGGGGCGCGCCTTCATCGTGCCGGAATACCAGAAAAGGCCGCTGGCCCTCGGCTTCATCTGGGAGGGCATCGGCCAGTTCATGGCCCGGAACCACCATTACCGCTACCTGTTCGGTACGGTGAGCATCTCCCGTGATTACACCAACCTTTCCCGCGCCCTCATCGTCTCCTACCTGAAAGCCCATGAAATGGACTCCGTGCTGGTACATGAGGTGAAGGCCTACAATCCGCCGCGCAAGGCGGACCTGAAAAGGTCGGAATCCTGCATCCTGCCCATCGGCCTGACGGATGCCCAGGGGCTCTCCCAGCTCGTGGCGGACATTGAGGAGGATGGCAAAGGAATTCCCGTGCTGCTGCGCCAGTACCTGAAGCTGAACGGGAAAATCCTGTCCTTCAGCGTGGACAAGCATTTCGGCGATGTGCTGGACTGCCTGATCCTGGTGGACATTTTCAAGTCACCGGAACGTTCCATCAAGCGCTACATGGGCAAGGACACGTATGAACAGCTCCTGCCCTACATGCGGCGGGAGAGGGAGGAGGAAAAGGCGGCGGAATAACTCCGCAGGCGTCTTTTGCCAGCTTCCGGTCCGTTTTTTCCTTATCCGGCTAGTTGAAATGCCTGTAGCCTGACGGAAGGGCGGAGGAAGGTTCCGTCGTCATTTCCCCGATGACGGTAAAGGGCGTTTCCGGGAAATGCTCCGCGGCCAGCCGTGCAACGCGCTCCCGGTCGCCGGGACGGAACGTGGCCAGCAGTTCGTAATCCTCCCCGTCGCCTATGGCCTGCGCCGCGGTGAAACCCGGGCGCACGGGAAGGAGCTCTTCATGAATGCGGAAGCCCAGGCCGGAAGCTTTCGCCAGCCGGGGAAGGTCGGTTCCCAGCCCGTCGGAAAGGTCCATCATGGCTGTAGCCAGGCCGGAGGCGGCCAGTACGCCGCCCTCCCTGACCCGTGGCATGAAGGAAAGGTGGTGCCCCGTGGGAAAGCTGCCGCCGAGCACGCCCGTGACGGCGACCAGGTCTCCCGCGCGCGCCGTGCTGCGCAGGACGGCGTTCCCTTCCGCAACCTCTCCGGTCAGGGCCACGCTGATGATGAGGCCGTCTCCGGGCAGCCCGGAGCTTTCCCCTCCGGCAATGCTGATGCCGAATTGCCGTGCCAGCCGTCCCATGCCCCTGTAAATCCCTTCCACCTGGGGGACGGGGCGGTCCGCATGCACGAAAAGGGTCACCAGCGCGTGAAGGGGCGTGCCGCCCATGGCCGCTATGTCTGAGACGGCCCGTGCCAGCGCCTTCCTGCCGATCAGTTCAGGATCCGTTCCGGGCAGGAAGTGCATGCCTTCCACCACGCAGTCCGTTTTCAGGAGCAATTGACGGTTTCCGGAGCTCCGGGCCACGGCGCAGTCGTCTCCCGGTCCCGTGACCAGGGAGGCGTTGGAGGGCATCAGGGGCAGGAGCCGTGCCACCAGTGCGTCCTCCCCCGTCTGCCGGATGGTGGGATCAGGTTCCATAGGGAAGGAGAACACCGGGATACAGGATGTTGATGAGGGTGGCGGTATTGAAAATGCAGTGGGCGATGATGGGCGTCCAGATGGAACCCGTGTATTCGTACAGCAGCACCAGGATGGCCCCGAAGACGGCCAGCGGAATGAAAGGCACCAGGCTGACGTGGATGATGCCGAAGAGCAGGGACGTGGTGACCAGCGCAAACCAGGCGCCCGTGTACTTTTTCATGATCGGGTACAGGTAGCCGCGGAAAATGAGTTCCTCCACCAGCGGGGCCGCGATAGCCGCGCTGAAGCAAATGACCACAATCAGGGGAATATCGCTGGAATGCCGCAGCACGGAGACGATGGACTGCTCCGCCGGAGCGTGCGTGACCTGTTCAATCCACTGGAACAGGCCCCCCCTGTCCAGCAGGAAGTGGATGGCCAGCACCAGCAGGTAGCCCGCCACGGGAGCATAGAGAAGGGCTTTCAGGGAATGTTTTTTCAGCCCCAGCGCCTCCATTCTGCCCGTGTGGAACATGCGCACCAGCAGGACGAAGGCCAGGATGAGGTTCAGGCAGGTGCCGTTGAAAATCTTGTAGCCGTCCAGCTCCATGTTTGTGGTGGTGGGCGGTGCGGAGGCCCCCGGTGGCGTGGCCGCCGCCATCAGGGCCCCCAGGCTGAAGTACAGGACGATGATGCCGCACATGGCGATGTCCAGCATGTCCAGATGGTCCACGGGGATGTGCCATTTCAGGGGGCGCTGGATGTTCGGCGCCTGGGCCTGGCGGAAGATGCCCACTGCCACGGCGATGAGCATGACGGCAATCAGGGCGGAGGAGAACAGGGTAATAAGCTGGTCCGTTAATTCATTCATGAAACAGGTATGCGTGGAATAGGCCGCCCTTCCGGAGCGCCACGCCGGAAGAAGGACACCTGCTTCTTTAGTGAAAACACGGTGATTTTCCAGCAGAAAGTGAGCTATCGGCCCGCACTCCGCAAAAAAAAACATGAAGGAGGGGAATGAATACTTTTCAAGGAAAAGCGGGTATGCTACGTTTCCAACGGATTATTGCCATGAATATTCAACCCAAAATCACGCCTGTGCTGGACCCCGGCTTCGTGCCGGCCGTTCTTTGGAATCAAGCCTTTGAGGCCAAAGCCGCCGCCGATCCCGCTTCTCATCAAGTGGACATCGCCCTGACCCGCAATGACGGGACCTGCTTCCGCTGGTCCGGCAAGCTTCTTCCCCACACCGGGGAAAACGTTGCCCTGAATGAGACCTATGTGGAACGCATTGTGAAATTCCTGCTGTGGCAGAAGGGCGGCAACATCATCCTCGTCGCCGGGGATGACGCCATTGCGGACATGCTGGCCTCCCGCTACTGCAAGGGCGGCGCCCGCGAATTCGACTGGGATTTCATCGGCAAGAAGATTTACGGCTCCCCCATTGAAGTGAAAAAGGTGTCCGTGGAAGAACTGCCTGAGGAATACTCCGGCTCCATGACCCTGGGCCGCAATCTGGACGGCTACCGCATCGGCTTCGACCTGGGCGGTTCCGATCGCAAGTGCGCCGCCGTGGTGAACGGAGAAGTGGTATATTCCGAAGAAGTGGTCTGGGACCCCTACTTCCAGAAGGACCCCCAGTACCACATTGAAGGCATCCAGGACTCCCTGGAACGCGCCGCCGCCCACCTTCCGCGGGTGGACGCCATTGGCGGTTCCTCCGCCGGCGTCATCATCAACAGCGAGGTGCGCACCTCCTCCCTGTTCCGCGGCGTCAGCCAGGAAGACATTGAAAAGACCCTCGGCAAGGTGTTCCGCACCCTCCAGAAGGAAAAGTGGAACAACATCCCCTTTGAAGTGGTGAACGACGGTGAAGTCACCGCCCTCGCCGGAGCCATGGGCATGAATGACAACGCCGTGCTCGGCGTAGCCATGGGCACCTCCGAGGCCGCCGGCTACGTGGACCCGGAAGGCCATATCAAGCCCTGGCTGAATGAACTGGCCTTCGCTCCCGTGGATTACTCGGAAGAAGGCGGCGTGGACGAATGGTCCAAGGACATGGGCGTAGGCGCCCTCTACTTCTCCCAGCAGGCCGTGGCCCGTCTGGCTCCCCGCGCCGGTTTCCAGTTTGAAGGCATGCCCTTCCCGGAACAGCTCAAGAAGGTTCAGGCCGCCATGGCGGAAGGCGACGAACGCGCCCGCAAGATTTATGAAACCATCGGCGTGCACTTCGGCTATGCCATTGCCCACTACGCCAGGTTCTATGACATCCGCAACCTGCTCTTCCTGGGCCGTGTGGCTTCCGGAGACGGTGGCCAGATCATCATTGACAAGGCGGAGGAAGTGCTGCGCACCGAATTCCCCGGGCTGAAAATCCAGCTCCGCGTGCCGGATGAAAAGACCAAGCGCCACGGCCAGGCCGTAGCCGCCGCTTCCCTGCCGGCCCTCGCCTGACAGGCGGAATGAAATTTGCGGGAGGGGCCCTGTACGGGGTTCCTCCCTGCTCATATCAGGAGGGGGACTTTTTCCGGATGCGCTGAACAGCCTCCGCCGCGCCGGATTCCCGCGCCTCCCTTTTCCGATTCCCGCCCCGACGCCCTGCGTTCATGACCCCCCAGCAAGACAACATCGTTCATTGCCCGGAATGCGGGCAGGCCATGGACGTCTCCCAACTGCCGCCGTATGCCAACGCCATCTGTCCGGGCTGCCAGGCGCTGACGCGCGTGAAAACGCGCATGGGGCCCTACCGGATTACCGGAAAGCTGGGAAAAGGCGGCATGAGCGTGGTGTATCGGGCGGAAGATACCGTGCTGGGCCGGGAAGTGGCCCTGAAGGTGCTGAATGACACTTACGCCGGGGACGCCCTGCGCAGTGAACGCTTTGAACGGGAGGCCCAGATCATGGCGCGGGTCTCCCATGAAAACCTGGTGCAGATTTACGCCGTGGGTCGTGACCAGGGCCTTTTTTACATTGCCATGGAACTGGTGGAGGGCAGCGGCCTGGATGCCCTGATTACCGCGGAAGAACGCGTGCCGGAGGACAAGGCGCTGCGCCTGACGCTGGATATCGTGCGCGGCCTGGACGCCGCCTGGAACGCGGGTCTCATGCACAGGGACATCAAGCCCGCCAACGTTCTCCAGTCTCCCGACGGAGTCGCCAAGATCGTGGACTTCGGCCTCTCCCTGCTGCACAGTGAATCCGACGTGGAGCGAGAAATATGGGTCACCCCCTATTACGCCGCTCCGGAAACGCTGCTGAGGGGAGAAGAAGACTTCCGGACGGACATGTACGCGCTGGGAGCTACCATGTACCATTTGTTGGTGGGCGCGCCTCCGCGCGTGGACGCTTCCCAGTCTTCCGATGTCCTTCTGGAGACCAAGAAAAACCTTCCCCGCCTGGAACAGGTGGTGAATGACGTCTCCCCGATGACCTGCTTCATTGTGGACAGGCTGATGGCTTTTGACAAGGAGGACAGGTTCTCCTCCTATCCGGAATTGATGGATGCCGTGGAACAGGCCCTGGAGGAATACACCCGGGCCATGCAGGAATCCGGCCTCACCTGGTCGGAACGGCGCGCGGCGGAGGCGCGGCGCGCCCGGCGCAGGAAATGCCGCATCATCGTCATCTCCTCCGTTGCCTCCGTGGTGGCGCTGGGGCTGGGCATCTGGGGCTGGGCGGCATGGCAGAAGGGCAGGGCCCCTTCCCCCGGAACTCCCCCTATGGCGCTTCCTCCTACGGCGGGAACGGGTACGACCCCGGAAGACACGGCTGCGGCGGAATCGCGGCTGGAGCGCAGCATCCGCTTTGGCAAGCTGTTCAATGAAGCCCAGGAATCCCTGAACCGGGGCGACCTGGTGAAAGCCGCCGCCATGTTCGGGGACCTGGCGGACCAGCCGGACTGCCCCCTTTCCACCTCTCTCTGGGCCGGTCTGAACCAGGTCCTGTGCATGTGGGCGCGCGGCCAGTTTCCGGAAGGGGTGGAGCGCCTGGAAGAATTGGGCAGGAAGGTGGAGGCCTGCAAGGACCCTGCGGAACTGGAACGCTCCAGAGACGTCGGCAACCTGGTCATGTACTTGAGCTCCGGTGACTGGTCTTCCCGAATGCCGGGCTTGCGTTCCAACTCCGATCTGGCCGTGCATTACTATGTGGGCATGGCGCTGAAGTCCTGGTACTTTGCCGGTAAATGGCCGGAATACGGAGCTTTTCTGGACCGGGTGGCGGCCGATGCGGCGGACGACCGGGACAGGAACGTTCGTGAGCTGGCTTCCGCGTGGCTCAACAACCTCAAGAGATATACGGACCAGTATGAACGCCTGAAACGCCTTCAGGACATGCCGGAAAAGACGGTGGCGGAAGTGGAGGCCAAACGCTCCGCCGCGGACTTCCTGCGTGAACAGATGATGATCGGGGAAGTGCCTGCGATGCCCCCGGCCTATGCCGCGCTGGAAGAAATGCTGGACCATTTGAGAATGCAGTACCAGACAGCCCGGGACTGGGAGGCGGCGGAAGCCGTGAAGATGGCTGAGAGGAAAAAGGAGGAGGAAAGGCAAAAAGCGCTGGAGGAGGAAAAGAAAAAGGAAACCCTGCTGGCCGCCCAGTCCAGAAGCTATGAAGACGTTTGCCGGGAAGCTGCGGACGTCATGAAAAAAACCGGGGACTTTGAAAAGGCCTCCGCCGTTTACGGCGGGGCGGAAAAGGTTATTTCCTCCCCCGCCGTCAGGGCCAGGCTGGCCGTGCGCCGGGAAATGACGGAGCAAATGCTGCCGCTGTTCACCCGTATGGAGAAAATCCTGCCCGCGCTCCTGGAAAAGAGGCCTGGAAAAAAACTGGTGCTGAAAGACGGCTCCAAGGTGCGCCTGACAGGGATGAAGGGGCATCTGCTGACCGTGGAGCCGCAGGACGGCCGGGAAGGCAGTGACGCGTACCAGGTCAGCTGGAACGAGCTTCCGTTCAACTCCCTGTATGCCCTGGCGCGGGAATGCCGCCAGAAGCAGCCTGCGGAATTCTCCCCCCTGGCGGATACGTATTCCAAGCCGCTGCTTATTTTCGGCAGCCTGACGGAAACCATTTCCCCCGCCCAGCAGGAAAATGCGCTGCTCCAGATGGACCGCGCCTTCATTGAACGATGGAACCTGTGGATGAGCGGTCTGGACGCGGAGGAGACGCCCCCGGAAGACGGTGAAAAATCGGATTGATTCCGGCAGGCTCTTGGCCGGAGGAGGGAGGAAAAGCCGTGCCGACGGTGGAAAAGTCCCGTCTGGAAAAGGAACCCTGCGCCGGTTTTGCGGAAAAGTAGGCGTGATGAAATAAAATTTGCTTGCCTAGGGTACTCCGTACGGGTCTCATAGCCGCATGAGACTGATCAGCTTTTTGACGCTGGCATGCGTGGCCGGCATCCTCTCTTCATGCGGTTGTGACTGTCACAAACACGCGGACTTCGCGCTGAAGGACTACCAGCCCACCTCCAGCAAGCAATTCCGTTAACTGCTTGAATATGTTTGAAATTCGTGAAAAGCCGGAAATGGTGGAACGGGCCATGCTCGTTTCCATCTACTTCGACCCTTCCGAGGCCAGGGAAAAACAGGCCATGCTGGACGAGCTGGAAGACCTTGTCACCAACCTCGGCATCAGCATTGCAGGCAAGCACCTCATCAAATCCCGGGACATGCACGCCAAATTCCTGTGCGGCACCGGAAAAGCCCAGGAGGTGAAGCAATTGGCGCTGGATTGCCGGGCGGACTGCGTGGTGTTTGACAACATGCTTTCCCCCTCCCAGCAGCGCGAATGGGAACGGCTGATTGATGAATGCGTGATTGACCGTGAAGAGGTCATTCTGGATATCTTTGCCCGGCGAGCCCGCACGCGGGAGGCCACCCTCCAGGTGGAGCTGGCCCGTATGCAGTATTCCCTGCCGCGCATGGCCCGCATGTGGAACCACCTGGACCGCCAGGGCGGCGGTTCCGGAGGAGGCAAGGGCGGCGGCGGAGCCGCCAGGGGGGAGGGTGAAAAACAGATTGAAGTGGACCGCCGCCTGGCGCGCGCCAGGATTGAAGCCATTCAGAAGGAACTGGCTCTGGTGACCCGGCAGCGCGCCACGCAGCGCAAGGAACGGGAGCGCCAGGCCGTAGCCACGGCCGCCATTGTGGGCTATACCAATGCGGGAAAATCCTCCCTGCTTTCCCTGGTATCCGGTTCCGAAGTCATGGCGAAGGATATGCTTTTTGCCACGCTGGACACCACGACGCGGAAAATAGAGCTTCCTCACGGACAGCCCCTGCTGCTGACGGATACCGTGGGCTTCATCCGCAACCTTCCCCACCGTCTGGTGGAGGCCTTCAAATCCACGCTGGAGGAAGCCGTGCTGGCGGATTTCCTGGTGCAGGTGGTGGACGCCTCCGATCCGGAAGCCGTGCGCCATTATGAAACCACGCTGGAAGTGCTCGGCGAGCTGGGCGCGGGCGACAAGCCCATGATCGTGGTCCTGAACAAGGTGGACCTTGTGCCGGAAGAAGAACGCCACACGCTGGAAACCCTGTTGAAGCCCCACTTCAACGGCACGGTGGTGCCCATGTCCGTGCAGGAGGAGCATGGCGTGGAAAACCTGCTGAACGCCTGTGTGGAAATGCTGGAAAGCCGCGTCCGGCGCGCGCGGTTCCTGATTCCCTATACCCGCAGCGATCTGGCGGCCGCCATGCACAGTGAAGGGAAGGTTCTCTCCACGGAATACGTGGAGGAAGGCACCCTGGTAGAAGCCGTGCTCCCCGTGGCGTTTTATAACAAATTCAGCCGTTTTCTGGTGGAAAAATGATTCCTCTTGATTGCGGAGAAACCGCATCCTCGGCAGGGAAATCATTCTTTTTTCTTGAATTTTTGTATGTTGGATATATTATATCCAGCATCTATAATGAATAAGTTGTGCTGTATTATTTTGTGGGGAATAATTTCCTGGGCCACTGTAAGCGCCCAATCCCTGCCTCCGGATGCCCGGAAACTGAAGGAACAATATGAGAACATCCTTTCTTCCATTAATCAGAAATATGAGGCGTCCAAATTGAAAGCCTATCGGGATTCCATGAACAAATATGCCGCGAAGAATGACTTCGCTTCTGCGGCGGAACTGCAGAAAGTCGTGGAATATTTGGAGAACCGCTTGTCAGCCAAAGAACTTGTTGGCAGGGATGAACTGTCCCGGATGGAAAAAGTTTCTCCTCAAGTAGGCGTACAGATGAAGGAAATTCAAGAAAATGTGGCGTCTAAAAGAATGAAGGAAAGGAAAAAGACGGACAAGGCCTACTTGGATGCCCTTCTTAAAATTCAGAAAAAGTACGCCAATCTCGGTAAAATAGATGAAGCGCTGGCCATTCAAAAGGAACTCTCCGCAGTTCGTGTTATTGCCTCTTTTATTGGGCGGTGGAAAACGGTTAAAGGGGACACCGCCGCGAATGAAATTCTTTATTTGAATGATGATTGCTCCGTCTTTTTGGGCAAGAACGGAAAAGAGGTCACTTGGTTGGGCCACAAATCATTCAGGGTATCTCCCCAGGCAGAGAAAACTATTGAGCTGTTGAACGACAAAGGGAACCCCAGCGGATCCCTCAAGATGCTCTCCAATGTTGAAATCCAGTCGCCGTCTGGCTGGAAACTGCGCAAAATGGATCCCTGATGAAGAAGGCAGGAGCGTTAAACGTACATTTAATGCTCAGTAACCCAAGCTCCGCAGGCATTCCAGCACCTCCCTGACGGGCAGGCCGATTACGTTGTCCGTATCTCCGCGCACGGAGGAAATGATCATCTCCCCGTGTTCCTGGAAAGCGTAGGATCCGGCCTTGTCCATCACGTTCACCAGCTCCATGTAACGGCGTATGTCTTCCTCCGTCAGTGTCCGGAAGGTGACTTCCGTCAGCACGGCGATGTCTTTCACCCCCAGCGGGGACTGGATGGAGGCTGCCGTGCAGACGTGGTGCGTCCGCCCTGAAAGTATGCGGAGCATGGAGCGGGCTTCCTCCTCATCCTGCGGTTTGCCCAGGGGGAGCCTATCCAGAAAAACGAGCGTATCCGCGCCGATGACGGTGGAATCCGGATGTTCCCGGAACACCGCTTCCGCCTTGGCCCTGGCATTATATAGGCACAGTTCCTGCGGTGGCAGGGCGGCGTCTTTCAATTCCTCCGTATCCCGCACGACGATGGAGAAAGGCACGCGGGCCTTCTCCAGCAGCTCGCTCCGCCGGGGGGACTGGGAGGCCAGGATGATGGGGGGAAGCATGGGGAGAGTTTATAATAAAAGGTAATAGTTACTGGCGATTAGAGAATATTAACTCTTCCCTATTAATTATTTACTCCCCATAATCCGGTGGAAGGCCTCCGGAGAAATCTCCCGGATGGCCCGGATGATGTTCCTGGAGAAGCCGGCCATGCGTTTCCGTACCGTTTCCCGGTCTTCCGCGGATTCAAACTCCATGCCCACCAGGGCGCGGCCTACGCGTTCCCCCGTATAGGTGTAATTGAAGTAGCAGAGGGATGCCAGGTCCGCAATGCGTTCCATGAAGTCAAGGAAGGCTCCGGCGCGTTCCGGAAATTCGATGTGGACGAACAAGGGGTGTTCGCACAGCTCCGCCTGGTAGTGAATCATGCGGAAGCGAACGTCGTCATCCTCGCTGATGTCCTCAAACTCAATGCCCTTCTTCTTCAGCGTCGTGCGGATGGTGTCCAGATCCTCGTCAGAGGCGGCGATGCCGAACACGGGGTACTGCGTATTCCCCTCCGTCTTGCCGTATTGCACGTCCACCAGCGTGGTATCCTGCGGGATGTGGCGCAGGTACTTGAGCACCTGGCCGCGCTTGGAATCCATGGAGATGCGCAGGTAGCGCGTTTCATGGTTGCCGATGCCCGCCTGGCGGGCGATCTGGGTGAGGTGGGTGAAATCCATGTTGGCACCGGAAATGACCACGAAGCTCTTTTCCTCCGGCTTCACTTCACCTTCGTTCCATTGCTTCAGGAATCCCGCCAGGCTCATGGCCCCGGAGGGTTCCGGCACTACGCGGGAGGATTCCCACATGGCGCGGATGGCCTGGCAGACCTCGTTGTTGGTGACGGTCACGAACTCGTCGATCAGTTCCCGGCAAAGGGGGTAGGTCAATTCTCCGGGGATATGGACGGCGGTTCCGTCGCAGAAAACGTCCACGTAATCCAGGTTCACCCGGTGCCCCTGCTCAATGGAGGTTTTCATGGAGGCCTGGTCCACGCCTTCCACGCCGATGACCTTGATGCGGGGCCAGAACTTTTTCAGCCAGCAGGCTACGGAGGCGGCCAGTCCGCCGCCGCCGATGGCGACGTACGCGCGGTCAAAGGGGCCTTCCCCGCTCATCACCACTTCATCCGCCAGCGTTCCCTGTCCGGCCATGGTCACCAGGTCGTCATAGGGGTGGACAAAAGTGCTTCCGTGGGTTTCCGCGTACTCGTGGGCGGCTGCGGCCGTTTCGTCATAGCAGTCTCCGTGAAGCATGATCTTCACGTGCCTGCCGCCGTGGCGGCGCACCTCCGTCTGCTTCACTTCCGGCGTGGAGCGGGGCATGAAAATGGTGGCGTGGCAGTTCAGGACGCTGGCCGCCAGGGCTACGCCCTGGGCATGGTTGCCGGCGGAGGCCGCTACAATGCCCTTGTCCCGCGCCTCCTGGCTCAGGGCTGCCATGCAATTGAACGCTCCGCGCCATTTATAGGCCCGGATGGGCCCCAGATCCTCCCTTTTGGCGTACACCGGGGCCTTGATGCCCGGCAGATTCAATCGTTGAAGAGGAGTCGGTTCGCCAACGGTGTAAACGCGCTGGCGGGCTTGCAGTATTTCCTCGGAAAGACGGTCCGAAAGTATGCTCATGATTGTAATGCTGGTTCTCATTCTACCGGGTCCCGGTCTCCTTTTCCAGTAAAACATTGCCACCGGGCTGCCTGTTTCCCGGGTCCTGGACTTTCCGGGCACAAAAAAACCGCCCGGAGGCGGCTGTTTCTTTGAAGCAAGGTGGCGAAGCGGACGGGGCTCGAACCCGCGACCTCCAGCGTGACAGGCTGGCGCTCTAACCGAACTGAGCTACCGCTCCGTGACCTTGGATGCTGTGTTCCTGCCTTGCGGCGGGGACGTGGAGGCTTATACAGGCACTCCCATGGGAATGCAAGACAAGAAATCACTTTTTCCTGCATGCAGGCCGCGCTTGCTGGAAGAAGTGGGAGAAATATCCGCGCGGATTTAAAATCCGGAAATGTTGCTTAATGAGACCAGATATATAATAAAATATTGATAACGACCGTACTTGACGCCTGTACTGCCACTCTTCTTCTCTTCCTGCACATCAATCCGTTCAATTGTCCTAAAGCACTTGACATTAAAAATTGTCATTGACTCCGGATTTTAAATCCGTTAATTATTACTGACAATATAGTCTGGTATATAATTTATTGTTAATTATCAACACGTTACAAAATTATGCGTCCGCATTTGCCCCTCCCTCTCCTGTCCGCTCTTCTGGCCTGTTTCATTTCTCCGTCATGGTCTGCCTATACGTTAGCGGGCAACGGGGAAACGACGATCTCCTTTGCCGACGACCAATACACGATTACGCCGCCGGCTGGGGACCCGGTTACTCAGGCGGATTCCCCCGGTGACATCTATTTAACGGATATTACGGAAAGCGGAACCTATGAAGACGGCTATAACCGGGTTCTCAATCTGGAAGGAGGAACTTATACGAAGCTGCAATTATGGAATGTTGCGGGTACCACTGGAGGCGTCACCCTGGGAGGGACCAATTCCTTTGTCATCAATATCGGGGCCGGAACGTCCCTGCTGAATACAAATCCTCAATTGATGGGATGGAGCAACCAGGACCGGATCGTGGCAGCCGACATCACGCTCAATGTAGACCAGAATGCGGGGGCGATCAATGGCTTCTGCCTGGTGGGGGACGGTAACAAGACGGATGCGTTCCAGACGACAGGGACGTACATTGTCAATATCCATGGGGGGGAATGGGCCGGAACTTCGGTTAGCTCGCCTGACGCCAGGTGGTGCATCGGGCTGGGGCAGGAATCCTTCCGCCATACGGGAGACGTCACATTCACCATTGACGGCGGAACCTTCACTCAACTGGTCACAGCCGGAACGACGCGTGGTGTGGGACAAAAATCAACCATTCTCGGGAACGTGGCCCTGAATCTGGACGGAGGGACTTTTAACGGCTCTGTGGCCCTTCTGGGAAGGGGTCTCGTCCAGTTGGGAGACGGAACGAATGCGTATACGGCCAAATTGAGAATTACGGGAGGCCAGTATAATGCGAATGTATATGGCTTGTCGGATGCTACCGCGGCAGGTTCCGCTGCAAATATTGCAGCCAATTCGTCTGCGTCCATGGAAATCACGGGAGGGACCTTTGCGCAAAGTTTGTTTGCGCAGGGAGTGACGACAACCATCACGGGAGCTACTTTTTCCGGAGATGGAACCAAGAAAATTTTTGCGGGCGCCCGTTTAAGCACGTCTGCCTGGAATCTGGCTGATACCAATATGACGCTGGACCTGGGCAGTGGCACGGTAGCGGCCATGATTGCGGGGGGAAGCTGGGTGGAAACCGGGGAAAGCACGTTCAATATCACAGGCGCCACCAACCTGACCTTCAAGTCCGGGACGTATACAGGCCAGATTTGGGGCGGTTCCTACATTAACGGGACCGCTACGGCCGCCCTTACCGGAAATATCGGCTCCACCAATATTACGATTACAGGCGGTACGTTTGACGGAGCGCAGATATCCCTGGGCACGTATGTGGAACGCAACAACACCAGTTCCGCGTTGACAATCGGGGAAGCCAACCTTTCCATCAGCGGAGGCACGTTCAACAATGCCGCCATTTATGCGGGCGGCCAGAAGGTCAACGGCACTTCCCTGACCACGGCGCTGGCCAACGTAACCATTACAGGCAATGACGCCGTCTTCACCGGGACGACAACTCTTTCCGGGCAGGGGCGCGGGGATGTGGTCACCAAGAGCGTGCTGAACCTGAACGGCGTGACGAAAGCGGACATGTTCGCCAACGCGACCGTTACCGGGTTTGACGAAATATCCGCCGGAGCAGGCACGGATGCAATCATTGCCAATGCCACGGTACTGGATGGGCGGAGCGCCTTCACCAAGAGTGGCGCGGGCAAGCTTACGCTCAGTTCTTCCACCGGGTTTGCGAATGCCCTGACGGTTTCCGCGGGGGAACTCAGCTTCGGGCTCGCCGGCGGAGTGGCCTTCGGCAATTCCATCACGATGGGAGCCGGGGCCCGTCTTACCTCTGCGGGCGATATGGCTCTTTCCCCGGCTTCCGGCCTGACGCTGGACTTGGCGGGGCTGAATTCCTCCAGCGCTTCCATCATCCAGGCCGGAGGCACGCTTTCCTTTAATTCGGAAGGTACGCTGACCCTGACGATCAGCGGGGTGGACCAGACGATGGAAAACGACTACAAGCTGATTACGGCGAACAGCTTCGGCACGCTGACGGCCAGCAACTTCTCCTTTGATCCCAGCGGCCTTTCCGGCGATTACACTTATGCCCTGGAACTGTCCGGAAACACCCTTTACCTGCGCGTCAAGGCGCTGGGTGAAGCCCTCAACTGGAACGGAGGGGCTGCGGGTACGTGGACAGCAGCGGGAGGCGCAGCCATCTGGCAGGACAAGGATGGAACGGCGGTCGTTTATGACGCCGCCAAATCCGCCAACTTTGAAGACCTGGCAGGCGTGGCCGCCTCCGCCGTCACTATTGACGGGGATGTTTCCTCCGCCCGCCTTACGGTCAACAATGGGGAAACGGCTTATACGTTCACGGGCACGGGAGCCCTTGTAGACGGCGCGAATCCGATGTCCCTCATTAAACGTGGGGAAGGGGAGATGACCATTGAAAATACCGGGACCAATACGTTCTCCGGCGGCACGACCATCATGGCCGGCACCCTTAACCTGAATGCCGTCCAGGGCCTGGGCACCGGCACGGTGACGCTGAACGGAGGGGAGCTGGTGCTGAACACGGCGGGAACGACGGAAGGAACGCTGGGGCTGGTAGCGTCCAATAAGCTCATTTTTGCAGGAGGCACTTTCACATACGGCACGGGGGCCGCGCAGGATATTTCCGGCCTTATTGACACCGCCGCCAGCACGGGGGCCATCCGGGTGAATACGAACGGCAATGATATCGCGTGGGCCACCTATACCCAGGAACTGGGGAATAAGGACCTCGTCAAGCTCGGGGACGGCCTGCTGACCATCAACACGGCCCTGGGGGGCACCTTCACCGGAGCCATCACCGTCAGCGGAGGAACCTTGTTCTATGACATCGGGGCCAACAGCAGCACCCGAACCTGGAGCGGAAACATCTCCATCGCTGAAAACGCCACTCTCCAGATACGGGACAACCGCGCCCATAACAGCACGATGACGGATACGCTGTCCGGCCGCATTTCCGGGGCCGGCTCCCTGGTGCTGGGGCACAAGGAAGGTGGAGGATTCCCCGGCGGTGGCCGTTATTCCGTCAGCGGAGACAATAGTGGTTTTACGGGCATGTTCAAGCTGGTGGGCAACGGCACCAACGCCGCATGGAATGAAGTGGCCTTTGCGAATGCGGCCGCCTTTGGCGGCGCCAGCCTGGAGCTGGACGGACGCGGCTTTTTTGTCAGTGATTCCGCCAATCCCGTCAATGCCGATATCCATGTGACGGCGGCAGGAAGCTGGCTGAACGGCAATTCCAACCAGACCGTGACGTTCGGGGGCGACTTGACGAGTGACGCCGGGGCCAACCTGGGAACGACGGCGGCAGGCAATCCGACGATGACAGCCATCTTCACCGGCAACCTCACCGGCTTTGTGGGAACCATGCATTCCGGGCAGGGGAATGCTATTCTTTCCTTCGGCAACGGCGGTGCGGCCGCCACGCTGGGAACGGGCGAATTCATCAAGGCCGTTTCCCTGGGAGGGGCCGGAACCTACCGCGTCAACTACACGGGCACGGGCAGCGACCTGCTCTATGCGGGCAATGTTATTGATACGGCTGCCTTGGACATCCAGGGCGGCGACAAGCTGGTTCTTACCGGGGCGAACACATCCACAGGGGAATTGAAGATTTCCCAGAACTCCTCCGTCCAGCTGGGAGACGGAACCGGGGATAACGCCGCCTGGGCCGGGAGCATTACCGGAGCGGGGAGCCTCACCGTCAACACCACGGGCTCCTTTGCGGTGGGAGACCGCGCCAATGGCCTGACGGGAACGCTGACGCTGGCCAGGGGCACGCTGGACCTTTCCGGTGCGGCGGCCACCACCAACATCCTCATTCAATCCGGTGCGCTGGCGAACGCCGGAAACTACGCGGGAACGGCCACGAACAAGGTCCATGTCAATGCGGTTGCCGGTTCCGGCAATATCGCCCTGGGCGGGCTGGACGCCGCCGGGCTGGGAACGGTCGTCACCGCCACTGCCGGAACGCAGCTCACCGGGCTCAAGCAGGGTTCCACCTGGACCGTGACCGGCACGGACAGCAGTCTTGCGGTAGGCGCGGGGAACATTTCCGGAGCCCCCTTCACGGGGACGGATTCCCTGATTCAGTTTGAAGGCGCGGGGGACAACCTGGGCAGCATTTCCTTTGGAGACGGCTCCACCCTTACCCTGGACCTCACCAGCGTCATGGATGCCATGAAAACGGCGGGCGGCAATCTGGAAATCATGCTGACCAACGGCGGCTTTGCGCAGGACCTTGAAACGCTCAAGGGCCACATTACGGCCAATCCGCTTTTTGCCGCACTGGGCTTCGGCATTGTAGACGTCAACGGGGGCAGCATCGTCCTCTCCGGTGATACGGACCTGGTTTACGTCTCCTCCGTGGACGGCACGGGCAGTGCGGACAATCCGGTCACGAACCAGTCCCTCAACTTCTACCAGGCCGTGATCGTGGACCAGGACCTTTACGTCCAGTCGGACGGCTCCATGGTGATCAAAAACCTGACCGCGCCGGGAACCAATCCGGGCCAGACGGGAACGGGCAATCTCATCGTCACCAACACGGCGGGCAACAAGGGCAGCATCGAACTGCAGAACAACCTTTTCCATGAAGGAACGGGGGTGGACACCGTCTTTGCCGGGAACATCAGCGGCCTGGACGGCGCCGCGGCCAACACGGACCTGGTCAAGACGGGAGCCAACAAGCTCACCCTGTCCGGGAATGTGACGCTGGCCGGGGACATCATTGCGGAACAGGGAACGCTTCAGCTCAACGGCACGGCCAATGTGGAAGCCCTGCGGCTTGATTCCACGGACGCGGGCTCCCTTGCGGTAATCGGCGTGGGAGGCCGTACGACGGCCCAGACGCTGGATGCCGGAGCCAACGGCGGAAAGCTGGATATCAATTCTTCCGGAACGCTGACGCTGACGGGAGCTACCGACGGCCTTTCCCACACGGAAATCGGAGGAACGGGAACGCTGAACATTGCGGAAGGCGCTTCCCTGGGACTGGCGGCGGACAGCACGCTTTCCGGAGTGGTGCTGGACCTGGACGGCTCCCTGAGCCTGGCGGCGGACGGCTCCGCCGGCGGGCTGAACGGCTCCGGAGACCTGGAGCTGAACGGTCAGACCCTGCATATTCAGGCGGCTTCCGGCCAAACGCATACGTATGATGGAACGCTGGGGGCCGGCACGCTGGATGTTTCCGGAGCAGGCACCCAGGTACTGCGCAGCTCCGGCGCGGATACCGATCTGACGGTCAGCGGAGGAAACCTGGTTCTCCAGGGCAGGGCGGACGTGGACGGCGCCCATCTCAGCTACGGCAATCTGGTGAACAACGGCAAGCTGGCCATCCAGGCCAGCGACAACGCCCTGACGGCGGTCAACACCACCCTGAGCGTGGAAAACGCCACCTTCGGCAGCGGTTCCACCACCACGTTCACCCTGAACACTGACGCCGACATGACCGCCAGTTTCATCAAGGCCTCCGGGGACATTGTCATTGAAAACGGAGCCGCCTTCCACGTCACGTCAATTCCGGGCGTCAACATCACCTGGAAATCGGGCAATCCGATGGAACTCACGCTGATGGAGCTCACCGGAGCCGGAACAATTGACCTGGGAGAAAATACGCTGACGGTAGGCGGTCTTTTCCTTACCTACTACAAAAATGCCCATCTGGTGCAGGAAGGGGATAAGGTCGTTCTGAAAGCGGAGGAACAGACGGACAATATTTATGCCGGCGTCGCTGACACGGCCAACTCCATGGCGGGCGCCAATCTGATTTGGGAAGCCGCCAGGCACGGTTCCGTGGACCAGGCCGTTACGGACTTCCTGGCCTCCCTCAATGACGACATGGTCAGCAATCCCTCCGCCGCCAGGCGTTCCCTGGCCGCCGCGGCGGGCAGCACGGTCACCAGCCTGGGCATCGCCCAGCGGGACGCCCTGCGCGACCAGATGAACTGGATACGCAACCGCACCAACCAGATGGGCGTCAACCCCGCCTATGTCAATGCGGACCTTCCCTACTTCCACATGTGGATGCAGGGCACGGGCTCCTACGCCAAGCTGGATACCAGGGGGGATGAAAGCGGCTACCAGCTCACTACCTGGGGCGGCACCGTAGGCATGGACGTGGATATCAGCGACCGCTTCACGATGGGAGCGGCCTTCACGGCCAACTACGGGGACCTGACGGCCGGCGCGGCGGACACCGCGGACGGGCACCTGGACAGCTACTACGCCAACCTCTTCGGCCGCTACCAGAGCAAGCGCTGGGCGCACACACTCATCCTGACGGGCGGGTGGAATGACGCCAAGCTCAACCGCACGGTCAACTACGGGGAAGGCAGCTACAACACGCAGGGCAACACCAACGGGTGGGGCTTTGGAGCGATGTATGAACTGACCTACGACGTGTACCTCAACGAAGACAGGAGCAGCATCCTGCAGCCCCTGGCCAACGTCTCCGTGGTAACCACGCGGATGGACGGGTACACGGAAACGGGAGCGGGGAACGCGGGTCTGAATGTAGGCAAGCAGGAATGGACGACGGGAACGGTGGCGCTTGGGGGCCGGTGGATGGGGCTCATTGGGAGCAACATCTTCGGGCGAGAAGCGCTGGCTGAGTTCCGGGTGAACGCGGCCCAGGACATGGGGGACCGCCGCGGAGAAGCCAATGTGGCGCTGCTGGGCAACCCCGGCTTCATGCAGAGAGTCAGAGGAGCGAAGGTAGGAACGACGGCGCTGCAAATCGGAGCTGGTCTGAGCGTGCCTGTGGGAACACAGGGAACGGTCTTCGTGGACGGGAACGCGGACTTCCGAGACGGAGCGAACTCGGTAAACGGAAGTATCGGCTACCGGTATGACTTTTAAGGAGGGTTGAGAGTGAAGAGTGGAGCGTCAAGGCTCCGCGCTCTTCAGGACTAACAGGGCCGTTGCGGACAAGAGCCGGAACGGCCCTGCAGCGCAAGGAGCGCGGCTTACAGCCGCGTTTCCGTTTAGTTGCCGCATCGGCCTGCGGCGCTCCGGCGTCTGTTGGGAAAATTGGAACAGCATGCTTTCACTCTTCCAGCAGCCGGCCTCCATCGTGCCATTCTCCGAACATCCTGTTTTCCTGGGTATTCTTCAGGAACTTTTCCAGGCGCCTGTTGAACAGCTCCGGCTGGTTTTTCTTAATCTGGATGGTGTCCAGGCGAACGTGGCGGTACAGGCGGGGAAAGGCCAGGAAGTTGGAATAAACGCGCGGGTCCTTCTGAAGGGCTTCTAAAATATCAGGATCAATCCGGAACGCCTCCGGGTCCATTTCCGGCAGGCATTTTTCTCCATGGGGGGTCATCAGGCCCAGCCTGGTCAGGCGGCGTACGCGTTCCTTGTTCAGCTCGGACCATTTGCTTTTTCTGGAACGTGGGGTGAGGCGCTGGGCCAGAAAGCCGGAGGCCGTCTTCTTGCGGGTGCTGTCAATCCAGCCGAAACACAGGGCTTCTTCCACGGCGTCCAGGTAAAGGATGGCATGGGGGGAAGGCTTTCTCGTCGTGAGAACCCAGCAGCAGGAGGAGGAACGGTGGTTTTGTTCCAGCCACGTCCTTAATTCCTGCCGTGTGGTGAGGGGGAGAAGTTGGTCTATTTCCATGGCGTTTCGGTGGATGCCGCTTCTTTCTGCGGCAGCGCGAAAAAAGGGAAGGCGCGAAGGCCGTTTTTGCGGAAGGCCTTCCGTTGATGCGCTGCGTGCCGGGATGGAGCGGCTGTGCGGGTGAGGATACCTTTCCGGAGCCTGCATTTCCAGTACAGGCATGTTTTTCTATTCCATGGCATATTCGCGGCAGGGGAGGCTTGCTTCTCCCCCACCCAGGGCCGGAAAATCCCTTCACGGCGGCTTTTTTCTTTCCGCGGCATCCTTTTCTTCTCTTTTACGTAAGGAAGGGCCGGAGACGGCACCGTACATGATGGAGGACGGAACCTGTCCATCCTTTCCCCGGAAGAACGGGGAACTGGCCTTTCATGCCGACGGCTTTTCACCAGGAAGGGTGTTATTCCCAACATGGGGAGCAGGCCGTTCCCGGCGTTCTTTTCACTTCCGGCAAAGGGCGGCGGGTTTTGTCCTTGTCAAAACGAATGCCGCCATTATACATGATTTATGAAGAAAAGCGTGTTGCTGGCCGGGCTGGGACTGGTTCTGCTGGCCTCCGTGGTGGTGACTCTTAAAATGGCGTGTGCTGAGGATTCCATCAACCGTGCGGATACCGCGCGGGAACGGGTAACGCCCGTGCTGAATTCCTTCCTGGGCCTCTGCGGGGCCAAGGTGGGGGATCCTGTGTTCCTGCGTGCCGTGAAGGAAGACTCCGTGCTGGAACTGTGGGTGAGGCCGGACAAGGCGGAACGCTACGTGCTTGCCAAGCGTTACCCCATTGCCGCGTGGTCCGGAAAATTGGGGCCCAAGGAAAAGGAGGGGGACAAGCAGACCCCGGAGGGTTTTTATGAAGTGGAGCCGTCCGGCCTGAATCCCCGCAGCAACTACCATCTGGCTTTCAACATCGGCTATCCGAATGCCTATGACCGCTCCCTGAACCGGACGGGAAGCTTCATCATGGTGCATGGCCGGGACGTTTCCATTGGCTGCCTGGCGATGACCGATCCGGGGATTGAGGAAATTTACACCATGGTGGAACAGGCCCTGATTCACGGGCAGCAGCGCGTTCCCGTGCAGATTTATCCCTTCGTGCCCACTCCGGCGCGTTTATTGAAGGAAAAGAATTCCCCCCACGCCGCTTTTTGGGCGGACATGGCCCGCGCGTGGGACTGGACGGAACGGACCCGCACTCCGGCCCGGGTGAATGCCGTGGATGGCAGGCTGATGGTTGTGGAGCAGTAAAAATCCTCCGGCCGGGGGCCGGAGGATGGGAAAGGTTCGGAAAGAAGAGGGGGCACGGTTGCCCCTGTTGGCGCGCGTCCGGGAAAGACGCGCCGGAACGCTCTAGACGAGCTGGGCAATCAACTCTTCGCGGTCGCCCGGCAGGAAGTCCATCGGGGCGATTTCCGGCAGCGTATAGCAGCCGGAGGCCAGTTTCATGCTGGCGCGGGCGGAAGCAACCATGACCTGAGCGGTCAGGGCCGGATTGTTGATGCGCATTTCAAACGTGAACATCTGGTTCTGCGTGGAGCCGGAAACGCCCTTGCGTTCCATCAGCACGCCGTGGCCCATGTCCTTCAGCGCGTCGATGTCGGGCACCTGCTGCACACGGGTGTCGTCATGGCTGAAGTAGGAATCGGACTTGATGGCGAACTCCACGTCGGAGAACTTGGCGCCTTCCTTCAGCACCACGTAAACCATGCGGCGGTGCACGCCGGAACCGGTGGGGATGGTTAGGGAGAGGGCGTCCGCCACGCCTTCCTTGGAGCGCGCCACCACGCTGTGGCCCATGCTCATGCCGGGGCCGAAGTTGGTGTACGTGATGCCCTTGGGGGCCATGGCCAGCATCAGAGTGCGGATGACGGAGTCCGTGCCGGGGTCCCAGCCGGCGGAAATGACGGAGACGGCGTTATGCTTGATCGCCTGTGCTCCCAGGGAGCGCCTCAGGCTCACGATGTCCCCGTGGATGTCAAAGCTGTCCACCGTGTTGATGCCGCGGGCGAGCAGGGGCAGAGCCGTTTCTTCCACGCTGCGGGTGGGGGTGCAGAGCAGGGCCGCGTCCACATGGCCCAGATCCTCCATGCTGCTTGCGGTCTTGATGCCGTGCACGGGTTCGCTGCCGGGGCGGCGGACGATGCCCGCCAGTTCCATATCGGGCGCGGCGCGCAAGGCGTCCACGGCGTATTTCCCGATGTTGCCGTATCCTACAATGGCTACTTTAATCATCTTGGTAGTAAATAGTAATGATTCCGGGAGCGGGGACGGAATGCCCTCCGGATGTTTTCTCCCGTTGACGCATGTTTTTTAAGCGTTGCGGGTGCGCATGGCAAGAACGGAGAATGACAGGAGCGCCTGTGCGGCATCATGAAGGGTTCTTTGAACGCAGGCCGGAGAAATGGAGTCTGACCACTCGGAACTCTTCCAATAAAACGATGAAAAGCAAATTGATTATTCTGAGTATCGCCACCCTTCTTGGGTGTGTTTCCTGCCATACGATCGGCGGAGTAGGCAAGGACGTTGAAGCCGTCGGCAGCGACATTAATTCCGCCGCCCGCTCCACCAGCCGTTCCATGTAAAAAGACTGTGTGTGACCATGGACGAAAACCGCTTCATCCGTCCGGATGAAGCGGTTTTCTTTGATGGGCGTGCCGCCTTTTTCCAGCCTCCGGTTTTCCGGTTCCTCGGAATGTTCCCGGTCCCTGTGAAAAGGGGTTTTTTACGGTGTGTGGCGGGAGCAATAAAAAGGGCATGCCGTATGCCCGGCATGCCCTTTGAAAAGAAATTAACCTTCCGTTTTTAACGGCGGCGGCGCAGCATCAGGGCCGCCAGGCCCAGAAGGCCCAGGGAGACGGTGGCCGGTTCAGGCACGCCGTTGATGTAGGAGACGTAAATCTTTCCGTTCTCCGTGAACACTTGGTACTTGCCTACGTTTTCAGCGGTCAGTTCCTCGGCGGTGATGTCATCGCTCTGCGTGCCGCCCTCAATCGTCGTATTGCTGGTTGCGGCGCTTCCCACCCCGTTGACGAGTTCGCGCGTCACGAGCTCAAACGTGGTTCCTTCCGTAATCAGGTCGCCCAGGGAGGCGGAGAAGGCAAAACGGCCAAGGTCGGTCTGGTTCGTGAGGTTCAGGATGCCGGTCGTGCCCAGGTCAACGAACAAGTTGTTGTTGTTGGCGTTCCAGGTGAGTGTGGCAGTGAGGTTCAGCGTTCCGTATACGGTCCAGTTCATGTTCTGGTCGCAATTGGCTACGATGGAACCGCTCGTTTTGCCGACGGTCAGGGTGGAACCTTCTCCCACGGAGACGGTCGTGCGCTGGAATTTGGTAAAATTCTGAAGGGACACATTGGCTCCGTTGGAAACGTTGATGGTGGAAGCCCACCCTTCCACGGTGGTGCCGGGACCGCATACCACGGTATGGTTGCCGGAGACGTTGACCGTGCCCCAGTTGGGATTGACCAGAGGAACATTGTCGCTGGCGCCGCTTTCCGTTTGCCAGTTGGATGCCTGGTTCCAGTCCGTAGAACCGTCAATGGGAGCCCATGTATAAATAGCGGCCTGCACCGTCATGCAGGAAAAAGCCAGCAGGGAGGAAAGCAGGATAAGAGTTTTCTTCATATGAATACAATGTGAGGTAGAGTTTGAGAGGGAAACCTTCAAGCTGGAAAAAGTATGCCGGATTACAAATCCGGGGTCAAGGGCTGATTTTTATAGCAAGGAGCTTATGCTGCCTGAACGTTTCACGACGGGAGGCCGTTTCCGTGGGGGATGCCTTACGGAATGGTGCAGCCGGCCCGTGGAGCGCCGCAAGCCTTTGCGGCCATTGAAACATGTATGTCCTCTCAGGACGCACTGATTTTCAGGGAAAATAGCTTGCTGCCGCTCAGGCTGACATACGGACGCCGCAAGGGCTTGCGGCACTCCATACGGCATTGGGAACATTCCATGTCAGTCTGTAACGGATTTGTAATCCGCAGGCGGCAGAACACTCCATGAGAAAACCGCCATCCATGAAAAGAGGGGGGAAATTTAAACCTTTGCCTCTTTTTTAATTAAAAAGAGGATCCAGGCTGGCGGACGGATGCTTCCTGCGCTTTACTGCATGGATTCCCTGGTGGCCTGGGAGGCGTTGTCAATTTTGCTGCCTACGGATTCCACGTCTTTTCCGATGCCGCTGATGGTGTTGCAGGAGGCAAGGCCGAGAGCGGCGGCGAGCGTCAGAAGGGCGAGTTTTGTATTCATCGGTGGAAGAGAGGTTGAAAGCCGCATCCTAACCTGCTTCCGGTTCCTTGTCAATGAGCCGGATGCTTTCCGGAACGCCTCTTTTTCCGGACAGGGGAGCTTTCCGGCGGGGGAGATAATGGCTGCGCCGTGCCCGGATTCGGAAGTGATGTAAGGAATTTTCGCCGGACGGGGGTGCTGTGTGGATGCCGGGAGAAGGGGCTTTTCCTCTTGGCTAGATTTCTCCCTCCGGACCGCCTGGTGAACGGCGCAGTTTCCTTTTTAGCGCCAGCCCCGTACGGACCAGGAAGTAAATGGCCGCGGCGGCCAGCAGAACGGCCGCGACGGGAAGCACGCAGGCCAGTACGGCGACGATGGAGGCGGAAGCCGTTTCCGCCGTAGTGACGATGGAGTTGCCCAGTCCTCCCGTAGCAGCGGAGGCCGCTCCCCGGATGGCGGCCATGCCTCCGTGGATGATGCCTGCCGCTCCGCCTCCGGCAATGGCGGCCAGCCCCCATTTGAGCATGGGGTCCATGTGTCCGATGAAGCCGGCGGCCAGGATAGTTCCCGCGATGATGGCGGCGGGAGCTCCCAGCACGTCCAGCGTATGGTCAATGACCGGGATGTAGTACGCCGCTATTTCCAGCAGCGTGGCTACGGAGAGGGTGACCAGGGCGGCCGTGCCGCCCAGCCACGCGAATTCCGGCGTTACCGTCAGGAAGCCTCCCCGGATGGCGATGGAGGCTACCAGCAGAGGCACAAAGATGCGGAAGCCGCAGGCCGCTCCCAGCCCGATGCCGAGCAAAACGCCCATGACGGCTTCCATATTCATTTGCGGGTCAGTTCAGTTTGACGGTGGTTGCGGTGGAGGCCGCCTGGGCGGTGGCTGCGGGAGCGGCGGCAGGGGCCTTTTTCTCTTCCGTGGATTTTCCCAGGAAGGCGGGTAGTTCCAGACCCACGCTCTTGCCCAGTTCATGGAGCGGCAGCGTGTCCTTCACCAGGTTCTGGACGAATCCGCCCACGGAGGAATCCCCCCCGTTGCCCATGACGACTACCTTGTCGAATTTCAGGCCCTTGATGGCGCCGGACTGGAGTTCCACGATCTTGGTGAGCTGTTCGGTAATCAGCAGGCTGGAGGCGGCGTCGGACGAGCCTGCCGCCTGCACGATCTGCTGGAAGCCGCGGGCCTTGCCTTCCAGCACCGCTTCAATGGCGGCGGCTTCACCGCGGCCCACCATTTCCATGCCTTCCCCTTCCGCCTTTTTCTTCAGCAGGGTGGCCTGGGCCTCCCCTTCCGCCAGCTGGCGGATGGCTTCCGCTTCCGCCCTGCGCTGGATGAGCAGGGCCTGCGCCTTGCCTTCCTGTTCCAGCTTGAGTACTTCCGCCGTGGCCTGGGCCTGCACCTCGCGCTGGCTCTTTTCAATGCGGGCCGTCACCAGGATGTTGGCCTCCTGCGTGGCGCGTTCGCGTTCGGCGCGTTTGATTTCCGCTTCCTTTTCCGCCTCGTAGGCTTCTTCCAGGGTCTTGGCTTCCTGCACCTTCTGAGCCACTTCCGCCAGCTTCTTGGCCTCCGCCTGCTTCACTTGCAGCTTGGCGGCGGATTCCGCAATCTTGATCTGGGCTTCGTTCTGGCCCTCAATGGCAATGGCGCGGGCGTTCGCCACCTGGACGGTCTGGTCCTTTTCCGCTTCCGCCTTGCCTATTTCCCCGCGGCGCGTTTCTTCCGCCACCTTGATGGTGGCGTCATTGATGGCGCGCGCGGCGGCTTCCTTGCCCAGGGCGCTGATGTAGCCGGAGGCGTCCTGAATGTCCGTGATGTTGGCGTTGATGAGGTGGAGGCCCACCTTGTGCAGTTCCACGTCCACGCCTTCCGTGATGCCCTTGATGAGTTTTTCGCGGTCGGAGTTGATTTCCTCAATGGTCATGGAGGCGATCACTACGCGCATCTGGCCCATGATGATTTCCGCGGCTAGGTTGCGGATTTCCTCCCGGGAGCGGCCCAGCAGGCGCGCGGCGGCGTTCTGCATGATTTCCGGCAGGGTGGAAATGCCCACGATGAAGGAGGAGGGAACGTCCACGCGGATGTTCTGGGAGGAGAGGGCGCCCTGGAGGGGCACGTCAATGTTGATGGGGTTCAGGTCCAGGTAGCTGTAGGACTGGAGGACCGGCAGCACGAAGGTGGAGCCGCCGTGGTAGCATTTGGCCGGCTGGCCCGTGCCCACCTTGCCGAAGACGATGAGGATTTTGTCCGGAGGGCACATGCGGTAGCGGCTGAACAGCCAGGAGGCCGTCAGGATGATGAAGAGAACCAGAATGGCGATAGGGATGATTTGGTCCATGATATTGGATGGGGTGTATGGTTGGGTTTATTGGTTAATGAAGAGGCTTGACGGTGACGACGCCTGCCGTGACGGCGACTACTTCCACCGGGGTTCCTGCGGGCAGGGATTCCTCCCCTTCCTGAATGGCGGGGAGGTACAGAAGCTGGCTGGGGTGGGCGATCGTCACCTGTCCGCCGCGTTGAAGCCTGCCGGGAATGCTGATGTAAACGGTGCCGTGCATGCCCTTGAGGGTTTCATAGTTCAGGGTGCCGTCTGATTTGAGGCTCATGATGAAGCGCATGGAGATGCCGATGATCAGGAACATCAGCACGCCGGTGAAGAAGGCCGCCGCAATGGAGGCGCCCATTCCCCACCCCAGGCCCTGGGCGAGCACGCCGCCCCAGCCGAAGCCCAGGAAAAAGCCGATGCCGGATTTAATGGACAGCAGGCCCACGTCCGCGCCGCCGGCGTCCGCGTCAAAGTCCAGGTCATGTTCCCCCAGCCCGAACAGGGACAGCAGAAAGAGAAGCGCCCCCACGCCAGTCGCGGCGAGGGCGATGATAAAGAAAATGGAGTAATCAGTCATAGGGTAGATTGATTACCGGGAGTATCCATGTTTGAAGGCCGCTTGTCTATGGAAAAAGGAAGGGAGGCGCGGATATTCCGGCCTATTTCATTTCCACTACGGCTTTTTCCCCTTTCTTGAGCTCCAGTTCCCGGAGCAGGAGGAAATCGTTGGTCAGCAGGCCGGCCTCCTCCACGGGAGTGGCGGTTTCTCCGATGGTGACGGTGGCTTTTTTAGCGGTGATCCGGTTGGGGAACCAGACGCCCAGGCGCGCCTTGGCGTCCTTGTTGGCCGTGACGGTGAAGCCCTTGGAGGCGTCCGCGGGGTCGTTCCATTCAATATGCCACGGGGACGGAGCGCGGGATTCATCCAGGCGCGCCGTCCAGGCGGGGTCCCCGTAAAAAGCCACGGTATCCCGGTCATGGATCAGGCCCATCTGGTCCTTGCCCATGCCGTAGCTGGCGGAGTTCATGCCCCTGGCAAAGTCCGGGTCTTCCTTGATGCCGTTGATGTCCGGCGCGTTAAAATTGACGTTCATGAGCTTGGGGAAGCGGGTCATGGTTTCGTCCAGAATGAACTGGTTGTTCAGGTACCAGGCTTCCGCCAGGCTGGAGGCGTCATGGTTGCTGAACAGGAGCCCCAGCGTCCCCCAGCCGCCCTTGCCGTACCAGGAGGGGACGGTATAGCCCACCAGCTGGTTGAAGCCGTAGCGGCTCAGGGCGGTGACGGCCATGGAATTCTTCGTTTTTTTAGCATCCCCTACCAGGCAGTTCCCCGCGGCTACCCAGACGGCGGGAACCGGCTTGATTTCAATTGCCGGAGCCTTGATTCTCTCAAGGAAGGAGAGCAGGTCGTCCTCCTTCCCGTTAAAGATCGCTCCGCGCAGGAAGGTGGTGAATTCCTTGAACTGCTTTTTGTCCAGCACGTGGAACCGGTTGTTGCCGGAGACGATGATCCCCTTGCCGAAGGGCATTTCCAGATTGAACTGGGTGGCGTGGGAGGCCGTCACAAAAAGCTGGGGGGCGTAAAGTTCCCAGTATTCCACGAGCTTGGGCGTCACGCCCAGCGTGGTTTCATCCCCGCGGTCCTGTTCCTTCAGGCCCTTCACGTAAAAAGCGGGCGTTACCTTGCCCCTGGAATTGTGCTGTTCCAGGTACTGGAAGGGCTGCCAGTCCGTGATGCTCATGCTGTCGGTGAAACGGGAGGCGTCCACGTTGGTGGTCCCCATGGAGCGGCTGATGACGAGCGGCTGCGTTTCAGAGGCTATCCTCATGGCGTCCTGCGGGGTGTAGCCCGTGACGATGCCCCAGATGCAGTCCCCGTACGGGTCGTCGTCCAGGCGGCGGGTCAGGCGGTGCAGGTCATTGACCAGCACCCGGTCTATTTCCTCCGGGCGCGCGACCACGGCCATGAAGCGGGGGGCCATTTTCTTGAGCGTGTCCAGCTTGGCGAATATGGAGTCCTTTACGGCGACGATGGCGCCTCCGTGCTTTTCAGCCAGCTTGTCCGCCACGGCCTTCCATTCCGGCATGGCGGCGGTTTCCTCGGAGATGATGATGGCGTAGCCGTTCTTGCCGGAATCTTTTTTTACGGTCTTCACGGCAGTGGCGTGAATGCAAAAAGCCGCCGTGGAGACGGCGGCCTGGGCGGCATCGGGTTTGTCCGCCTGCTTTTCAGCAGGCGGGGCTTCCGTGGCCGGATGGTCCGGCAGGATGTTCAGGTTGAGATGCTCTCCCTTGCCGAAGATGTCTTTGGCAAGCTTGTTGATCTCCTCCACGGTGATGGCTTTCACGTCCGGAATGCTTTCCCTCTGCTGGGCCAGCCGTTCCGGTTTGGCCTGGGAGTCCTTCAGCAGGGAGGTCCAATAGCCGTTGTCGCGCTGGGCGCGGTCCATGGAGTTGAGAATGGGGTTGCGTGCGCGGTCCAGTTCTTCCTGGGTGACGTTCCCTTTGCCGAGGTCGTCCGCAATTTTGGCAATCGCGTTCCGCACGGCTTCCTTGTTGCGCATCACGCCGGAACTCAGGGTGATGATGTAGCCGTCGTCCGGGTAGGTTTCACTGATGTTGAGGCCGGTGGAGGGAGAATAGGTTTCCCCCATGTCTTCGCGCAGGCCCTTGAACACGCGGTCATAGAAGACGGCCTTGAGCATGTTCAGCCTGCGGGCCAGCTTCTTGTCTTCTCCTCCGGGCGTTTTCCAGAAGAGGCAGACCAGCGTCTTGTCAATGGAGGAGTCATAAGTCAGGTCCTTGGAGAAGTTGAAGTCCGCCATGGCCGGGTGGCGCAGTTTTTCATCCAGTTTGGCCGGGGCTTCCGCACGCCTGGGAACCGCGCCTACGGTGCGTTCCAGCAGGGGAATGATGTCTTCCGTCTTGAAGTCCCCCGTGACGGTCACTTCCAGGTAATTGTTCTTCAGGGGGGCGTCCACCCAGTCCTGCACGTCCTTGACCTGGTAGGAGTTCAACTGTTCCTGCGTGGGGAAGGTGAAGCGGGGGTTGTCCTTGTACAGGATGGCCGGCACCTGCTTCTTCATGGCTCCCTGCACCTCATGGTTCAGCTTGTTGTAAATCATGGGGATGGCGCGGCGGAGCAGGGTGACGCCGTCCTGGCGGTAGCCGGGGTACATCAGGTAGGCCGTCTGGAGCTGGAGCTGCGTTTCCAGGTCTTCCTTGCTGGTGTTCCCGGAGAGCAGGAAGGAGCGGTCCGTCATGGAGAAGCCCACGCCCACCTTCTTGCCCGCCATGATGGCTGCCAGTTCGTCGTTGGAGTGGTCCTTCAGGCCGCCGCCGTTCATCACGGCGCCCGCAAAGAGTTCCAGCCCGGAGGCCTTTTCCGGCCTGCTCAGTTCCCCGCCGTCCACGGCAAAGGTGATGTTGATGGAATCCTTGTCGAACTCCGTGGGCTTCAGGTTGACGCGCACGCCGTTGGAAAGGGTGAGCTGGGTGACTCCCAGGTCTGCGGCTTCCGCGCGGGCCGTCACCTTGCCGGGTTCCCCGAACTTGTAGGAGAAATCCTTCCGGCTGTCCGCCTGGTAGGGTTCCACCTTGGAGGCCCGGGCGTCCTGGTACGTCTTCATGATTTCGGCGCTTCCCTGGGCGTTTTCCTTGTTGGAGGTGACGATCACGCGGGGGAACGCTCCGGTCCAGGCTTCCTTCAGGGCGGCCTGGCATTGTTCGGGCGTCAGTTTTTCCACGACTTCCCTGGAGATGGCCCAGTCTTCCTGCGGCGTGGTGAAGACCTTGTCCTGCGCGGCGCTCTGGGCGATGGCAGAGGCCACGTCTTCCGATTTGACGGTGGGCCAGGACTTGATGGCGTTTTCCGCGGCGGCGGTGATGTTGCTGCGGGCTTCCGCCAGTTCCTCCTTGTTGAAGCCGAATTCGATGGCCCGGCGCAGCTCCTGTTCAATGGCGGCCAGGGCCGGCTTCCAGTTCCTGTAGTCCGCCTGGGTCTGGATGGCGTCCACTTGCGCCGCTTCCATCACGTCCATGCGTCCGCCCTCCGCGGAAATGAAGGGGCAGTCCGCATTCTTCGCCATCTTTTCCAGACGGCGGTTCAGCATGGCGTAAGCCACGTTGAGGGGAATGTCCTCGTTACGGTTGGCAACCGTGTCCGGCTTCTTCACGTAGGGCCGGGCGATGTTGACGCTGACTTCCGTGCTGGTGGCCTCCTTGTTGGTGATCCAGTGGGCGGTGGTTTCCGTGGCCGTCTTGAGCGCGCCCCGGTCCGTCCGGAAGGAGTAATTGTCCTTCTTCATGGAGCCGAAGTATTTTTCCACCCAGGCCTTGCCCTGTTCCGGCGTGATGTCCCCGGCGATGACGAGCTGCATCTGGCTGGGGACGTAGTGTGTCTGATAGTAGTTTACAAATTTTTCCCGCGGCGCGGTGCGGATCACTTCCAGCGTGCCGATGGGGTAGCGGTCGGGAATGCGGGTGCCGTCAAGCATGATGGAGAAAACCTCCTTCATGACCCGGTAGCCGGCAGAATCCCGCGCCTTGTATTCACTGGTGATGATGCCGCGTTCCGCGTCAATGGCGCTTTCCTCCAGCAGGGCGCCGTCCGCAAAATCCCTCATGATGGTGAAGGCCAGGTTCACGGTGGACTCCTTCATGCCGGGCACATCCATCATGTACACGGTTTCGTCAAAGGCGGTGTAGGCATTCGCGTCCCCGCCCAGGCCCAGGCCTTCCTTCTGCATGGCGGGAATCATTTCCCCGCGCTTGAAATGGGTGCTCCCGTTGAAAACCATGTGTTCCAGGAAGTGGGAAACGCCCTGGATGTCATCCGTTTCATTCAGGGAACCCGTATTGACGCGCAGGCGGATGCTGAACCGGCCCTTGGGCTCCGCGTTCGGGCGGATGAAGTAGGTCAGCCCGTTGGCAAGCTTCCCCTTGATAAGCTGGGGGTCCTGCTTGGGAATGCCTGCCGCCGCTTGGATAGCGGCGGTCCGGGGCTTGTTTTCTGCTGCGGCTTCGGCCAGGGAATGGGCCGGAAGTAGGCACGCGGCAGCCAGAATGGAGGTGATGGTAAATGCCTTCATGGGAAAATACTGCCCTCTTGTTTCACACGATTTTCCGGGCAAGTCAAGCGGCCTTCTCTGCATAAAAGCGGTGAATTTCCGGAGAACCTCCGGAAACGGAAGCCATGTCAAAAGGATGAGGAAGGCATCCATTCATCCCGCGGGCGGGGCTCTGAAATTCCGCAGATGCGGTCCACGCAGCGCTCCCACGCTTCCCGGCCCTGGTAGATCTCCACCTCAATGCGCAGGAAGTAAATGGGGACCTCCGGGTCTTCCTCCGGTTTTTCCAGCCGCACGGCGTCCTTCTCCGTGGTCACGATCATGTCCATGGCCCGGTCCGCGCAGCGGTCGTAAAACTCTTGCAATTCCGCTTGTTCAAACCAGTGGTGGTCCGGGAACCTGCGGCAGATTTCCACGTGGGCACCCAGGGAGCGCAGGGAATCTTCAAAGCTTTCCGGGCGCGCGATGCCGCTGAGGCACGCCACCCATTTTCCCTGGAGGGCTTCCAGGGGAAGCCGTTCCCCCGTGAACACGTTTTCCAGATACCGGGGGCCGTGGTCGCTCACGATGATGTCCGCCACGGGATTGTACTTCCTGATGGCGGCGATCAGCTCATCCTGGGGCCTGCCGCCGCATTTGGTCAGAACGATGTAGCTGGCGCGCGCGAGACTGCCCCTGGGCTCCCGCAGGGTGCCGCGCGGGAGCATGGCCCCGGTGCCGAAGGGCGCGCCGCAGTCCACCAGCACGATGTCCAGTTCATGCGCCAGTTTCAGGTACTGCATGCCGTCGTCCAGCAGCAGGGTGTCGCACCCCAGGTGTTCAATGGCGAAGATGCCGGACTTGATGCGGTTCTTGTCCACCAGCACCGCCACGCCGTCCAGATTCTTGGCGAGCATGAAGGGCTCGTCCCCGGAATGCAGGGGCCCCAGGTAGCGCGTTTCCCCGTCGCTGGCGATCTTGGGCAGGTTTTCCGGCTGCCGGCCGTCCTTGTCCTTCCACTCCTGGGGCTTGTCCAGATCCGCGCTCTTGTAGCCTCGGGTCAGGATGGCTACCTTGCGGCCGCGCCGGGTAAGGGTGCGGGCCAGCAGCTCCACCACCGGAGTCTTTCCGGTGCCCCCCACGGTGATGTTCCCCACGCTGACCACCAGCGTTCCCAGCCTGGCCTGTTTCGCGATGCTGGAGTGGAACAGGTACAGCCGCGCCAGCACCACCAGCCTGAACAGCCAGGAGGCCCCGCGCAGGACCATGCGCATCATGGCGGCGCGGAACCCCTTGGCCCGGCCGAAGATGACTTCCGTCCCCCATTCTTCAAACTCTTCCGATCTGGATTTCATGATAAGCCCGGCGGCGCGCCCGGAAACTCCGTCAGTGGAGGATGCGGTGGCAACTGTCGCAGTAAACGGTTTCGTGGCCGCCCAGCACCTTCATGCGGGCGTTGTCCGTAATGACCATGTGGCAGCCGCCGCAGTGGCCTTTTTCATCCATCGGCACAATGACCGGGACTCCCTTGCTTTTGGTCATTCGTTCGTATTCCTCCAGGGAATCCTCCGGAACGGCGGCGGCCAGGTCCGCGCGTTCCGCATTCAAGCGGTCCAGAAGCTCCTTGTCCGTTTCCGCCGTCCGGTCAAAGCGGGCCAGCGTTTCCTCCATCTCGCGCTGGGCGTCGCGCGCGCGCCGGATTTTTTGCTCCATGTCCGTTTTCGCGGTTTCCAGGCGTTCCATCAGCTCCAGCTCGGAGGTTTCCAGGGCGTCAATGGCGGCTTCCGTCTTCTCCACCTCCTGAATGCACATCTGGTACTCCTCGTTTTTCCGGGTGTTGGACTGGAGGGTTTTCATCTTGCCGATGTAGGCGCGCTTGGTTTCAACGGCGGCTTCCACGTCCCGTATGCTTTTCTCAACGCTCGCGGCTTCCTGCTTGGCGGCCAGAGCCTTCTGCTTGATGGCCTCCATCTGGCGCAGCAGGCGCGTTCTCTGTTCCGGCAGGGCGGCCAGCTCCTTCCGGAGTTTGGAGATCCGCACATCTTTTTCCTGAAGGATCAGCAACTGGTCTAAATCGGCATGATTCATCGCCTGCCACCCTAGCATGCCCCGGCGGGGTGGAAAAGATTTTTTCTCGGCTCCGGGGCGGCGTCTCTTCCGTCTTTTTACGGTGCAGGGGAGCGGCGTCCCGTGTTTCCGGGGAAGGGAGGTTTTCCTGGGAAGCGGCCTCCCGTTTCCCGCTGAGTATTTCAAGCAGGGCCTTCTGCTGCGCCGGAGTGCCGCCCTGTGAGGGCTGCGGCATGGAAAGTTCCGCATACTGCCGCGCCAGTTTGTTTTTCTTCTGCCGGTTCTGCCAGAAAAGGAAGGCGCACACGGCGAGCACGCAGGCGCAGGCGGCTGCCAGGACCGTGTATGAATGGCGGTTGGAGGGCATGGCGGGAGAGGCTTGCCGTGCGTTGTGGAAAAAGACGCCCCCCGTTCCATGTAAATCAACAACGGGGAAAAGAGGGGCTGCCGTGCCGCCGCGGGGCCGGAAGCCTTCCGCGGCTGTTCCGGCGTCTCTTAAAACGTCAGGATGGTTTGGAGCCGGAAGACGCTGGCGTTCCCGGTGTCGTCCCTTCCCGCCGGATTGGAAATCCACAGCAGGGAGGGCTGGATCAGGAACCAGGGAGTCACGGAAATGTTATAGTGGCATTCCATCACCACTTCCTTTTTGCTTCTGGAACGGCCTTCCGCCATGCTCCCGTCGTCCGGGCGCGTCACGGCCAGGGCAATGCCGAACTGGTTGGCTTCCCCCTCCCCGCAAACGCCCAGGTGCTGGAGAGGCTGGCTGCAAACGAAGCCGCCGGACCACTGGACGGCGGCGCCGCAGAAGTTGTCCCGCGTGGAATCGCTCCAGCCCGCGCGGCAGAAGGCCTTCCACGGGCTGGAGCCAAGCTGCTGCTCCACGTTCAGGGCGATGCCGGCCACGGTGTGGAGATTCTTCCTTTCCTCCCCGTCCGGCAGTTCGTTGATGCGGGCCATGAAGGGGGTGAGCTTGACGGCCCCGGAATCATGCACCCACGCCAGTTCCGCCAGGATGTTGAAATTCTTGCCGTCCGTGTGCTTCAGCGGGGAGGCGTTCTGGGGGCAGCTGGTGAAGTTGCCGCCCAGCATGGCGTACCACTGTTCGTGGAACTGGTGCTGGAAGATGACGCCCAGGTTGGAATCCGCCATGGGAATCACCTGGTTGTTGACGAAGGGGGAGGCGCAGAACTGGCCGAAGGAGGAGTTGGCGTAGCTGTTGGTGTCAAAATAATTCGTCTGGTTCACCACGCCCGCGACGATGGCGCTTTTCCCCCGGTTGAAGGTTTGCAGGAGCGCTATTTCCGGCAGGAAGAAGATTCTTTCCCCGAAGATATCCGTATGGGTGTCTCCCGTCAGGCCGATGGCGTCATTCATATTGCCGCCCCTCCACGTCTTTCCGGTCAGGGCGGTGGAGCCTGAAAGCTCAAGTTTCAGCCACGTTTCCCGGTTGCGGGACGCCTGGATGAGGCGGTAATTGGCGTGGGCGTGAAGGAGGTACCAGAGCTGGGTGCCGGGCTTGTCCGGAGCCGGGTGGTGGATGGAATTGTAGGAAAAGGCGTTTTCCACCAGGAATTCCACCCCGGCGCGGTGCGCTTTGGAATGGAGGCCGGTCAGCGCCTGGGTGAGGGAGTCGTTGGGGATGGGGGCCGTTTCGTCCCCGTAATCCCCGCCCAGCAAATTGATGTCCGCCAGCAGGCGGGCCGGGGGTTCCGGCTGGTCCGGGCGGAGCATTTCGGTTCCTGCCTGTCTGCCCTGGGCGGCGAAGGCTCCCAGAAGGCCGAGGATGATGAGGGGACGGTACATGGCTGATCAGGTGAATAGGTAAGTGGTGCAGGGGGCGGAAGGGCCCTATCCTAAGGGGTGGGGAGGGAGGAGGAAAAGCGGCAAATCGTCCCCGTTGAGTCATGACGCCGCCGGCGGGGCGTTTCTGCCGTTGAAGGTCCGGTTCAGGGGGAAATGCCGGAAGCGCGCCGGGAAGACGGGGCCGGTTAAAAGCCCAGGGCTTCCTTCTGCCAGTTCAACAGGGTGGAGACGCCTTTTTCCCTGTCTTCCGCAATGGCTTCCAGGGAAGCCCGGGTAATCAGGAAGGAGCCTTCCATGCCCAGTTCTTCAGCTTTTTCATCCCTGAGCTTGCACAGGCGCGCCAGATTGGCCTCAAACTGGTCGGAATGCTGGCGGCGCTGGACGCGCGGGCGGCAGGGATAGTCGTCTTCATCCAGCAGGTAAAATTTCTGGAGGGCGTCCATGAACCGGCTGCGCCTGTGGGAGTGGAAGCGGGGCGGAGGCGTCACGGTGCGCTGTTCCTGGAGGGTCAGGCTCCACTGGATGAGGTCCGCGTTGGAGCAGACCATGAACGCGGGCTTGTCCCACGCTTTGGCCTCCGCATCGCGCCATGTCCACAGTTCCCGGAGGGCGGCCAGCCCTTTCCTGTTCAGCTTGCCGCAGCCCTGGATGCGCCAGGGGTCCTGATGGCCGGCCAGATGGCGTTCCCGGGCTCGGTCCATGGAGTGCCTGCAAATCTCTTCAAACCAGCCCATGCGTCCTTTTTCCCGGAGGGCGGCCGTCAGCTTGTCCGCCATGTCCAGCATGTAATTCACGTCGTTCAGGGCGTAGGTGACCATGGTCGGGGAAAGGGGGCGCCGCGCCCAGTCCGCCTTTTGGGAGGACTTGCTCAGGGCTACGCCGTGGAAATGTTCCACCAGGGCGGCCAGCCCGAACTGGCGGAAGCCCAGCAGGCGCGCCGCCGTCTGGGTGTCCCAGATCATGGCGGGCAGCGTTTCCCAGGCGTTCTGGAAGAGGCTCATGTCATAATCCGCCCCGTGCATCCAGACTTCCGTTTCCTTCAGCCAGTTGTAAAACGGCCCCATGTCTTCAATGGAGAGAGGGTCGATCAGGCAGGAGCCCGTTTCATCCGCGTACTGGATCAGGCAGATCTTTTCCTGATAGCGGTGCAGGCTGTCTGCCTCCAGGTCCAGGACTACCCGTCCCGCGGGCTGTGCGGTGGCGCGCTTGCGCCATTCCAGTAATTCCTCTTTCTCGCTAATCATCTTATTGCAACAGAGCGGGATTGAACCATGTATCCGGACGCCGGGCAACTGGAAATGCAAAAAAAGTGCTGATGGGGCAATCATGTATTGCCTATTTCCCGGAAATAGGGCACGAAGAAAGGCGCATGGAAGAGGAAGCTACAGAAACCGGACGCAACCACGGAGAACAGCCTTTGGACGAACTGATGAAGCGCTGGCATCTGACCAACCACGACCTGGTGGAGATTTCCCCGGAACAGCTTACCCACAAGCAGGTTCAAAAGGCCCGGCAGGGACGCCAGCTTACCTTGAAAATGATGCAGAAGGTGTGCCGCGCCTTGAACGTGGCCATCTGGGAGCGGCTTACCCCCATGCAGAAGGAGCAGTATTTTGAATACATGCACAAGCATGTGTTCAGCTATGCCAAGGGGTATGACCCGGCCTGGAAGGACCCGAACATGGACATGATGGCCTGATTCCGGGCCTCTTTTCCGCCGCGGGGGCACGCGTCCCCTTTTCCCTTTCTTGTTTCGCTCTTCCGGGAGAAACCGGGCTGAGGCAGGGAATTTTTTTACAAGGCTGGCGGTTTTTATGAAGCGCCCTGATGGCCCGTTTTTTCCCGTTTTTACGGGAGATGGGCAGATCGTTCCGGGTATGGTATTGTGTTCCAGCAGGATGATAAAAAACAGACATTCCATTTGACAGCCAGAAAACCAGGGTGTATACGCCGCGCTCCTTTTTATCCGTCATCATGATGAATATTGCTTTTATTACCTGTTTCGCCGGTGTTCTGGGGATGTGTGCGGGGGCGTCCCTGTCCGAAGGCAAGCCGTGGTCCGGAGAAAAAGTTTTGCTGGCGGAGGACGGCGCGGTGGTTCTGGAGGACAATGAATACCTGCTGAACCTGGCGGATTATGAAAAACTGGAGCAGGGAGGCGGTTTGCTGGTGCGGTATGCAGCCGGAAAGAAAGGGCTCCGGGAAGACTCCGGCGCGTTCTATTTTGAAAACAGCCATGGAAAAATGGTGAGTGCCGCCGTGGAGCCGGTATCCGGAAATGCCGGAAAAACGGAACCGGAGCGTCTGGCGCTGGTCAGTCCCGCTTTCCCGCTGAATCCGGAAGGTAAGTGGAGCCTCAAGCGGAAGAGCAGGCCAGCCGAACTTTACCGGAAGAAGGTGGCCGTCTCCCACATGGACCAGGAATACACGTTCCAGAGCCACGAAGATGCGCAGGTGAAACTGGTGCACGGCGTGCTGGCAAATGCCCTGATATCGGGAAATAACCGCTCCAAGAGTTATAACTCTTTCAAGATAAGCCGTCCTACCCCCCCCCCCCCCCCCCCCCCTCTTTCTGACTCGCTGAAGGAAAATTCCGGTTCTTCAGACGGGGAGGAAGAGGCAAGGGAGGAGGACGGACAGGCGGAAAGCCATGGGGACCGGGAGAAGCCGGAATCCGGGCTGCATCTTGCAGAAAATGCTGTTGCGGTTTCCGGCCCCGGCAGCCTTGCCGCGGTCCCGCGCGCGGGGCAGGACATCACCGTAACCGGAGGTGGAAGCGTTGCCCTGGAGGAAGGATTTGACGGAACGGTGCGGATGGAAGGTTCAGGAGATATTTTCCTGGACAGCGTCAATGTCAGCGACGGCGGCAACAAGGAAAAGCATTACGGCCTGAATATCCGGATGGACGGCGGCTCCGGTTCCAAGGTGTATCTGGGCTTCACGAGCTCTACGGCGCGCACGGCTTTTTTAGAGGGTACCGTTTCCGGTACGGGGACGCTGGTGTTTGAGAACACCAGCCGCAGCCGGGTAAGCATTTTTGACCTGACGGGCGCGGACATGAGCGGTTTCAGCGGCGTGGTCCAGGCGGCGGCTCCGCGTTCCAGCCTCTCCTCAGAAGGGTATAATACGCCCGTCCAGCTTCAGGCGGCGGGGAATATGAACGCCACGGTCATGGACCTGTCCGTGATCCGCCAGGGCGGCAAGGAGCCCGCCGGGCTGGGAGGCTGGCTGACGGGCAGCGCGGGGACCCCCTCCATGGTGATTCTGAAGCTGGAGGGTGATTTGACCATCTCCGGCCTGGAAGGGGCCACGGCCGGTTCCTCCTCCCGCGTGGCGGTGGGCAATGGAACCGCGGCTACCCTGACCATTGACGGTGCGGGGAACCATGAATTCAAGGGGGTGATCGGCGCTGCGGGCGCGGACGGCGGCTACTACGTGGGGACGGAGAAGAATGAGAGCTACAAGAACACCCAGCTTGTGGAGGCGGACGGCACCGGAGTCATCAATCTGGTCAAAAAGGGAAGCGGGGAGCAAACCGTTTATTCAGGCCGGCTGGGCAGTCTGGACATTCAGGGCGGCGTTTTCCGCCTGGGGGCGGGTGGGGCCCTGACCTTAGGGAATTCCTTTTCCACTTCCTCCGGCGGCTTGCTGGACATTGCGTCAGGGGCCGCCCTCGCGCTGGATTACCATGAGACGGCTTCCCGGCTGGGGGGGATGAACTGGCGGTCCGCCGGAACGCTTGTCTTCAACAAGGGGCTGGTTCTGGATGTGGACGGAACGTTTCAACTGGATTCTTCCGTCCAGTTTGCGGAGGGCAGCCAGTTGACGGTAATCATGCCTGAATCCGGCATTCAATCCGGAGAATCCCGCAAGCTGATTTCCGTGACGGAGGGGAACACCCTGTCCTTTGCGGACGCCGTGCAGCGGGAAAAGGTCAGGTACGCTGCGGGCAGGGATGCCGACGGCAACTGGATTTACCGGGAGCTGGACGTTTACAGCGGACTGACCCTGAATGTGCAGGGGGGAGGCCAATGGCAGATGCTCGTGACCGGGCTGGATTCCACTTCCCTGGAAGGCACCTATTTTGACGCGGACAAATTCAATTACTACGTCTGGCAGGGGAACGGCTCCAAGGTTCCGAACGGCAGCGTATGGTCCGACGGGGCGGCGGGCGCCAGCCCGTGGGAGGGCGGCCTGACGTTCCGGAACGGGGAGCGTGAAGTCTTCTTCGGCATGCAGGATTTATCCGGCCACGCCGTGGACGGCTTTGACGTCACCCTTGACGGAACGGTGCGCGTCTCCAGGCTGACGGTCTCCGTGGACAAGGAGGCGAACGGCGGCATGGGCTATGTCTTCCACGCCGCGGAGGGCGGCGCGGGCAGCATTGCGGACGCCGGGCCGGACCACGCGGGCGAGCTGGTCAAGGAGGGCTCAGGCATGCTGACGCTGGCTGCCGGCAATACTTTTTCCGGCGGCACGGAAATCCGGGAGGGCAGTATTCTGGCCGCCCGTGAAGGAGCCCTGGGCAGCGGGGACATCCGCATGGCGGACGGAACGGAACTGTATGTCAATTATCCCTTTGCCACGGAGCTGGATTCCCATTACCGCAACCCCTCCATTGCCAACAACATCCGGATCGGAACCTCCTCCAAGGACACGGCGAAGGTGGTCATCGGCTACTCCCCCCTTTCCCTGGCGGAGAAGGAAGACCTGCCCGGCGCAGGTTCCTCCGGCTACCAGTGGGATTACCTGACTTCACGCCACTGGCGCACGCTGTCCCTGACCGGAAGGCTGGACGGCTATGGAGAGCTGACGCTGATGGGCTATACCTCCACGACGGCGGGCGGCCAGGACAAGTGGGTGAGCATGTTCCACATCTGTGATGAAAGCCTGGCTCCGGGGGAAAAGTCCAATTTCACCGGCACGGTCAAGCTGGACAACTACATTCTGTATTCCGAGGCGGACTCCCCCGCCAATGCGGATGCCAACAACGACATCCTGGCCATCCGAAAGCCCGGCGCCGTACAGCTCATTGTGGAAGACGATGCGCTGCGGAACGCCAAGGTGGACCTGACGCGCGCCCATACCGTGAACGCGGCGGACAACGGCACCGCTTTTGAAGGAAAGGAACGCATGGACCTTTACCACATCCTGCTGGTGCAGAATGATGCCGTTCTGGCGGGGCTGCAAGGGGCCTTGATCGGGAAAACGCAGGACAGCGAGTATTACGGCAAGGCTTACTCCGTGGGGAGCGAGGTGGATACGCTGCGCGTGCTGACCAACTCCAACAGTACGCTGACGCTGGAGGTGAAAGGTACGGAAAAACTGTATTTTGCCGGCGTCTTCGGGACGGCATCCACGTATGGTTCCGCTACCTCCGGCAAGGTGACAGCCGCCAGCCGGGAAACCCTTTCCCTGACCAAGACGGGTGTGGGAGCCCAGTACATTCATACGGCCACGGTCAACCGCCTGGTGCTCCAGGAGGGGGCGCTGGGCTTCAACAGCCTCAACGTGAAAACGAGCGCCGTCCTGTACGGAGGAACCAATCTGAATCTGGGAGTGACGCAGGGCATCGCCTCCGACGGCACGGCGCAGGTGTGGGGCGCAGCGGGGGGAGGCATGACCATCAATCCCGGTTATGCGCTTCACATCGTGACGGACAGGGCCGTAAACGCCGGTACGGGGGCAGGGTCCGTTGCGGTTCCTGAAACGGCGGTGGTGAACGGTTCCGTGACGGTATCCGATTCCTCCTTCCTGTATTTTGACTGCTCTATCCTGCCTTCCGAGCTGCAAGAGCATCCCCTGCTGGCCGTCAAGGGGCTGGAGGACATCGCTGATTCCGGCAGGCTGAACCTGAACGGCGACATCCTGGTGCGTTTCGGGGGATACGATTTTGGAGAAACGGACACGGTTGACAAAAAATACTACCTGGCGACGACGGAAAGCGGCATTTACGTGGACGGGGTGCTGGGCGGCTTTCAAACCCGCACGATTTCCATCGGGAACGGGTGGTTCGGCATCATCAAGGTTTCCGGGGACAACCTGAACCTGGTCATGACGGTGACCAATACGCCCATCCGCACCTGGTACAACGGGGAAAACCGGAGCGAGGGGGAATACGTGGCCGCCACGGACAACGTCTGGTTTGCCAATGAGTTGCCCGGAGGGGAGGGGACCGACCGCAACCACTGGCTGGAGGGCCTGGACAAAAATCTGGGCCTTAACGGCTTTTACCGGGATACCTACCATGTGGCCTTCGGCGCGGAAGGAGCCGGTAAAACGGGAATGGTGGAAATGGAGGAAGGAAAGGATTACAACGTGGTGCTCATCAAGGGGGAAGTGCGCCCCGCCTCCATCCGCGTGAAGGATGACATCAACTACATCTTCCGCGCCCATGCGGACGGGGGCCTGATTGCGGACGGGGAGCTCCCGGATGACTATGAAACCAGCAACTGGAAAACCATTCTGACCAAGGACGGAGCCGGAACCCTGGTGATGGAGACGGCCAACACGTATTCCGGCGGAACGGAAATTAACGGGGGCAGGGTAGTCATGAGGGATGCCGGAGCCCTGGGGACCGGGGAAATCCGGATGTTTGGCGGTACCTCCCTGGTGCTGGACTACCAGAGCGGGGGCTTTATCCAGAAGGTGGCTCTGCTGGACAACCTGCTGACGGTGGCGGAGGATTCCGTAGTGACGGTGTCCCATACGGACAGGGTGATCGGAGGCGTCATTTCCACAGTCCGGGGGGATTCCACCGCCAACCTTGTCCTGCAGCATGCCAACGGCAGCGGCCAGACCGTTTTCCAGCTGGATGACGGCTCCAAATTCCATGGAAAAATCAGCATGAGCGGGACGCAGGACGGCCAGGGAACGGTGCAGGCCTGCTTGGACCGGGACACGTGGGAGGAAGCCGGTTTTGATTTAAGCCTGAACGGCGTGCAGGGCACGATACTGCATCTTGATTCCGTGGAGGATGTCCATCACATCACCCTGGCCGGCATCATGGGGCAGGATGAGGCTTCTTTCGTGACCACGGAAGCCAGCGCGGGGCGCGATTCCTCCACCACCCTTTTCCTGGCGGTGGGAACGCAGGACCGGATTTATTGCGGCAATGTGGGCTTTGGGCAGTACATCGACATGTATGATACGGGCATGCGCCATGATTCCGGCTACATCAGCCTGGTGAAGACGGGCATCTTTTCCCAGACGGTGGGGAACGCGCGCCTGGCTTCCCTGCAAATTGACGCGGGTTCCCTCAAGGTGGAAAACACTCTTCTGCTGGCCGGGGAATTGAGCGTGGCTCAGGATGGCAACCTGGTGGTGGGCCATGACGAATGGCAGGGGCTGTACGATTATGACGTGCAGGTCAACGACGGCGGCGTTCTGCGCCTGGGCTCCGGCTTTGGTTCCCTGACGGGGACTCCCTATACGGAAGACGGAGTTCAGAAAACCGGCAATACGGTTCTTCTGAACGGCGGAGGCGTGCTGGGCATGCTGGACGCGGACTGGAGCAATGAGAATGAAATGGTGGTGAACGCCGGAGGGAAGGCCTTTGTGCTGGATACGACGGGTTACGATCCGGACTCCATGACAGCCTCCGGAAACAGCCATGTCATGACGCTCAACGGAACCGTCAAGCCCGGCGGTGCTTCCGGCGCCATCATCGTCAAGAACGGCAATGCGGGCAAAAACGGCCGCGTGGTGCTGGGCGCGGCCAACACCTGGGACGGGGTCTACCAGGTAACGGACCATGCCGCGCTGGAGCTGGCGCATGCGGGCGCGCTCAATACGAAAGCCGGAGTCGAACTACAGGGAGCGGCTTCCCGCCTGGACGTGAAGGCCGGAACGGTTTCCTACGCCGCCTCCGTGAAGCTGGCGGGAGCGGGAGCCTCCGTCAATACGCTGAACTCTTCCTCCCTCTCCGATATTTCCGTGGCGGTGACGGCCCGCACCGGGGCCTTCTCCTCCACGGTGGAGCGGGCTTTTCTAGGTTCTTCCGCCGGAGCGGGAATCGTGCAGGGAACAGGATCCGCGGCCCGCGCCCTGTTCAACGGCGTCAACGTGAACGTCAGGACGGGAGCGGCGCTGGCCCATACGGAATTCTCCGGCTCCGTGCTGGAGGTGGCCGCAGGGCAGGAGGCCCGCGTGACGGACATGCTCATTCATGCGGCGGATTCCGGCATCAGGCTGGGCGCGTTTTCCTCCCTGGCCGTCACTGGCGTTTCCACAACGGATTCCGCGCCGAACCTGAACATCAGCTATGCGGACGGCAACTTTTCCATGACCGCTCCCGATACGTGGACGACCAATGCGCTGATTACCGGGGCCGGGCAGGCCTCCGTGGACTTCTCCGGCGGTGTGAACCTGCTGCTGACGGAATGTTCCGGCAGCCTGATTGAAAAACTGGTGGAAGCCCGTGTGAGCACCATCAACTTTGTGCTGTATGACGGCTCCCTCACCAATGCCTTCAGCGGGGATTACTCCCTGGCCGCCGTTCTGTATGACGCCGCCCTGAAAAACGCCGGCTTCATCCTGGCAAACGGGGATTCCTGGATGCGCGACGGCGTGGTGACGCTGGTGCGTCCGGTTCCCGAACCCGGTGCGGCCTCCGTGGCCTTGCTGGGCCTGGGCGCGCTGCTGCTGCGCCGCCGCAGGAACTGAACTCCTGAAAAACATTCCGGCGCCGCGCGCATGAATCATGCAGACGGCGCCGGGAAAGGCAAAACGGAGAACCGGAACAAGGCCCGGTCCGGGAAATGGAGATACTTTATTGGGCGGATTTCGCCTGCTGCCAGCGTTCCTCCATGGCGTCCAGGGAGGCTTCTTCCAGGGAAAGGCCGTCTTTGGCAAGCAGGCGTTCCATTTCATTGAAACGCCGTTCAAACTTCCCGTTCGCCCCGGCCATGGCCGTTTCCGGGTCTATTCCCTTCTTCCGGCACAGGTTGACTACGGAAAACAGGAGATCCCCCAGTTCTTCCGTGACGTGCGGATCTTCCTCCGGCACGGGAAGGATTTCCTCGCATTCCGCGGTTTCCTCCTTCACCTTGTCCAGGGCGCCCTGGGCGTCCGCCCAGTCAAACCCCGCTTTGGCGGCTTTCTTCTGGAGCTTCCATGCCCGGAGCATGGGCGGCAGCCCCTTGCCCGTTCCGTGCAGGTACGGGGTGGCTTCCGCGCCTTTTTCCTGGCGTTTGATCTTGTCCCACTGGGTCAGCACGGCATCTGTCGTATCCGCCGTGGACTGGGCAAACACGTGGGGATGGCGGCGGACGAGCTTTTCACTCACTTCCGCGGCCACGTCATTGAAATTGAAACGCCCGGCTTCCCGGGCGATCTCCGCATGAAAAACCACTTGAAGCAGAACGTCGCCCAGCTCCTCCTTCAACTGCGTCCAGTCGTCCCGCTGGATGGTGTCCACCACTTCATAGGCCTCCTCGATCATGTTGGAAATCAGGGAGTGATGGGTCTGTTCCGCATCCCAGGGGCAGCCCTGGGGCGCGCGCAGGCGTTTCATGATGGCGATGAGGCGCTGCATTTGAAGGGCGGGCTCGCGGCATTCGATCATTTCAGTGTCGTTCATGACGGAGCCATACTAATCGCGCAAGGGCGGATGACTAGCAAAAATTCCTCTTTACCCGGAACGGTTCTTCCTTACACTCGCCCCCATGGAAGTTCACACGTGGAAAGAACGCACGGAAGAAGGTACCCTGGTGTACAGGGCATGCCACCATGCCAGCAAATGGAAGCTGGAATGCGCCCCCAAGGTGGGCCGTGCGGAACGTGACGATGTGGAATGGGAACGCGTGGAATTCACGCGGGCGCACTGGGTAACCCTGCGCGACGTGCTCTGGCGCAAGTACCAGCGCAAACGCTGCCCGTGGCGTTTCATTGAAGCCATAGACAAGCTTCTGGAAGACATGCCGGAAGAGGAGGAAGCCGGTTCCCCCGATGGGGAGGACGCGCGGTAGGAACGCCCTTCAACTTCTGCCGTGCCGGGGATGCTGGGAGCGGTTTTCAGGGAATGGCTCTCCTGGGTGTACCCCTTCGTCTGCGAGCTGTGCGGGCGGGGCGGCTTGGACGGCTGCCACGTCTGTCCGGAATGCCGCGGGCGTTTCGTGCCCATTGAACCTCCCTGCTGCGCCATCTGCGGAGAACCTGCGGAGGGTTCCTTCATCCCGTCCGGGTTATGCTCCCGCTGTGCGGAGGCGGCACCGTCCTTTGAGGAAGCCCGCGCCGTGTACGTGAACGAAGGGGTATTGAGGGAGCTTCTGCTGGCTTTCAAATATGCGGGAGCCGTTCATCTGGCCGGAACCTTCGCGCGGATGATGGCGGAGGCCGTGCGCGGAAATCCCCATTGGTTCGGAGGGAAAAGGCGCCTGCTCGTTCCCGTGCCCATGCACCGCCGCAAGCTGGTGCGGAGGGGGTACAACCAGGCGCAGGAGCTGGCGGCGCTGTTGGGCAGGGAACTGGACTGGTCCTGTGCCGGGGTGCTGAAACGCCTGCCTGACCGGCTGCCCCAGGCCAGCCTGGCGCGGGAGCAGCGGCTCAGGCATGCCCGCAAGATTTATGCCGCGGATGAAAAAAGGATAAAACGTCATCCTGTTGCGGGAAGGGACGTGCTGCTGGTGGATGACGTCTTTACGACCGGGGCCACGGCGGATGCCTGCGCGCATCTGCTGCTCCGGGCCGGGGCAGCCTCCGTCTGCGTGCTGACGCTGGCGCGGACGCATCATGCATGGCATGGCTGAACCGGAATTTTCTTTCAGACTCCCCGTTTCCTTCCTACAATGGCTACCATGAATCCGGAGCTCATGTTTCATACGGAAGACGAAGTCATGTTTTATGATACGGACTGCGGCGGAGTGGTTCATAACTTGGCCTATCTGCGCATGATTGAAGCCTGCCGCACCAAGCTGGGAGCCAAACTGGGCATGGATTACAAAACCATGAGCGACTTGCAGCAGTTCGCCGTGGTGGTCCGCCATGAAATTGACTATGTACGCCCCGCCGTGCTGGGAGACACCATTCTGACGACGGGATGGCTGCAATCCGTGGAACGGGCCCGGTTCTGGTGCGATTTTGAAATGCGCCGCGCCTCCAACAACGATCTTCTGGTGAGGGCCCATCAACAGCTGGCCCTGGTCCGGATGCCCCAGGGGCGTCCCGTGCGCATTCCTGCTGAATGGCGTGCGCGGTGGCAGGAATACATGGAATCCTGATCTTTTTTTGTCCGTCTTCCATTTTGCGCTTGCCATGAAAGGGGGCGTGGTGTTTACTGCCTCCGCCCTTCCAGCAAGGGTAAGTGCTTGGGTAGCTCAGTTGGTAGAGCAGTAGACTTTTAATCTATTGGTCCCGGGTTCGAGTCCCGGTCCAAGTACCACTCCTCTTTTAAAACCCTGTAAGTTCAAGGACTTACGGGGTTTCTTTTTTGCCTGTTCTGGAGCCGGAAATGTGAAAAACCATGGAAAACGGCCGTAAACGATGACCGAGTATCATTTTTATTCCGTTCCGGCCTAAAATTGATGCCTTGTGAGGCACATGGAACGCCTGAAAATAACTCCGGGGAAACAGGCGCAAAGCGGACGCTGGAAGGTTCGTAGCCCTGCCGGGCTTTCCGGAACCGGAGAGAGGGAGCAAAGTATTTTCCGACCAAGGCGGAAGCTATGGGATATATCACTAACCTGGAAAAAGCGGCAGATTTTTTCCGTACTCCTTTTTATCTTTCCTGGAATAGATTGGCAAAAGAACGTCGGGAAGAATCGTAATGTTCGGCTAACGAAAAAACCCGTCCTGCGGCAACAGGACGGGGTAATTTTTGGAAATGTATATATGATATACAAATAGGGTTAATCTGTTTTAAACATGCAGCGTCTTTGTCTATAGTCAAGAGAAAATGGAAATAATTGATTATGAACGAGTATATTAGATTTTCGCTATGGCGTGATATTGGCGTATGTGAGATTTAAATATATATGGTTATAACAGAACTATATGGATTAATCAGTTCTTTTCTAATCTATTGGCCCCCGGTCCAGGTACCATTCCCCTTTCATGCGTTGAAACTCCGCAGGAAGTATTTCCCGGGGGAGTTTCTTTTTTGCGGTATCCGGAAAACGGCCGGGAGCATTGCGCCCCACCATCCAATGAACATGGGAATGGGTATTGCCGGTCTGCCAGGTCCGTGAAGAACGGAAAGGCGGAAACGGAAGAGGATGCCCATCAGGGCAAGTCATCCCGGACGGCGCGTTCTATTTCATGGAACAGCAGGAAATGGTCTTTCAAATGGTACAGCCATGATCGGATGTCGGCCAGTTCGTGGGTTTCCAGCATGGCCGCCGGGGAAATGAACGGGTTCTTTTTAACGGAGACTTCAATGAGGCCGATGATTTCATTCCTCCTGCTCAGGACAGGGATGGCGAGGTACTGCATGTATTTTTCCTCCGGGGGCTGGTTGCGCTTCCGGAAGAAGCTGCGCCGCACTTCCGCGGGGCCGGAAAGGACCACGGGGTTTAGATGGCGTTCAGCGAACAATTGTTCATCCAGCATGGAGGGAGTTCCCGTCACGGGCCGCGGAGGCTGGGCCAGCAGGGAGGGGATGTCGTTATTGTGTTCTCCCTGCGCGTAGCCTGTGACGCGCAGGAAGGTCTGGCCCTCCTGCCGCTCCGCCTGGATGTAAAGCACTTCAAAGATAAGGGAGCTTTTATATTCGGCCAGGGCTGCGGCAATGGTGGAACACAGGAAAAGGCAGGCGGAGTTGAAGCTTTCCGTCGTTCCGCGGGAACCGTCCGCTTTTTTCTCCCGGCGGTCTTCTCCGTTCAGCTTGTTGGCGAAGTTTTCATATTCCGCGCTGAGGGCTGCGTAAGTTCTTTTGTAAAGAGCCGCACTGCGGTTTTTCAGCGTGCAGGTATGTTTCTTCATCTCCCGGTTCCTGTTGATCAGCCTCTGGCATTCCACATGCCACACGATGAAAGCGGCGCCCAGGATAACCAGCAGGACGATTTTTCCCGTGTTGGCGCCTTCCATGGGCGTTCCTCCGATGATGGAGATCACAACGACCAGGATGGGCTGGAACAGGTTTGCTCTTTTGAGGAAGGATGGCTCTTTGAACATAAAAAAGATGCGGGAGAAAAGTTGGTTGAAAAGAACGCGATACTGTACAAGTCTTGCTAAAGGTGTGTTATTGGTTGATTATCAAAAATATTCCATATTGAGGATTGAAATGATGCAGAATGGAAGCAGGAAGCGGAGAGGTTTTTTCTTATGCCATCTTAAATTAAGTTTATTTATAATCAATGAGTTTTTTGTTAATTTAGAAGCATTCTAATACGGTATTTCTTTGAATGATAATGCTTCCTTTGTTCCAATAATTGTTAGGAAAAAATAAAAGTTTTCCATTTGGGAAACGATTTGTTAAATCGCAGTGTTTTGAAGTGTTTTATTTTCATTCGTGAAATATTTTTGTTTACAGGGTAAAAACATGGGGGCCGGAGCAAGCTCCTCCCCGTGGGCCGGGCCCCTTGCGGAACTGTGCGTCAATATCCGGCTGGGGAAAAGGAATGATGAATGAGCCGCCGAGTATCAGGAAAGCGGGAAAGTTTCCGCAGGCGGGAACGAATGTTCTTCCGTCTTTTTCCCGGGGATGAGGCGATATTCCGGCTCCGGTTGCTGCGGTGCCGGAACGTCAGGGCTTGACCCTGGAAAGAAACCTCCGGCGGGGATGTTCCGTGCGCTCCTGCCCGGCTACCCGCCGTGCCGTATTATTCGGCATGGTTTTCTTCTGCCCACTTCCTGTACTGTGCGGACAGTTGTTCAATAAGCGGCTGGTGCCTGGAAGCGAGGTTTTTTTGTTCCGTCCTGTCCCTGATGTCGTATACCTGCCAGGGGCCGCGGTTGGGAGCCACCAGCTTGAATTGGTTGGTCAGGGCTGCGCGGTTCCTCTGGTGCTCCCAGAAGATGGTGCGGGGCGGGCAGGTATTGGGAATGTAGTCCCATACTCTGGACGGAGGAAGCTTTCCGGGATTGGCCCAATAGGCGTTGAGCGGCTTGCCGTCCATGTGGGCGGGAACCGGGAGGGCTGCCCACGCCAGGCAGGTGGGGGCGATGTCTTGGAGCAGGAAGGGGGAGTGGTAGCGCGCACCGGGACGGATTCTGGAAGGGTAGCGGATGATGAAAGGGGCGGACAGGCCGCCGTCAAAGGTCTCAATCTTATACTGGCGGTAAGGGGTGTTGGACACGGCTGCCCACATGGGGCCGTACCCGTCCCGGCAGCCGGCCTCTCCCAGCGGACCAATGGGAAGAACGGTTTTCCTGTTCCTGTTGTTCTGGGGCATTTCCGCGGTTGCGCCGTTGTCTGACAGGAACATGACGATCGTGTTGCCGCTGAGGCGGTGGCGGTCCAGGGACGCAAGGATGCGGCCTATGCCGCGGTCCATAATGGAGATTTGGGCGGCGTAGGTGGCCATGCATCTGGCAACGTAGTCCTTGCGTTCTGCTGTGGCCCTTTCATAGCCGGAAGGATTGAATTTTCCGGCCATGCCCAGCTTGGCGGAGGGTGGGACGATTCCGAGCTGTTTTTGTTTCTCCAGCCTCTTGGAGGCGATGGCATGCGGAGATTTTCCGCGGTAGGCCGGCAGCATTTTTTCTATTTCCTTCCGGGGGGCCTGGAGAGGGGTATGCGGGGCCGTGTAAGCCACGTAGAGGAAGAAGGGTTTTTTGCCTTTGGCGGCGGCGTCAATGTAGGCCAGGGCCGTTTGGGTAATATCCTCCGTCATGTAGAAATCATCCGGCAGGTCTTCCGGCCGGAGCAATTTCCCGTCTTCTCCGAAGGGGCGGTCCGGCATGGGCTTGTAATAATCCGCCGCTCCGCCCAGCAGGCCGCGGGAATGGTCGAACCCGCGGTCCCAGGGGTAGGTTCCCCGGACTTTCCCCAGATGCCATTTTCCGGAAAGATAGGTACGGTATCCCGCTTTTTTCAGGAGTTCCGGCAGGGTGGGGATGTCCGGATTCAGCCGCCCGCGGTAGCCGGGGCGTCCGCTGTCGTCGTCCAGCAGCCCTACATCCACCTTGTGGGGCTCGCAGCCGGTCATGATGGAGGCACGGGAGGGGGAGCAGCGGGAAGCCGTGTAGCACCGTGTAGCCTGCATGCCCTGTGCGGCCAGGGAGTCAAGATGGGGGGTGGGGATTTCCGAGCCGTAGCAGCCCAGGTCGGACCATCCCATGTCGTCAGCCAGGATGAGGACGATGTTGGGCTTGTCCGCCAGGGAGGTGACAGGGGAGAGCAGCCAGAGGACCACGCAGGCCAGGAAGGGGAAACTTGAAATGAAGCGCATGGGTGGAACGGGGTACGTAATAAAGCGGTCAGGCCCGCGGACGGGGCCTGCACGGAGGCTGGAAAAGGAAAACTGTCTTCCCGGTTGTTCCGGATGGCTTGGCTTGACCGGGAATTCTTCCGGAAAAAGCCGGGTGGACCGTCCCGCCGGGCGCCGCGACTGGGTGATGTGGCGCGCCGGAAGAAATGCGTCTGCTACCACCACAGGATGGCGCAGAGCAGAATGGCGGCTCCGTAGGCCATGCCGCCCAGGCACAAGGGCGTCCACCAGGCCGGTTTGGAGCAGATTTTGTTCACCATGTCACGGTACAGGTAGGGCTTGCCAATCCAGAGGAGGGAAAGGAAAATGACAATGTAGCACCAGACGGGAATGAGCAGTCTGGTAACCGGGTCCTGGAGGAAGGCCGCGCTGAGAAGAGGGGCCGCCACCATCAGGCCGAAGATGCCGAGCGCCCGCGGAAAGAGCAGGTTTTTCACCTGCGTGACCATCAGCACCAGGAAAACGGGGCAAGCAAGCTGGAGCAGCCAACGGATGCCTTCAAACTCCGCCAGTCCCACCCGGAAATAGCTCAGCACGCCCAGCCCTTCCGGAGCCACCAGCAGGAAGAACCAGAACAGGCCGATGGCCAGCAGAACCTGGGCCAGCAGGTGGTTGCGCGGGGAGGCCAGCAGAAAGGCCTGTACCTGCTGTCTTTTTACCAGCGCGTAAAGGTGAACCAGCAGCAGAACGGCGCCCAGGATATATCCCGCCACGGGCAGCGGTATCATTCCATCATACGGATGCAGAAAGGGAGCGTGCTGGTTCATCTGAACGCTAACCTTAATGATTATCCCGGCTTCGTAAAGGCGAATCAGCGGGAGAGAGAAGAAAATTCCACTGAATTCCCGGCACCGGGCCGCTGGAATTCCCCCGCGGCAGGCGGAGGAACGCGAGCTCAGGAGCCTTGGGTAACTTTTTCAAACGTGGGGTCCTCCACGGGGGTGATTTTCCCGTCCGCGTAAAGCACCATGATGCCTCCCTGATGGCGTTCCAGGGCCGGGACCACGATTTCCTCAAAGTCCTGTTCCGTGATGACGCTGCGACCGTCCAGCGGGATGCCGTCGCTGATCCAGGGCTTGCCCCGGAGGGCCTGCCCGCGCGCCACGTTCATGGGGCGTCCCTTCCGGTTGTCCAGCCAGCTGGTGTAGGAAATGGTGTCCGGGCTGGCGGGAAGGTTGGAATCTTCCGCCGCGAGGATTTCCGGCCGATTGTCATTCTTGCAGCGGAAGGTGTCCGGAAGCATGTTCGGCTCCTTGTCGCTCCGGGCGATCAGGTCGGGTTGTTCTGCGTTCACGATGGGAGCCAGGGCGTCCCACCAGTTCCGGCACTCCCTGGCGGTCAGGAGGCTGTCCTTCATGCCGCTGGAGGGCAGCTTCCCGCCGTTCTGGCCTGCGAATTCCTTGCCCCAGTCGCTGATGCGGCGCAGGTTGTCCGTGCAGCGCGTTCTGGCCGCAGTCTCCGTAGCATGGGAATAAATGCTGTAGGATACGCCAGCCAGCAGGGCGATGATGGCGATGACCACGAGAACTTCAATAAGCGTGAAACCTTTGCTGCGTGAGGGGAGTAAGCGGGCTTTCATGATTTCCCGCCATTATGCACGATTGCCGCCGCTTGAAAAGGCAGAAACTGCGCCCTGGGGCGGAAAAGCGCCGGACGGAGCTCCGGAAAAGAAAAGGGCCGGTCCCGTGAAGGACCGGCCCGCAGGAATGGAATGGCTGGATTGCGCTTACTTGGCGGAAGTGACCAGCGCGGCGAAGGATTCCGGCTTCAGGGATGCGCCGCCCACCAGGGCACCGTCAATGTCCGGCTGGGCCATGAGTTCCACCACGTTTTCCGGCTTCACGGAACCGCCGTACTGGATGCGCACCCTGGCTGCGGTATCCGCGCCGAAGACGTCGGAGATGACCTTGCGGATGAAGGCATGGGCTTCCTGCGCTTCCTTGGAGGTGGCGGTCAGGCCGGTGCCGATGGCCCAGACGGGTTCATAGGCGATGACCAGGCTGGCCACTTCCTCCGGGGTGAGATCCTTGAGGCCTCTCTTGAGCTGGATTTCCAGCACGGGCTCCAGAATGCCGCCCAGGCGTTCGTCCTTGGTCTCACCGATGCAGAAAATCGGGGTGATGCCGGCGGCGATGGCCTTCTTGATCTTGGCGTTGATGATGGCGTCCGTTTCTCCGAAGTACTGGCGGCGTTCGCTGTGGCCGAGCACGACGTACTTGAGGCCCAGTTCATTCAGCATGCTGGTGGAGATTTCCCCGGTGTAGGCTCCGTTGTCATACTGGGAGACGTTCTGGGCGCCTACGGTAGTGCAGGAGCAGCCGTTCAGGGCGTTCAGCACGGAGGGGATGGTGGTGAAGGGGGGGATGACGACCACGTCGCACGCGACGTCTTTTCCCTTAACGAGGTTTTTGAAGCTTTCGATGAACTGGGCACCTTCGGCGGGGCCGATGTTCATCTTCCAGTTGGCGGCAATGATGGGTTTGCGGGACATAGTGGAATGAGATTAATCAGGAGCACGCATTGTTGCCAAATTGGAGCCGAGGTCAAGCACAGATCAAAAGGGCCGCATACGCGCCGTCTGATTTTTCTTCATGGGGAAGGATGAGCTTTTCCTCCTTCAGGGTCCATTCCGGGTGGTTTTGCAGAAAATCCCTGACCACCAGACCGTCTTCCTCCGCGTCAATGGAACAGGTGGAATAAACCAGCCTGCCGCCCGGCTTGACGGCCTGGGAGGCGTTTTCCAGAATGCTCCTCTGGAGGGCTGCCAGGCGGCGGATTTCCTGCGGGGTCAGGCGCCAGCGAACGTCCACGCGGCGCTGGATGACCCCGGTGTTGGAGCAGGGAACGTCCAGAAGCACGGCGTCAAAATGGCGTTTCCATTCCGCAGGGCAGGGGAGGGACCAGTCCGCCTGGATTGTCCTGACGGACGAGGAACCCTGCCTGTCCAGGTTTTCCTTCAGGGTGGGAAGGCGGTGCTCGTGGAGGTCCGTGGCAGTCAGGCGCGCCTTGCCCCCGGTGGCGGCAATGATGGCGGCGGATTTGCCGCCCGGGGCGGCGCAGGCGTCCAGAATTTCCTCATCGGGCCGGGGGGCCAGCAGGTCAATGGCGTAACGGGTGGAGGGGTCCGCGACGTACAGGGAGCCTGATTTGATCTCTTCCAGCGGGAGGGAGCCTTCCACGGAGAACCAGCCGGGCGCACGGTCCAGCGGAGCAAGGGAGGCCGGAATGCCGTTCATGGGAACCAGGGGATTGGCGCGCACGTACAGGCGCGGCGTGGTATTGTTCCAGTGGAGCAGGGCGCGGATTGTTTGCGGGTCCATCTGCCGGGTCCACCGTTTCACCAGCCATGCCGGGGTGGAATAAAGGATGGGGAGCGGCAGCCTTTCCCTTTCTTCCAGAATGGCTTTTTCCTGCCGCAGCGCATTGCGCAGGACGGCGTTGACAAGCCCCCTCAGGCGTGCGGGCGCGAGATTGACGGTTTCATACACGGCGGCGTGGTCCGCCATGCCCAGCAGGAAAAGCTGGCACAGCCCCAACTGGATGATGAGGCGCATTTCCATGTCCAGCCTGCCTTTCCGGAGGGAGTCAATGACATGGTCCAGCCAGGTCTGGTTGCGCAGCACGCCGAAGACCAGGGCCTGCGCCAGATGCCTGTCCGCCGGGGAAAGCGCTGCCCGTGAACATTCCCGGTCTATAAGGGTTTCCGCAAAGGAGCGGCCTTCATGCCAGCGCGTCAGGCAAATCAGGGCTGTCTGGCGGGAGGAGGGGAGATTATTGTTCACCGGGGGACTCTACATGCGGAACGTTCAAGTTTCAACCTGCAAAAGCATCAGGAGGAAAAAGAGGGCGTACCGGAGCGTTTTTGGCTTTTATTTGTCTTTTCTAGGGCTGCCCACTTCCTTCTTGTAAATGGCCTGTAGTTTTTCCAGCTGGTCTTTCCTGGTTTCCGCCAGATTGTTCCGTTCTTCCGGATCCTTGCTGATCTGGAAAAGAAGCCATTTGTCCTGCTTGTGCGTGAGCTTCCAGCCGTCCCCCGTGATGACGGTATGGTCCACCACAATGTAGTCGCGCGGCTTGGTGGGTTTGCCGAACAGCGTGTTTTTATAGGAGACGGAGTCTTTGCCTTCCGGCATGCGTATTCCCGCCAGATCGGCAAAGGTGGCCATGTGGTCGTAATTGGCTACCATGCCGTGGCAGACTTTTCCGCGCGGCAGGGTGCCGGGCCAGGAGACGATGAGGGGAACGCGGATACCTCCTTCATGGTTGGTCCATTTCAATCCGGCCATGTTGACCATGGCGTTCTTCAGGCCGATGCGGCCGCGGTTCCCGCGGAAAACGTCCAGCAATTCCTTCGTGTCATCCAGAACGCCGCCGTGGTAGTTGAGGCCGCGGCCGCGGCCCTTGTCCGTGCGGTAGTAAATTTCATGCCCGTTGTCGGAAGCGAAGACGATGATGGTGCGCTTGTCCAGGCCCAGCTTGTGCACCTGCGCCACGATGGCGCCCACCTGCTTGTCCAGTTTGTCCACCATGGAGGCGTATTCCTCCGCCGCCTGGGCGCATTCCTTGTTCCCTCCCCCAGCGTTGGCATAGGCCTTCTGGATGGCGGGATTGTTGGCATAGGTATTTTCTCCTGGGGGAATATCCACCGGGCCGTGGGGCAGGTTGGTGGAGAAGAAAATGAACATGGGCTTGTTCCGGTTTTCCTCCATGAACTTGAGGGTCTCCTCCAGCATGACGTCCGGCGCGTAGGTTACTTTGCCATCCCGGTTCCCGCGCCGTCTTTCCGTGGCTCCAGGACTGTAATTTTCCGGGGTTTTTCCGCCGTCGGCATGCGTATTGCCTTCCAGGGGGAGGCGTTCGCCGTCTTTCCAGAGGAAGGAGGGGTAATAACCATGCGCCCGCTGATGGTCCATATACCCCACATAATGGTCCCAGCCGTGCCTTTTCAATTCTCCGTGCCAGGTGGTGAATCCCCAGTCCAGCTTGCCGAACTGGCCCGTGACGTACCCGGCCTTTTTCAACAGTTCCGGGAGGAAGATTTCTTTTTCGGAAGGTTTGATGCCGGACGCCTTGGCCGCTTTTTCCTCAAATTCCTCATTGGACCAGCCTTTTTGTTCCGCCGTGATGACCAGGGCGCCCGCTGTCTGGGTATAGGAGCGGGAGTGGCTGTCATGCACGCCCATGAGCAGGGCGGCGCGTGCCGGGCAGCAGTATTGGCTGCTGTAGCACCGGGTGAACATGATGCCCTGGTTGGCCAGGCGGTCGATGTTGGGCGTTTTCACGATCTCCTGCCCATAGCAGCCCAGCAGGCCCATGCCCATGTCATCCGCGTAAATAAAGATGATATTGGGTTTGGAAGTGGCTGCGGCCGCCAGAACCGGACACAGCGCCAGCACTGAGACGGCGGCCAGCAATGCGCGTGAAACGAATTTCATAGTAAATAATACGTAGAGAAGAAAAGGATTATTACAAGAAAAACCGTCCGGAATATATTATTCCGGACGGTTGATTGAAAACGGGGCCGCTGCGGGCGCTTAATTGCCGTAAGGCTTGTTGACGCGGCTGAATTGCTTCAGGCGCAGGCCGTTAAGGTGGATGAAGCCTTCCGCGTCATCCTGGTTGTACAATTCCTCGTGGCCGCCTTCCATCGTGGCGATCTCTTCGGAGTACAGGGACTGCGGGGAACGGCGTCCGGCGTACATGACGTTGCCCTTGTAAAGCTTCAGGCGCACTTCTCCGTTGACGGTTTCCTGGGATTTGGTGACCAGGGCCTGGATGGCTTCCCGTTCGGGGGCGAACCAAAAGCCGTTGTACACCAGCGTGGCGTATTCCGGAATGAGGGAATCGCGCACCTTCTGCACTTCACGGTCAATGGTGATGGTTTCAATGTCGCGGTGGGCCGCCAGCAGGATGGTGCCGCCGGGGGTTTCATAAATGCCGCGGCTTTTCATGCCCACGAAACGGTTTTCCACAATGTCCACGCGGCCGATGCCGTGCTTGCCCCCCAGCGCGTTCAGCACGTACATGACGCCCAGCGGGCTGAGCAGGGTATAGCCGTCGCGTTCACCCTTCGGGGTGACGTTCAGTTCTTTCAGCAGCGTGTCAAGGCCGTCGTACTTGATGCCGATGGCATCGCCCTTTTCATACAGGATCTGAATGTATTCGGCCTGGTCCGGAGCGTCTTCCGGGGAAACGGAAAGCTTGTACATCTCACGGTCGGCGGGAGTGGTGCCGTCGTACCAGGTATCTTCCAGCATCCCTGCTTCAAAGGAAATGTGGAGCAGGTTGCGGTCCATGGAATAAGGCTTTTTCAGCGACTGGCGGATCGGAATGCCGTGGGATTCCGCGTAGGCGATCATTTCCGTACGGCCCGGGAACTGCTTGCGGAATTCGGGGTCGCGCCAGGGGGCGATGACCTTGATGTTCGGGGCCAGGGCATTGACGGCCAGTTCAAAGCGCACCTGGTCGTTCCCCTTGCCGGTGGCGCCGTGGGCGATGGCGTCCGCTCCTTCACGGATGGCCAAGTCCACCATGTCCTTGGAAATGCAGGGGCGGGCGATGGAGGTGCCCAGCAGGTAGCGGCCTTCGTAAAGGGCATTGGCTTGCATCATGGGGAAGATGTAGTTGGCGGCGAAGTCTTCCTTGAGGTCGCCGATGAAGCACTTGGAGGCTCCCGTAGCCAGGGCCTTGGCTTCCAGGCCGTCCAGTTCTTCCGCCTGGCCTACGTCTGCGCAGTAGGCGATGATTTCGGCATTGTACTTTTCCTTGAGCCACTTCAGAAGAACGGAAGTGTCAAGGCCGCCAGAGTATGCAACTACGATTTTCATGTACGTCAATGATTAGTGTGCGGCGGCATGATGCCCCATTCCCCCCCCGTAGGAAAGGACAAAATCATGTTTAACCACAGGCTTTTTCCCGGAGCTGTCCGGAGCGGCTTCTCCGGGATGGTTCCTGAACAAAAAGCGAGCAGACGTTCATCAGGATTCGTTCACCGCATAAGCCCGGAAAGTTGTTCTTAATCCTTTTTCTTGCGGCCTTTGTACAGGAACTCCGTTTCTTTGGCGCGTCCCAAGGTCCGGTCCACCAGTCCGTTGATTTCCCTGTCTTCGTATCCCGCCATCCGGATGTACTGGCGCGCTTCCGCCGCACGGCCGGGAAAGTATCCCACCAGGATGCGGATCAATCTCTTTTCCAGCCATTCCTCGATAATACGTTTCATACTCCTGTTCCTGTCCTGTGCCACGATGAACTGGTCTTCCCAGGAAAAAACACGTCCCTCCCGGTACACCTTCCAGGCGTTCTTCGCCCCTTCCTTCCATCGCTTCCTCAGTTTTTCTTCGGAAGTCGCCTGGTACTCCTCCCGGAATCCTTTTAAAATTACCGCTGCGTACAACGCGCTGAACTTTCCGAGTTCCCTCCGGTCCACGTTCATGCGTCCGGCAGATTCTTCTCTTACAATCCGGGCCACGCACGTAACGGCCACCCTTTTCATAGCTAAATCTTGCGTCCTTCTTGCATACTCCCACGGGTGTTCTCCGGTGAAGTCCACCTGGTAGAACGGCGCTGCCGTCACCAGACCGCACAAGTGGTACAGTTCTCGGCATTGCCCTCCCCCAGGTCATCAATATGGATCCCGCAATGGATTTGAAACAGACGGGCCGCGCACAGGTAGAACAGTTCCAGCTCGTTCTTTTTGAGCATTTCCTGCAGGTGCCAGAGCGGAGGATACGGTTCTTTTGCCGGCAGGTATACCCATCCCAGCTCCGCCAGCATGCGGTAGCCCGGATACTCGCGGGGCTGGGCCGTTTCCGGATAGGCCAGGGGAAGGCGTGCCCCCGGGAGCGTGGCGGCTCCCTGCGCCGGGGACGTGAGGCCGAAGCAAAATAATGTGAGCAGAAAGAAAAGGTGGAGCTGGTGCATGATTGCCGGTTCTTGTGCTTTGCTTTCCTCCGAAAACGTTGTGTCTCCTAACGTTTTTTGTTCATGCTCCCCCGGTACATGAATTCCGTCTCCTTGGCGCGTCCCAAGGTCCGGTCCACCAGTCCGTTGATTTCCCGGTCTTCGTATCCCGCCATCCGGATGTATTGGCGCGCTTCCGCCGTACGGCCGGGAAAGTATCCCACCAGGATGCGGATCAAACCTTCTTCCAACCATTCTTCAATGCTACGTTTCATACTCCTGTTCCTGTCCTGGGCCACGATGAACTGGTCTTCCCAGGAAAAAACACGTCCCTCCCGGTGCACCTTCCACGCGTTCTTCGCCCCTTCCTTCCATCGCTTCCTCAGCTTTTCTTCGGAAGTCGCCTGGTACTCCTCCCGGAATCCTTTTAAAATTACCGCTGCATACAACGCGCTGAATCTTCCGACCTCTTTTCTGTTTACGTTCAAACGTCTAGCAAATTCTTCCCCTACAATCCGGCTTAGACACGAAAGGGTTACTTCCTTCCTGAGTAGATCAGCCGTTCTTCTTCCATACTCCCACCGACGTTCTCCACTGAAGTCCACCTGATAGAATGGGGTTGCAGTCACCAGACCGAACAAGTGGTACATTTCACGAAATTGTTCTCCTCTCAGGTCGCGAATGCCAATTCCACAATAGATGTGGAACAGAGGGTCTGCACACATGTAGAACAGTTCCAGCTCGTTCTTTTTAAGCATTTCCTGCAAGTGCCAGAGCGGAGGATACGGCTCCTTCACCGGCAGGTATACCCATCCCATCTCCGCCAGCATGCGGTAGCCCGGATGCTCGCGGGGCTGGGCCGTTTCCGGATAAGCCAGGGGAAGGCGTGACCCCGGGAACGTGGCGGCTCCCTGCACCTGGGGCGTGATGCCGGAGCAAAACAGGATAAGCGGGAGGAAAAGGTGGAATGTTTTCATCATTATATATGGGGATCATTATTTGTTGTCTTGCGGGGAAAACACATGGGTTCCCTGCTGGGAGTCGCGTTCCACCTGGCATTCAAATTTGGAAATCCATGCATGGACGGCTTTTCTGGTCCTGGGGTCCGTCCACCGGACCTTGAAGCTCTGCGTCACGGTATTGAGCATGTAAACATCCCGGTGCAGAATAGACTGCACGTAGCGTTTGCATACCCAATCCCATTTCTGTTCCGGAGTATCCGGACTCAATCCGGCTTTCACCTCATCCATTGTCTTTTTCCATGCTATGGTGTCAATGACCCTGTTGCCGGGATCAATCTGGGACCATGTTTCTCCGGGACGGTGTCTGCCTCCCAGGGAAGGGAAGATTTTGTCGCTGGCGTCCGCGTCTTTTTCAATTATACGAATATTTTTAAAATTGACTTTCGTGGGATGGATCGTCAATTCCAGCTGGGCGGAAGCGCCGGGTTTGCCCCGGTCTTGTGCCTGATCCGTGGGGAAGCCGGGAAACTTCCCAGCGTCCGCAATCATTCCCCTGCCGCCTTCTTCCTTTTTCCTGTGCTTCCCGGTGATGTGCGTAGGGAGGCACACTTCCAGTTTGAGCGGTTTGTCTGGCATCTGCTGCGTTTTTGAACCGTATGCCCAGACTTTGATCGTGTTGTTGTTTCCTACAGTTTTTGGATTTAGATCGTCATTGATGATTAATGTCACTTTTCGCAGGCCTTCAGTCATGCCATCAAAGCTGCCCAAATGCGTCCCGTCCGCCAGACTCCACCTGATGTCCTCATCTTCTCCGATGAGCGCCTTCTTTCCCGTCAACGTCAAAGTAATCTTCTCGCCCATGCCAACGCAGGTTCTTTTTTATCCTCGTTCTCGTCCGGATTCTATCCTTCTTCCCTGGCGATGTAGTAGTCCGCGGAACACTCGTCCGTTTTCGATTCAATCTTCAGCCCCTGCATGGGTTCCTCCTCTTCAGCCGTCACACGGCAGGGGCATGCAAGCAGCGCGCCAAAGACGCAGATCTTCATAACAACCGTGTTTTTCAACAACATTCTTGAAAGAGTTTTCCAAAAATACGATTGAAGTCAAGGAAATTCCCATTTTATGCTGATGCCTTGCAGATATGATCCCGTTCCGCAGAAGAAAAAATGATTAGGAAGAGTTAAATAATCGACTGCCTCCGTTCAGCCGGAAACGCCTCTGAGGCTTTTCCTGATGGTATTGCTTGCGGAAGAAACAGGTGTTCAAGCCGATGCGCGGAAACCGCCAAAAAGGCCGGATGACATTGAAAACGGCTTGAATTTGATGAAATTGAAAAAAAGCGCTTGATTTTTCATCCCCGTCCCTCTACTTATTCCGCCGAACTTATGGCTAAGAAGAGCTGGATCGCAAGAGACAAGAAAAAGGCTGACACCGTCAAGCGCTACGCGGAACTGCGTACGCAATTGAAGGCTGAGAAGGATTATATCGGTTTAACCATGCTGCCCCGCAATGCAAGCCCGACCCGTACGGTCAACCGCTGCCTTGTTTCCGGCCGCCGCCGCGCATTTATCCGCCGTTTCAAGCTTTCCCGTATTTCCTTCCGCGAACTGGCCAACGCCGGCATGATCCCCGGTGTGACCAAGTCCAGCTGGTAAGGGTTGGGAAAGGTTGCAGCCTTATAAAGATTTTGACGCTAGGCTGATTTTTATTTAGCCTAGCGTTTTACTATGCCCATATACGAGTATATTTCCGAAAACCCTGACGACCCCGGCCAGTCCTGCCCGGTGTGCCGCCGCGGTTTTGAATTGCGGCGGCCGGTGGACCGCGCGCCGCTTGAAAAGTGCCTGGTGTGCAAGCATCCGGTGCGCAAGGTCATCAGCCGGATCAATGTGCCGGAGGTGACGAAGCCCCTTTCCGTTTCCGACGCCAAGGCAGCCGGGTTCACCGTGCTGGAGCGCCGGGACAAGGGCGTTTATGAAAAACTGTAACACAAAAGCCGGGAAATATTCCGGCCTCCTTTTCCGTATACTACTTGAAACAGAATGAATGATCCGGACCCTCTGAGTATTCTTGCGGCCTTCGGGGCCGCTGAAGCGCCCGGCGCTGTTCCGGCACTGGGTGGGATGACGCTGGCGATTGCCGCCTTTATCCTTTTTTTACTGCTGAACGCGTTTTTTGTGGCGGCCGAGTTCGCCCTGATGAAGGTTCGTGAAAGCCAGCTGCACGCCGGGGATGGCGTTCCGGCGCGTACCCGGAAGAAGCTGGCCCGGGCGCGGAGGGCGGTCAAGCACCTGGACCTGTATCTGGCCGCCTGCCAGGCGGGCATTACCCTTTCTTCTCTGGCGCTGGGATTTCTGGGCACGTTTTTCGTGGCGGAGCTGACGGCTCCCTTCCTTGTTTCCATGGGGCTGGGCGGTAAGATTCCCGTTTACGGCATTGCCCTGGCCGTTACGTTCATTTTCTTTGCCTGCTGCCAGGTTATTTTTGGGGAGTTTATTCCCAAGGCCATGGCGGTGCGCCATCCGGACAAGGCCGCTCTGGCGACGGTCCCCCTGCTGCATTTCTTTTACATGGTGTTCAAATATACGGGCATCCTTGGCCTGACGGGCGGAATTGCCCGGTTTGTGCTGAAATACATCCTGGGCATTGATCCCAAATCCACGGCTTGCACGGTTCATAGCACGGATGAACTGATGTATCTGGTGGAGGAAAGCGAACGTTCCCGAGAGCTGACGAAGCAGGAGGCGGAGATTTCCAAGAATGCCCTTGAACTGAATGATATGTGCGTCAAGGACGTGATGACTCCGCGTTCCGAAGTGGACGTGATGGATTTGACGGCTCCCTTTGAGGAGAACTGGGAACTTGCCCGGAAGTCCCGCCATACCCGTTTCCCCCTGGTGGAGGGCGACCATCTGGATGAAGTGAAGGGCTGGGTGCACGTCAAGGACCTGCTCAAGCTGGTGGGCCAGGAAAATCCGGACCTGAGAAGCGTGCGGCGTGAGTTGCGCGTGGTGCCGGATACGATGCCTCTGGATAGCCTTCTGACGTTCTTCCTGAAAGAGCATGCCCATTTTGCCCTGGTGGTGGATGAGTTTGGTGATTCCATTGGCCTGGTGTTCCTGGACGATGTGCTGGAACAGATCGTGGGGGACGACATTCAGGACGAGTTTGACCAGGAGGAAATGCGGGAATTCGTCAAGACCGGCAAGGATACGTATGCCGTGAACGGAGCCGTTACCCTGTTTGACTTGGCGGATTACCTGCCTGAAATGGACCTGGATTGTCCGGGCGTCACCACGCTGGGCGGTTACGTGATCAGCCGGCTGGGTTACATTCCGGAAGAAGGGGAGGAATTGCGGATTGGCCGCTACCGGGCCGTAGTGACGGGGTCGGACGGCAGAAGAATTACGCAGATTCTGCTGACCCGCCTTCCGGAAGAACAGGAGGAGGAATGAGGCCATGACGGAAAAGTCACACCCGGACATGAGTTTTGAAAGGGAGGCACGTTCCTCCGGTTTTCTTTATGTGGCCGGCGTGGATGAAGCCGGCCGCGGCCCTTTGGCCGGGCCCGTGGTGGCCGGTGCCGTCATTCTGCCCGAACTGCCGGAGGAACTGTCCGGGCTGAATGATTCCAAGCAGTTGACCGCGGCTAAAAGGGAACGACTGTTCCTGGCTCTGCTGGATTGCGAACAGGTGGCCTGCTCCGTGGGGGTGGCTTCCGTGGAGGAAATAGACCGTCTCAACATCCTGAGAGCCACTCATCTGGCCATGGCGCGCGCCGTGGAAGGACTGGCCCTGCATGCGGATTTCTGCCTGGTGGACGGCCTGCCCGTCAAGGGGCTTCCCGTTCCGCACCGCGCCATCGTGAAGGGAGACGGCAGAAGCCTTTCCATTGCCGCCGCCAGCGTGCTGGCCAAGGTGACGAGGGACCGCATGATGACGGAGGCGGATGCCTCCTACCCGCAGTACGGTTTTGCAAAACACAAGGGATATGGCACGAAAGCCCACATGGAAGCCCTGCGGAGGCATGGGCCTTGTCCGCTTCATCGCCGCTCGTTTGCTCCGGTTTCACAAATGGAACTGTCCCTTCCTGAATAGGAAGGAGCGGGATACGGCATGGCTGGGAGCGTACGGGGAATTGGCTGCGGCTTCTTTCCTGCGCGGGGAAGGGTGTTCCGTTTTAAGGAGGAATTGGCGTCCCGTCAGGGGCGGGGAACTGGACCTCGTGTGCCGGGACGGGAACTGCCTGGTTTTTGTGGAAGTGAAAACCCGTACGGGAAACGGTTACGGGGGAGCCCGCCGCGCCGTGGACGCCCGCAAAAGGGCGCTGATACGGCGGGGAGCGGCGGAATGGCTTCGCCTGCTTCCGGAACCGGTTCCCTCCCGTTACGATATTGTGGAAGTCCTGTACCTGGAGGGGAAGCCCCCGGAATTCAGGCGTATCCGCGGAGCGTTCGGGGAGAAGGATTTGGACGCCTCATGAAAAGCGCCGCAGGCGCAGGGCGTTCAGAATGACGGATACGGAACTCAGGCACATGGCTCCTGCCGCAATGACGGGGGAAAGCAGGATGCCCCAGAAGGGATAGAGGATGCCGGCGGCTATGGGGATTCCCAGAGCGTTGTACACGAAGGCGAAACCCAGGTTGGATTTCATGTTTTTCACGGTGGCGGTGGAAAGGGCGAAGGCCTTGGAAATCACCAGCAGGTTCCCCTTCACCAGCGTGACGCCGCAGCTCTGCATGGCTACGTCCGACCCCGTTCCCATGGCAATGCCCACATCCGCTTCCGCCAGTGCGGGGGCATCGTTCACGCCGTCCCCCGCCATGGCGACCACGGCGTTCCCGTTTTTCAGGGAGGCGATGAGCGCCTGCTTGTCCGCCGGAGTCATTCCCCCGTGGAATTCGGAAATGCCCAGCTCCCTCGCCACGGCTTCCACCGTCGCGGGCGCGTCTCCGGAGGCAATGATGATGCGGATGCCGCGCGCAGTAAGCTCCGCCAGGGCCTGGCGCGTGTTTTCCCGGATTTTATCCGCCAGGGAGAAGGCTCCCGCCGCCTGGCCGTCCACTGCGGCAAAGACGGTGACGCGGCCCTGCCTCCGCTGTTCTTCCACCCACGGAGCCAGGGAGGAGATATCCACGCCCTGCTTCTGCATCATGTCCGCCGTGCCCACGCTCACCTTGCTGCCCTGGAAAGTTCCGGCCACGCCGCCGCCCGGGAAGGACTGGAAATCCTCAATGGGCGACAGGGTGAGCTTTTCCTCCGCCGCCTTCTGGAGGAAGGCGCGCGCGATGGGGTGTTCGCTGTTCTGCTCCAGAGAGGCGCACCGGGCCAGCAGCGCGTCCATATTTACGTTGTTCCCCGTGGTTACGTTGACCAGGGATGGCCTGCCTTCCGTGAGGGTGCCTGTCTTGTCCATCACCAGGATATTGACCTTGTGCATGGTTTCCAGGGCGGCCGCGTCCCGGAAAAGGATGCCCAGGGAGGCCGCCTTTCCGGAAGCCACCATCATGGACATGGGCGTAGCTAGGCCAAGCGCGCAGGGGCAGGCTACGATCAGGACGGCGACGGCATTCACCAGCCCGTGCGTCCAGGATGGCTGCGGCCCCCAGAATCCCCAGGAAAAAAACGTGAGAACGGAGATGAGCACCACCGCAAGCACAAAGTAGCGCGCCACCTTGTCCGCCAGCCTTTGCATGGGGGCCTTGGTCCGCTGGGCCTGGGCCACCAGGTTGACGATGCGCGCCAGGACGGTGTCATTCCCCACGTTCTGCGCCGTCATGGTGAAGGTGCCCGTGGTGTTCAGCGTGGCGCCGATCAGCTTGTCTCCGGGAACATGGGAGACGGGAATGGGTTCTCCGGTCAGCATGGACTCGTCCACATCGCTCCCTCCGTCTTTCAGGATGCCGTCCACCGGAATCTTTTCTCCCGGTTTCACTCTCAGCACGTCGCCGGGCTGCACGTCCTTCAGGGGAATGTCGCTTTCCACCCCGTTGGGGAGCACCAGATGGGCGGTGGCGGGGGCCAGATTCATCAGGGCCCTGATGGCTTCCGCCGTTCGGGACCTGGCTTTCAGTTCCAGCACCTGGCCCAGAAGGCTGAGGGAGATGATGATGGCCGCCGCCTCATAATAAACGGGAACATGCCCGTCATGGACAAAAACGGCGGGAAACCAGCCGGGCACGATGGTAGCGGCCAGGCTGTACAGAAAGGCGATGGAGGTTCCGGCTCCGATCAGCGTCCACATGTTGGGATTGCGGGTCTTGATGGAATCCCATCCCCGGATCAGGAGCGGCTCCCCCGCCCACAGGACCACGGGGATGGCCAGGAACAGCTCCACCCAGTTCTGGACTCCGGCGTTCATCCAGCGCGCAAGATGGCCGCCCATGGAAATAATGAAGATCAGGACGACGAAAGGCAGGGAAAAATAAAAACGCCTGCGGAAGTCATTCAGCTCCGTATCGTCCCGGGCGTTTGCGGAAGGGAGCACCGGTTCAAGCGTCATGCCGCAGATGGGGCATGCTCCGGGGTGATCCTGCCGGATTTGAGGGTGCATGGGACAGGTGTACACCGTACCGGGAGCGGCGGCAGACGCCATGGCGGAGGAATGGTCCATGTCTTCATGGTGGCGCATGGGCATCTCCATGCCCTTCATGTCCATGCCGTGTCCGTTGTCCGGAGGGTGGGCAAGAGCCTCTGCCGGGGCTGCCGTAAATTTATCCCGGCAGGAACGGCTGCAGAAAAAGTAGGTTTTCCCCTGATAGCCGGCTTTCCAGGGAGTATCTTCCCCGACTTGCGTTCCGCAGACGGGGTCCGTGTGTCCGGAAGCTCCATGCCGGGCATGCGGGCTGTTGGTCATGTCCATACGGAAAGTGAGACAATTCCGGGACCCTTTCCGTTCCGGGACAGCCATGATTGGAAAAACCGAGGAAACGGTTTCAAGCCCGCATTTCCCCATGCGGGTGCAGATTGCTCCTGTCTATTATATATAGTGCAGGCGGAAAAATCATTCCGCCCTGAGCGCCAGAATGGCTTCCATGAAATCCTGGGGAATATCCATGCGGGCCAGTTCGTCCTGAAGAATGACGCCGTTGGCCCCGGCGTCCAGCATGCGGCGCGCGTCTTCCACGGTGCGGATGCCTCCCGCGGCCAGGACGGTGACGGAGGCGGGAATCTCTTCAATGAGTTTTTCCGTAACCGCCGGATTGGCCTGCAGGGTGTGCGGATCCGCATTGTTGATGCAGACGAATTCCGCTTCCAGGTCCATGGCGGTTTCAAGCTCCTTCAGGGTATGGACTTCCATCATCACGTCCAGTCCCAGCCCGGAGGCCATGCGGTACAGGTCTTCCAGGTCCTTTTCCGGCAGGGCTGCCGCCACCAGGTTGACGGCGTCCGCTCCCGAGACGATAGCCTGGCAGATCATGGCGGGATGGATGAACACGTCGCGCGCCATGACGGGGACAGTGCTGATTCTGGAAATGGTGGAAACCATGTCCCAGGAACCGCCGTATATTTCCGGTTCCACAGCGATGGAAATGCCCTGCGCTCCTCCCTGGATGAACATGCCGTACAGGTGGCGGAGGTCCTGGTTTGACTCCCGGAGGTTGAGGACGGGATGGGCCCTGGACATTTCCGGGACGACGGAAAGACGGTTTTCCCCAAGGTCCACCGCCGTGCGGAATCCCGCATAGTCATTCCTCTGGATGGCGGAGGCCCGCAATTTCCCTTCCAGGGGAAGGATTTTTTTCAAGTCGGCGCGTTTGCGCTCCAGAATGCTGTTTAAATAATCCATATGTTACTTTTTGGGCAGGAAATAGGAACGTTGCTTTTCGGAAATGGGGAGGCCGGCCTGTTCCATGACGCACAGCATGTCCTCCCAAACCTTTCGTTTTTCTGAAATATCCTCCGTGCGGAGGAGGTAGCTGGGATTGTAAGTAACGCGCACAGGCGTGTCGAAAGCCGTGTGGAACGTCCCCCTCAGGGCGGAAAGCGGCGTCTCTCCGGATTGGAGGATGCCCCTGGCCGCGATGGCGCCCAGGGCTACCACCACTTTCGGGCGCACCAGCATGATTTCCTCCCGGAGAATGGGGAGGGATACCTCTATCTCCCGGTCCGTGGGCGGCCGGTTGTTGGTAAGCTGCCGGGGGAGGGCGGGGCGGTACTTGACCAGATGGGTCAGGTAAATGTCCGTACGGGAAAGCCCCATGGCTTTCAGCATGGCGTCCAGCTTCTGCCCGGAGGGGCCGGCCAGAGGGATGCCCTGCTTTTCTTCATACAGGCCGGGAGCGTCCGTCACCATCATGATGTCCGCCCTGGGACTGCCGGAGGAAAAGACGGGCGTGTCCCGCAGGGACTCCATACTCCGGAGCGGCGGCCAGTTGACGACCAGTTCCCGGAGGGAGGACAATTTCTCTTCCTCCGTTTCACCTTCCAGGGCAAAGGAAATATGACGTGGCAGCGCGGCTTCCTCCTCCGTTCCACCCGGCTGTACTCCGTTGAGGATGTCCCGGAGTTCGTTGCCGAAGGAAACTTCATCCACGGAGTCCGGCGGCTGGCCCGGAATTTCCGGCGGCTGCGTTTCTCCGGAAACAGGGGGGGCGGAAACGGGAGAGGGGGGGGCCCCCCTGGCGATCCGCCGTGCGTCCATGACCCATTTCCTCAAGACCGTTCTGGCCTCCTCCGTGACGGCAGCCTTCTCCACGCCCCGGGATAACAGGGCGCGCAGGTAGTCCAGCGTGAGGTGTTGGGGCAGGCCGGCAGACATGTTCGTTCCGGAGTGTAATCTATTTCCGGAGGGATGCAACAGCCCATTGGGTGTGCGCCCGGTCCCGGGGGCAGGAGGCTTGGCGTCATCTGAAGAGCGTCGCAGGAAGGAGGGGGAAAGAGAAAAAAGGAAGGGCTGCCATAAAATTTTCCCTCTCTTGTCCATGGATGCCGTTCAACGGGGCAACGTCCGACTGCAAAAAGGCATGCTTGTTCCGGGGCCGTTTTGCCGGAAGCGGGGAGTTGATTCATTTGCCTTCCGGATTTCCCTTTCCCGTCAGGCTTTAAGCTTCGTTTTCCGTCCAACCGGGCTTTTCCGGTTCCCGCTCCGGAAAAATTACAGGAGAAACCGGAAGGATTCCTTTTCAGCGCAGAGCGGGCCGTTCCCCGCATCTTTCTTTTTCTTGGCATGGAGGTTTCTCCAGAATTTGAAAAACTGCTGCAAGACGCGTTACGGGATGATTTTTCAACCAGGCGTGGCTGCCTTTTTTTCTATAGCTTTTCCATGGCCGGAGCATGCCCCGGTAGAAATCATGTGTCCAGAATCCTTGTTGCCGGGAAACGTTCTTCCCAACCTCTTCCCGAACCCTGCATTGCGGCGTATTGGAAAACAGGAAGGACGCAAATAAGGAAACGGGAATGGGAAAATTCACGTGGAAGCCTGAACAGCAAAGGGAAATTCGTTCAAGGGGAGACGCGATTTTTCTATCCATGACGGCCTTCCTGAATGTGCCCCATTGAACTTTTTTAGGGAATCTTTTGAAGGATTGAGGTCGATTTACATTTGTATCATGTTTATAGTAAGCAAGATGTATTAAAAATAAAAAAGTGTGTCGTGATGTGATAGAAAAACATGTTTCGTGAAGTATATTATTTGTCATGATATGACAAAAATGCGGCATGTTTTATATATTGCTTATTTTTAGCGTTTTATATTAATAGATTTTCCTTGTTTGGAAGGGGGGCGGTGAAAAAAAAGGATTGCCAAGGCAGAAATTATTTCGTACCCAAGAGCCGCCGTTGCCGATTTTTCGGCTTCCGCACATGGCCTGAAGGTTCTGCCGGAGTGACTGCCATGTGTATGGCGCCTAACCTCATACCGCATGAATTTAAGAATAATTGCCACCCTGTCTTGTGCCGTCGCGGCCATGTTTGTCAGCAGCTGCTCGACAAACGGCGCTGTAACCGGCATGGGGAAATCCAGTAGTGACGCCCTTGTTTTGGCCCGTGTAGGTGAAAATGCCCAGGGATTTGTTCAGCCCCTGGCGCCGAGCCGTTCGGCAGTGCCTTCTTCCAAGCTCCCCAAACTGGGGCGCGACAAACACAAGATGCCGTTTTACCATCCCGCCCAGCGCACCCGTGTAGTACGCACCACGGCTTACACCCATTCCGAACGCGACCATCTGGCCTACGGGCCCCGGAATGCCGTTGGCACGACGCTGAAATACACTTCTTCCGTGCGCAGCGCCGCTGCGGACTGGTCCGTTTACCCTCTGGGAACAACCTTCCGCATCAAGGGGCAGCCCTATCTCTACGTCGTTGACGATTACGGAAGCGCCCTGGTCGGTACCGGAACCATTGATATTTACCAGCCCAACAAAAAGCTGATGAAGGAATGGGGCCGCCGCTATGTGGAACTGACCATCGTCCGCTGGGGAGACCCCGCCAATAGTCTGGAAGTGCTCGGCAGCCGCCGCGGCTACAGGCACTGCCGCGCCATGTATGCGGCCCTGCAGCACCGCGTGTCCAAGGGGCTTTACGCCAAGGCTGACTGACCGGATTCCCGAACCCTTCAACCCGGGCGCCGCCATTCATTACATGGCGGCGCTTTTTTATTTTCCGCCGTGCGTGCGGGATGGTAATCTGGCGGCATGGATACGAAAAAAAGGGCTTCCATTGTCCGGGAGGAACTCATGTCCCTGTATGGGAACCCTCCCATTCCCCTGGCGCACCGTGACGCCTACACCCTGCTGGTGGCGGTTCTTCTGTCCGCCCAGTGCACGGACAAGCGCGTAAACCTGGTGACCCCGGCCCTGTTCGCCCTGGCTTCCACCCCGGAGGAAATGGCCCGGCAGGAGGTGGGAGCGGTCCGGGAAATCGTGCGGCCCTGCGGCCTCTCGGAAAGGAAGGCGTCCGCTATCGTGAACCTCAGCCGCATCCTGGTGGAAAAATACCAGGGGCAGGTTCCCTGCGACTTTGCGGCCCTGGAATCCCTTCCGGGGGTGGGGCATAAAACGGCCTCCGTCGTCATGACCCAGGCCTTCGGCGTTCCCGCCTTTCCGGTGGATACGCACATTTTCCGCCTTTCCCGGCTGTGGGGGCTGAGCAAGGGGAAAACGGTGGAAGCCGTGGAACGTGACTTGAAAAGCCTTTTCCCTGAAAATTCATGGGGGGATCTTCATCTGCGCATCGTCCTGTACGGGCGTGAATACTGCCCTGCGCGGGGTTGCGGAGGGCGCTGCCCGATCTGCAGCCGGCTGGCCCGGGAAGACGGTTCCGCGGGTGTCTGAATTTTTGCCAGGGCCCGAAATGAATGCTTGCAAGTCTGAATTTGCATGCTTTAATACACCAGTATCTTTTCGAACAACCATATAACTTAAATTATGAAGAACCTTTTTAGACTGGGTTTCCGTTTCGCCGCGTTTGCTTCCGTCCTGATGGCCGCGTTTTCTACATCCGCCTTTGCCCAGGAAGCTGCCGAAGCCGCTGTTCCGCAGGAACAGACCATGCTTGACAAATGGATCATCGCCGGTGGTTGGACCATGATCCCGATCATGCTGGTGGAAGCCTTCATCGTTTTCCTGGTAATCTACAACATGGTGGCTCTGAAAAAGGAAAAATTCTGTCCGGAAGACCTCAAGGTCACCCTGCTGCAGCTGATGGCCGAATGCCGCATCCGCTCCGCCATTGAAGTGGCCGCCGGCAGCCCCACCTATCTGGGCCGCCTGGTTGCGTATGCCCTGCCGAACGTGGACGCCACCCGTCCGGAAGACCTCGGCAAGGACGCCATTGAAGACGCCGTAGCCGACTTTACGGCCAATGAAAGCCGTTCCGTATTCAAATGGATCAACATGCTGGCCCTTTGCGCGCAGATTTCCCCCATGCTCGGCCTCTTCGGTACGGTGCAGGGGATGGTGGGCGCGTTCGGCACGCTGTCAAGCGCCGGACAGGCAGACCCCACCCAGCTTGCCGGTGACATCTCCGTGGCTCTTCTGACGACCTTCTGGGGCTTGATCAACGCCATTATCGCCACGCCGTTCTTCTTCTTCCAGAAGGGCATTGCCAACGCCCATATTGCCGAATGCGTAGGCACCGTGCAGGAAATGGTGAACACCTCCATCAACGTGGTGAACGCCGAAGCCCAGCTTGCCCGCATCCCCGAAGGCCTGGCCTGATCGCCGGGAAAGACGGTCCGGTCCGGAAGTTTCCGCCCAGGCGGAGCCGGGCCGGAGAATCTCAACCAAATGTAGCTTATGGGTAAGAAAAAAGCCAATGTAGCGGCCGACGAAGAGAGCGGGGAAATGGATATGTCCCCCATGATCGACATGGTTTTCCTCCTGTTGATCTTCTTCGTGGTGAACGCTACGGCCATTACCGTTAAAAAGGATAAGAACATTCAAATGCCCACGGCCAGCAGCTCCGGTGAAGTGAAATCCGCCAACGGCTGCATCGTGGTGAATGTGTACGGTGAAGGGGAGGGAAAGCGTCCCGCCGGCATGGACCCCAACGTTCGCTGGGCTTCCGATGTCAGTGCGCCGCTCAACTCTCCGGACGAACTGAAGGAATATATCAAAAACCTTGCGGAACGCTTCAAGGACAAGCAGGACTTTGAAACCCGCCTGTATCTGCGCGGCGACCAGAAGGCCCTGTTCAAAGGCTCCCGGGAAGTGATTCGAGTGGCTGCGGAATGTGGCGTGGTCAAGGTGATCTTTGCCGTACTGCCTGCCAAAAATTCCTCTGCTGCAAACAAGGCTGAATAAACATTACGCGCTATGGCAAGACATAAAAAATTGGAGATGGTTGAGGATGAAGATCCCAAGCTGGATATTTCCTCCCTCATCGACGTGTGCTTCCTTCTGTTGATTTACTTCCTTGTAGCGACTTCCCTGATTCAGGAACGCAAGCTGGACATGTCCATGCCGGGGCAATCCGTGAGCGATACCGCCTCCCAGATTGAACCGGCGCTGATCCGCATCATCAAGGACGGCACCATTTACTGGGGCAAGGACAACAGCCTGATGATTGACAATGACATGAACAACCATAATCTGTCGACGCTCGTGCAGCAGCTGGAAGCTAAAAAGCAGGAAGCCAGCGCCGTGGGCACCAAGCCGGTAGTGCAGTTATGGGTGGAGGGCGACGTTCCCCACCAGCGCGTCATTGACGTGATGAACGCTTTGACGGAAGCAGGAATTACCACGGTGGCCCTGACCGACCTTAAGGACGACTAAACAATTTATCGCCGACCGGTTATTGATTTTCAGCTTCCGGCCTCCTGTTGGGCGCCGGAAGCTTTTTGTTGCTGCATGGAGAAGAAGTGACCTGCATATGGATGGCTGGTCTTTTCCGTGCCCGTGACCGGAGATCCTGCGATTTTATGCTTTAAGATTTCCAGGGATTTGCTGGGGATGGCCATGCGCGGCGGGCGGAAGCTGTACTCAGAAAAAAATCCGGAGCCGTATCACGCCATTTTCGTTTAACAGGAACAGAAGTTGCGGTTAAGTAATTCAGTTCTGCTGGGAGTGCTTCTCGTTTCATGGCCAAACATCGGACCGTCTTTGCCGTTCAAAGAGCCGCAGGAACCGGTTGCCTCTGGATGCAGTCCGGCTTCCGGAATGGAAAAAGCGAAGGACAGCAGACGACCGGACATGATGAATTGTCTGTGAATGAAACTTCCCGGGAAATCCCGCCAGCCTCCGCCGGCATTATGATCAATGTATATGGCAAGGAGAAGGAGCGGCCCCGGCAGGCATTGATTGAGGGGAGGGGCACTGGGTGCCCGGCTCCCGTGAGCCGCTCCATCTCCGGGACGGATTGAAGGAATATATCGGCAGGCAGGCGGGGCAGGTGAAGGCAAAAAGTGGTCCTGATTTTCCTCTGCCTGCGCAGTGACCGGAAAGCCTTTTTTGGGCTACCGGGAAGTAGTGCTGGCGGCTGCTGAATGCGGCATGCAGAAGGCTGTTTTTTCTTGCCTTCCACCGCGGAAGACGGCTCTCTTTCTGCAGGTCCGTAGAATGAAGCGGCTTTAATAATCCCACCTGCTTTCATGATCTTTCTTCTGGATTCTTCTGGATAGGAGAATAGGGATGGGGCTTCCCTGGGGCGAAGAATGGCCGTCTGAGGGCGCTTGTCGAATGGCTGGAAACCGGGAAGGGAGTGGAGATGCCAAGGGAATCCGGGCCCCTGTCCGGTTTCCGATGCGCCAGAGCGTCCCTCACCGGGCGTTGTGCACGTCGTTGACGTCTTGACGAAGGCAGGAATTGCGTTCATACTTGAGAAAGCTTTCAGGAGTATGGAGCCGTGAGCCGCGTGCTGTTCCTTCCATGGAGGGACTCCTTTCGGTCCCTCGGAGATGTGCGTGCCTTTAATGGAAAAACGGCATGGTCCGGAATCGTAAGAAAAGCCTTTTTTCGCCGGAAAAAAGAAGGCGTTTCTCCGGGCCGTCCGGCATCGGCCTAATCCAACATTGAAGAAACGTGGACGGGAAGAACTTTCTTGCGCGGATGACTAAAAAGGTAAAACTTTCTGCTTTAGAGTTTGCAGCATCCTGTTAGAATGACGCAATCCATTACAGATAGGTGCATTCCGTGCATTTGCGCAGATATTGTACCTATTCTATTATCTCTTCTGTTTCAACGAATTTTAAACACATGATCAAATCAAACTATACTACTGCACTGGCTGCAGGCCTGGTTTCCATGGTGAGCATTGGGGCGGCGCTGCCGTCCAGTGCCCAGCATGGCCCGCGCGATTACCAGCGCACGGCCCTGACCGCCATGAAGGAAGGCAAGTGGCAGGAAGCCCTGGATGCCGTGGACCGCTGCATCCGCGTTTATGAACCCCGTATCAAGACGCTGGGGCTGGATGACGGCTTCGGCTGGTTCTACTACCAGAAGGGCGTCTGCCTGGCCCAGTTAAAGAAATACAATGAAGCGGTGGAAGCGTTCAAGGCGTGTTACACCAAGTTCCCGAGCGCCAAGAACCAGCTCGTGAAAATGGCCTTGTTCCGGGAGGGGGAAAACTATTGCCGCCTTGGGGATTTTGCCAAGGGCGCGGAGCTGCTGGAGAAATTCCTGAAGGAATACCGCAGCGACCCTGTGGCCCGGAATGTCAATGCCGGCGAAGTGCAGGGACTGCTGGCCCAGTGCTATTTCAAGATGAATCCGCCCTCCTTTGAAAAAGGGCTGGAAAACCTTACTTCCTGCGTCACCTCCCGCTACAAGGGGCGCCGCATTACGGATGCCGTTATCACCAATGGCTTCCTGGCGATGGTGGATGCCGCCATCAAGACCGGCAAATGCCAGGAAACGGTGAAATTTGTGGAAGCCCATCCTTCCGTGATGAATATCAGCCCCACCCGCGTGGCGCTGTACGCTCCCCGGCTGGTGAGCTACATTGCGGAAGTGCTGGAAAAATCCCGCGCCCTTCTCCAGGAAGGGAAGCAGAAGGAATCTGAAGACTACGCCTCCCTGGCGATGGTGCTGATGGGCCTCCTGCCCGACCAGGCCGGAGTGCTGGCGGACGCCAACCACTCTCTGGACCGCCTGGGACGCGCCAACGGCGCCGTGCCCGGCGTGACGGACCTCTCCCATACGCTGGACAGGACGAAGGTGACTGCCCTGATTGACCAGTTCAACAAGATGAAGGAGGAAGGGAAGGTCATGGACGCCTTCACGTTCAGCTTCATGGGCAACCAGGCCCTGGTGCATGGTTCCCAAAGGGTCGCCCGCGCCGCTTACCAGCTTATCAATGAATCCTATCCGGACGCCCCGGGCAGGGAGGACAACCTCTATTACCTGGCCATGACCACCTGGCAGTTGGGAGAAGCGGACAAGGGCGGCGAGCTTGTGGCGCAGCACCTGAAGGAATTCCCGAATTCCAAGTATGCTCCCATGCTGAACACCCTGTCCCTGGAAGGACTGCTGAAGGACAAGAAATTCGATCTCTGCGTCCAGCAGGCGGACAAGGTCATGGAGCTGCACAAGGACGACCCCACCCACAAGTTCTATGAACTGGCCCTGTACTGCAAAGGCGCCTCCCTGTTCAACCTGGGGGCTGCCGACGCCGCCCGCTACAAGGAAGCGGTTCCGGTGCTGGAACGCTTCGTGAAGGAATACCGTGACAGCACCTACCTGAAAACGGCCATGTACCTGCTGGGTGAAACCTACACGAACCTGGGCAACACGGATGAAGCCATCCAGGCCTTCACCAATTACATCGCCCGTTTCCCGGACAAGAATGACGCCAACATGGCCGCCGTACTTTATGACCGTTCCTTCAACTACTTGAACCGCAAGAACCCCGGAGACGAGGAGCTTGCCACGAAGGATGCGAAGGAAATCGTGGACAACTTCAAGGAGCACCGCCTGTTCCCGTATGCCAACAACCTGCTGGCGAACCTGTATGCCGGCAGCAAGGAGCATGAACAGGAAGCGGAAGGCTATTTCCTGGCCGCTCTGGAATCCGCCAAGAAGCTGGGCGACAAGCGCCCTGCCGCGGAAGCCGTGTACAACCTGCTCATCAATGCCACCAAGAAACCTCTTCCCGTAGAACCGAAGGAGGCCGTGGAAGCGGCCAGGACGGCGCGCCGGGACGAAGTCAAGAAGTGGTATGACGAGTACTGGAAGAACAGCGACCAGCCCGGAAGCCGCTACAGCCTCCAGCTGGCTGCCGCCGCCATGGACTTCTTCAAGGAAGACAAGGAGATGTTTGACCCCGCGTCCGTCAAGATGCAGGAAGTCATTGTGAGGGAAGGCAAGAAGGACGATCCCAAGATGACCGTTCTTCTGGAGGAAGCCGTGAACTCCTACACCAAGACGTATATGGCCGGCAATCAGGCGCTGGGCCGCAATCTGGACGCCAACGCCATGCGCAACCACTTCTACCGGTTCCCCGGCGTGGACAATGACAAGGACAAGACGCTGAGCGCCATGCTCCGCATGGCCGTCATTGCCCAGACGCAGGAACGGTATGAAAAGGCTCCCACGGAAACGGACGAACAGCGTGCCGAGAAGGCCGCTCTGGAAGGTCTGGTCAAGCAGCTCTTCGTGGAGCTGAAGCGGGACTTCAAGCCTTCCGACCTGCCTCCGTACACGCTCGTGAAGCTGGGCATGCACCTGGCCAATACGTCCCAGCCGGAAGAAAGCATCGCCTACTTTGATGAAATCCTGGACCCGTCGGAACCTGATCCGGTGCGCAAGAAGGCCCGCATCAACGGCATGTCCAAGTACCGTAAGAATGCGGTCTTCGGGAAAGCCGTTGCTCTGGGCCGCAGCAAGGATAACGCCAAGGTGGAAGCCGCCATCAAGATGATGAAGGATGAACTCAGCAAGGAGGAATCCAGCGCCAACCCGGACCGCAAGGCCATGGAAGACGCCCAGTACAACCTGGTCAAGTTCACCTCCGCCCGCCAGGACTGGCCGGCTGTCATTGCCGCCGCCGACAAGTACCGCGAGAACAAGTCCTACAAGAAGAATCTGCCGGAAGTCCTCTACCTGCAAGGTGAAGCCTACCTGAAGCAGAACGAGCTGGACAAGGCCCTGATCAACTTCATGAACATCACGGGCACGTACAAGGGCCTCGTGAAGTGGTCCGCTCCCGCCGTGCTGGCACAGATGGATACGCTGTGGAAGAGGAACACGATGTCCCAGGGCGCAGGCAAGCAGCCGTCCGACAGGTATATCGCCTGGAAGGCCGGCAGCCAGTATGTGCAACTGCTGGATACTCCCGCCAACCGCAAGAAGATGACGGCGGAAGACAGTGCCCTGGTCAACGAGGTGAAGGATAAGACGGCCAAGTTCGGTTCCGATCCCGCCGTCAGCCAGGAACGGGCGGACATCGCCGCCTATGAGGCCGCCATACGCGCCGCCAAGGGCCAGAAGTAACAACAAAAGGTTTAGCAATCAACAATATGAAAGCACTTTCAGTAATAATGGTATTGGTCGGCTTGTCCACCCTGGTTCCGGCCATGGCTCAGAATGCCCAGAATCCCCAGCGCCTGCGCGCCAGGGCTGCCGCTCCGGCCATCAAGAATGGGCGCCCGACGGATATTTACATCCTTTCCGCCAACGGCCCCATGGTCCAGTTTGTGGAAAGCAGGGAATCCCAGGAAGTCCTCCAGCAGATGGCCAGCGCCTTCAAGACGCTGTACATCTTTGAAACGGATGATTTTGTGGACGCCAAGGTGGCTATGGAAAACCGGAAATACCAGGACGCCCGCAACAAATTCCACGCTCTGGTGAACAAGTATGCCTCCACGCTTTCCATCAAGGACAGCCTGTCCGCCCGGGCGGCCGTCTATGAATTGGAGTGCGCCATGCGCATGATGGACTGGGCCGGGGTTAAAGGCCTGCTGGCCAAGTTCCCCGTAAGGGGTTCCAATCTCTCCCCCTCCGCCCAGGATGATCTGGAGGTTGCCAAAATCATGGCCCTGATTCCGGACAAGGACTGGAACGGCGTGAAAAGCCGTGCCGCCTCTTTCCTGGCCACCAAGAAAAATGCCACCCGCCTTCAGCAGGCGCGGATGAAATATGCTCTGGGGGCCGCTGCCATGGTTGCCCAGGATTGGAACAAGGCTCTGGACTACTTTGCGGAAGCCCTGGTGCTGCTGCACGGTTCCGATGAAGAACTGGCCTCCGCCTGCGTGGTCCGTTCCCTGGACTCCTACCTGCACATGCCGGATGTAGCCAAGTTCCTGGAGGATTCCGCCGTAACGGCTGCCGTGGAAGCCAGAAAACATAATCCTGAAACTGTGATTCCAGATTTGCAGATGAAGGCTCGCCCCGCGCATGTCAAGGAAGCGGCCGCCCTGTACCGCCTGCATGAACTGATGCTTCCGGACAGGAAGCTGCCGTCCAAGTACGATGGGTTTGCGGTTTCCTACAAACATCCCGCTGCCATTGCTCCGGCCCAGGCTCCCGCGCAGGCGGCTGCCCAAGCCCCGGCGCAGGCTCCCGCCCAGCCGGAGAAGAAGCAGTAAGGGATTGACGCGGCTTGTTTTCTGCCAGCCGCCTTCCATTCAACAAGAACTGTCTCCCCTTCACAGGGAGACAGTTCTTTTTTGTACTTTGTTTGTTCCCTCAGGAGGGTACTGTATCCGTACTGTCCGGAATGGCTGCCGTGCCTTAGTGGACATGCACGTTTTCCGGAGACATTTTTTCATTGGGAAAATGCGGAAGATCCGCTGAAGGGGAAAGAACAGGGAGCGGTTAAAAACGGTGCGTACCGTAGGGAGGGGCTCTCTTGAGCGCAGACTTGCGGAAAAATATGAGATGGCGGCTGCGGACGCGTGTTCCACAAGGAAGAAAAGACAGTTTTTGCAGATGGTGCCGTTTCCGGGACTTTGTGCGGAGATGCCTGGAAAGCCATATTCCGTATGTTTTGCCCTGGCGTAGGGGAAGGAGAAACGGCCTTGTTGATGATAGGTGGCCGGAACAGAGAAGCCGGTGCGGCTGTTGCGGCTTGAATGACGGTTTGGGGGGTGTCCCCTCCTTCAAGCTGGAAGCCGGGAATGGAGAATTCCGCATGGCCGGCCAGCCGGCCACTCAAATGCCGCCGGCGCGGGAACAGGGGGCAGGAAGTCCGTTGCACGGCGCTGTCCTCCGTTAGAAGGTATCCTTTTGTTGGTTTTCTGCCCCCATGTACGGAACTCCTCTGCGTCCGGGAAAAAAGCTCGTCTTTTCAGAAGCTTTATTTTTCCCGTGCAGGGGCATTCCCTGTTGGAGGATTTTGGGAGGTCCGGAAGAATGATGTCAGGCCGCGGTGCGCCGGCGCCGCAGCATGGAGAGGAAAAAGCCCAGCAGGCCCAGGGCCGCGGCAACCGGTTCCGGCGTGTTGAAATTGACGCCTACGTAGCCGTCCCGGCTCATATCCAGCTCATACCCTCCTTCCGTCCGTATTTCCAGTCCTTCCAGGCTGATGCCGTCCCCTGCCAGTTTGAAGTAAACCATGCCGGACCCATCCACCGGAAGGGCGTCCGGAGCTCCCATCAATTGAAGGATTGCGTTGTTGAATAAAAGAGAGCCGGAGGCTGTGGAATTCCCCTCCAGGCTGAACAGGGGCTTGTCCTGGCTCAGGGAGGCCATATCCAGGGTAATGGTCAGGTTTTCCAGAGTGACGGAAGCTCCCGGGGAAAGAGGTGAGCCCTGGATGCTGATGGAATGGAAGTTTTTCAAATCGCTTGAAAACGTCAGGTCCGTCTCCATCGGTTGGAAGACCATGGTGTTGAAGCCGGCTCCTCCGTCCACGCTGCCGTTCACTGTTCCCCCGGAATAGGAAAACATATCGTCTCCGGAACCCATGATCACCGCGTGTCCGCCGCCTCCTGTAATGGTTCCCCCTTCCATGAAGATGCAGTTCTCCTTGCCGCTGACAATCCTGATGCCCACGCCGTTGGCGCCTGTTCCCTCAATGGTGCCGCTGTTGGTGATCCGGATGGCTTCAAAGGCGTTGCCTCCGTCGGAATCATCCACCAGAATGCCGTAGGCCTGGCCGTTCGTGTTGGAATTGGAAGCCGTGATGGTCCCGGTATTGGTGACGATTCCCCCGCCGATGGCAAGGCCGTCCGCACTGCCGAAGGAGTCCTTGGCAATGATCGTGCCGGAGTTGGTCAGGTTTACGATGTAATCCACGTCCACGCCGTCGCCGTCCAGGGAGGCTGCGTCTCCGGTGCCGCTGATGACGCCGTCTTTGCCGTTAACCACGGTGACCACGTACTTGTCGTTCTGCTGGAGTGCGGCGTTCCAGTCCCAGTTCAGGCCGGAACCTCCCCTGCCTTCAATCCTGCCGTTATTGCTGATGGCGGCTTCCCCTTCTCCGGTAACTCCGTGCTTCATGCCGGTGATTTTTCCTCCGATGTTGTTGGCAAGGTTCAGGCCATGGGCAAAGGTGCCAATGCCGTCGTCTTCCGGATCGTAATGCTTGGCCGTGATGCCGTTCTCCCCCGCAGCCGTGGTTTCAATCGTGCCGTTGTTGATCACAGTGGCGTTATTGCCCAGCTTGACGGCTCCTTTCTGACCGGCGGAAATGGTGCCGTTGTTGGTGATGGCGGCGGAGGTGTTGATCATGTAGCGCAGGTCGATGGCCTGCTTTTCCGTTCCGGTCATCGTTCCGGAATTGGTCAGGGTGATCAACTGCCCCGTTACTCCGTTTTCCATGTCCTGGTCCAGGACAAGGGCGCTTTTTCCGGAAATTCCGCCGCCTTCCATCACCTCGATCTCAAGGGCGGACCGGATGGGGTCTTTCAGGTTGACGGCGTTTTTGGCGACGTTCAGGAATCCGGTTCCCGTGACGGTCAGCTTGCCTTCCGTCATGTTGACGGCCTTGGTCTGGGTGTCGCTGATGGTCTGGTCCGCAAGGGAGGGCGCGGCGAGCAGAGCCGCCGCGGCCAGGGTGGTGGCTGTGGAATAAAGATGGTGTGCCTTCATGGTGACAAGCTCCGCAGGTTGCCGGGAGCGCCGCCACCATGCCAGAACGGACGCGCGGGAGGGAAACCCGTTCGTGCAACAAGTTTGCCACGGGTAATGGCGTGGAGCAGGGAGGAATGGGAAAAGGATGCCTACCTCAGGACGGGGGCGCTTTTCACTTCCTCCATCCATTTCCTGTACAGGTCCGGAGAAATTTCGGAGGGCTTGATTTCCGAGCGTTCGCCCCAGAAGACGGCCGTATGCAGGACGGGGATGCCTGAGGCGTCCAGATGGCGGTCAATCGCCTCCTTGTGTTCCAGCACGGCGTTTTTTTCCAGGCCGTGCACCACGCCCATGATCTGCGCCCCGCCGAAGATGTCCCCTCCGGTTCTCCAATAGCAGTGGGTCATGCAGATGTGGCGTCCGCATTCCGCCCCTGCCCGGATTTCCATGCCGGCGGGAACCGTCCAGTGGAACAGGCCGTTGTATTTGGTGACGGGGCCGTCGTTCGTCCTGGCCCGCACGTGTTCCAGAAAGGTGGCGAAGCGGCCGATGACCTGCTTCCTGTCCAGTTCTTCCGCCGTGCGGCAGTATTCCTCCGGTTCCAGGCCAGCTTGGGCGGCGCGGAGGGCCCAGGGGTCTTCCACCATTTCCTCCGGCCTGAGCTGTTCCTTGACGGAGAGGAGCACCTTCCATTCCAGCCCGGAGAGGGAGACGGTTTTCGTTTCCTGCATGGGGGCCGGTTCCGGAGTCTTGTCTCCGGGCCGGAGGCCCCTGCGGCGCATGTGCCCCACGCCCAGCGCAAAAACGCCGCGGGCGGGCAGCAGGACATAGTTGTCCGCGCCGATGTGGCGTTTCAGGAGGTCGCAGTGTTCCTCCAGCGTGCCGCAGCCCACGGGCACCTTGACCGTGGTCCAGAGCCTGTATTGGGCGCCGGGATTGGCCGCTTCCGTGTTGCGGAGCACCACGTGGCCCGTAAAGGGGTCGTGTTCCTTCATCCAGTCAAAGGCCGCATCCAGGTTCTTCTCCGGCAGGGACCATGCCACCAGGGCTCCCTGGGCCAGCTTGGTAGCCAGCAGCGTCTGGCGCACGCGGCGCACCACTCCGGCTTCCATCATGGCTTTCAGGCGCTGGATGACTACCGGGACCGGGTGGCCGCATTGCTCGGAAATGGCATGGAAGGGGAAGCGCCGGAAACCCTTGACGCGGTCTTCCGCCACCATCAGGATGTCCGTGTTGACGGGATCGTTCGGAGAGGAGGGAATGCTGTTCATGACGGGTCAAAAAAAGGCCGGGCGATGGTGTCGCCCGGCCCGGAAAGCCGGAGTTGGTTTTTAGCTACTGCCCGGATTGGTACAGCGGCTTGTTGTCGTACCGGGCGTCGTAAATGGCGAAGGATTCGCGGTGCTGGTTGTGGTCACCGCGGAAGATCAGCCTTCCGCTGTGCTGACGTTCCAGTTCCATGAGCAGGCTGGCGTCTTCATTCTTGAAGCGGGAGAGCACCTCCGAGTTCACGACGATGACCATGTCCCCGATGGTTTCCCGGTATTTCTGGATGCAGGCGTAGATCTGCCGCTGGATTTCCACGCTCATGGTCATCACGGATTTGACGCGGCCCCGGCCTCCGCAGTACGGGCACGGGTCATGAACGGATTCCCGGAGGCTTTCATTGAGCCGCTGGCGGGTCATTTCCATCAGGCCGATGGGGGTGATCTGCAGTACCTGGGTTTTGGCCTTGTCGCGCTTCAGGCGGTCCTTCATGGCCTTGTACACGGCCTGCTGGTCCTTCCTGTGGCGCATGTCGATGAAGTCCACCACCACCAGGCCGCCGATGTTGCGCAGGCGGAGCTGTCTGGCGATTTCATAGGCGGCTTCCAGGTTGGTGTCCAGAATGGTCTTGTCCAGATCCTTGGTGCCCTTGTTGCGCCCGGTGTTCACGTCAATGGCGATCAGGGCTTCCGTCTCGTCAATCACCAGGTAGCCGCCGCAGGGCAGGAGCACCTGGCGCTGGAAGGCCTCGTTGATTTGTTTTTCAATCCCCAGTTCTTCAAAGATGGGCGTGCGCACGGGGAAGTGCTGGATGTGGCGCTTGGCGCGGCGGGAGATTTTTCCCGCAATGGAGCGCATGTGCTCCGTGGTTTCCGCGTCGTCGCAGATGATGTTGTCCACGGTGTCCGTCAGGAAGTCCCGCGCCGTGCGTTCGATCAGGTCGGGTTCCCGGTACACGCAGACGGGGGCGGGGTTGGCCTCCTTCTTTTCCTCCACGCCGTACCATTGCTCCAGCAGCATGGCGAGGTCGCGGACAAAGTGGCGGTAGCGCTGTCCCTGGGCCACCGTGCGCATGATGATGCCCATGCCGTCCGGCACGTTCAGTTTCTGCATGATCTGGCGCAGGCGCAGGCGTTCCTTGGGGTCTTCAATCTTGCGGGAGATGCCGAACTGGTCCGTAAAGGGCATCAGGACCAGGTAGCGTCCCGCCAGGGAGACGTTTGTGGTGACGCGGGGGCCCTTGGTGCCGATCGGGCCCTTGGTGACCTGCACCATGATTTCGGAGCCGATGGGGTAGATGTCCGGAATGTCCTTGGACGTGATTTTGCGCTGCTGCTTCTTCGGCCGTCCTTCGCGTTCGATTTCTTCCAGGCTGGAGTCCAGCGCGGCGGGCAGCGCGTCCCAGAAGTGGAGGAAGGCGTTTTTTTCCTGGCCGATGTCCACGAACATGGCCTTGAGGCCTGGTTCGATATTTTTGACGCGGCCCTTGAAGATGCCGCCTACGATGTTGTCTTCGCCTTCGCGCTCGATGGTGTATTCTTCCAGTACGCCGTTTTCCAGAAGGGCTACGCGGCGTTCGAGTTTCTCGGCATTGATGATGATGGTGGAGCCTTCCATGGGATCACAGGATCCGAAGCCGAAGGCTCGTTTAATTTTTTTAAGCATTTTTGTAAACACGGGGTGTGAATAAGCTAGGGTGTGCTAGTGCCCGCAATGTTCCCGAAGGGCCGCCTCCCGGCAGGAGCGGCTGGATTTCAAGCTGTGGAGATGGCCGGAAAGGAATCATGCAGGCAGATGCGTTGATGTGATGCGGCAGTACGGCAGGCGCAAGGCCGGAGCGCTGGCTCCGGAGGTTCCGTCTTCAGTCTTCCGCGTCAGTAACATTAGTGAAGAAGTCCAGTTCCTGGAGGGCTTTTCCGGTACCTTCCGCCACAGCGCTGAGCGGGTCTTCCGCAATGTGGATGGGCAGGCCGGTCTGCTCATGAAGGAGCTGGTCCAGTCCGCGCAGCAGGGCGCCTCCGCCGGCCAGAACGATCCCCCGGTCCACGAGGTCGGCGGCCAGTTCGGGGGGGCAGCGTTCCAAAGTCGTCCGCACGGCGTCAACAATCGTGTTGAGTTGTTCCGTGAGCGCTTCGCGCACTTCTTCTGATCGGATTGTCACTGTCTTGGGCAGGCCCGCGACCAGGTCGCGGCCCTTGACCTCGATAGAGAGTTCCTGGGGCAGGGGATAGGCGGAGCCGATGCGGATTTTGATGTCCTCGGCGGTGCGTTCCCCGACCATAAGATTGTAGGTTCTCCTCATGTAGGAGATGATGGCGTCGTCCAGCTCGTCCCCGGCGCAGCGGACGGAACGGCTGTAAACGATGCCGGAGAGGGAAATAAGTGCCACTTCCGTGGTGCCCCCGCCGATGTCCACGATCATGTTGCCGGCGGCTTCCTGGACTGGAAGGCCCACGCCGATGGCGGCGGCCATCGGCTCCTCAATCAGGTGCACGCGGCGCGCTCCCGCCGCTTCCGCGGACTCCTTGACGGCCCTGCGTTCCACTTCCGTAATGCCGGAGGGGATGGCGATGAGCACGCGCGGCTTGATCAGGTAATACCTGGCCGTGGCTTTTTTAATGAAGTAACGGAGCATTTCCTCCGTGATGTAGAAGTCGGCGATGACGCCGTCCTTCAGCGGCCGGATGGCCGTGACGGAGCCGGGGGTGCGGCCCAGCATTCGCTTGGCTTCGTCCCCCACGGCCAGAACCTTGTCTCCCTTGACGGCGACGACCGAGGGCTCTCGCAGAACGATGCCCTGGTCCTTGACGTTGACCAGCGTGTTGGCGGTGCCCAGGTCAATGCCAATGTCATAGGAGAAAAGTTTGACAATTTTCTGAAAGAAAGATGACATAAAAAACTAGTGGATAAAGGCGTAGCCCTGAAACAGCCGGGGGGAGGAACGCCGCGCTTTTTCCTTTTCACGGGACTGAAAGCCTGGCACCCGGACCGGGGCTGCGGGATAATCCCGTACAGGACGAATCGACTATGAAAAAACATGCCTTCCAGGTCAAGCGGAAGATGCGGGATGACATATGTATTTGCATTATCAGCAAGGATGTACTATACGAATGAAAGATGGCGGCAATGTTTCCCCGTATATCAAAATTACATTCACCTATTCCATTTATGAAAGTCACTACTATCCTGACGGCGGCGGCATGCCTGGCCGGTTCTTTCTCTCTTTATGCGGACCCGGCTGCGGACAGGGAAGAAGCTGCGTCATCCACGGGAGCCTATTCCGTAGCGGGGGCCCTCCGCCTGCCTGAAAATACGACCAAGAGAGATGTCTACGGCATGAACGTGGGCTGGAAACTGTTCAAGGGCAGGAATGCCCCGGAAGGTGTGAACCGTCCGGACTTTAATGATTCCTCCTGGGAATCCGTGAATCTCCCCAACGGCATTGAACTGCTGCCGGAGGAAGCCAGCGGCTGTTCCAATTACCAGGGACCCGTGTGGTACCGGAAGACGTTCACGGCCCCGGAGAAGCTGAAAGGCAGGAGGAACACCCTGTATTTTGAAGGCATCATGGGAAAGAGCGAGGTTTGGGTGAACGGAGAGAAGGCCGCGGAGCATTTCGGGGGTTATCTTCCCGTTATTGTCAATCTGGACAAGTGGCTGAAGCCGGGCCAGAAGAACGTGATCGTCGTGAAGGCGGACAATTCCAACGACGGTTCCTATCCTCCCGGCAAGCCCCAGGAAGGGCTGGATTTCGCCTACTTCGGGGGCATTTACCGTGACGTTTACCTGATTTCCACCGGTCCCGTCTATATCACGGACCCGAACGAGGCCGGAACCGTTGCCGGCGGCGGAGTTTTCTTCCGGACGGAATCCCTTGATCCCCGTACCCGCAAGGGCAAGGTGGGAGTGAAGGTGCAAGTGGCCAACGATACGGACAAGGAACAGAAGGTGCGCGTGCAGGCGCTGATGACGGACCCCAAGGGTGTGGACCCCGTCGGGGAGACGGCTCCTCTGGTCATTCCGCCCCATTCCACGGGTGAAGTGGATATTCCCCTGGTGATCTCCAATGTGAAGCCGTGGTCACCGGACAATCCCAACCTGTACACCCTGAGCGTGGAGGTATGGAACGCCGCCGGAGGGAGCAACGCCAAGAATCCGGCCCATCTGCTGGACAACCGTTCCATGAGGGTGGGTGTCCGGACTGTGGAGATTACGGAAAAGGGGCTGGTGCTGAACGGCTCCCTGTTCCCTGAAAAGCTGATTGGCGGCAACAGGCACCAGGATTTCGCCCGGCTGGGGAATGCCGCGCCCAACAACCTGCAATGGCAGGACGCCGTGAAGCTGAGGAAGGCCGGCATGCGCGTGATCCGGAGCGCCCATTATCCGCAGGATCCGGCCTTCATGGACGCCTGCGACCGCCTGGGGCTCTTCGTCATCGTCGCCACCCCGGGCTGGCAGTTCTGGGGCAGCGGGCCTTTTGCCGGCAGGGTGCATGACGATATCCGCCAGATGGTGCGACGTGACAGGAACCACCCTTCCGTGCTGATGTGGGAACCCATCTTGAATGAAACCCACTACCCGGCGAATTTTGCCAAGACGGTCCGCGACCTGGTGCATGAGGAATATCCGTATCCGGGCTGTTACACCGCTTCCGACGCCGTGGCGCAGGGCAGCCAGCATTACGAAGTGCTGTACGCCCACCCGGCCACGGGGGACAAGCACTGGTCCATCAAGGAACGGAAAAACAACAAGCCGTACTTCACCCGTGAATTCGGGGATAACGTGGACACCTGGTCCGCCCATAACTCCACGTCCCGCGCGGCGCGCCACTGGGGGGGAAGGCCCCATGATGGTGCAGGCCCTCCATTACCTCAAGACCTCGTTCCCGTACACTACGTATGATACCCTGAACGCCGCTCCCGCCTACCACTTCGGCGGCTGTCTGTGGCACCCCTTCGACCACCAGCGCGGCTACCATCCGGACCCCTTCTACGGCGGCATTCTGGACGCCTTCCGCCAGCCCAAGACCTCCTATTACGCCTTCATGTCCCAGCGGCCCCAGAAGACGCGCAATGAGCTCGGCTCCGGTCCGGTGGTGTACATTGCCAACGAGTGCACGCCCTTTTCCCCGGAAGACGTGACGGTGTTTTCCAACTGTGATTCCGTCCGCCTCAGCGTCAACGGCGGCGCGCCCGTGGAAAAGAAGGTGGCTTCCTATCCCAACGGCCTCAAGCGCGTTCCCGTCGTGTTCCCGAAGGCCTGGGATTTCATGGAAAACAAGAAGCTCGCCCGCGCCGGCAAGGAAGGAGCGGTGAAACTGGTGGCGGAAGGCCTGATTGGCGGCAAGGTGGTGACCAGGCATGAAGTGCGGCCCTCCCGGAGGGCGGAAAAAATCCGCCTGAGGCTGGACCGTGAGGAAGGCGTGGAGCTGTGCGCCAACGGTTCCGACGTGTTTGCGGTGGTGGCGGAAGTCACGGACGGTCGTGGAACGGTGAAGCGCCTGAATGATGAAGAGCTTGTCTTCTCTGTGGAAGGCCCCGCCGAATTGCTGACGGATTCACCGGACGGCACCCTGACCCAGCCCGTCAAGTGGGGCTCCGCTCCGGCGCTGGTGCGCCTGGGCACCAAGCCCGGAACAGTGACGGTGAAGGCCTCCGTGAAGCATCCCGGCTCTCAAAAACCCGTTTCCGGCGTCTTGAAGTTTGACACGAAGGCCCCCGGGCTGAACATGCTCTTCACGGAAGATGCCGTAGGCAAGGCGAAGAAGGGGGCGGCTGCCCCGCCTTCCGCAGCGGCGCCCGCTTCCGAACGGGAAAAATCCCTCCAGATGGAGCTGGAAAAGGTACGCCATGAGCTTAACAATCTGCGCAACGACAAGGTGAGCGCCCAGCAAACCCACTTTGAATAACCGGACTTCCCGCCATGCTGAGAGAAAAGATCATCCGTTTCTGCCTGCTCCTGCTCCGGCTGGGAATGGGGGGCTTTTTTCTCTTCGTCGCGAGCCGCAAGCTGCTTCATCTGGACCAGCTCCAGGATACCATCGACCGTTTCGCCATTTTCCCGGAGGCTTGGGGCCATCCCCTGGCCTGCCTGGGCGTGGCGTGCGAGATCGTGGTGGGCCTGGGGCTTCTGTTCCGCAGAACCTGCGCCGGAGCTGCGCTGCTGGGCAGTGCGCTCACGTTCACGTTTGTGGCGCTGTTCGTCCAGGGCTGGATCAGGGGGCTTTCCCTTTCCTGCAACTGCATCGGCGTGGAAAGGGAGGTAACCAGCTATCCCTTTGAAGTGGCGTGGAGGCTGGGCCTGTTCCTGCTGATGCTGGTCATCCTGTGGAACTCCTGCCGGAAAGGGAAGACGTACTTCAATGTGACCCGGCTGGATTTCAGTGAGATGTGACTGTCCGGAAAGAGAGGGCCGTATCTAGGTCTGGAATGCTTTCCGGGAAATAGTGCGGGGGAGGGTTTTCATGGGCCGCTTCCTGCTTTTCGGCCTGGTCGTTTCATGGGACTGGCGTTTCTTGGAAGAAATTCACTGCCCATGGGGGATAACCGGGGAATGTGGCGGATGAAAAGCAGGGGGTGGAACTGGCTGGGCATGCTGCTGGAGGTACCAGGGCCGGAAGGCCCATGCTTCCGGGAAGCAGCCATTTGGAACGGACCGTGCCGGGATACGGTAAAATCCGGAAGCTGCACCCGTGACTCCTTGGTAAAAATGCTGTTGTGCTTTGTCCGCGCCGGAAAAGAATGCGCCGGTGACGTGCTGGGAATGAGGGCCTTCCGGCCCCCATCATACCCCCGTTTGGCCAATCAGCTCTGGCAACCGGGCCTTCCTGTCGTTACAATTTGTGGCCGAAGGTGTCTTCCGGGTTCAGGGACTTGATCAGTTCCAGCAGGAGCTTGATTGTATCTTCCACGTCACTGAGGGCTGCCGTTTCCACGGGGGAGTGCATGTAGCGCAGGGGAACGGAAACCAGGGCGGAGGCCACGCCGTTGCGGGAAACGTAAATGCTGTCCGTGTCCGTTCCGGTGCGGCGTCCGGCGGCTTCGTGCTGGAGATGGATTTTGTTCTTGTCCGCCACGATTTCCAGGCGCGCTACCAGATTGGGATGGTTGGCCGTGCCATGAATGACCGCGGGACCGCCGCCCAGCTTGATGTCCCCGAATTTGCCTTTCTCGAGCCCGGGGGAGTCCGTGGCGTGCGTCACGTCAATGCAGATGGCTGCGTCCGGGCGCAGGCGGTGGGTGATCATTCCCGCGCCGATGCAGCCCACTTCCTCCTGAACGGCGTTGACGAGCGCCACGTTCCAGGCTAGGGGCTTTTTCAGCTTGCACAGTTTCCTGGCTATTTCCGCCAGGACGAAGCCGCTCAGACGGTTGTCCAGGGCGCGGCATACCAGCTTGCTTTCATTCATCAGCATGGGGCCGTCGCAATAAACGCCCACATGGCCCACGCGCAGGCCGAGCTCCGCCACTTCCTTGTCGGAGGATGCGCCTACGTCAACGTAGATTTCCCAGATTTTAGGTTCCTTTTCTCCGGGTTCCCGCAGGTGGATGGCCGTGTTTCCGGTCACGCCCGCTACTTCTCCCTGGGAGCCCAGGAAGCGCACGCGGCGTCCGCGGGCGATGGCCGTATCCGTGCCGCCCACGCGCTCCACGTAAAGGAAGCCGTCCTTGGTGATATGGCGGATCATGAAGCCGATTTCATCCGCATGGGCTTCAATCATGAGCGTGGGGGCGTTTTCCGCCTCCGCGTGGAAGGTGGCCCAGGTATTGCCGTAGGTGTCGCACCGGACGTCTTCCGTGTACTTGCGCAGCTCGTCCGCCCAGATGCGCTGGGCGTCTATTTCAAAGCCGGAGGGGCTGGGAGTTTCCAGAAGTTCCGTTAAAAATTCAAGACTGTCGTCGCTGATCTTCATGGCTTTTGTATAGCACCGTTCCCGTATCCGCTCAACAGGAAAGCATGGCTGCCGGCGGGGAGACGTTCCGGGAGGGGGATGAAAAAGCCCCGCCTGCACGAGATGCGGGCGGAGCCGGGAAATGGGTTTTAGCGGGGGCTAGGCCTGCTTGGCCGGAGAAAGCCCTTCCAGGACGTCCTGCTTGTCCATGATATAGCCGGTGTCCGGATCATGGTACTGCGTGGAGTAAACGGATGTTCTGGCGCTCCCGTACGGGTCCGTTTCCTTCGCGACGGGAAGACGGTTGCTCAGGGAGGGGAAGCACTGTTCCACCAGTTCAAAGGTGGTGACGGGTTCCGGCACCAGGTTGACGGAGAAGATGCCGCATTCCCATGCCTTTTCCACGTCCCTGACCAGGCGGCGCATGGGATAGAGCTGGTGGCGCTCCAGCAGGGCCACTTCCAGTTCCCCGGTTCCTTCCGGGGGGGCTGCCAGCAGATCCGCCACGCTCATGTCCGCTCCCGTTCCGGTGATTTCCGGAAGGTGGACGTTCAGCACGCGGCCAAAACGGAAGTTGATGAAGGCTTTCAGCTCCACCAGCGCGGCCAGCCATTCATCTTCCGGTTCACGAAGCAGGGGGGAATGTTCATTGCCCGTTTCCGGCTGGGTGTCAATGCAGGTAACGTAGGTTACCCGTTCCGCCTTCACGTCATGCAGGAGGTCGATCAGGTTTTTAACCTGCGCCAGAAAAGGGGCCATGTTCTCCCGGATGGCCCTGCGCCCCTCCCGGAGGGAGGGGCAGATGATCACGGCCTGCCCGAATTCCTTGCCGCGCAGTATGGACAGGTTGGTTTCATCAATCAGGTAGTCAAAGTACCGTTTTGAGGACCAGAAGGCGCCTAGGGCGCAGGAGGAACCGATGAGTGCCGTGTCTGTCATGGGAATGCGGAGGTTGGGCGGGTGAGTGGGATGGCGCCGTTATTTCAGGGCGTCAAAGGCGGATTTGAAGAGGAAGTATCCCCAGCCCCAGTCTTCATGGCCAGCCCAGTCCCTGTCGTAATGGTGGCGGGGCAGCAGGAAGCGTTCCGGGTGGGGCATCAGGCCCATGGCGCGGCCGGTGGAGTCCTGAAGGCCCGCAATGCTGCATTCGCAGCCGTCGCGGTTGTCCACGTACTGGAGGGCCACGTTTCCGGCGGCCAGGTATTTTTCCGCGTCTCCGGGCCTGGTGACCAAGCGTCCTTCCGCGTGGGCGGAGGGCAGTTCGAATTCATCCGGCAGGCCCTGGAGGAAGGGGGAGTTTTTGGCCACCTTCACCAGCTTGGCCCAGATGCATTCAAAGCGTTCCTTCTTGTTGTCAATCAGGCTGGAATCCGGCAGAATCCCCAGTTTGGTGAGTATCTGGAAGCCGTTGCAGATGCCCAGGAGCAGGCCGCCTCCGGCATGGTGGCGGTACAGGGCATCCCCCAGGAAGCGTTCCGTTTCCAGCTGGGCCAGGCGTCCGCTGGTAACGTAGTCCCCGTAGCTGAAGCCGCCTCCGAGAACGACGAGCTGGGATTTGGCGACGTGTTCCGGCGTAGCCGTGGCAATTGGCTGAATCTGGGTGGAGAAACCGGCCGCGCGCAGGGCGCGTTCCGTTTCCGCGTCACAGTTGGTGCCGGGGTATTTCAGTAAAAGTGCGTGAGGCATATTGGTAGAAATGAATCGTTGGTATGGTTAAGTCCCGAGTTCAGGAGATCAATAGTAGGGGGTGAGTCCGTCCTTCCAGAGCTTCTTGAGTTTGGCTATTTCACAGTCCAGCACTTTTTCCCCGCCGCAGCAGGTGGCCGTAAGGCGTTTTTCCTCCGTGGCGGTCCCGACGCAGGCGCAGGGGAAGCCGTCCATGGCCGCTTCAAAGTCCGCCGCGAATTCAGGGTCCACCTCCACCAGGATGCGGCCCGTGCTTTCGCTGAACAGGGGAACCGCCGGGGATTTCCATCCGTTGACGGTGGGCACCTTCGTAAGGTCCAGCCGCACGCCGCCCTTGCCGGAGAAGGCCATTTCCGCCGCCGTGACGGCCAGGCCGCCTTCGGAGACGTCATGTGCGGAGATCACCAGGCCGGAGGTCAGGGCGTCATAGTAAGCCTTGTACAGGGCCATGTTGGCCGCGCAGTCCGTCTGGGGTACCTTGGCGTCTTCCACTCCGTGGATGCGGGCGAAGACGGAGCCTCCCATTTCGTCTTCCGTGCTGCCGATGAGGTACAGCAGGCTGTCGTTCCGCCGCAGGGAGGAACCGGTGGCGTGGTCCGGGCTTTCCACCACGCCGAAGCCGGAGCAGAGGAAGGTGACGGGCACGTTGATGGGGCCGTCTTCCGTTTCAAAGTAGTTGTAGAAGGAGTCCTTGCCGGAGATGAAGGGGGCGTTGTAGGCGTCCGCCGCATGGGCGATGGCCTTCACGCATTCCACCAGGCGGCCGAGTTCCCTGGGGTCTTCCGGGTTGCCCATGCAGAAGTTGTCCAGCAGGCCGATCTTGTCCGGATTGGCCCCTACCAGGATGAGCTGGCGCACACATTCGTCCACGGTGCCGGTCCCCATGGCGTAGGGGTCCGTCTTGCCCCATTCCGGAAGAATGGCGCAGGCCATGGCCATGCATTTGTCCGATCCGTCAATGTCCACTACGGAGCCGTCCTGCGGGGCGTCCGCCTGCGCGCCCGCCAGGGGCTTCAGGATGGTGTTGCCCTGCACTTCATGGTCGTATTCCCGGATGATGGGTTCGCGGGAGACGATGGCGAAGTCTCCCATGACGGTTTCCATGGTTTTATCCAGGTCCTTGTCCGGCAGGGGAAGGCCCGTGAGGCCCTTGCCGGGGGTGAAGATGGATTCCAGCTTCTTGATGGGGGCGTCATGCAGCTTGGAGTTGTCCAGGCAGCAGACGAGTTCCCCCTGGTGCCAGACCTTCAGGATTCCCGTGTCGTCGGAGTGGCCCAGGACGGTCAGCTCCGTCTGGAAGGTGTCCGCCAGCTTCTGGAGCTCCGGCAGGTCCTTTTCCTCCACGGCAATGACCATGCGTTCCTGGGATTCGGAAAGGAAGATTTCCCAGGAGATGAGGCCAGGTTCCTTCAGAGGGGCGTTGTCCAGGAAGATTTCCCCGCCCGTGACGGAGAGCATTTCCCCAGCGGCGGAAGAGAAGCCGCCCGCGCCGCAGTCCGTGATGAAGACGATGAGGCCGCGTTCGCGCGCTTCCAGAATGAAGTCCAGCGTTTTCTTTTCCTCAATCGGGTTGCCGATCTGCACGGCGGTGAAGTCTTCTTCATGAGAGGCTTCGTCCAGGGCGGCGGAGGAGAAGGTGGCTCCCTTCAGGCCGTCGCGGCCCGTCCGTCCGCCGATGACGATCACCTTGAGTCCGGGGCGCATTTCCTTCAGGATGTCCCCGCGCGGAATCACGCCGGCGGTTCCGCAGAATACGAGCGGGTTGTAAATGTAAGTGGGGTCAAACTGGATGGCGCCGTTTACGGTGGGAATGCCCATGCGGTTGCCGTAGTCGCGCACGCCGCGCACCACGCCGCGCATGATGCCCAGCGGATGGATGACGTCCGGGGCGGTGATGGAGGCGGGGTCCGTGTCCGGAGCGCCGAAGCAGAAGACGTCCAGGGAGGCGATGGGCTTGGCTCCCTTGCCCGCGCCCAGAATGTCGCGGATGACGCCGCCCAGGCCGGTGTTGGCCCCGGCGTAGGGTTCAATGGCGGAGGGGTGGTTGTGCGTTTCCGCCTTCAGGCAGACGGCCAGCTTGTCGTCCAAGGCGATGAAGCCGGCGTTGTCGTCAAACGCGCTGAGCACGAAGCCCGGCTTGCGTTCCATGATTTTTTCAGACGGCTTTTTGATGTAGGTCTTGAACAGGCTGTTGACGGTTTCCGCCGCGCCGCCGTTCACGCTGTGACTGATGTCTGCGGAAAAGATGCGGTGCTTGCAGTGCTCGGACCAGGTCTGGGCGATGACTTCCAGTTCCACGTCAGTGGGGTCGCGGTCAATTTCGCGGAAAATCTGCTGGACCACTTCCATGTCCTCTCTGGACAGGGAAAGTTTCTGCTTCTTGCTGAGTTCAAGCAGTTCGTCGCTGCTCAGGTCCCTTACGGGAACGGTGCGGTAGGTTTTGGCGGACATGTGGATGGGGAAGGAGAAGGGTTAGGCGATGGTCCAGTTATGGATGGCGGGGTTGCAGACGTCCTTGGCGAAGCGGGCCGCCAGGGCTTCCTTGTCCCCCTGGCCGAAGACGTACACGCGCTGGGTGATTTTCAGGCCGTCCAGGGTAAAGCCCATGTTCTGGCGGCCCCGGTAGTTTTGCAGGATGGCTTCCTTTTCCAGGTCCAGGGCGCCGGCCTTCATGCCGTAGTCAATGGTGAACAGGGCGTCCTTCAGGATGGGCGCGTCCTGCTCGCTGCATTCCTGGGCGATGGGGTCCACCAATACACTCAGGAGATACTCGCGGGCTTTCTGTTCATTACCGCTGATTTCCACGGTGTAAACGCGGCTGCGGCGGAAGGTGAGGCCGGCATTCAGGGGAGTGTAGAGCAGGGCGTCGGCATTGGCCGCGGTCTGGAATCGGCTGATAACTTCAAAGTGGAGGGTCATATCGCTCAGGAGTGGTGGTAAAATGAAAAATGGGGGCCGGCGGGAAAAACCGGCTCCCATGAGAGGGGAAAGGGGCTCAGGCCTTGTTCTGGAGCCGGGAGAGGACTTCCTCATAGGCTTCCATCACGTTGCCCAGGTCCTGGCGGAAGCGGTCCTTGTCCATCTTCTCGCCGGTCTTGATGTCCCACAGGCGGCAGGTGTCAGGGGAAATTTCGTCCGCCAGCACAATTTTGGAGGGGTCTTCCGCCAGGCGGCCGAATTCGATCTTGAAGTCCACCAGCGTCAGGCCTACCTGCTTGAAGAAGTCGATCAGCACGTCGTTTACGATGCGGGCCTGGTCCTTCAGGAAGGCGCATTCCTCTTCCGTGGCGGCGTTTAATTCACGGGCGTAGTCGTCATTGATGAAGGGGTCGCCCAGGTCGTCGTCCTTGTAGGAAAATTCCACGATGGGCTTCTTGAAGGGGGTGCCTTCCTTGACGCCCATGCGGCGGCTGAAGGAGCCGGCGGCGATGTTGCGCACGATCACTTCCAGAGGAAGGATGGAAACCTTTTTCACGTCGATGTTGATGTCGTCCACGTCGGCGACCAGGTGGGTCTTCACGCCCTTGCTTTCCAGCATGCGGTAGATGACCAGGGTGATGGCCTTGTTCATCCGGCCCTTGTTTTCAAACTGGGCTTTTTTGGCGCCGTTTCCGGCGGTGGCGTCGTCCTTGTATTCCATGCGGAGGACGTTGGGATTATCGGTCGTATAAAGCCGTTTGGCCTTGCCTTCGTAAATAGGTTCCATGATACGTGTTGCGCAGGGGTTGAATGCGTGCGGGGATGTTACGCCACCCTTCCTGCCCGGTCAAGCCGCAACTGGACGGAGAGCATGCGCCCGGCAGGGCGGCCGGGGCAGGGAAATGAAGAACAGGATGGCGTGAGGGTCCCTGCATGGGGATATTGTCCCGCTCCAGGGGGAGGCGGATGATAAAAAACGGAGGCGCCGTGCCGGGACGGCGCCTCCGGGGAAGAAGATGTATTTCCGGGTGCGTTACCGTCTGCGGCGCAGCATCAGGATTCCCGGCCCCTCCTGTCCCAGAGCGGCGGGGGCCGGTTCCGGAACGGTATCCCCCTTGATGGTAAGGAAGTCAACGGCCAGATATTGGTTTCCCGTGGCCTTCGGTTGAATTTGGCCGTTATCGTCTGCGGTCACGTTGTATTCCAGTACCGTCAATTGGTTGTTTTTTCCTCTGAAAGAGATAGGGAACCGTCGGCGCTGGAGATGTTCTTTTTGGCCACGGTAAAGCCGTTGACGGAGGAAGCGGAAAAATAAGTCCCGTTTACAAATGTTCCGGTTTCAACGCTCACGGTGGTGGCCGGGCGCGCATCGTTTCTTCCGAGTCCCAGCCCCATGGTGTACTGTTCCCCTGCTTTTAACCCGGAGGGGTTGAAGGTTAAGGGCGTGCCGCTCACTTTGCAAAAAGAGTCTCCCCACCAGGCAGCATCGGGAGAAACTCCCAGGGAGTTGGAGAAATCGGTAAAAATTCTGATTGCCGTTCACAGTTCCGACCAGAGATAACTGTCACTGGCGCGGAGCCCGGTGGTCACCAATGTCCGGTCGGTATCGCGCAGGCTGACGGGGGCGCTGCCGGCTTCCGTATAGGCATTGTAATCGGGAGAAGTGCCGTATTAGCTTGTCCCATAGTCTACAATGGCCACAGCGCCGCTGGAAACATTTGATGCACAGGCGAAGGCGATGGCGGCAAGGGAATGAAACAGGTTAATTTGCATGATTCTGGATTGAAGTATAGGAATCAAAGGCGATTGGGGATGTTTTTTATTGATTTTCAGCTTATTTTGCAGCTTTAGGCAGCCTTTTTCTTGTTGTTGAAAGGGGAGCGGAGGTTCACATTCCGAATGCATGGGCGGCCATTTACCCCGGTGATGATTTTACACCGCTCCATGCCAAAGGAGAAGCCGCCCACGCCTGTCCCCAGGAGACCGTCCGGGCCTCCGGCGTTGCATGGACGGCAGGCGGATTGGCCTCGGCAGAGTCCGCAGTTCTGCCGGTTTGTCAATTCCGAGTTTCCGGCTTCACGTAACGGCAGGAAAAGGCTTTGGCGGGAATGTCCTGCTTCTTCAAGCTGGCATCGGCGCTTTCCCATTGCAGGGAAAGGCTGGAAGAGGTTGTTTTCCCTACGTACCCGATCCGGATGGGGTGGAGGCCGGTTTTCAGTTTTACCGTCTGGGCGGCCAGTGCCGCGGATCCGGCTTTTTCCAGCACGTCTTCCGCCACGCCCTGTACGGCGCGGGAGTCGGCCTCTTCTCCGGGGGTGTAATTGAAGTCCGCGTCAATCAGCTGCATCTCGTGCAGGTGAACGAAGGCCTTGGAGCCTTCCTGCGCGTCCGTTTTCAGGTAGAACGCATATTCCCCGTCCTTCGGCACCATCAGGTAGCCGGTCAGTTCCACGCCTTTCTGAGCCAGGGAAGGCTTGACCTGCACGTTTACTCCTGCCGTGCGTCCCATGGCTCCCGGAGAACCCATCTGGGAGAAATCCGGAACCCAGTCAAAGCTGCGGTTCCACGCGCGCCAGAGCAGACCCGGCTTCAGGCCGGAAGGGCGGGGTGAAAGGGCGGGAACATAGGCGGCATCCAGCCCCTGGATGGACTGGGGTGCCGAGGAACGCCTCATCCTGAGCACCCGGGCCTTCATTTTTTCCTGAAGGTCCGGTTTGGAGGAAGCCAGGTCGTTTGCCTCCTGGGGGTCCTTTTGCGTGTCAAAAATCATGAAATCCGTTTCCGGGTTGAGCTTTCTGTTGTTATTGTTTCCTCCCCCCTGGCGTCGCACCCCCTTCAGGCCGTCCACATAAACAACCTGCTGCATGTCCGTGTCCCCCTTCGCATTCCGGTGGGCGGGCAGGAAGTGGTCAAACCCCTTCGTAACCAGGTCTCCGAAGTATTCCACGTAAATCCTGCTCTCCTTCTGGAGCTTGGGAGCTCCGGCCAGCGTCGGCAGCAGGGAGACTCCGTCACAGCGGGCGGGAACGGGCACTCCGGCCGCTTCCGCAAAGGTGGCCATCCAGTCCTGGAACTGGGAGGCATTCAGGGAAATGCCTTTCCTGACCCACTTGGGCCAGCGAACCAGGGCAGGTTCCCTCATGCCGCCTTCCCAGGTGTCTTTCTTAATGCCGTCCATCATTCCGTAAGCCCGGAAATAGGCGGGATTCTTGACTCCATGCCAGTGTTTTGAATCCGCGCCTCCCTCATGGTGGGGGCCGTTGTCGGAGGTGAAGACAATCATCGTATTGTCGTCAATGCCCAGATCCTTGAGCGTCTGGATCATGTCAGCGATGGCGTCATCCACGCGGCGTATCATGGTGGCATGGCGCCGTTCCACATCCTGGTTGATATAAGCGGCGGAATTATCAGGATGAATGTAGGTGTCCTTGGCATACTTCCCCTTCACTCCTGCGGCTTCCGCCAGGGCCTTCGTGCCCGTGTTGCTGGTGGCCAGTCCATCCTTTTCCACCCATTGAAGCCCTCCGTTCACGCCAAGTCCGGGCGGATAGGCGCAGGCCGGCACAAGGCTGTTGGCATGGGGCGCGGGAAACGCCAGATACAGGAAGAAGGGCTGGGAAGGAGTTCTGGCATGATGATCCATGATCCATTTTTTCGCATGAGCGGCGAACATGTCCGTATCATAGGCGGTGTCCGGAACAGTGGGTCTTACATTTTGCAATACCGGATTGGTGTCCAGATGGTTATATTTCCATACCTTTCCGAGGTCCGGATCCTTGGCTATGCTCATCTCTTCCCCCAGGTAATGGAAATGGCCGGACAGGTGGTCAATGATGCCGTAAAAGTAATCGAACCCCCGCTGGTCCGGAGAAGCGCTCATTTTATAATGGAATCCCGGTTTTCCTCCGCCGGACTCTCCGCCTCCGCCGATGCCCCATTTGCCGACGGCGGCTGTTTCATAGCCGGCGCCTTTCAGCACGGTGGCCAGCGTATGGGTATTTTCAATCGGGTCATCAAAGCACGTATTGCGCAAAACCCGGGAATGCCCCATGTGCACCCCCAGCATCAGGCCGGCGCGGGCGGGAGCGCAGACCGGAGACGTGGTATAATGGCGGCGCAGCTGCATCCCTTCCGCGGCCATTTTGTTCAGGGTGGGGGTTTTAAAGCTGTGCTCGCGGGGAACAGTCCTCCCGTTAAGTTCCGGCTGTTCCCAGAAGGCGTTCAGCTCCCCCCATCCCATGTCATCCACAAGAATGAGGATGATGTTGGGTTTGGACCCGGCCATCCCTTTCAGCCTTGCGGACGTGTTCGCCTGGGAAAAGGAAAGACAGGGCGCCAGCAGAAGCAGCGCGGGAAGAAAAAAACGGGAGAAAGTCATGACGTCAATTGATCAATTATAATTAATTAGTACGTGGAGTAAGTACATTTCCTGACAAAAAGATATGGCCCTGTGGAATAATCCGGCTGGTGCTCTAAAAGACGTTCGCCGTTCCTCCAGGCCAGAGGCAAGCCTTGGCAGAAACCTGGAAAAGGAAATGGATTCTGTTTATAAAAAACTTGCGGGCAAAAGCTTGAGGAGAGAGCGAGTCTGCGCCGTTTTTTTTGATATGGTGAAAAATAAAAAAAATCCCAACCTTGGGCCGGAACTTTTTTTGCGGTTGCTTTTTACAGGGATGCGGCCGCAACCTGTTTCCGGCCGTAATTGACAGATTCTTGTCCGGGGGGGCTTGCATAACTGAGCACGGGGGGATGCTTCCTGTTGGTTTTCAATTTCTTTTATAATGTTGACCTGTCTTTTTCATCTTGTTAGGAAAATAGCTGATGTTTCGGTTTTGGTTTTATGGATGGGTGTTTGCCCTGATGGCCGTTTTCACTCCGGTGCGGGCCGGAGAAGAGGAGATCAACTATCCTTCCGTTCCCGAACAGTATTTTGCATGGGAATGGAAAGACGCCTATTGGGGGAACGCCGCCGCCGCTTACTGGCCCACCCTGTTTCCCGAGAATCCCCCTTTCAGGTATGCGTGTATTTATCTGGGTTCCTTTGACCAGGAATTCGGTTTTTATCTGGATGGAAATACGCTGTATTGGGCACAGTCCGTAGGTGCCCAGAGCAGGCAGATGTTGAGCCAGAAGCCGATCGTCAATATTCAGACGAGGAGCGTGGCGGGAGGTGCCTCCGTGCTGGTTTGCCTGTGGGCTCCCGTGGTGCGCTGCCTGCTGGACGGCTGGGACTGGATTCTGGAGGAAAACCCTTTCCATGTTCTGGGGAAGGGAGAAGATAAATGGTATGTTCCCAGCTCCCTGGATGGTGTGATGATGGCGGCGGCCCGGCTGGAATCCGTCGTGAATCCCTGCCTGTATTCCCGGGATCATGTGAGAAGAGGGCATACGGTACTGGGGGCCGGGCTTGCGGACGCGCTCCGCCAAACCTTGGATGAGGCCGTGGCAAAGAAGACGTTTTTCATGAGGCTGTACCGTGAATATATACAGGGGATGGATGGAAATTACTGTTATTTCCGCGGCGGGTCGGGTCCCGCCAGCGAGGATTTATGTTTAGGAGGCAGCAAGATGAGGTGTTCCATGATGGACCTGGCCCATGGATTGATGGACATGATGATGATGGATGATTTAAATCCGGAAGCTGAACGCTGGCTTCTGGAACAGTGCGCCAGGGTGCGCCGGCATGCCCGCGAATTGGGAGACAAGGTTCCCCCCATGGTTTCCGACAAATGGGTGCGGGCTGCGATGGAACGCCATGTGTGGTGCGGGGAGGAAAAGGCGGGAAGCAAGGAAGGGAAAGGGGAGAGTGCTTCCCCGTCTGGCGCCGCTTTTCCGGCGGAGGAGGAAGAGAGGGAGGCTCCCTCAAAACCTGAGCCGGATAAAAAAGCGTTCGTCAGGGGCTATAAGGAACGTTTTTTCAAGCCGCTGGAAGAGAATCCCCTGTGGAGGGACCTTTTTCCGAAAGGAACGGAAGGGAAACCAGCCGCACTCTGGTTTGGTGAGCGTGGAGTGACCGGAATTTACATTGATGGAGCGGAAATGGGCAGGGCGTTCGCCCGGAACACTAATCCTGAGCTGATGTACCGGGATTATTTTTTCCGCGGAGTCCCGGAACGGCGTCTCTGCCCCTATGAAGGGGAACCGGAGGAAAATGGAGAATATGGCCCCAGGGTCAAGCGGGCCTGGATGAAGCTGGAAGACGGACTCCCCGGTTTGTCCGTCATGGTTTTGAACCGGATTGCCCGCGGAGAGCTTCCGGTCCCGGATGTGGCCTACGAACCCCGGGAGGCTGAATTGTCCGTGATTGTGGTGCGCGGGGATGACGGGACCACGCGGATTCTTTCCTCCCGGGAGAAGGGGACGCATGCCGTGGTCCAGTTTCTGGAATCCATTTATGAGTCCTATGAAATGTATGAGGTGGAGGAAAGCGGCCATTATGCCAGGACAAAATATGAGGCGCTCCAGGGGAAGGAGCCGCAGCCCGGAAACCGGGAGGGTGATGGAGAATTCGGGAACTTCGGACGCTATTATTTATGGTGAATCCGGTGATGCCCTGAAAAGCTGGACGGGAGGCGCCGGAACTGAAGCGGGAATTTAGTCTTGATACCGGTAAGGGGGGGCGTATCATGTGCTTTAGTATGCACGCCGACTTGGAGAAATTATTGTCTCTGGGGAAAATCACCCCCTCTCTCGCTGAAAAACTTGATCGCATCGCACCTGGCCGTTACTGCTTCCATACCACCTGGGGCGCCGGCAAAGTCATTTCCTGGAACCTGGCCGCCAAAAAGCTGGTTATTGATTTTGAGGAAAATCCGGAACACGAAGTTGCCTTGGAATTTGCTCCGAAAATTTTGGAGTTCCTCCATGATGACCATTTCCTGGCCCGGCGTTATGAAGATACCGAATCCCTGATCAACCTGTCCGTGGATGATCCGGTGGAACTGGTGCGCGTCACCTTGCAGGGCTACGGCAATTCCCTTACCCCGGAAAAGCTGGAAGCCGCGCTGAAAGGCACCGTGATCGCGGCGGACAAATGGAAGAACTGGTGGGACAGGGTGCGCGCCATGCTCCGTTCCAACGTACAGTTCATGATGCCTACCCGCAAGGGCGAGCGCATCACGCTCCGAACGAATATTCTTTCCCGCGCCCAGGCCGCCCTGGAGGATTACAACAAGGCCGCGGACCTGAAAGCCAAGGTGCGCGTGCTGGACGGCATCAAGATGGAAACGGTCATGGCGGAGCCGGACGCCGTCAACGCCCTGGTTCAGGCGGTGGACGCCGACGTGCGCAACGGCGGCAGCCTGGCTCTCCAGCAGGTGCTGGAGCTGGCCGTGCTCCGGGACGACCTGATTGCCGCCGTGAAGAACACGGAAGCGGCCCAGGCTGCCTACCCTCTCCGTTCCATCGTGGAAGCCAATATCGGCGATGTGGAACGCTTCGCGGAAGTGCTCAATTCCATGCCCGCCGTGCGCCAGAAGCGCGTGTACGCCACGCTGCCCGCCGTCTTTGGCGAAGGGTGGACGCAGAAGGCGCTGGAGCTGTTTGACGCGAGCGGCGCCCGCGCCGTGGGAGAGATTGCCAAGTTCCTGATAGAGGAAGGGCAGGACAAGGCCCTGGTCAGGCATTTGAAGCATGAACTGCTGCGCCAGACTCTTCCGGCCGAATCCCTCATCTGGATATGCCGCCAGCGGCATGACGCCTCCAAGCCCCTCTTCGGTCTTCCCGTCGGCATTGCGATGCTTTCCCTGATTGAACAGGACCACATGGATGGCGGCCCCAACCGCATGCTGCGCCTGAAAAACCTGTTCATGGAGGATAAAAACATCATCCAGGAAATGATCAAGGGGCAGGACGTGGCGGAAGTGCGCCAGTTCGCCAAAATGCTGTACAACACCTCCGCCTTCTCCGAACAGGACCGCGGAGCGCTGATGGCCCGCGTGATCAGCGTGTTCCCGAATCTGCACTCCATCGTGCTGGACGCCATGGTGGATACCTCCGACAAGCCGGAACCGATCTTCGTTTCCTGGGACAGCCTGGAAGCGCGCAAGAAGGAACTGGAGGAACTGGTGAACGTGAAAATTCCGGAAAACCTGCACAACAAGAAGATTTCCCGTGCGGAGGGGGACCTCCGTGAAAACGGCGGCTACCAGGACGCCAAGGAAGTAGAGAAAGTGCTCAACCGCCGCCGTTCAGAACTGGAGCATGCGCTGGCGCTGGCCCGCGGCACGGATTTTGCCGTGACGGACACCTCCAAGGCCGCCATGGGGATGAAGGTGACCCTCCAGCCTCTGGCCGGAGGGGACGCCGTGGTGTACACCATTCTGGGAGCGTGGGATACGAATCCGGAAAAGCATATTGTCTCCTATCTTTCCCAGGTGGGCAAGGAGCTGACGGGCAAGAGCGTGGGAGACCAGGTGAAGATCGTGCCGATGGACGGCGACAAGAAGAAAGTGTTCACCATTACGAAGATTGAAGCCGCTTTTTAATTTTTAAGAGAGCTGCTTTCCCTTTTGACTAAGGCCTTTAAAAAAGCTCCCCTCCTTTCAGGACGGGGAGCCTTTTTGTTGTTCATGGAAAAACTTTCCATTGTTTCACGGATTTAGAATCCGGGGTCAACAAAAAAGACCAGAACCCGGATTATTATTTCATTAGTATGAACGCCTTAATCAAATAGCCCATTATTTGAATGGACTGGAGAATCTCCCAGGCAAAGATTCATTTTTCAAGGCACAAAAAATAAAACGGCTTATTTTCAATGAGATATGCAATATATTCTTTCAGATTTTCTTCTAACATTCATAACGGATTCTAAATTCGTTATTTGTCAAGAAATGGAAACGGTGTTTCATCATTTCCAACCATATATCCCATTGACACCATGAAGAAAACATTATTCATTCTGGCAACTATGGTTGCGGCGGCGGTGGCGGCCGAAGCCTCCACCGTTCTGATCTCGTTCGGGATCAATTCAGGCAACGGCACCGCCGTTGTCGATGGCACGTATCTTGGCCAGTCCGGCCAGAAAGTGAACAAGATTTCTACGGGACAGAATAATTCCTATACTTCCGGGACCTTGGTCACTACGGGGGGAGACGGCACCGGAATCACCCTGACGACGGGAGGACTCTGTTGCGGAGGTCCCGGCGCCATGACCGATGCCGCTGCCAAAGGCTCCGCCTTGGGCCAGGACAATAAGTTTTACGATGTGTTCGGCCAGGATATGACCACCGGCAGCCCGATGGGGGGAGCGGTCAATCCGATCGGCTCCGCGAACGGCAACTTCACGATGTCCCTGAACAACCTGTCCGCCGGCTCCTACACGCTGACCATGCTGGTGGGGCGCGGAAACAACTACGGCACGGGCAACACTTCTTCCTTCAGCCTTGACGGCACCGGCATTTCCAACATTTCCGCCAGCCTGGACGATTACTCCACCGGGTCCGGAGCCACGCTGAACGGCGCTACCGTCACGGGCAACACGCACACCGGGGACTGGATGCTGATTACTTACACGTTTGACGTGGCGGCGGATGGCACCCGGCTCGATATCCAGTCCCAGGGGGGTACCGGTAACATCAATGCCCTGGCGCTGACCTCCGTTCCGGAACCCGCCACGGCCGGCCTCGGCCTGCTGGGCCTGGGCGCTCTGCTGATGCGCCGCAGGCGCGCGTAATGTTTGTTTTTCATGCAGGCGCCGGCCGTTCGCGAAAGGGACAGCCGGCGCCTTCCTGTTTACGGAAGGGGAAATCACGATGAGAAAGCTGAATTGGTGCGGATGGATTCCGGTTGTGCTGGCCGCCTGCGCTCTGGCGCATGCCGAAGAAATAGGGATAGGAGTGCTGAACGGGACTGCGGCCACGGAGGCGGCGTTCCGGCAGGCGGAACCCGGAACCCTGGCGGAGGAAGGGAAAACATGGAATTTCATCAAGCCCGCGGCAAATTCCGCCACGACCGTTTCCTCCTTGAAAACCGCGGCGGGAGCGCCTACGGAAGCCTCCTGCGCCATCAATCCGGGCTATTGCGCCAGCAACGGCATTTTTGCGTCGGGCAGGAACCGTGATTATTTGCTCATGGATTCCTGGTCCGGCATCCGGGGAACGGAAAACGTCGTGATTTCCCGGCTTCCCGATTCCATGGCGGAATACTGCCATGTGGAAATTTACGGGGATTGCAATGACTCGGACCGGGACATGCTTTATACGGTCAACGGCCTTACCGGCTCCATCCAGGACCGCGGCACGTTTTCCGGCGCGTTTCAGGAAGGAGGCAACAAGTTGACGCTGAGGTATGTTCCGGTCATCGGAGGAACGATTACCATTACGGGCAACGGGGCCTCCCAGACCCGTTCCGCCATCAATGCGGTCCGCCTGGCGGCTCCCTCTCCCGGCATCGTGTCTTTTACGGCGACTCCTTCACAGATCATGGAGGATTCGGCTTCCGGAGCCGTTTTAAGCTGGAAAACCTGGAAATGCGGAGCGGTCACGCTGAGCACAAAGGACGGGCAGGATGTTCCGGCCACTACGGAAAACGGAACGGGTTCCGTCACGGTGAAGCCTGACACCACTACGACCTACATTCTCAGAGCCGCCTGTGAGGACGGAACCGCTTCCACGGAAGAAGTGACGGTGACCGTCAGGAAACAGGAGCCGGAGATTCTTCTCTTTGAATCGGACAAGAAGAGGATTGTTCCCGGAAGTCATGAAAAGGCCACCCTGACGTGGAGCACGGTGAAGGCGGAGAACCTGACCCTGACCGCCAATGGAACGGAGGTGCCCATCACTGGCACGGCGGCCTCCGGGAGCGTGCAGGTGTCTCCCGCGGAGACGACGCAGTACACGCTGACGCTGACTGCGACTGACGGCACGGAGAAGAGCAAGTCCCTGATTATTTCCGTACTGGCGGAGAATACGCCCAACGTCCTGGTTTTCCTGGTGGACGACATGGGCTGGCAGGATACGTCCGTGCCTTTCTATTACAAGGACGGCCAGCCCGTCGTTACGGAACTGAACACCTTTTACAAAACGCCCTCCATGGAAAGGCTGGCGGCGCAGGGGATGAAGTTCACGAATGCCTATTCGTGCCCCTTGTGCTCCCCGGGCCGCACGTCCCTGATGACGGGCAAGACCTCCGCCCGGCACCGGGTCACCAACTGGACGGCCGTGAATGCCCCCACTCTTAATGAATACAGCGGCGGTCTTCCCCACATCCGTGCTCCCCAGTGGAACATGGCCGGGATGAGCCAGCAGGAAATTCCGCTCCCCCGCGTGCTGAAGGATGCCGGCTACCGGACCATCACGGTGGGAAAGGCCCACTTCGCCCCGTCCAACCAGCTTTATTCCAATCCAGCCAACCTGGGATTTGACGTCAACATTGCCGGCTGCTCCGCCGGACAGCCCGCCTCCTACCGGGGAGAGGACCAGTTCGGCACCGGGAACACTCATGTTCCGGACCTGGAGGAATATTACGGAACTGCTACGGCGGAAGACAGGAAGAAGAATTTCCTGACGAATGCCCTGACGCTGGAGATGAAAAAGCAGATCAAGGCCGCCGTGGATGAGAATGCGCCTTTCTTCGCGTACATGACCCATTACGCCGTCCACCAGCGGCACGACCAGCCGGACCCCAACGGGGATTATGATACCTATCCCTCGGGCACGTCCTTTGACCCGGGAGTCTCCATCGGCGGGAACCTCCGCAACTTCGGCACCCTGATCGGCGGCATGGACAAGTCCCTGGGGGACCTGATGGATTACCTCAAGGAACTGGGAGTGGCCAACAGGACGCTGGTCATTTTCATGTCCGACAACGGCGGGGACGCTCCCATCCAGCAGGGTTATAGCGGGGATATTCCATGGCTTGAGAAAATCAGCGCCGTAGCTCCCCTGAGAGGGCGCAAAGGCAGCCGTTACGAAGGAGGAACGCGCATCCCGATGATTGTGGGCTGGGCGGAGGTTGATTCCTCCAGCCCCATCCAGCGGGAATATCCCATTCCGCAGAATGCCGTGAACCATGACATCGTGGCGATTTGGGATATTTACCCCACTATTCTGAATATGCTGAAGCTGAAGGTTCCGGTGGGCCATCAGGTGGACGGGGAGGACATCAGCCCCTACTTCCGGGGGGATTTATCCTTCCACCGCACCCAGAAGATATTCCAGCACTTCCCGCACCACCATTCCTACGCCAATTTCTATTCCACCTACCGGAAAGGAGACTGGAAGGTCATTTACAATTACATGGACCAGTACGCCCATACGGATTTGTATTCCGGGAACGGCTACAAGACCGCGGGCCGGTTCCCCTGGCAGCTCTTCAATCTGAAAGACGACATCGGAGAGAGCAATGACCTGGCCCAGGACCCGGCGCAGCGGGAACGCCTGATGCGCATGGCGCGTTCCCTGATCCGTGAACTCCGTCAGGCGGATGCGCAATATCCCGTCCTCACCAGGAACGGCCAGGCGGTCGGGACGGCCTACATCCGCATGCCCGATTTCCCGGCCGTGGATTCCGACGGCGACGGCGTTCCCGATCTTGTGGAGGACGCCAACGGCAATGGCCTCATCGAACCCGGGGAAACGGACCCGGATGATGCTTCCTCCTTCGTTCCCATCCGGGAATAAACCTCTCACCAACTGGACAAGACTCATGAAGAAAACACGTTGTTTTTCCGTTCTTCCCGGCCGTCTGCGTCTTCTCAGGATTGGCCTTGGGGGCGCCGCCTTCCTCTCCGGGGCCCTTCTGCTGGCGGATGTGCTGGTCAATGCCGGCGGCGGCTCCAGCAATGCGGACAAGACGGGCAACGGAGGCGGCACGCTGGATTACGGGCAGGTCACTTTTTCCGGTTCAGCCTCCTATGACAATAATACGGTGCGCGGCTTCTCCCAGGGCGGAGCGGTTTACGCAGGTTCCGTAGTCCAGCAGGCAGCCGTTTTCTTTACCGGCAACAGGGCGGATGGCGGCAGCGGCGGCGCGCTCTACAGCCGCGGAAACGTGCAGATAGCGGCGGGTTCCTCCTTTTCCGGCAACGCGGCGGCCCACAACGGGGGCGCCCTGTGCCTGGACGCCAATGACGGGGAGGGCGAGCGCACAGTTGATGTGGAAGGCGGCTGTTCCTTTACCGGAAACAGCGCAGGAAACCTGGGGGGTGCCGTTTATGTTTCCGGCGGCAGCGCGGAGGCTCCTACCGTGCTCAACCTCCGGTCCACGGATTCCTCCCGCCCCGTTTCTTTCAGCGGCAATTTCCGGGGGCGTTCCGCGGGAGCCTCCACGGGCGGCGTGCCCAATTCCATCACGGTCATGGGCCATGTGCGCCTGGTGATGCATGCGGACCCGGATTGCCTGGTCAGCATGGAAGACCCTCTTTATTCCTTCGCCGGGTATTCCTCCTCCTCCAGCCTGAGAAAGACGGGGGGAGGAACGCTGGTCTTAGGCGACGGCGTCTCCCTGTGCCATTTCCCGGTGAGCGTGGAAGGCGGAACGGTGCGGCTCGGCACGAACGCCGGCGTGCGCGGAATGACTCGGCTGGACGTGGCTGGGGGGGCATGCCTGTCCTTTTCCCTCCCCCGGGACCCCGGCCGGGAGGCCAGGTGGAGCGCGGAGGGGCCGGTGTCTCTGGACAGCACGGCGGAAATCCGCGTGGCTTTCCCTGCCATGGCCGGGAAGGAACAGGAGCAAAGCTGGAAGCTGGTGGAGGGGACCACTCTTTCCATGGCGGCGCTTCCCTCCGTTTCCTATGACGCCGCCAGTGCGGAAGCCTGGAAGAGTGCGGGTTCTTTTTCCCTGAAACAGGAGAATACGGCGGGGAAAAGCGCCCTGGTGCTGACCTGGACGCGCACTCCCTCCCCGTATGACCAGTGGAAGAAGGACCATTTTGCCGGCGGAACTCCGGAGGACCAGACGGCCCCGGACGCCTGTCCTGCGGGCGACGGCATTACCAATCTGATGAAGTACGCCACGGGGCTGGACCCGAACAAGCCCTGCGGAAGCGTCACGAGGCTGGCGGTCAGGGAGGAAAACGGAGAACGCCGCCTGGTGCTGGAATGGCCGGTGAACCCGGAGGCCACGGACGTGGCGTTCAGCGTGGAAAGCACGGAGGACCTGGTCACCTGGAGGGAGGAAGCGACGGTCGGGCCATCAGGAGACCGTGCCGAATACCTTGATTCCGTGGTGATTGACGTCAACGCGCCGGCGCGGCGTTTTCTGAGGCTGAAGGTGACGCGGGAATAGGGCGAAGGCCGCCCATTTTTTATCCTGAACCGCCGGGTGAAAGGAGAATGAAGGCCCGGAACACGGGCTTGCCCGGTGGGACGGAAAGCGCTGCCTGAAGCCCGCAGGGCGGGTGAATGCAAAGGATGAATGAAGCAGGCCTTCCTTTCCAGGATGCCGGAGGCGCCGTCCCCGCGGCCTGTGGAAATAGCCGGATTTAATGGGTTGGCCAATTTTTCATATGGAGAAAGACGGGGCTTGCGGGCGGAGGGGGTGTTGGGTGCGGTTTCATCAACCCTTTTCCGGGGGATGTTCTGGCGGTCCATGAAAAAGGTCTGTTCCGCCGGATGCGGAACAGACCCTGAGAAGGAATGGCGGCAAAGCGCCGCGGATTATTTGGCGAGTACCTTTTGGACGGAGGCAACGACGTTGTCCACGTTCATGCCGAGCTCGTCCAGAACTTGCGCTCCGGGCGCGGAGAAGCCGAAGCGGTTGATGCCCACGGCTTCGCCCTGGCAGCCCAGGTATTTCCACCAGAGGTCCGTGACGCCGGCTTCCACGGAAACCCTCTTCGCGCAGGAGGAGGGAAGCACGCTTTCCCGGTATTCGGCGGACTGCCTGTCAAAGCGGAAGAAGCTGGGCATGGAAACCACGCGGATTCCTTCTCCGGTTTTTTCCGCCGCCTTCAGGGCCAGTTCCAGTTCGGAACCGCTGGCGAGGATAATGGCCTTCAAGGTTCCCTGTTCCTTCCGGGCTACGTAGCCGCCTTTCAGCACGCCTTCCCGGCGCGTTTCCACGGGAATATTGTTCAGGGTGGCTACCTTCTGGCGGGTCAGGATGAGGGCGGTGGGACCGTCGGCGCGCTGCATGGCGGCCATCCAGGCTCCTGCGGTTTCTTCCGGGTCCGCCGGGCGGATGACGTCCAGGTTCGGGATGACGCGGAGGCCGGAGACGGTTTCCACCGGCTGGTGGGTGGGGCCGTCTTCGCCCACGGCCACGGAATCGTGCGTCAGGATGTAGGTGACGGGCAGGCCGCTGAGGGCGGCCACGCGGATGGCGGCGCGCATGTAGTCCACAAAGACGCAGAACGTGGCGGCGCTCACGCGGAACAGGCCGTCATAGGCGATGCCGTTGCAGATGGCGGCCATGGCGTGTTCACGGATGCCGAACCAGAAGTTGCGCCCTTCCGGGGTTTCCGCGGAGAAGTCCCCCGCGCCGGAAAGGTAGTTTTTATTGGAGCTGTACAGGTCCGCGCTGGTGGTCAGGAACCAGGGGTCCGCCTTGGCGATGGCGTTGATGGCGACGGCTCCGGCGGAACGCGTGGCGTCGCTGTAGTCCTGCGGGAAGGCGGGGATGGCCTTGTCCGAGTCCGCGGGATTGACGCCCTGGGTACAGGCGCAGATGCCGGAGTCCAGTTCCGCGGCCAGTTCCGGATAGGCCCGGCGCCATTGTTCGTAGGTGGCGTTCCAGGCGTTGAAAGCTTCCTCCCGTCTGGCCTTGAGGTCCGTGAAGGCGCCGCGGACGTCTTCGGAGACGTAATAGCGTTCCCCGGCAGGAATGCCCCAGTTGGCGTGGGCTTCCTCCTGAAGCTTGGCTCCGCCTTCCCCGTGCCCCTTCGTGGTGCCTTCAATGCCGGGGATGCCTTTGCCGATCACCGTCTTGGCGATGATGAGCTGGGGCTTGCCGTTCCTGGCGTTTTTGGCGGCTTCCACCGCTTCAGCGATGGCCTTGAGGTCGTGCCCGTCGATCTGGCGCACGTCCCAGCCCAGGGTTTCATACACGGCGCGCGGGTCGGCAAGCTGGGTGCGTTCCGCGGGGGCGTCCAGCGTGATGTCATTGGAATCGTAAATGAGAATGAGGTTGTCCAGCTTCAGGACGGCGGCCAGGGCGAGGGATTCGCGGGCCACGCCTTCCTGAAGGCAGCCGTCCCCCGTGAGGCAGAAGATGCGCTGGGTGAAGATGTCCATGCCGGGCTTGTTGAACCGCGCGGCGGCGCGCCTGGCGGAGAGGGCGAAGCCTACGGCGTTCGCAATGCCCTGGCCCAGCGGCCCCGTGGTGCATTCCACGCCTTCCGTATCCCGGAATTCCGGGTGGCCGGGCGTGATGGAGCCCTTGTGGCGGAAGCCCTTGAGGTCTTCAATGCCGATGTTGAATCCCGACAGGTGCAGCCAGCCGTAAAGGAACATGGAGCCGTGGCCGGCGGAGAGAATGAAGCGGTCACGGTTGAGCCAGCGGGGCTGTGAGGGGCAGATGTTGAGCAGATCGCCGAACAGGACGGCCCCGATTTCGGCGCACCCCAGCGGCAGGCCCAAGTGGCCGGATGCGCAGTCGTGAACGGCATCCATGGCAAGTCCCCGCGCCTGGTTGGCGGCTTTTTGGAGAAGGTCAAGATTCATGCCCGGGCAATATGAGCAGATCAGCCCCATATTGGAAGCCTAAAATGCGTCTCCGGCAACAGTCCGGAGCGGGGGAAAAGCATTGATGATGGAAGCGCCGGACATCTCCGGGCGGGCCCTGCGGCGCATGGTCCGGCATGCGCGGACGGTTCAGGCCATGAAGCTGCGGAGGAGTGTGTTGGGCGGCCTTACCCCATTTCTCTTTCACGGCTCCATTTGACCCTGTGCTTGATGACCTTGGCCGGGTTTCCCGCCAGAACGGTGAATTCCTCCCGGAAGGATTTGGTGACGACCGATTGCAGGCCGACGACCGTATTTGCCGGGATGACGGCATTTTTGGTGAAGGCAGCCCCCTGCCCGATCCAGCAGTGGTCGCCGATGAGGACGCCCTGCGGCTGGCCGTTGAGCAGTTCCCCCGTATCGGCGTCCATCAGGCGATGGGAATCGTTTGCCCAGATGGTAATTCCGGAAGACAGCATGCAATCGCTGCCAATATGGCATTTGCCGCCCACAAGGATGACCGTTAATCCTTCGATGCTCGTCGAATGGCCGATGGACAGGGCGCTTCCGGATGCAGCTGCCAGAATGCTGACATTGTTCCAGTGGCTGTGTCCGGACGACGAGGAGCCGAATTCGATTTTCGCGCCGCGGACATGTTTCCAGATGTGGATGGAAATATTGTTTAAGGAGAGCGGGGCATGGAAGATGAGCGTGTTGTGCTCTCCCTCAATGTTCAGACGGACGGACCCCGGTATCTGGTACGGCTCGACAAGCTGTTTTTCTCCGGAAGGATGGATGAGAAAAATGCGGTTTCCCACCGGGTTTACATAACCTTCCCCTCCCTCCTTCAAACCCAGGCGGACACGGCGCTTCTTTCTCGTTTGCGGAGAAAGAGATAGGTTGCAATAGATTGTTGCAAGAAAACGGTTCATGAGGAAAGCCCCGATTTTTCATCGAGAAAGGCACTGTCCCGGATTCTCCATTCAGGGTCAAGCGGAAAATGGAGAAACGGCCCTGGCTCGGTTGCCTGGCGGCGCCCACCGGAAAGGCTTGGCTTCATGGGGAACGCCGTGCGCCGTTTTCCTGGCGGGGCGGCGTACCCGGCTGCGTTTTCCCGCCCCGCGAAGGGAGGCCGCAAGCAAGCTGTTTGCCTTTCCGGGATTTGAGAGAAACTTTGTTGACACCCTTGGAAAAATTAGTTTATAATAATTCTAACTAAAAGACGCCATGAGTGACCAAAAGAATTTAACGACCTCCGTCGGAGCGCCCGTTCCGGATAACGAAAACGCGCTCACGGCCGGCCCCCGCGGCCCCATGCTGCTCCAGGACGTCTGGTTCCTGGAAAAGCTGGCCCATTTCGACCGGGAAGTGATCCCGGAACGGCGCATGCATGCCAAGGGCTCCGGCGCCTTCGGCACGTTTACCGTGACGGGGGATATCACCCGTTACACGAAGGCGGCCATGTTTTCCGGAATTGGCAAGAAGACCGACCTGCTGGTGCGGTTTTCCACCGTGGCCGGGGAACGGGGGGCGGCGGACGCGGAGCGCGACATCCGCGGCTTTGCCATCAAGTTTTACACGGAGGAGGGGAACTGGGACCTGGTGGGCAACAATACCCCGGTGTTCTTCCTGCGGGATCCGCTCAAGTTCCCGGACCTGAACCACGCCATCAAGCGCGACCCGCGTACCAACATGAGAAGCGCGCGGAATAACTGGGATTTCTGGACTTCCCTGCCGGAGGCCTTTCATCAGGTCACCGTCGTGATGAGCGACCGCGGCATTCCTTTCTCCTACCGCCACATGCACGGGTTCGGCAGCCATGCGTTCAGCATGCTGAACGCGGACAATGAGCGGGTATGGGTGAAGTTCCACCTGAAAACCCAGCAGGGCATCAGGAACCTGACGGACGCGGAGGCGGAAGCGATTATCGCGAAGGACCGGGAGAGCCACCAGCGGGATTTGTATGAGAGCATTGAGCGGAAGGATTTCCCGCGCTGGACGATGTACATCCAGGTGATGACCCAGGAGCAGGCGAGGGCGTGCCCCTTCAATCCGTTTGACCTGACCAAGGTATGGCCGCACGGGGATTACCCCCTCATGGAGGTGGGCGTGCTGGAACTCAACCGGAATCCGGACAATTATTTCGCCCAGATTGAGCAGGCGGCGTTCAATCCGGCCAACGTCGTTCCCGGCATCGGCTTTTCCCCGGACAAGATGCTCCAGGGGCGCCTGTTCTCCTACGGGGACGCCCAGCGGTACAGGCTGGGGGTGAACCATAACCAGATTCCGGTGAACGCTCCCCGTTGCCCGTTCCACAGCTACCACCGGGACGGCATGATGCGTGTGGACGACAACGCGGGAAGCACGCTGGGCTATGAGCCGAACAGTTACGGAGAGTGGCAGGAACAGCCGGAGTTCCGGGAACCGCCGCTTGAATTGGACGGAGCGGCCTGGCACTGGGATTTCCGCGAGGATGACGACGATTATTATTCCCAGCCCCGCGCCCTGTTCCGGCTGATGAATCCGGAGCAGAGGGAGGCCCTTTACGGCAATACCGCCCGCGCCATGGGCGACGCGCCGGATTTTATCAAGCAGCGCCACATCGACCACTGCATGCAGTGCGACCCCGAATACGGGGAAGGGGTGGCCAGGGCCCTCGGCATGTTCAAGGGATAATCAAATTTGGGTGTTCCGGGAGGAAGTTTCTTCGGAAGGGGAGGCTTCCGCCCGTTTTTTACCCGTTTGGCGCAGCCGGGGGATTGATGGCCGTGAATTCCGGCAGGCAGGACACGGGATCATAAAATATCAGGTGCGGAGGGAGGACGGAAGGCGGCGGAATTTTAGTGGTTCCGGGAGGAAGAGGAACCCGCCGCCTGGCGGTTTTTCCGCCTTTCCTGCATTTTCTCCGGGGCATGGCGGACGGGAAGTTTTATACTTCCTCCGGCGTTTCCGCCGGAATGGACATGGCCCTCGGGTTTGTGAGCGACCGGTTTGGCAGGTCACGGGCGGAGGGAATAGCGGAGCAGCTCGAATACGTGTGGAATGATGACTGCACCAGGGACGTGTTCGCGCGGAAATGAGGTTTTTTCATGGCCGGAATCCCTGCGCGGCCAGCGGAACCGCGGCATTGCGGGAAGAACGCGTTTTCTGCTTTCTGTGAGGAAAGAGCCTGTTATATCATGGAGGGCAGAAGTACATGAAAATCGTAGTTAAAGTAGGAACGGGCGTTCTGACCCGTGAGAACGGGACGCTGGATGGTTCTTCCATCGTGCATCTGGTCAGCGCGCTGGCGGACCTGATGCAGCAGGGCCACCAGGTGGTGCTGGTGAGCTCCGGGGCTGTGGGTTCCGGCGTGTCCGTTCTGGGGCTGCCGTCCTATCCGCAGGAGTTGTCCCTGAAGCAGGCATGCGCGGCCGTGGGGCAGACGCGGCTGATGCAGACGTATGAGAATCTTTTCAACCATTTTGACGTGGATGTGGCCCAGCTCCTGCTGACGGCGGAGGATTTGAAGCGCCGCCGCCACAATGTGCAGGCCACCGTGCTGCGCCTGTTTGAGCACGGCGGCATCATCCCGATCGTGAATGAGAACGACACCGTATCCGTGGAAGAGCTGAAGTTCGGGGATAACGATATTCTTTCCGTGCACATGGCGCGCCTGGTGGAGGCAGACGCGCTGTTCATCCTGACGAGCGTGGACGGCCTGTATCCCCCCGGAGGCAGCCGGGACGCCATCATTCCCCGGGTGGAGGACGTGGATGCCGTGCTGGCGTTCGCGGAGGAGGACCGGGGCCGCTTTTCCATGGGCGGCATGAGCGCCAAGCTCCAGGCCATCCGGGAGGCCGTGAATGCGGGGACGGGCGTTTACATGCTGCACGGCCGCCATCCGGAGCGCATCGCGCTGCTGCTGGAGGGGAAGGCGGAAGGAGCCGGAACGTATTTTGTACCAAAGGGATGAAGTGATGAAGATGGAGAATCCTCTTGAACCGGTGGGACGGGCCGCGCTGGCGGCTTCACGGGAGATGCTTGCCCTGGGGCCGGAAGAGAAGGCGCGGGCCCTGCGCCTGATGGCCGCGGGCGTTCGGAGCGCTGCGGAAAAGGTTGTCCGGGAGAACGGCCTTGATATGGAAGAGGCCCGGAAGGGCGGGCGCAATGCCGCGTTTCTGGACAGGCTTCTCCTGACGCCGGAGCGCGTGGAGCACATGGCCCGCGGCATGGAGCAGGTGGCGGCCCTTCCTGATCCCGTGGGCGAGTGCATCCGGGAATGGACGCGCCCCAACGGCCTGCATATCCGCCAGGTGCGCGTTCCCCTGGGGGTCATCGGTTTTATTTACGAGAGCCGCGGCACCGTCACCTGCGATGCCGCCGCCCTGTGCCTGAAGTCCGGGAATGCCGTCATTCTGCGCGGCGGGAGCGAGTCCCTGCGGACCAACCGGGTTCTGGCGGAGGTTCTGCGCGCCGCGCTGAAGGAGTCCGCCGTTCCCGCGGACGCCGTTCAGCTTCTTGATTCCGGCAGCCGGGACGAGGTGCGGCAGCTGTGCGAGCTGGATTCTTTCCTGAACGTGATCATTCCCAGGGGAGGGAAAGGGCTGATCCGCGCCGTGACGGAGTACGCCAGGGTTCCCGTGCTGAAGCATCTGGACGGTGTTTGCCACGTGTATGTGGACGCCGCGGCGGATTTGAAGATGGCCGTGAACGTGCTGGACGACGCCAAGACACAGCGCCCGGGCGTTTGCAACGCGGCGGAGACCCTGCTGGTGGACGCCGCCGCGGCGGAACGGTTCCTGCCGGTGGCGGCGGAGCGCATGCGCCGGCGCGGCGTGGAATGCCGCGTGTGTGAGCGGAGCAGCCCGTTTTTCGGGCCGGAGGCCGTTCCTGCGGAGGAAAGGGATTGGTCCACGGAGTATGAAGACCTGATCCTGTCCGTGAAGGTGGTGGACGGCGTCCGGGATGCCGTGGAGCATATCAACCGTTACGGTTCCCATCACAGTGATTCCATCATCACGGAGGATGGAAAGGCCCGCGATTATTTCATGAGCCGGGTGGACAGCGCGTGCGTCTACCATAATTGCTCCACGCGGTTCAGCGATGGGGAGGAATTCGGCTTTGGCGCGGAGATAGGCATCGGCACGGACAAGTTTCATGCCCGCGGGCCGATGGCTCTCCGCGAGCTGACCTCCTACAAGTACGTCATTGAAGGCAGCGGGCAGATGAAGGACCCTTCCCGGATTCCGGGGGAAGACCGCGCCTGAACAGGCACGTCCGCAATCAGAAAGGGAGCACCGCAGCATGGCCGCGATGCTCCCCGCTTGTACACACCCCTGAAGAAGTCCCGTTAGAAAGTCAGCCTGTAGCCGATGCTTCCGTTGAAGCTGGTGGCGCGACTGCGGAAGTCCGCATTGACATCCGCAAAAACGGAGCTGGTGTAACCCACCGGAATGGTGATGCCCGCGCCTGCCTGCACGCCGGTGGCTCCTTCCTTGGCTCCGTTCACGCGGAATCCTGCGCCGGGCGCGCCGGCGGGCGACAGCGCCGCCGTGGTTTTCCGGTCGCCCAGGAGCTGGACAACCTGTACCCGCAGTTCACCCATGGATGCGCGGCCCGTCAGGTTGCTGGAGAGCTCCCCGCGGAGCCTCGCCCCCAGTCCCACGGTGCCGTAGGTGGAATCCATGTCGTCCGCGCTCATGCCCAGGGCCCCGGATTCCGTGAAGCCGTCCATCCTGCTCTTGTACACGGAGGCGTTCACCAGGGGCTGGAACGCGGAGGTTTTGTTTTCATCCAGGTACAGGTCATACGTGCCTTCATAAAAGGCGCCGTAGCTGCTGCCGCTGGTGCTGCCGTGCATGGCGTACATGCCGGCACCGGGGATGCCCGCGGTTCGGTCCAGGGAAGCGTCGTTCCATCCGTAGGTGAGGATGACGTTGTGGGCCCAGCGGCCCGACTGGATGCGGAAGAACAGGTTGCCGTAGTAGGAGTCCAGGTCTCCGTTCGCCATGTAGGCGTCCAGGTCGCCATAGCTGGCGGAGAAGGCCGCCCCCCATACGAAGCTGTCGCTGCACGTCACGTCAAATCCGAAGGTGCCGCCCCAGGTGTTGAGCTTGTAGCCTGATTCGTCCATCCGGTCATCCAGCTTGCGGTAGCCGCCTTCCCCTTCAATCCAGGCGTTGAAGCAGGGCAGGTCATCGTTGATGTACTGCGGGGAGGCTCCCATCTGGGAGAGGCGGTTGCGCAGGTGGAGCACCTGGTCCCGGAGAGCCCCCTTCTGGGCGGAATGCATGGCGGTGACGCCGCTGCCCGCATAGGAGGAGAGGGCGGACTGAAGGGCGCCCGCGTCCCCCATGGCCTGGGCGGTGCCCACGGCGTTGAGGAATTCCATCATGGCCGGCGTGATGCTTCCGGGGGAGGAGGTGACGGCCCACAGGCTGTCCGCCGCGGCTCTCTGGTTTTCCGTGGAGGCGAAGTCCTTCAGCGGGCTGTCTCCCAGTTTGGTGAAGTGGACCTGGAACAGCTTGCCGTCGTCGGAGAGTATCTTGCTGATGTCGTAAACGAGGTTGGCGAAGCCGGCATAGGTCAGGTTCACCATGTCCGCCGTCCAGGTTTCCCCGTTCGCCGTGGCCAGGCCGTTTTCCGCATAGAAGGCGTTGATGGTGAATTCCGGCAGGATGGCCCAGTCTCCCGCAGTACCCAGGCCGTAAATGTTGACGTTGATGGAGGGGTCCGCCCCGTTGATGCGGATGGAGCCGTTTTCCGCCTTCACGGCGGCCCAGGCGTTGTCCGCGCTGCGGGCCAGCGTTTCCGCATTGACGGTGAGGTCCAGGGAGGCGCCGGAGGCCAGATCGGCCGCCACGCCGCCGTTGCTGCCGGTCAGCACGAGCTGGACCGCCCGCTGGTTGGGATTGCCGCCCAGGTACAGTTTGCCGTTGGAGGCGATGGAGAGCGTGTTGGCCGTGGTATTGTTCATCAGGGAGAGGTCCGCCGTGGCGTCCAGGCCGGAGGCGTCCCGGGCGTTGCTGCCGATGGAAATGTCCCTGTAGGTCATGGAGCCGTCCGCGGCCAGGTCCTTGTCTCCCAGGACGAGGTGGCCGCCCGCCCGGGTATGGCTGACGTCCACGCCGCCATTCCCGGAGGAAAGGATGATCTGCGTGCCTTCGCCCCGGTGGGTGATGGCTCCCGTGCCGGTGATATCCCCCTTGAAGGAGTAGGTTTTCCCGTCGTTGGAGGCCAGTTCCAGACGTCCGTTTGCCCCCAGGTGGAGCGCGCCGTTTTCCTGCTCCTGGTGGAGCCCTTCCAGCGCGATCGTGGAGCCGTCCTGCAGGCGCAGGCTGCCGCCCCCCAGATGGAGCAGCACGTCTTCGCCCAGATTGCTGCCCGTGCCCAGAATCAGGTTGCAATTGTCCAGTTTCAGGGTGCCGGAGCCGGTGACGCTTGCGTGGAGCGTCAGGTCTGAAAGCGTGTCTCTGGCGATGGTGAGCAGGGCGCCCCCGTTCAGGGTGATGGAGCCGGAGCCCGCCAGGTCCCCGGCTGCCAGGGAGGCGGAGTTCAGCGTCAGCGCGGCGTCCTGTTCCATGTTCAGGGCGCCGGAGATGATGGAACTTTCCTTCGTGTTCTGGAGCACGAGTTCTCCCTGCTGCACGTCCAGGGCGGAGGCGGTCACCCTGCCGTCAACGGTCAGCCTCTGTTCACCGTCCTTGACGAGCTGCGCCGCTCCTTCAATGGAGCCCGCGTAAGCGGTGTTGCCTGGTTTGTCCGGATCTGCGGAGGTTTCATTCAGCAGCGTGATGATCACGTCGCTGTCCGTTCCCGTGTTCACGACGGCACCGGCTTCCGTGCCGGCCAGGTAGCGGATGGTGGTTGTTTTGTCTTCCGGCGCAGTGGCTGCGGACAGGTCGATGTTCAGCGTTCCGTTGTTGGTGACGCTGGGGGTTGCCCCCAGGGTGCTGGCGGAGGTGATGTTCTTGGAAGCTCCCTTGTCAATGACCATGGCGTCCAGCTGGCCGAAGGAGATGATTACCTGGCCGCCTTCCGTGCGGGTAATGTCCCACGCCATGCCGTTGTATTCGCTCAGCGTGATGTGGTTGGCATCCGCGTGCAGGGCGGCGTTGGTGACGTGGAAGGCGTAGTCCCCCGGAGCGGCGAGCAGCGCCACGGCATCCGCCGTCAGCGTCAGAGTCAGGTTCCCCAGGGTCAGAGTGGAATTAGCCGCGTCATTGAACTGGATGATTCCCGTGCCGTCCGCGCCCATGTTGGCGGCGGAAAGCCTCAATTGCGTGTCGGAGCCGGCCAGGTCCGCATGGCCCGTCAGGCCGGAAACGGTTCCTGTGCCGCTGCCCATGTTGATGGAGTTCAGCTTGCTGCCGTCTAGGCCGCCCAGGCTGACGTTCCCGGTGATGCCGGAGACGGAGACGCTCCCGGCTCCCAGTCCCGCCGTATTGGCAAGCGCCCCCGCGGAGATGGATATGTTCCCGGAGACGGCCTGCCCGGCCAGGTCCAGCGTTCCTCCTTCCACCCAATAGGTTCCGGTTCCGGTGTCTGCGGATTTGAGGGTCAGGTTGTGCGAGGTGCGAATCGTGCCGTTGTTGGTGATGTCCAGCGTGGCTCCCTGGTCCTGGTTGAACCGGAGGGCGGAGCCTGCATCCACGGTCAGGGAGGCGACCGTATTGCCCAGGGCCTTGTCCAGCGCAAGGTCCGAATTTCCGGTGACCTGCACCTTGTCAAAGTTCTGGAGCGTTCCGAGGAAGCCGGTAGTGTAGTGGTCGAAGACGAGCTTCTTCTCCCCGTTCACTGTTCCGCCCCCCTTGCCGTCGATGGTGCCGGCGTATTTGTCAAATTTGTGTTCGGAACCGTCTCCGGTGGTGGCGGCAATGTCCTTCAGGGTGATGGCGGTGCCTCCGTTGATGGTGCCGCCGGCCTTGTTGCCGCCGCACAGGAGCGTCCATGTCCAGTTGTCCCCGTCAGCCTTGCCCAGAATGGCGTCCGTGCCCGTGACGGTCAGGCTGGTTCCCTGGGAAATGGTGCCGTCCGTCTTGTTCCCGGCGTAGATTTCGTTCATGAACGTTCCGCCGTTGATGTAAAGGGAGGTGGAGCCGGAGATGGTTTTGTTTCCCGTGTAAAGGCCGCCGAAAATGCGGTGGGAGAACACGCCGTCATTGAACACCATGGTGATGTCCCCGTTCACGGCGGTGGCGTAGGCTCCCGCCACGGAGGTGCGGTCCGCCTCCCCGCCGGTGAAGGAGGTGTCATAGGTTCCGGTGGAGGAGGAGAATTCCAGGTAAATGTTCCCGTGGACGGTGCCGCCGTTGACGGCGCCGAATACCGTGGATTTGCCGATGGCCCCTTCCGCCAGGCGCAGGTGGATGTCCCCGTACAGGTCGCCTGACGTGTGGCCGCCTATCCAGCCGTTATTGCTGCTGGTGCCTTCCCCCAGTGTCACCCACAGATCCTGGCGGCTGTCCGCGCTGCCATAGGCCCCGTTGTTGGCGTAAATGAATTTGGTGCTTCCCGTTCCCGTGATGCTGGCGATGTTGGAGTTGGTGCCGTTGCGGGCATTGTACGTGGCATTGGCCCCGGCCGTAGCCACGGCGGTGGCGGCGGCGCCCGTTGTCCATTCGATCATGCCCGGCTTGAGGGCGGAGGAAGCTCCGCCGTTTGCCAGATAAAGGGCTTCCGGTCCGGTGATGCCGGTGGTGGAGGGAGCGTAGGAGAGGGAGCCGTCCAGCGCCAGATTGGACAGGATGGCGTCCAGCGTGCCGGAATAGCTGAAGGTGAGGCCGGAGGAGCTGCCCCCCGCCGCCGTCTGCGCCTCCCCGATGAGGACGTCCCCCAGCCAGATGTAGTAGCCCGCGTTGAGGCCGTGGGCGTTGTCCCCCGCCACGTAGGCCACGCGGATGGAATCCGCATTGACGGACATGTCCTTGGAGTACAGGATGGTGCTGCCCCACTGGATGTACGCTTCATTGACGTTCAGCGTTCCGTTGCCCAGATCCAGGGAGAAGTTGTTCGTGGTGTCCCAGCCGCCCGTGGCGCCGTTGCCCAGGCGCAGGGTGAAATCCACCGTGTAGCCCTTGTCCTGCCCCTGGGAGGAGCCCCAGTTGTAGGTGAGGGTGCTGCTGCCGGATTTGTTGAAGTTGATCGTGTTGTTGGAGATGGTGACGTTATTGGCGGTAAAGCCCTTGGCCGTCAGCGTCTGCTGGGTGATGGAGGGAGTCTGGCCGAAGTTGACGCCCAGCTCGTGGGCGGCTCTCCTTTCCTGCCCGGCGGACCGCCCCGCGTAGCCCATGCCCTTGGCCAGGTTGCCCGCCATCAGCAGGTCCCCCTGGGCGTTCGGGTGCAGGCCGTCCGCCGTGGGGTTGTGGAACATGGAGCGCACCCCGTAGAAAGGGGTGGAGGAGGCTACGTCAATGATGCCCGCATTGATGTCGATGACCTTGACGCCGTTGGCGGCGTTTTTCGCCCCCCATTCTTTCAGGGATTCGTTGTAGGTAGCTACGGCCTGGTGCGTTTCAGCCAGGTTCCCGTTGGAATGCTGCGTCCAGCAGGGGATGGTCATCACTAAAATGCTTGCCTGGCTGTTGGCGGTGCGGATGGAGGAGACGATGGAATCCATGTCGCTCAGCAGAAGATAGGTAACTCCGTCCAGCCGCAGGTGCAGCGTACTGTTGTTGTTGTCGGAAAGCAGGTCGTTGGTGCCGGCGAGCAGGAAAAACGTGTCCGGCGTATTGGCCCCGGTAAAAGTCTGGCCCGTGTAGGTTCCCCCCTTGGTTTTTTCCGTGCTCAGGCCCAGCCAGTTCTTGATGTTGGAGCCGTCAAACCGCCCGTAGCTGCTGCTGTTCGCCCTGCCGGCGATTTCATAGGCCCGCGCGCTGGCCGCGGAGGAATGGATATTCTGGAAAACCCTGCCGCCGTAGGAGGTTCCCGCGGCCACTCCGCCGCTGTGGTTGCCGGTCATGATACCTTTTTCGGTATAGCTGATGCCGTTGTCCGCAAAAATTTTGTGCATGGCCCAGCGCCAGGAGCCGCTGTTGACGCCATGGGTGATGGAGTCCCCCATATACATGACGTTGCCAAGGTTTCCGTCTGAAACAGAGGCGGAGGCAACGGTAGAGAACAGGGCGCTGCACGCAAGCAGAATGGACCTTAGAGAGAGGGGTAATCTTAAACGCATATCCTAGCAGTATGCGAATTAGGAATCCGGTCTCAACTCAAAATGTTGAAGTTTAACGCATTATAAATTTCAATACATTGAGGTTGAAACCATTGTAACACGTCTGGTCTTTTTAGGGCTTGCTTTTTCCCCTGATTTTTGCAGGGCTGGTGCTTCGCCGTGTTTTCAGCGGTAACTGCCGGATTCCTAATCCGTTGCAGGATTAGTCGCAAAGGCACTGGTTCATGTCCAGCGCGGGATTGTCCGGAATGGAGTCATTGACGATGACGGCTGGAACGCCCGCCACCGTGGTATGGGGGGGGACGTTTTCCAGAACGACGGAGCAGGCGGCGATTTTGGCGCATGTTCCGATAGTGACCCTGCCCAGGATTTTGGCTCCCGCGCCGATCAGGACGCCGGATTCCACAATGGGGTGGCGGTCCCCTTCCTCCTTGCCCGTGCCGCCCAGCGTGACTTCATGCAGGATGGAGACGTTGTCCCGGATGATGGCGGTTTCCCCCACCACAAAGCTGGTGGCGTGGTCCAGCAGGATGCCGCAGCCGATGGCGGCCGCCGGGTGGATGTCCACCGCGAAGACTTCGCTGGCCAGGCTCTGGAACTGAAGGGCCATGATCGTGCGGCCGTGCTGCCACAGCCAGTGGGAGATGCGGTACGTGGTGATGGCGTGGAATCCCTTGTAGAAGAGCAGGGGTTCCAGCGGCGTGCGGCAGGCGGGGTCCCGGTCCACGATGGCGATCAGGTCGTTGGCGATCTGGCTGAGGATGTTCTGGTCTTCCGCCAGCGCCTCCCGGATGAGGGGTTCAATCAGTTCACGCGGCATGTCCCGGCGGGAGAGCTTGCGCGCCAGACGGGCCGAGATGGAGGTGGCCAGGGAATTGCGGGACAGGCAGACGTCGTCCAGAATGCCGCGCATGGCGGGTTCTTCCTCCGCCGCCTCGCGGGCGCATTCCACCACCCACTCCCATACCCCGTTGATGATGCATACGCAGTTGGTGCACTGCCGGAGTTTTGAGCGTTTCAGGCTGGTCATGGCGGAAGAAGGTGGAAAGGCAAAAGGCGCCCCCTTCCCGCGGGGGAAGGCGGCACCCCCATAAGTACCAGAGTACCGCGGATTTGAGAACCGGAAAGTACGTCCTATGCCCAGCCGGGCATGACCTGCCTCCGTCAGCCGAAGATGACGTGCACGATGTCCATGCACCAGGCGTCCACGGACCACGGGCCGGGACCGGTCAGCAGCAGCGCCAGGGCGGAGCCGGCATAGAGCAGGTGGAATTCCACGCCTTCCCCGGCTTTTTTCCCGGACCAGTTGGCAAAGTAGCCGTTTTTAACGTGCTTGGTCATGGCGACGGCCATCATGATGATGACCGCGAGCGCCGCTATCCTGGTGAAGACACCCAGCACCAGGCAGATGGGGGCGAAGAATTCCGTCAGCATGGCCACCTTGGCCAGGAAGGGGGGAATGCCCATTTTTTCCGTGAAGGCCTGGTACGTGCCGTCCCAGCCCGCTCCCCCGAACCAGCCCAGCACTTTCTGGGCTCCGTGCGGCCACAGGATCAGGGCCAGCGTCAGACGAAGGACCAGCAGCCCCCACGCCGCCGCAATAATGGTAATGGAATCAATGGTGTCCATGAATTTGAAATGGTTGAGGAGAAGACCCTTTTATTCCATGGGGCGTTCATTTCCGGGCATGGAAAAGGCCGGAAAAGGAGGTCATTTCCTCCCTCTCCGGCCCTTGAAGTCAGGATGGCGCGCCCGTTAACGGGGAATGGAGTGGTAGAGCTGTTCCAGCGCCAGCACGCAGTAGGCCGTTACCAGGACGGGGTCCGCCTCCCACCAGCGGTTGTTGGTGTTCACCCAGGAGCCGTCGCTCTTCTGGATGGAGATGAGCTTGTTGGCCAGTTCGTCCCGCCAGTCCACCTTGCGGCCGTCTTCCAGCGTCAGGGTATCGATCCCCATGGCGCTGAGCGCCTTGGACATGGCCTGGTAGTAGTAGTACAGGCCCTGGACGCCCATGCCGGGGTTTTCATCCAGGTTGTAGCTGTTTTCCAGCCATTTGAGGGCCAGCTTGACGCGGGGGTCGTTCTTGTCCACATTGGCGTAAATGAGGGACTGCATCCCCGCGTACGTCATGCTGCCGTAGGCCTTGGGCGGTTCCGCCTTGTCAAACGCGGCGCTTTTGCTGTCCCTGGCGCTGGCGACGCCCGGGCGGTACACGAAGCCGCCGAGCTGGGATTTGTCACTGGATACCCAGGGTTCCTTGTTGACGGCGGGGTTCTGCTGGCAGCGGTTGATGAATTCCGTGGCGGCGTTCCAGTCCAGGTCCGGCTGTTCCCCGTATTTGCCGTCCTTGGCGAGCTTTTGGGAGTAGTAAATGGCTTCCAGTGCCAGGGAGGTGTTGGAAAGGTCCGCAATGGGGGGGGCCTTTTTGTCCCCGTAGCCGATGCCGCCGTTGTAGGGATTGTCCGGAGCAAAGTGGTTCTGCTGCTTGATGAGGTAGGCGCGGCCCTTGAGGATGGCGGGGGCGTATTCCTCCTTGTTGGCGGCCAGCAGGGCCATCATGCACACCGCAGTGTTGTAGGAGGACATGCCGCGGTTGAAGATGGAGCCGTCTTCCTTCTGGGATTTCAGGACGAAGTCATACCCCTTCCGGATATATTCCGGAATGGGCTTGCCCTGGTTGGCGGGGTCGCGCATGTAGGCGGTGACCGCCAGGGCCGTCAGGGCCGGATAGGACGGCTGCGCCCAGTAGCCTTCCGGATTCTGCTTGCTTTTCAGGTATTCGTTTCCTTTTTCAATGGCGCGCAGGATTTCCTGGCTGATGGAGGCGTATTTGGAGGCGGCTGCTTCTCCGGGAACGGCCGTCACGGTGGTCTGGCCTAAGGCGGCTGTGCCCAGCGCGGCGGCCAGCGTTAATGAAAGTGCGGATTTGAACATAATGTGCTATTGCTTGGGTTGAACCGGTTTCTGGGAAATGGTGACGGTGACGTTCGTGCCGGGGGGCAGTTTTTTCTTCGGGTTGACGATCCAGCCCGTGTCGTTGACGCCGTCATGAAAGTCGCCGATGTAGTTGATGGGGGAGGTGCGGCTGGCGAAGATGGAGATCACTTCCCCGCTCAGGCTGGCCTGGTAGGCCCCTTCGTAAAAGAAGGAGTTGGTGTAAAGCCAGTCATTGGGGTCCAGCCCCTTGCGGGTCTGGGAGTTTACGACCATGTCGGAAAAGTCGCTCTTCTGCTCCTTGCCGTTTTCCGTGTAGGTCATGGCGAGCTGCACGTAGGAGTCTGCATAGTCCGCGGGCTTGGGCTCCGTGAAGGGGAGCCATTCAAAGTTTTCATCCCGCACCGGGAAGAATTTTTCAAAGCGGTGGAATTTGAGCAGCGTCATGCCCAGGCTGATGTGCAGGGGATCCGCCTCCGTCACCAGCAGGGATTCATGCAGCTTGCCGTTGGGCATGCAGCAGATATATTCCAGAATGCCCTCCTGCATGTTGACCTGCGCCTGGAAGCTGACGGTGCGTTCCTTGTGGTTCACGATCACGTTGCCGATCTTGATGCGGTGCTCGTCCAGGGGTTCGAATTTGGGAACCGTCTTGCCGTCCGGCAGGGGGACTTCCCGGGGGGCTTCCTCCGGTGCGGGCGCATCCGGATATCCCGCCGGGGCGGAAACGTCCTGCGCATGGGCAAAGCCCCAGGAGCAGGCAAGCAGGGTGATCGTAAATTTCAGGAACATGTTAATGGAAATTAGATTGTGAAAATGAAAGCTTCCGTTCAATGAAAAAGGCATCCGTGATTGATTTGTTACTTTTGAATCACGGATGCCTGGAAGGAATGATGGAGGGAGCCTAAACCAGTTTCAGCCTGGCAAGGTCCTGAAGGTCGACGATGCCCACGGGAGCCATTTCCGCGTTGAGCACCACCAGGTCGTCAATGTGGCGGTTGCTGACGGCCTTCACCGCCTCGGCGGCCAGGTCGTCTTCCATCACATAGATGGGGTTGCGGGTCATGAGGCCGCTGACGGGCTGATCCCCGATGAGGGGATTGGCTCCGTACGCCCGGACGAAGTCTCCGTGGGTGAAGATGCCGGCCAGCTTGTTGGCCGCCGTCAGCAGGATGCAGGCGCCGGTGTGGGCGGTAGTCATCGCCTTCAGGCAGTCGTTTACGGAGGCGGTTTCCGGAAGGATGGCCATTTCCTCCCCCCGGCGCATGATGTCGCTCACCTTGGTGAGCAGCGCGCGGCCCAGGGAGCCGCCGGGGTGGCGTTTGGCGAAGTCCCGCGCGGTGAAGTGGCGCGCTTCCACTAGGGCCATGGCGAGGGCGTCCCCCATGACGAGCATGGCCGTGGTGCTGGAGGTGGGGGCCAGGTTCAGCGGGCAGGCTTCCCGGGAAACGCCCGTGTCCAGCACGATGTCCGAGTATTTGGCCAGGGAAGAGGCCGTGTTGCCCGTCATGGAAATGATGGGCAGTTCAAAGCGTTTGATGAAGGGGAGCAGGGCCAGCAGTTCCGAGGTTTCCCCGGAGAAGGACATCGCGATGCAGACGTCGCCGTCCTGGACGATGCCCAGGTCCCCGTGCAGTGCGTTCAGGGAATCCAGCAGGACGGTGGGCGTTCCCGTGGAGTTCAGGGTGGCGGCGATCTTGGCTCCGATGTTGCCGGATTTGCCTACGCCTACGATGACGATCTTGTTGCCGCGGTCCAGGGCCTGGGACATGAGTTCCACAGCCTGGTTGAAATGGTCATCCAGCCGGGACAGGACGCCGCGCAGTTCTTCAATCTCCATTTCAAAAACGGATTTGGCGCGTGTTAAATGATTCATATCTGGCGGGAATGATGCCAGATGCCCCCATGGCCGTCAATTTTTCATTGCGGCTCCGCAGTCCCCGTTTTTCCGGCACCTGCACGCGGGATTGGCTGCCAGCGGAATGGTGGTGAAGCGCATGCGCCGCGTGTCTGCGGAGAGCATGGCCCCCACCAGCGGAGAGGGGATGCCGGCCAGGTATTTCAGGGCCTCCATGGCCTGGATGCAGCCGATGATGCCCGCATGCGCGCCCAGGATGCCGGCGGCGGAGGCGGTGTCTTTCTCCTGCATGGGCGTGTCTGCCGGGAAGAGGCAGCGGTAGCACGCGGTGCCCTGGTGGGGGGCGAAGACGGCCACCTGGCCGATGAAGCCTTTCACGGCCCCGTGCACCAGCGGCAGGCGGAGGGCGCAGGCGGCGTCTGCCATGGCGAAGCGCGCCGCGTAGTTGTCCGAGGCGTCCAGGACCAGGTCACACCCTTCCAGGAGGGAAACGGCGTTGTCCGGGGTAAGCCGCCTGTGGACCGTGTTGATGCGCACGGAAGGGTTCAGGGAGTACAGGCGTCTGGCGGCGCTGGCGGTCTTGGCCGTTCCTGCCGCGTCCGTGGCGTGCAGGATCTGCCGCTGGAGGTTGGAAAGGCAGACCTCGTCCGGGTCGATCAGGGTCAGGCACCCCACGCCCGCGGCGGCAAGATAAAGGGCCGCGGGGGAGCCAAGCCCCCCGAGGCCCGTCAGGGCGACGTGCGCCCGTTTGAGTTTTTGCTGGCCCTGTTCGCCCAGTTCCGGAAGGGAAAGATGTCTTGCGTACCGTTCGGTTTCTTCCTGGGTGAGGGTCATTGCTGTCATCGGGATTAACGGCGGGCGGAGTTGCCGCTGAAGGCGTACAGGAGCAGCGTCCATCCGGAGAAGATCAGTTCCACTGCGATCAGGGTGCCGATGAACCAGGCCGTGGATTCAGGCCAGCCGAAGATGACCATGAGGCCCAGGATCAGCGTGATGATCACGTTGAAGAGCCGCCAGCCGCTGGCGGGCAGGGAACGGGTCTGGAGCCAGATGGCTCCCTGGAAGACGGCGGCGATGACGAGGCCCCACCCGATGATGAGCGTGGTGATGGCCAGGGAAATATTGGGGTCCCGGAACAGGAACCAGCCGGCGATGCCGTACAGGATGGCCGTCACCAGGTTCCACCAGCGGGAGGACGGAACGGTGAAGACCTGGACCAGCCGGACGACGGCCAGGACCATCAGCATGATGCCGATCACCCAGATGAAGCTGGCCCCGACGATCCAGGGAGAGGCCAGGGCGATGAAGCCAAGAAATAGCTCGATGACGCCAAGGATACCCATCCACCATGAGTTGCCGGATACCGTGGAGCTGCTGACTTGAGGTTGAGTTGTCATATGGCGGTATGACCGGACCCGCGGCGGAAACGTTGAAGAATGACGATTTTATTTGCCGGCGGCTGCCTGCGGGGGAGTGTTCTTCGGGTCCATGGTCTTCAGCAGCTCCGGAGTGACGTTGATCAGAACGGGGCCGCTTCTGGGGTGTGCCTGGGGGGGGACGAAGTAGGAAAAGGCCCGTGCGGGCAGTTGTCCCGGGATTTCCGGCATGATGTAAACCTCCACGAGAACGGCGCCTTTCTTGCCGTTCGGGCTGTCGGAAAAGTTCAGCGTGAGGGAGTTGGTTCCGTCCCTCAGGCCGCCGGAAATGATTTCCGCCAGGCGCGTGTTGTCGAATTCATGCGGGGAAATGTTGTTCACGTTCGCCTTGACGGTGCGGCCGGGGCAGTCCACCAGAATTTTTGCGATGTATTTGGGCGGCGGGCAAACGGGAGGCACGGCGGGAATTTTTCCAAGGGGCTGGAAGCCGTCCTGCTCCATCAGGACGGTGGCGTCGCCGCGCTTGAGGCGTTCCTTGACGGCGGGCAGGCGGGTGAGGTTGAAGAAGCGCGCCTGGTCGTATTTCCATTTGCCGTTTTCATGGGTGAACAGCAGGACCAGGGCGTTCGAGTCCGTCGGTTCCTGGCCCAGTCCCAGGTCCACCTTGCCGTAGTAGGTGGCTGCGGCCGTGGGGCCGTCCACCACGGAGCCCACGTACATCAGCGGGGAGAGAGCGGGGGGAGCCATGGGCTGCCGGAACAGGGAGGCGGGAAAGGGGCGTTTTTCAGAGACGGCCAGGTTGCGCACTTTCACCTGGCGGTAGGCGGAGGTGGTGGCTTTCCATCCGTCATAGTTGCCGCGCAGCAGGTGCAGGCGCCATGTGTTATAGGCCACGTCCAGATCGTCCCTCAGTTTGGCGTCTCCGGGCCGGGGCGCGGCGGAGGCGGAGGCGAGAAGAGCTGCGGTGCAGCAGGCCATGGTGAGGATGGAGCGGAAAGTCATTACACGATTATTTAGACATCAAACTTGCGCGGAGTGCAACACAATTGCATCATGAAGCCGTTCTTATGGAATTGTTCACGGAAGCCGATCATCTGGCGGAAGCCCGGTACAGGAAACTGTTGCGGGAACAGCCCGGCTTTGTGTGGAGGCGGTTTTCAGACGGGGAGGAGCTGATGGCGTACGTCTTTTTTCCTCCCGGTCATCGTGCGGACGCCTCCGCGCCCTCCGTGCTGTTTTTTCACGGCGGCATGTGGGTGGGCAAGAGCCTGGGGGATTTTGTGCCATGGGCGCTTCACCTTGCCCAGCAGGGGATTGTGGGGGTCATTCCCATGTTCCGCACGCGGGGCGCTTATGAGGTGGAGCCGATGGATATTCTGGAAGAGGGCCGGGAAGCCTGGGCCTGGGTGTATGAAAACGCCGCCCTGCTGGGGCTGGACCCGGCCCGCATTACCGTGGCGGGGAGCGATGCCGGAGGACTGATGGCCCTGCATGTGGCCCTCCCTGACCATCCCGCGCGCTGGTCCCTGTTCCGCAAGAAGGCTCCCCTTCCGCCCGGTCCCGCCGCCGTGGCCCTGTTCCGCGGCGTGTGCGACCTGGCGGCGCAGTCCGCCTTTAAACTGGGCGGCATGATGCCCCCGGACCAGCGGGATGCCGTCAATCCTCCGCGGCGCGTGCAGAAAGGACTGCCTCCCCTGTTCGCGAGCCATGGCGGAAGGGACAGGTTGCTGCCGTGGCGCAACAGCGAGCGGCTGGCGGAGCTGTGGCGGAAAAAGAAAAACCGCTCCAGATTTGAACTTCTGGATGTGGCGGACCACACGTTCTACCATTTCAATGTAAATGCCGCCTATTTTGAGCAATTGCTCAACAGTTGGAGTTCCTTCATGGTGGAGCAGGGCATTTGGGAATATAACGAGGGGATGGACGCGGGCCTTCTCGGCTGAACATGCTGCGGAAATCCCGGAACGTTTTCCGGGTTATCCGGCCCTTTTCCGTGCGTCCTCCGTTCAGCAGCAGATGGGCCTTTCCGTTTTTCGGCTGAGTAAAAACGAATGGGAAACGGCTTTATGGATGGTCTTTCATTTCCTTCACCCACTTTACCACCTTGTCTTTGTCACAACAGAAATAATGCTCTGGAGAAAGATCGTTTTCCGTCTCCATGAAGCGGGTATAGCTGTTAAAAACATTCAGCCAGTCAATACCATTTTTAAGAACCTCCGCGCCCTCTTCGTTCCGGGATGACAATTCGTCAGCAAAACGGATGGCCTCTTCATGAAATGATTCAAAGGTTTTAGTGCTGTCAGACGAATAACATTCGTCTGCAAGGAAGCCATAGACCAGACATTCCGCTTTCCAGCAAATCTCGGGAGATTCGGAAACATCACTATTGATGAACTTAAAAAACATTTTTTTGTTCTCATGGTTTCATATGCTGCGAGGCGTCCCGTCCCCCATGGTCCGGGGAGAGGCGGTTTTATTTCCGGCCGCCCAGCATGTTTTCCCGGATTTCCTGCATGTCCCGGCGGAAGGCGGCCTGCGTCTGCGGAGTGGGCGGCTGGATGTCCCATTCCTTCATTTTCCGGCGCACTTTGAGAAAAAGCTCCTGCTCGTTGGCGCCGTATTTCTTGCAGACGGTGGAGAGGGTCAGTTCCGGTCCCGTGAAGCGGCCCTTGAGAAAGAAAGGCAGGTCGTGCTGCCAGGCGCGCCGGAAATCCTCCGGGCATCCCTCCGTCCTGATGGGGGCGAACAGTTCCCTGACCTGGCTTTCCCGGATGCCCGCGGTATTCATGCAGATGGCGGTTTCCATGTAGGCCAGCGTGAATTCCAGCATGACCCGTTCAATGGACTGCCTGGCCCGGGCCAGTTGGGCCGGGGTAAGGCCCATGACCTGGGCGCGCAGGGCGGCCAGGGCTTCCAGGATGGCCTTGGGGTCGCCGCAGGTGCGCGGATCCATGCGGGGGACTTGTTCATCCTCGTCGTAAAGGGGAATGGGCGGATGCACCCGGGGATTGATCTTGAACAGTTTGCCCTGGAGCCGTTCCCGGAGGTCCTTCAGGCTGACGCCGTACTTGCGCAGGACGGGCGCCGCGTAATTGCGGCCCGGCTTGGCCGCCTGCCGGAGCCATGCTTCCTGAAAGTCCGCGGGGCATTGCTGGAGGCCCGCCGCCAGCATGGCGTTCCGGAAGTCTTCCGCCTTGGGCGTTTTATTGGCATAGGCGTGGGTCCATTCCATTTCCAGCATCCAGATGGCGGTGAGGCTCAGGAATTGTTCAATCGCCTGCCTGGGCTCCGCGGGTTCCGGTGCGGGAAGGTCCGCCGGAGCCGCGGCGGAGGACGGGAGGTGCCAGCAGAACGGGAACAGCAGGGCGAAAGCCAGGAACGGGCGCAGCAGATGCATGGGAGGAAGGAAAGAGGGTTGGGAAGGGATGGCGGCGCTCATTCGGCTGTCACGGTGACGTCCAGCGGGCGGTCGGAAACGGGGAACTGCAATTCATAAAAGCCGTTGCCCAGGTTCTTGACGGGAATGTTCCCTGCCTTCACGGGGCCTTTCCCGCGCCAGACGACGACCGGGCCGGATTCCTTCACGCGGAAGCGGAGGCTGTCCGCCCCGTATTCCGGAGCGGCGGCCAGGGCGCAGGGAGAGAGGAACTTGTCCCCCCTGCCGATGACGGCCCAGCTCCGGATGATAGGCGCCATGATGTACAGGCGGTCCTTGAAGCCCGTCAGCTCCACGTCCAGGTCCGGCTGTGCCGGGGTCAGCGCGCGGCCTCCCTCTGCGGAATAGGCGGCGATTCCCTCCGCCGGGAGGGCGGCATAGGCTTCCGCCGCCTTGCCGTTCAGAAGGGCCGCCGCGTTTTTATAATCCCCCAGGGAAATTTTCCCCCGCACCGGTTCCGCCGGAGAGGGGTATTTGAGGTTGTACAGCACCACGGCGGCGCTTTGGCCGGGCAATGGGGCGATCACCCGGTACAGGCGGTTCTCGTTCAGCGCGTCCAGAAAGACGGAATCCGGCAGGGGGACGGCGGGAGCCAGCGGGCGCAGCAGGAGGCCGTCGGACCAGGCCAGGGGCATGATGTTTTCCGGATTGAGCTTGTCAGCCGGGTCTGAAAGGTAGACGGGGCCCCCGGATACGGCCTTGGAAACGGCCATGAGGCGCGCGCTGGTGGGGTCCGTGGAATGGAACATGTCATGGTCCGGCCACGCGGTCTGCCCCAGCCAGAGCGTATTGGCGTAGGATTGGAGGATGTGGGACTTGCCCATGGCTTCGTCCCCCAGCTTGTAGTCAATGCTGCACCGGGTGGCCGCGCTGTAGCGCGTGTTCTGGATGTTGACGGTGCCCTGCGCCATGCAATTCATCAGGCTGAGGCCCGTCTTCCGGCATGCCTGTTCCAGGGCTTCCGAGCACTTGGTGTTGTGGCGAACCGGGTTGTCCAGGCCGTCCGCATGCTTCAGGTATTCCGCCTGCACGTCGATCTTCACGAAGTCGAACCCGGCGTCCTTGACGGATTGGAGAAAAGGGTTGTAAAACGCCCCGGCTCCTCCGGGGCCGTCACCGGGGAGGATTTTCCCCCTGGCGGTGCTGACCAGCCCGCGGGCCGTCTGGGCGTCCAGCCGGTGCTTGGGGTGGATGCCGTTCCAGAGGCCGTAATAGCAGTGCCACAGGCCCATCCATTTCAACTTGGGGCTCTTGTGCTTCATCAGGGGCTTCCAGCCCTGCGGAAATTTGTCCTGGCGGGCCTGGAAGCTGATCAATTTAAGCCCTTCCTGGGTCTGGAACCCGTCGTCCACCAGCATCCACCGGACGGGGATGGGAGAGGCCTCCAGCTGGCGTGCCGTTTCTTCAAGTAGCTTGGAGGAGATGTTCTTTTTATACTGCTCCCAACTGCACCATCCGAGGTACTTGAAGGGTTCCGGATAAACCTTCTTTTCCCGGGGAAAGGTTCTGCCCTTGATAAAGGGGAGGGAAAGAGCCTTGTTCCATGCGGCGGAGCAGGCGCGGTAAATATCCTTGTCCACGGCGGTGACGGCCAGGACGGGCTGCGGTTTGGCGGTGGAAGTTCCCAGCGTGCCGGATTCCACAAGGAATTTGCCGTCTCCGTCAAGTTTCAGCCACGCGAGGGAGTCAGGGGTGGCGACGGGCAGCACGGCCATGAAATTGCCGTCCTTGAGGCGGAACAGCGCAAACATGGCGTGGTCCCCCGGTTTGGCGGTGCTGGGGTTCGGCTTGCTGTCCAGCAGGTTGCCGGGCTCCGTTCGTCCGAACCAGGGCAGAACCCGGTTGCCGTCTCCGGGCCAGCGGCCGCGGTCCGCCGCGAACCAGCAGAAGGACTGGTAGGGAGGTACCTGAAGGGAACGCGCGTTTTTTCCCGGCAGCGGGGGAATGACGGATGTCCGGGTTTGGGCGGCGGCAGTCCAGATGCTCAGGGCTGCCAGGACAAGGGCCGGGAACGTGAATGCTTTCATGGGAATCATCATTAGGTTAAGGAAGGCGGCGGGAGGGCAGGGAGGGGACGCTTTCCGGCTTTTCAGAAAAAGCCGTTGCGTCATGATGGCAGAGCATTTTCCGGAGACGAGAAAAAAGTGATGTTTCCGCCTTATTTTGCTTCTTTTTCCATGTGAAAAACGGATTGCTAATCCGGCGTCAAGCTCTGATTTTAAGGGAAAGGTGCTTATGTTGCCCGGTCGTTTTATGATGGGAGTACGTTTCTCCTGGGAAAAGTCTTCCGCCGTTGCCTTACCGGTACGTGAAAAGCCGAAAGCCTTTGAGGGTGTGAAAATATATATGTTTCATCGTAACTTTTTGAATTTAAGTGAAGAAGAATCATTGCCGCGCAGGTTGGTGTCCGGAGGCCGCAGGGGCTTGCAACGCTCCATGCGGCATTGGAACTATTCCGTGACGGATTAGCAATCCGATATTAGAAAAAGCAAGGTTCCACGACTTGGCCTCTGACCGCAGAACACTCCCGGGAGCGGATTTGTGCAGCAGCCCGGAGATTGGTATGGAGCCATTCACATCCATATTTAATTTTGATTTTATGAAGAAAACCTTATTCACCGCTTCCTGCGCCCTGATTGCCTTGTCCGGTCTGGGCGCAGCGGCCACCTATCAATGGACGGGGCAACGGGGACGGTTCCTCCTGGACGGACGCGGACAACTGGACGGAGGCCGGCGTGCCTCCTACGACTCTCGGCGCAGGAAACAGCATCGTCATCAACAGTGACGCCTCCATCTCCACCGCCGGCGCGGGGAACCTGAATTACAGGAATGTCGACCAGTTTGTCCTGAAAGGAACGGCCACCCTCAGCAACAACACGGGAGGGGCCTTGATTTTAGGGAACGTGGACATGGACAAATCTTTTTCCCTGAACTCCGGCAATACGCAGCTCTGGGGCAACTTGACCATTGATTCCGGCATCAATTCAGGAGCACTGAGAGGCGGGCTGTCCACGGGGGATGTGTGGGATTTCGGATTAAACGGACGTCTTGCGACGACCAGCCTCTGCGGCCATGGCCACCGTTTTTAGCGGCTGTCCGGTTCTCCGGACGGGAGTGTTCATGACGGGGTGTTTTCCGGAGAAAGCCGGGCTCATGGCCGGGAATTCATCCGCGCCGTCACTTGGCCGGGCTTTTGGCGAAGGATATGCGCCGCCTGTAGAAAAAGAACAGAACCAGCCATTGCAGCAGGAGAAGGGAAACGGCGAGCAATACGGGCTGGAAAGGCGGGAAGAAGTCCGCCATGCCGCTGAAAATGCGCTGGTTGAGTTCATGCACGTTGAGCAGGGCGTGGATGAGGTAGGCGGCCAGGGCGTTGACGCCGATGACGCGGAGGGGAAAGGCCCATTTGGCCCATTTTCCGCCGTTCCATACGTCGACGGCCAGATGGAACAGGGACAGGAGCATCAGGGAGATTCCGGCAGCGGCCAGAACGAAGGTGCCGGTCCACATGCTTTTAATGATGGGGTAGGCGCCGTCCATCATTAGGGCGGCGGAGAAGAGGAGGATGCCCGCGCCTGCCATCGCCATGCAGAGGCGGACGGGAGGCAGGCGGCTTTCCTTCAAAAATTTCCCCGCCAGCCATCCGCCCATGCACAGTGCGGAGGCGGAAACGATGCAGAAGGGGCCTTCCGGATCAAAGGAGCCTCCGTGCAGGCGGCCGGGAAGCCAGTGCATGTCCACCCAGGAGTTGACGGAGCCGTCCGGCGTGAAGCTGCCGCAGGTGAATTGAAGCAGGGCGATGAGGGCCAGAAGGCTTCCCGCCGCGGCGGCAATCGCTCCCGTGCGGCGGCACAGCAGGATGCACGTGCCTGCGATGGCGCAGGAAAAGCCGATCAGGCCCAGAACGGAGGCGTAACGCATATCCTCCGTCCAGGTAAGCGTTCCGTTGACCAGAAGGCCCAGGAAGGCCAGAATGAAGGCACGCTTCCAAAGGTGGAGAAGTCCGGGGCCCGGGGAGGCGTTTCCGCCGGTGTATTTCGCCAGGGAGAAGGACATGGATACGCCCGAGATGAACACGAAGACGGGGAACACCAGGTCATACAGGTGCAATCCTGCCCAACGGGCATGCGACATCTGGCGCGAGGCTTCCCGGAGGAAGGAGTTTTCCGGATTTCTGGAGGCCAGGAGCAGGACCAGGGCGTCCAGTCCCAGGATGATGAGCATGTCCAGCCCGCGCAGGGCGTCCAGGGAATGCAGCCGGGGGGAACGGGCGGGAACGGAAGAGGAGGCGGTCATGGCGGCAGGGAGGAAGAACGGGAACAGGTACGGACGGAAAAGGGCGTCTTTATCAGGATTCCCCCAAACATGCCGGAACAGAGGGGAATCGTGCTTGATTTCCACGGGGGAAGAGGGTAAAGCAGGCCGCATGTCGAGCTCCCCTCTCGCCTTTCTCCTTTTCCTGTGTGTCTCCCTGCTGCTGGTTGCCTGTTCCTCCACGCCCAGGACTCCGCACGGCAAGCCGTTGATGAAGGACGGCAGGTACTCTTCTTCCTATGACGCCTTTGTGGCGGACCCCCAGTACCGCTTCACCCGGGATATCTGGTACCATGACGAGCGCATCCGGCAGGCGCAGACGCGGAACAGCAAAATCGTGATTCATTTGAAGGACCAGCGCGGCGTGCTGTGGGTCAACGGCCAGCCGGCCATGAACTTTCCCGTGTGCACCGGCAAATCCACCCATGAGACGCCCCGCGGCAAATTCTCCATCATCCAGAAGGATGCGGACTACCGCTCCCGGTCCTATGGCAGCGTGTTTGACGCGAGCGGCCTGTGCGTGAATTCGGACGCCACCTCTTCTTCCCGCGTGCCGTCCGGCGGCAAATTCATCGGCGCCAAGATGCCGCTGTGGATGCGCATTCACGGCGGGATAGGGCTGCATGTGGGCACGGTGTTCCGGGACGCCAACTCCCACGGGTGCATCCGGGTGCCCGTGGAGGCATGCCGCATTTTGTTTGACAAATGCGGCATGGGAACAACCGTAGTAGTTCAGGAATAAGCGCGAGCGTGAATAATCGTTGATTCCTTACGGTGCATCTGTCACACTCCTGCAAGCTGATGAAAATGAAGGTTCTGATACGTTCCCTGGTATTGCTGGCCGGGTTGGCCGCCTGGACGGCGGATACGGCCTGGGGCCAGTCCTCCTCACGCCATTCGCCTTCCCGCGGGGGGACGCCCGTGCGCCAGGCTGCGGCGCAGCAGCGCGGAGAGGATGACGCCGTGGAAACGGTTGACCTGGGGGATAAGAAGAGGGAATCCGATACGGCGTCCGGTGAACGGGAAGGCGTGGCTGACGCCCCGGAAATGCCCAAGGAAACGGAGAAGGAGCAGAACGGCCTGGATTCCCTGTCCCTGATTCCCTCTCTTAATGGGGGAAGGCTGGACGCGGCGCGGGAGGCGCACACCAGCACGCGGCCTTCCGCCAGAACCATGGCCCTGCTGATTCCGGCCCCGCGCGGCCCCATCCTGGACCGCAACGGGGAGCCTCTGGCCGTGACCTCCGTGGCCTACCAACTGGCCCTGCGGTTTGAAATCTTTGAAAATCCCGACCGTTCGCGCGTGGTGGACTTCGGGCGCAATTGCCTGGAACAGGCCAAGAAAATTGCCGGAAAGGCGTGGTCCTTTTCCGATGACCAGCTCTGGAAGCACTATGAGCACCGCCGTTGGCTGCCCCTCCCCCTCACCAACGTCATCCGCGCGGAGGAAGCGGAAAAACTGAGGGACAAGGTGAAGGGGGTGCGCGGCCTCCAGCTGCTGCCTATCTACATCCGTTCCTACCCGGAAAAGGAAATCGCCGGACATATCATCGGCTATGTGGGTTCCAAGGGAAAACTGCCTACAGGCCCCATCAACCACATGGATCCGCTGTGGGAGCAGGTGGAAGGCCGCGCGGGACTGGAAAAGGAATTCAACAAGGACCTGACCGGAACGCCCGGCGTATGGCGCCTGATGTTTGACGAGGACGGCAACAAGATTCTGGATGAACTTCAAATACGCCCCAAGCCCGGCGGGGCCATCGTCACCACCCTGAACCTGAAATGGCAGCGGGATGCGGAACGCATCCTTTCCCGCGGCAAGAGGCGCGGCGCCATGGTGGTGCTGGACTGCGTGACGGGTGAAGTGCTGGTGATGGCCTCCACGCCGTCCTATGACCCGAACATGTTCATTCCGAACATATCCCAGAAGGATTACGACGCCCTGCGCAACGACCCCGCCGGACCGCTGGGCGCGCGCGCCTTCCAGGGGCGCTACCCCCCCGCCTCCACCTTCAAGGTGCTGACGGTGGCCAGCGCCCTGAAAAACAACAAGATCACGGAAAATACGCAGATCTACTGCCCGGCGTCCATCACGATCGGCAACCACGTCTTCAACAACTGGAGCAAGACGCCCCTGGGGGACATCAACTGCATCCGCGCCCTGGCGATGTCCAACAACCCGTTCATGTACCAGATGGGTCTCAAGCTGGGAGCGGAAGCCCTGATGGATACGGCCCGCGCCTTTGGACTTGGCGAGCGCACCGGGCTGCCCATTCCGGACGATCCCGGCCTGGTGCCCACCAGCGACTACATGATCCGCAACTACAAGAGGGATTTCATGTCCGGAGACGCCGCCAACCTTTCCATCGGCCAGGGAACGCTGCTGGTCACGCCCCTCCAGGTGGCGCACATGATGTCCGGCGTGGCGAACGGCTACCTGCCCAGGCTCCAGCTCATCAAGCAGATTCAGGACGGCAACGCCAACGTCATTTACGCTCCCAAGCCCCAGGAGGTCCAGCGCCCCCTGCCGGCTTATGAACGTGCCCTGGCCAGCGTGCGCAAGGGCATGAGAGAGGTGATTGAAGGCGGCACGGGCGGCCGCGCCCGCCTGTCCTATTCCAGCATCGCCGGCAAATCCGGCACGGCGCAGTGGGGACCGGAACGGGAAGACAAGCGACTGGCGTGGTTCGCCGGCTTCATGCCCTGTGACAATCCCCGCTTCGCCTATGTGGTGCTGTATGAAGGCCGCGCCCACGAACGGCTGGGCGGAGGCGCCGCCGCCGCCCCCATCGTGAAGGAATTCTTTGAGACGGAGAAGAAGGACATCAAGGCCATCATTGACCCGCCCAAGGACGACATCCCGGTAGCGGAACCGGTGGAGGAAACCCCGGAAACGGCTGCCGCCGCCCTTCGCGAACGTGGAGGCTCGCCCGCCGTGGTGCCGGACAACCTGCCGCCCGGCCTGTATGATCCGGAAGGGATGGAACCCATCAAGGTTCATGAAATTCCTGCCGATCTGGATGACTCTTCCGATGCGGAAATCAAGGCGACCCCGGTGGGCGGTTCCTCCGGGCATGCCAGGCCGTCCGCTCCTCCCTTGTCGGAAGAGCCTTCCGCCGCCCCCCTCACGCCCCGGCGCGGAGATTCCGACTACATTCCCGGCCTTCCCCATCAGATTCCCCGCCATCTCAACCATTCCTCTCCCGTGAGCGCTCCCGCGCCGCAGGCCCCCCTTCCGGAGGATGACATTCCCATGGCGGAACCGCTTTAGACCGGTTTTTAAGGAAGGCGGAATCGTCCGGCAATGCTTTTCAGGGCGTTCGCCGTAATAAGGTCATGCATGGCCTTTGGCCCGTTAATGCTTTTCATTGTGCTTGCGTCATTGAGGGGAAGCGCCTATATAATGCGGATGGTGCGCGTCGATGAGACTGTTGCCGTAAGGAGCGGCGCTTTTGTTGGATGGCATCATGACCCCACGTTTAAAGATAATGAAAACGCATTATTTCTACTCCATACCCTGTTTTGCGCTGACCTGCGCTCTTGCCGCCTGCTCTGACGACAATAAATCATCTTCCGCCAAGGCCGGACAGGATGCCGCCGGCTTAACTCCGGCTGCCGCGCTTGATCCCTCCGCTCCCGTCGCCTCCGATCTGGTGGCGAAGCGTGCGGAACGGCTCGGAATAGCCGCCCTCTTTCCCAAGGATATGGGTATTGTAGTCGGTGTTTACGACGTTCCCGGCATGATCAGGAGCGTTCAGAATCTGAACATGGTCAAGACCTGGGGTTCCTGCTCCACTGGGGAAGACGCCGACGAATCCATAGCCATTCCGGGAGAGGATGCTCCCAAGCCCGTCCGGAAAAAGTGCTCCGTCAACAGTCCCGTCATTGACGCGATGGTCGGCTTCGGCCCGGAATGGGCTCCGTGGATGGATAGCGCGCAGTCCGCTTTTACCGGCATGGGCCTGAACCAGATGCAGGGCATTCTGTCCGCTTACAAGCTTTACCTGTCCTCCGCTGATGGAAGCAAGGACGCCAATGATGCGGCCCAGGAGGCAATGGTGAACAGGTACGCTGAGATGCTTATCCAGTGGGCTGATTTGGTGGATCTGCGCCCTTCCGAGGCCGTTACGGCTCCCGTGATGGTAGCCGCCAAATTGACTCCGGACGCCTTGGCCCGGGCCAAGGCCACCCTGAAGGACGCCAACCTCCCGGAGGACATGGAACTGCACGGCATTGTTTCCTTGTATGACAAGACTTACAACGGCCTGCCCTGCAAGGTGGCGGAAGTGGACTGCAAGAAACTGCGGGCGAAGCTGGAAGAAAGGCTGGATGAGGCAAAAACCAAGATGAACCTCTCCCAGGAGAATCTGGACCGTCTCAAGGCGGCTCTCAAGCGTCTGGACGAATCCAAGCTGTATGTGGCCGTTGCTTTCGTGGATGACACCCTGGTGGGCTTTATAACCACCAATCCTGAAAAGCAGGTTCGTCTGGCCGCTTCCCCCCAGGATTCTGTTCTGGCGCGTCCGGATTTCTCCATGGCTGACGCCCAGCTCCAGTATCCCGCCTATGGCCTGCTGTTTGCGGACAAGGCTTCCACGAAAGGCCTTATTAACCTGGACATCGCCTACTACAAGGGCATGTTCTCCGGGTTGAAGGACCTGATGCAGACGGTAGGCGCCGACTGGAAGATTGCCGATCTGGCTCCTTCCATGACGGCGCTCGATTCCATCAAGGGAAGCATGTTCGGCATGTATGAAAAGCTGGCTCAGAACGCCACGCCCGTTTCCTACTACGCGTGGCAGGACCAGGGGGTGCATGTGGAAGCCTGCACGTATCCGCTTGAATTCTACCTGCTGGATGCCCCCTCCTCCATGAACTCCGTCCGTCCCGGGGCGGATACGGTGCTGTATTCCTCCTTCCGCATCAATCCGCAGATTGTTGACATGGGCTGCTCCCTGTATGAGAACGTTGCCCAGATCGTATGGGATTACGGCAATGCGTATATTTCCAACCCAAAGCATGACGTAAGCGACCAGATCCGCATGGTTGCCCCCATGCTCCAGATGGCCCGGCCCACCATTGAAGAACTTTGGAAGGCGTACAAGACCGCGCTTTCCGGCCTTACGGATTCCGGCGTGTTTATCATGGACATGCAGGGCGCTCCCAGCCCCACGCTCAAGAATGTTCCGGCCCCGCGCTTCTCCGCGGCTTATGAAGTGAAGAACCGTGCCGCCCTGGGCGAAGCGTGGCAGAAAGTGTCTGACGCCGCCAAGACCATCGTTACCCTGGCCAGCCAGGGCAAGATGACGGAACTGCCCGCCCCCAAATCCTCCGTGGAAGGGGATGTCACCACCTACGATTACCAGTGCCCGCTGGGCGCCGACCTGAATCCGGTGGTGAGCGTTTCCGACACCCGCTGGGCGATCAGCATGCCGAAGGCCTTCGGCATGGAAGTCATCAAGGAATCCATGAAAGCTCCGGAACAGGTGGCTCCGCTGGAATTCCAGCTTAACCTGGTCCCGGTCCGTGACGCCCTGAAGAGCGCGGCGGAAGGCAACAAGGATATCCGGAAGGCTGTGGAAACCCTGGACGTGATCACCTCCGACGTCACGGGTGTGCATGCTACGGGGCGCAAGGCCGCGGACGGCAGGGACGTGTACCACATCCACGTTATTTCCGCTGCCAAATAACAGGGGTTTCCCATTGGATTTACGGGCTTCCGGGAAGAAATTCCCGGAAGCTTTTTTGTTGATGGCGGAAACTTCCTGTTCATGCCGTTTTGGATGTTATCTCCGGAAAATCTTTTAATGCCCGGAAGGAAAAACGGAGCTTCGCAACGGCGAGCCGGCTGCTGCTTTAAGATTATATACAAATGTATATAATTTGTGCGCGTGCCAAGTTTTGGGCTTGCCAAGGGGGCGGGGAGAGTACACAATCAAAACCGTCAAATAAAGGGAATGGCTTCCCTTTTCCCGTATTTACAGGAGTTGGCGCGATAATGGTGAAAGATAGACGATGAGCAGATTTTTCCAGTTCCTGTGGTTGATGGCGTTGGCGGTGCCCGGCATGATGGGCGGCAGCGCGTGTGCGGCGGAGGAAGGAGCGGAGCACGGACTGGAGCAGGCCGCCCCCCACTTGTTCTCCATTCCGCTTCCCGGCGGCATTGAACTGCCGGTATCCAACTCCATGCTGATGCTCTTTCTGGCGGTTCTGCTGATAGGCGTGGTTGTATGGTCCGCCACCCGCGCCATGCGCATTCTGCCGTCCCGGTTCCAGAATGCGGTGGAATACTTTTTTGAGACCCTGTACAACTTTGTGGAATCCCTGCTGGGGCCGCGACTGACGCGCAAGTACTTCTGGTATTTCGGTACTATCTTCACCATCATCCTGGTCAGCAACTACATGGGGCTTCTCCCAGGGGTAGGGACCATTACCTATAACGGGGTGCCGTTGTTCCGCGGCGCGAATGCGGACATGAACGTGACGATGTTCCTGGGCATCTTTTATGCGCTGATGTGGCTTTACTGGTCCATCCGGGAACAGGGCCTGAAAGGCTTCTTCATTCACTTGTTCGGGCCCAAGGGAAGACTGCCCGGCTTCATGGGATTCGTGCTGGTGCTCATCTTCATCTTCGTGGGTCTGGTGGACGTCCTGAGCATCACGATCCGCCCGATTGCGCTGGCGGCCCGTCTTTACGGCAACATTTACGCAGGGGAAACGATCATTGACACCATGGCCCACATGTTCGGGCCTGTCCTTAGCGCCCTGTGCGTGCTCCCGTTTCTGGCGATCGAGCTGCTGGTGGGCTTCATCCAGGCTCTGGTGTTCCTCCTCCTGACGGCAATTTTCCTCAAACTGCAAGTGGGGGACGGGGATGCCCACGGCCATGCCGCCAAGGAGGGGGGGAAAGAACCATCCGTGCCGGACAGCCTGCCGTCCGGAAAGGCCTCATAAGCCGCACCGCCAACTTTCCGTTCCGGACCATGGGCAACCTGTGGGGGAACGTTCAACAAAAAACATAAACCATACCAATAACATGATTGATCCTACCGCAATGACCTCCCTGGCCGAACTGTCCGGCAACGTGGGCTTCGGCCTCGTCACCATCGGCGCCGGCCTCGGCATCGGCCTCATCGGCGCGAAAGCCGCGGAAGCCACCGGGCGCAACCCGGGAGCCTCCTCCCCCATCATGGTGATTGCCATTACGCTGGCCGCCCTGATTGAAGGCGTGGCCCTCATCTCCATCTTTGTGAAATAACCCGGAGGCCCCGTTCCCGGAGGGAGCTTCTTCCGCTCCGGGGCGGCGCAGCCGTTCCTGCCGGTCCGGAAAACTTCCGGCATGTTTCAACCCGTTCTTTTTATGCTGAATCTCATAGCCGACCAGTCCTGGAATCCCTTTGCGCCCTTCGGGGTGACAAGCTGGGAGCCCTTTGTTGCCAACCTGATCGCCTTCATCCTGATGGTGGTGATCCTGCGCTACCTGGCGTTCAAGCCCATCCAGAACGTTCTGGAAAAAAGGCGCCAGCGCATTGAGGAGGGAGAGGAAATGCGTGAGGAAAGCGAGCGCCAGCTGGCTTCTGTGAAGGAACAGACGCATGAAATGCTGGTGGAAGCGGGCGAAAAGGGGCAGGAGAAAATAGACGCCGCCAAGGCCGCCGCCTCCCGCCTGCTGGAGGAACAGGAAACCTTGGCCTCCCAGAAGGCGGAGGAAATTGTCAGAAAGGCCCGGCAGCTTGCGGAGCTGGAACAGCAGAAGGAGCGCGACGCGCTGAAAGAACAATTCGGCCAGCTGGTGGCCCTGGCTGCCGCCCAGGTCACCGGAAAAATGCTGACGGAAGAAGACCAGCGGAGAATCAACCGGGAAGCGATCGACAGCCTGGATTCCTGAAACGCTTTATGAAGATCGGAAAGGACACGCTCAATGCCGCCCGCAGGCTGTTCCGGCTCTGCATGGACGGGAATACCGTGGCGGAGGACCGCGTGCGCCTGATCGTCCGGAAAATTGCGGAACGCAAGCCCCGCAACTACGTCGCCCTGCTGACGGCCTTCTCCCGCATGGTGGAATACGCCGTGAAAAGCCGTACGGCCACCATTCAAAGCGCCGTGCCGCTGACGGAGGAGGAACGCTCCCAAATTCAAGCCAAGCTGACGGCCAAATATGGCGACGGCCTTTACTACCACTGGGAGGTGGCGCCGGACCTGCTGGGGGGCATCCGCATCCAGGTGGGAGACGACGTGAAGGACGGCTCCGTACGCTCCAGAATCGACCGTCTGGCCGAGATGGCCCGCAACCTTTCCAATTAACCAACGAAACTTTTTTCCCATGAGCAACATACTTCAAGAACTCGAAGCAGAAATTAAAAAAGCCACGGCTTCCGTCAGCCAGGAAAACGTGGGCGTCATTCGTTCCGTGGGGGACGGCGTCGCCAAAATCGAAGGGTTGAGCGGCGTGATGCTCAATGAAATGATTGAGTTCCCCGGCGGCGTGATGGGCCTGGCGATGAATCTGGAAGAACATGAGGTGGGAGCCGTGATTCTGGGGGATGATTCCAATTTGAAGGAAGGGGACCTGGTCAAATGCTCCGGGCGCCTTCTCTCCGTGCCCGTGGGGCGTTCCCTGCTGGGCCGCGTGGTGAACACGCTGGGAGAGCCGATTGACGGCAAGGGGCCGATTGAGGCGGAAGCGTATTATCCGGTGGAAAAAATCGCCTCCGGCATCATCTCCCGCCAGTCCGTCACCGTTCCCGTGCAGACGGGCATTCTGCCCATTGACGCCATGATTCCCATCGGCCGCGGCCAGCGCGAACTGATCATCGGGGACCGCGCCACCGGGAAAACCGCCATTGCCATGGATACCATGATCGCCCAGGCGGACCAGAACCGCCTGGCGGAGGAAGGCAAGCTGCCGGGCCACCAGCCCCTTTACAACATCTACGTGGCCATCGGCCAGAAGCGCGCCAACATCAGCCGCCTGGTAGCGAAACTGGAGGAAACGGGCGCCATGAAATACTCCATCGTGGTGGCGGCCTCCGCCTCCGACCCGGCCGCCATGCTGTACCTGGCCCCGTATGCCGGTTGCGCGATGGGCGAATACTTCATGGACAAGGGGGAGGACGCCCTCATCGTCTACGACGACCTTTCCAAGCATGCCGTGGCCTACCGCCAGATTTCCCTGATTCTGCGCCGCCCCTCCGGTCGCGAGGCTTATCCGGGGGACGTATTCTACCTGCACAGCCGCCTGCTGGAACGCGCCGCGCGCATCAACAAGGAACACGGCGGCGGCTCCCTGACGGCCCTTCCCATCATTGAGACGCAGGCCGGGGACGTTTCCGCCTACATTCCCACGAACGTCATTTCCATCACGGACGGCCAGATATTCTTGGAAACGGATCTGTTCTACCAGGGGGTGCGCCCCGCCATCAACGTGGGCATTTCCGTCTCCCGCGTGGGTTCCTCCGCCCAGACGAAAATCATCAAAAAGCTGGCCGGCTCCATCAAGCTGGACCTGGCCCAATTCACGGAATTGCAGGCTTTCGCCCAATTCGGTTCCGATCTGGACCCCAGCACGAAGGCCAAGCTGGCCCGCGGCCAGCGCATCGTGGAACTCTTCAAGCAGAACCAGTATGAGCCCAAGTCCCTGGGGCTGGAGGCTGCGGACTTGTACGCCATGCAGAAGGGGTACTTTGACGATGTTCCGGTGGACAGGATCAAGGAATGCCAGAACGCGTGGGAAGCCACCATGAAGGACCAGCATCCGGACCTGCTGGAAAGCATTCTGAGGGAAAAGGATCTGACGCCGGAAATAGACGCGGGACTTAAAGCCGCCATTGAATCCTTCAAACTCAGCTGGAACTAACGATTACGGGAGCACTGAAACATGGGCAACCTGAGAGACATCAGACGCCGGATCAAATCCGTCAAAAACACGTCCCAGATCACCAGGGCGATGCAGATGGTAGCCTCCGCCAAGATGCGCCGCGCCCAGGACCAGGCCGTGAAGGGGCGCCCCTATATCCGCGCCCTGGCGGAAGTGCTCTACCATCTCCAGGATGAAATAGACACCAGCAGCAGCCCTCTGATGCAGACCCACGGCGGCGCGGACCTGGTGCTGCTGGTGAATACGGACCGCGGCCTCTGCGGCGGCCTGAATGCCAACCTCATCAAGATGACCCGGGAGCACGCTCCGGAAAACGCCCATTACATAACCATCGGACGCAAGCTGAACGCCACGCTCGCCAAATGGAATGAACGGTTGGAAGCCACCTGGAGCCTGACGGACCCGCTCTCCCTGCTGGAACTGAAGCCGGTGTTCGACTTCATCGTGCAGAAATTCAAGGCGGAGGAATACGGGCGCGTCTTCGTGGCCTTCTCCGGCTTCGTAAACACGATGGTCCAGAAGCCTATCTTCCGCCAGCTTCTCCCCATTGAGCCGGACCCGCTGATGAAGATGGCGAAGGCCGGGGGCGCAGCCCTGGACGGGGAAGACATCCACAAGCAATTCCTGCTGGAGCCCAGCCCCGCCGCGCTGCTGGATACCATCCTCCCCCTTTACGTCTTCCACGGGCTGGTCCAGATCGTGCTGGAAGCCCGCGCGTCCGAGCACTCCGCCCGCATGGTCGCCATGAAAGGAGCTACGGAAAACGCCAAAAACATCATCGACGGGCTTACCCTGGACTACAACAAGGCGCGCCAGACGCAGATCACCAATGAACTGCTGGAAATCACCACGGCCATGCGCGCCATGGAATAACATGGCCTCCGCTTCTTCCACCCCTTTTTCAAACAAAACCCTCATCTCCTCCATCTCAACACCAAGTTTTTCTCATGATGAATAACACAGGCACTCTCGTTCAGATCATCGGCGCCGTGGTCGATGCGGATTTCTCCCGGGCTGAAACGCTTCCCGCCCTGCTCAACGCCCTGGAAGTGGACTATGAAGTCAACGGCAAACGCAAGACCCTGGTGCTGGAAGTCCAGCAGCACATCGGCGACGGCTGGGTGCGCGCCGTGGCCATGAGCTCCACGGACGGCCTGCGCCGCGGCATGCCCGTGCGCGATACGGGGCACCCCATTGAGGTGCCGGTGGGGCAGTGCGTTCTTGGCCGCATCTTCAATGTGCTGGGTGAAGCCGTGGACGAACGCGGCGCACCCTCCTGCTCCGGCATGAAAAGCATTCACCGCAGCGCTCCGCCGCTGGACGAGCAATCCACCAGCACGGAAGTGCTGGAAACGGGCATCAAGGTAATCGACCTCATCTGCCCCTTCCTGAAAGGCGGCAAAATTGGCGCCTTCGGCGGCGCGGGGGTGGGCAAAACCGTGCTCATCATGGAACTCATCAACAACATTGCCAAGGCGCGCAGCGGCCTCTCCGTCTTTGCCGGGGTGGGGGAACGCACCCGTGAAGGGAACGACTTGTACAATGAAATGATAGAATCCGGCGTGATTAATCTGGAAAAGCCGGAGGAATCCAAGGTGGCCCTGGTGTACGGCCAGATGAACGAGCCTCCCGGCGCCCGTCTGCGCGTGGCCCTGTCCGCCCTGACGATGGCGGAATACTTCCGCGACGAGGAGCACAAGGATGTGCTGCTCTTCATTGACAACATTTTCCGTTTCTCCCAGGCGGGGTCGGAAGTGTCCGCCCTGCTGGGTCGCACGCCGTCCGCCGTGGGCTACCAGCCGAACCTGGCGGAGGAAATGGCGGACCTTCAGGAACGCATCACCTCCACCAAGCACGGCTCCATCACCTCCATGCAGGCCGTGTACGTTCCTGCGGACGACCTGACGGACCCGGCTCCGGCCACCACCTTCGCCCACCTGGACTCCACGGTGGTGCTGGAACGCTCTTTGGCGGCCCAGGGGCTCTTCCCTGCGGTGGAGCCGCTGTCCTCCACCTCCAAGGCCCTGGCCCCGGAAATCGTGGGGAACGAGCATTACGAAGTGGCGCGCGGCGTGCAGATGGTGCTGCAGCGCTACAAGGACCTTCAGGACATGATTGCCATTCTGGGCATGGACGAGCTTTCGGAAGAAGACAAGCTCATCGTGAGCCGCGCCCGCAAGATCCAGCGCTTCCTGACCCAGCCGTTCCATGTGGCGGAAGTCTTCTCAAGCATTCCCGGAGCCTATGTGCCTGTGGCGGAAACCGTCCGGGGCTTCAAGGAAATCCTGGAAGGCAAGCTGGACATGGTTCCGGAAGACGCCTTCTTCATGCGCGGCGGCATAGATGACGTCCTCAAGGAAGCCAAATAACCCTTTTCCCGCCGTTCCAAACCATGAGCATGGAGTTCAAAGTCATTACACCGGATGAGGTGGCGGTTGCCGCCACCGTGGAATACGTTTACCTGCCCGGCAGCCTCGGGGAGATGGGCGTGCTGGAACATCATACGGCCCTGATTACCTCCCTGGAACCGGGGGAACTCCGCTACAAGCCCATGGACGGCCCTGAGGAAAGCATGGTGGTGGGCAACGGCTTTGTGCAGGTTAATGACGATCACGTCCTGATGGTGACCGACCTCGCGCTCAACTCCTCCCAGATTGACGAAGGCAGCGTGGAACGGGCCATTCAGGAAGCGCAGGAAGTGCTCAAGACCCGCTCGGAAATGTCCCGAGAGGAACAGACCCGCTTTGAGGCCAATCTGACCAAGCAGATCATGATGCTCAACTTCAAGCGCAAACACAAATCCCCGGGCCGATGATGGAGGAAGACTGGAACGACACGTTTTACGACCTTTTCCGCGAGGCGGTGGGGCGTTACCATGAAGGCCACAGGAATGTGGACGGCTTCTTTACGGACCAGGAAATCATCTTCCTGTCCTCCATCGGCTGCCGCACGCGGGAACTGTTTGACTTTGTGGAACTCTATGCCCGCACGGGAGAACCTTCCCCCACCACGGTACTATTGGTGGTTGCGGTGCGCAGGGACTTCTTCCTGACCATCCAGCACGGGCAGTTTTACCAGGGCAAGCCCGTGATCGGGTATGATTTGCCGGGCTTCGGAGACGAATTAAGCGGCCTCCCCTACCTTCCGCGCCTGATTGCCAAGGCGAGGGCCAAGCTCGTCGGCTCCATGGGGGATGACGTCATCTACTGTTGCGAAAATGACCGCCGCTTCTTCCGTGACCACGGCAACATCCATGCCGCCGACTTCCTGCGGGTTGTCTGGGCCGCCGGAGACAGTGACCCGAAGGTGTACGACTATGTGCGCCAGTGCACGCTGAGCTCCACGGCCAAACCGGTCGATGGTGAATAATGTTTTTGCATTGTGACAGTGGGAGGAGGCTTGGTGAAGCAGAGCGTTTGTAGAACTGTCGTTCGGTTAGACGGTGCTTCCAGGGAAATCTTATAGGAGGAAAGAAAGTTCGCTGACCGGCGGTATCTAGCGTCCTGGATATGGATGATCAGATGTCTTGTGCTTGATTGGGAATTTAAAGCTGGTCACTGAAAAATCTGTATTTTCGCCTTGATTAATCAAGAGAATCAGAAGAAGTATTATGTATTTTATGAAATACCTATGTTGATAATATTATCGTGTATTTGAATACCATAACGTTCGCGGCGTGTTTACACTGGTAATTCTTGTTCTCATGGTAACCGCAACCATTGAACAATTTTACCTTCATTACCATGAACAACACTTTCGACATCACGGCCATGGATACCGTCTACCCCT
>CANQLV010000002.1 GCA_947624785.1 Akkermansia muciniphila | reverse complement strand
AGCGTCATGTTGCCGGAAGCGTCCACCTGCGGCATGGCTGCCAAAGCTTGCTGGGCCGCCGTCGCGGAATTGGCCGCAGCGGTGGCAGAAGTTGCGGCATTATCGGCAGCCGTGGACGCGGTGGCGGCGGACTGGCCAGCCGTCCGCGCCGCAGCCTCGGCGGTTGCGGAAGATTGGCGCACATCCCGCCCCAGGCTATCCAGTTGCCGCGCGGTGGCCAGCTCCATCCCTCCCAGGGTAATGCCGTCGTCATAGTCCACCACCACGGTCATCAGCGGGGCCATCGTGCCGTTCACGGTGGGAGGGTTGGCTACTTCCGTGATCAAACCACGCCCAGGGACGGACGGAGTAAGAATGGCGTGCATTCCCAGCGCGTAAGGCGTCATCTCGGTCCCTTCGCATACCTGGATGATGATCTTGTCCCCGCGCGTCAGGGGAACGCCCGGCGTAAATACCCACGTGGCCGTCTGGCCGCTGGACAGGTTGGACACATAGGCGGAGGTGCCAATCAGGCTGTAAGTTCCGTCCACCAGCTTCCAAATCCGCAGGCAATACTGATTCAGGGCGGGATTGTCAAAAAAATACACGGTTGAAATACTCGTCAGGCGGCAGCTGTCGGGCAGATGCCCGGCCAGTATCTCGTCTCCCCACGTCATCGCATAGCCTCCCACGATGGTCCAGGTGTCGGCGGCGTCTCCGCTGGACAAGGTGGATTGCCCGGTCACGGCTTCCAATTCCACTCCCGCATCCTTGAGCGCGGCGGGCAATTTATTTGCTACAGCCTCATTGACCAATTCCCCGCTTTCCACCTGGTCTTCCAGCGTTTCCACAAGCTGCTTTGCTTCATCCCGGGCCGCTTCGGCTTGTCGTACAAGTTCCTCGACCACAATGGACGGGTTTTCCACAATGGTCACGGAGCCGTCTTCCGTTTCGGGGATGGAGACATCAAGTGCACCAGCTACGGCCGCGGCATCTTCCGTTCCATCCGGAGGCGTAACGCGAGACACTACATGCACGGCTCCCTTCAACAAGGGGTATTCTTTGCCCGATGCGTCGGTCAGAAAAATATCATAAGCGCCGCATCCGGCGGCCAGCCTCGGCCATGTCACCAATGCCGCACTCGCCCCCGTAACGGCACAGTCCAGCATGATCACCCCATCCTGTACTACCGCTCCGCGTAGCGTCATGCCGCTGATGTCCATATCCTCACCGGATGGAGAAATAAAATGCAGCGCAAGAGACTGCGGCAGGGATTCCGTGGCGTGTACGTTGTAGTTGGCGGCTTGCCTCATGCACGCATTATCGCCCCAACGTGAGGGAGGGTACAACAATGTCAAAATGGGCTACGAACAGTCCTAAATGGGATAAAATTTCCCCGTATGTTTGACGGCGTGCTGACTCTTGCCCACAATAGGCCTGTTGCCCTCTCCTGTCCAAACTCCGGAAGATCCACGAAAGGAAGCCCATATAGCCCCCAGCAAGGCGTCCGCGCGATCAGGAGAAGACAGGTTGCGAGCCTTCATTTTCTCCTTCTTCTCGTTCCTGAGCCTGGAATCGTCCGCATATTCTTTCTTCCGGGTAGTCAACTGCACGAAAAGCGTCTTGTCCGGCCGCCTGGACCTGATATGCACTCGCCCGGTCATGAGTTCCAGTCCGGCGTCATTCCAGCATTCCGCCGAGAGATTGATGTAGCGGTCGCGGTCTTCCGGAGGGTTGTTCCCAAAGAACTCATTCGGATACCAACCTGATTCATTAAAATCGCTGATGACAGCCAGGCCCATGCCCGGAGCGTCCACCCACAAATCACAATCCGCAATGCCCAGCCCCTTGAGGGTGGCAATGCACTTGCGGACACTCTGCACCGTGTCCCGCTGTCGTTCCGCGTATTCAATCCAGGCTTCGTTTCCGTCGCAGATGGCAAGGACTGTTTCATCCCCGCCCGCGGCAATGTCCAGGAAGGCCACGGGGCGCCCCCTGCGCGGCTCGTAGGGCTGCCGCTGACCCCATTCCAGTTTTCCAGGGTCAATGATGTACAAATCTCCTTCCAGCGTGAATTCCGCCAGCACGACGGAACGGAAATAGGAATCATCCTCATTACCCCCCACACGGGCCAGAATGCGGTCAATGCGCTCCTGGGAGATATGGGGGCAATCAAAGGCCGTTACCACCATCGGACAGAAGAGGTCTTTTTCCTCGTGGAAACAGCGATAAAATTGCCCTTCCGGCTTGCCTGGGGATGAAAGGTAGATGCAGAATTGAAGCGTACATCGTTCAATGGCGTCAAAGATTTCATCTGGAACCGTCTTTGCCTCGTCCACCACGAAAAACACGGGGGAGGAAGGATCATCTCCGGTAAACTCGTCAACGTCAAACAGACGGGCTTTCTTCTCGCTGCGGGGGTCTTCCTCATCCTGTTCCTTCCGCTCATCCTTGAATTCGTCCGTCACACGCCCGTGCCAGCCTTCCGCCTTCCCGGCGTGGTTGGTGGAAAAGCCTTCGATGAATCCCCCTTCCGGCGTTTCCACGCGGCAATTCTTGAGCCATTTCCAGCCCGCAAGGGATGGGTTGTTCCGGTGCCGTTCCAGGGCAGGCCAGAGCTGGTTTTTTACCTGGCGCCATGAGCCGGACGTAATAGGCATACGCCCACGGGGGTAGCGCCAGAGAAACCATAGGGCAAGGATACCAATTACCTTGTCCGTCTTGCCGGAACCATTAGCAGCGCGCAGGGCAACCCGCTTTCCCCGGGCAGCCCTTTCAAGGGCCCGCATCTGCCATTTGTACAGCCCTGTTTCCCCCAGAATCAGGGCGGCAAAGATGACGGGAGAGTCTTCCGGCCTGACCGGAGCCCCTAGCTTTCTTCCTCTTCGGACCATATTTCTCTCAAGGCTGTCACTAACGGAACGATTGCTTCTGCTGGAAGTTTATGGGTCACCTCTACGTTTTTTTCTCCACCTTCCAGAGCCAACGCCGCACGGTCTCCGTACTTCTTCGGCATCAGCTTGGCAAGCATCCATTTGAGTGTGTCTATTTCCAACTTGACCGCCTGCAACATGGTTCCCCCTATTTCGGCACGTGGGGCCACTTCATGCCCTTTCTCCACAAGGTCAAGCAACTTGTCTTCTAGGGCGGCAAGCCGTTCCTCGCACGCGCGCGCGTATTGGTTTGCAAAATCCGCGTTCTCTCTGGCCCAATTCATCACCGTGGGATGGGGAATGCCTTCCTTTTCGGCAGCCTTCCTCAGACTATCCCCGCAACGTATATGACCGCAAATGCGTTCAGAGAGGGCAGCGCTATACCTGGAAACATTTCCCTTCTTCCCGGTCCTCTCTTTCTTCATTTCGCATACTCCTTGTTGATTTTTTCCCACCCTGCCGGAGGTATATCGTCCTGGCGGGGAACGTACGCCTTTCCGGAGAGTTTCACATATCCTTCAATCCAGCGCAGCCCTTCCGCGTCAATACAGCGTTCAAAGCTGGGGCAGTCCGCGTTATCGTAGAGGATACTATCAGGTTTACGCTCATAAGCGCTACATTCCATACTACCCGGGTTGAGCTTCTTCTTGGAGCACAAAAGGCATTTCATCAGGAGAGGGTGGGATGTTTTGCATCCTTTGAAATCAGACTCCCAAATTCTCTTGTGCGCTGGTGATGTTTCTTCTTTCATATCATTATTGTATCAATTCACAGTCAATGATCAATTTCCCGTTCTGATTATGGAATTGGAGAAATTTGAGGGTTCCTCCCTTCTGGATGATGATTTCATCTTCACTGCTAAAATAGGTTTGCGGGCTAAGGCCGTCCCAGTCCTTACCGGCCCCTGCCCCGAATCTGGAAAAGGGCTCTGCATAAATGGCACGGGTTTTCTTCTTCAGGAGAATTCTGAACAACACGGGACGGTTCATGAATCCTTTCCCCTCCGCTACGGCAGCAGACATGAAACCTTCGTCTTTGAGAGGGTTTCCCACTACGGAGAGATTGAGCATATCAACCAGCTCGTCTGTTATTTCTTCTCCTTTCCAGTTCAAAGCGTCTTTCAATTCCTTGTAAACCCCACAGCCACGGAAAACAACCATGTCTTGAGGCACTTTGCATCTGTCAATGACTTTGGCGATCTGTTTCGCCTTGGCGTTGGACTTCCCCTTCCTCAAATCGTTGTTGATGCGGGCATATCCATTTCCGGTGTAGGAAAACAAAGCGTTCTTTTCCAGTCTGGATGCCTTTGCCCACACTTCCCCGGTAACGCTTCGCAAAAGGTCATCAGCTTCCTTATCCGTCAACGGGGCAGGCATCTTCACCTTGGGGACATCTCCCAGGCTGACCGTGTGCGTGACGGCTGAGACTGGCGCAGGAATGGGAGCAGAGGGAACCTTGATGACTTTCTCCGCCGTTTCCCTGGCCTTTTTCGCCACTTCCTGTGAGGGAAAGACAACCTCATCAGATTTGTCCTGTTTGACTCCCCAGCGGTCTTCATAGACCTTTTTCAATTTGGCCTTCAGTTCCTCCGGCAACTTCGCCGTACTGGCCTTCTTGCCGTACCCGTACCGTTCAATCAGGTCAATCCCGAAGCGCTCCGCACCCCTTGGACGCTTCAACGGCTCCCCGGGTTTGAGTAGTCCCAGCCGTTCGCATTCTTCCCGGGAAACAGGCTCCTGATCCATGTAGGAGTTGAAGCCGAACGGCGGCCAGGGGACCTCAAAGCCCCCGAGGCTGGCGGCGTTCATTTCGTCTGCCCAAAAAGTAAAGTCGGTTTTAAGCCGGACAGCATCTTCGTTGACGACATGAACAAGCCGCTTTGTCTTGGCTCCCGGAAAGCGGATGAACCGGAAAGCAGGCCATGCTTTGAGATTGGCTGGTTTCATGGATGCCTCCCATTGAGCAGCCCCAATGCTTTGCCGGACGTTGGTCTTGAAAATGAGCTTCAGACGGGCCAGAGCACCGATGTTTTTAATATCGTTGTGATACTTCGGGCCTTCGGCGTCCGGTGGAACAAGCCCCTCGGTTTGGAGCCATTGAAGTGCCTGGTTGGAAAAGTCCGCGGCGCTTCCTACCTTGATAACCGTTTCCCCATTGGGTAAAGTCTCCTTTTCTCCTGTCAGATAATTCTTAATCAACCTGTGCAGCCGTTCCAGCAATCTGATATTCTCCACCTTGGAAGAGAAAAACTTGTTTTCCTTCATGGCAGCGTTCAGAGCAGCCCATTCCTTTGAATCCATGCCGGAGGGTGTGGGATGTTTTGCCAGGAATTTTTCCAGGGGTGTTACCATAGAGGCAATTCTGGATGTTCAAAGGGGGGAGGTTCAATCTTGCCAAATTGGGCTACGTGATGTTCCAGAATGCGGACGGCGGGAAGACGGTAGAGTCCGGCGGATTCCAGAGCATTGATAATGCTGTTGGCGCGTTCTTCGGCTTCCTGTCTGTCGTTAGTACCAAGTCCCAGCTCGACAAGTTTGCCTTTCTTTCTGGGATCCACCAGAAGCGTTAAGCGCAGTTTGTAGGATCCGGGCTTTCCTCGCCGCGTCGGCTTGTTTTTTCGCAGGGATGGTTTGGGGGGTCTCATTTGTTGGTGACGGGATAATTCTGTTCTTCCTCGTATTTTGTGAGTTCCGCGGTCCAGCGGAATTGAATACGCCCCAGCCGTCCGAAGCGGTTTTTGCCGATGATCCACTGCGCTTCCGTGGGGTCGTGCTTGTCGGGCTTGTACATGTAGGGGCGGTGGATCATGATGATCTGGTCGGCGTCCTGCTCAATGGAGCCGGAGTCGCGCAGGTCGGAAACGACCGGTTTGCCCTGGGCGTTCCCGGCTCTTTTTTCCACGTCGCGGTTGAGCTGGGCCAGCACCAGGACGGGAATATTGAGTTCCTTGGCCAGGGATTTGAGGCCGGCGGAGATTTCCGAGACTTCCCGTTCCCGGCTTCCCCGGGCCTGCTGGGTCGTGGAGCGCACCAGCTGCAGGTAGTCCACGCCGATGCATTTGACGCCGTGTTCCCGGACCATCCGGCGGCCGCGGGCTCTGATGCTGTCAATGGTGAGGGAGCTTTCGTCGTCGATGTGCAGCGGAGCGGCCGTGATTTTCCTGACGGCGGCCGTGAAATGCTGTTGCTGTCCGATCGTCATCGGCTTGCCGCGGCGGATGTCGTCGGAGTTAATGCCGGCCATGCCGTAGAGGACACGTTCCAGGAGCTGGGATTTCGGCATTTCCAGGCTGAACATGCCCACGGGGGTTCCCTCAAGGCAGATGTTGGTGAGGATGTTGACCAGGGCGGCGGTTTTTCCGACTCCGGGCCGGGCGGCAAGCACGATCATGGCGCCGGGCTGCAGGCCGTCCAGGGTCAGGTCCAGGCGGCGGTATCCGGAGGAGATCCCTTTGATGGCTCCGGGGTTGTTCATGCGCCATTGCAGGTTTTCAATGATGGCTCCCACGGCCCCGCGGATGGTTTCGGTCTGGCGGACGCCGCACCGGTCCCGCAGGGCGGACATGCCGCGCTCGGCTTCATCAAGGGCTTCTTCCGCGCTTTTGAGCTGATCGCCGGCAGCTTCCGCCATCCGGGAGGCAAACGCGAGCAGCGCATGTTTTTTGGCGGCTTCCGTGACCATTTCCAGGGCGGCGGCGGTTTTGTACCGGGCAAGGGCTCCGTAGGTGGCCGTTTCCACGACTCCGGCGTGTCCTCCCACGGCGTCAAGCTGGCCCTGGGCTTCAAGGCGGGCGATGACGGTGAGGGCGTCCACGGTTCCTCCCGTGCCGGCGACGGTTTCCAGAGCCGTCCAGATTTGCTGGTGCGCCGGGAGGCTGAATGTCTGGCGGCTGATGCCCTTGTCCCGGAGGTTCGCCAATGCCTGGGCGCCGTCCATTGCCTGGGAGAGCACCAGCTTTTCAGCGTCAATGAGTGTCTGCGAGTCGATCATGTTATTGAAGTTGTTGGGGGTTAGAGTTCCTGAAGGTTCGAATAGGGGTCTCCGTTTTCAGGAGGCGGCGGATGGTTGAGGGCGTAGCTGGTGGCGAAGCTGATGGCGTCGGATTGCCATTTGGTCACGGGGATGCCGTTGCGGGTCCAGTTGACGGCGTCCCTGCTTCCCCAGTAGGCCGTGGCGCAGTCCGGTATCTGGTCGGGAACCAAACGCACACGCCCCGCAAAAGCCGCGGCCTGCAAATGAGCTTCGACTTCCTCCACGGTGCATGGAGAGGGGGTAAGGGGGTGAATTCCTTCCTTTCTTCCTTCCTTCCTTACGGTTTCTTCATGGGTTATGTCTGGGTTATTAAAAAAAACCGACTGGGTTTCTTCTGGGTTTTCGGAAATAACTGACGTTGGTTTTTCGTGGGTTTCCTTTTCGGTTCCTACACTGGTTCCAATGTCGGTTTTCCTGGGTCTCCCCCCAAGTTTTCCATTTTCACGGGCGGTCTTCCGGCGCGTTTGCACGCTTGCCTGAATTTCATGCGGATAGCCGAATACGACGAGATTGTCGCCGTCAAAGTGGTAGAGTTCGTTTTCCACGCTGATTTCCTGATCCGTCACGCCGCAGGTCTGCATCCAGCGGCGCATGCCCCAGGAGCGGCAGCCCTCAATGATGCCGCCGTTTTCCTGTTCGCAGCTCCAGGCAAGCAGAGAGATCCAGGTGGCGCGCTGTATGGGTTCCGCCCCGATATATTCGGGGCTGGAAAACAAGGCTGTTGGGATATTGATGAATTCCATAATTAAAAAAGCGTCAGTTGGAGGGTGTAGTTCATCCACAGGATTCAATCTTCTTGCCGGCTTCCTTTCCTAAGGATTTGCCTCTTTTCCCAAGCATCCAAAATCAAATGAGCATGCTTTGCGGCGAGCGCCAGCTCTCCAAGATGATATTTTTTCCCGGTCAGGGGCGCGCTGCGCAGCTCGTGCCTCCACGGCATATAACACAAGCACTCATAGTCGGCATACTCCCGGCGGAATTCCGCAAGTCTTTTGTATGCCTTCCAATAGGCGACGCGCGCCTTTTGGCATGGCGTCAAGGGCATGATCTTCATGCCTCCCCTCCTTTCTGTCCAAGTTCCCAGGGCCACTTGATAATGTCAGGAATATAACAACAGCCTTTGTCAGTATAGATTTTTCCGTTATCCCTATCTACTGATACAACCACAGCAAGCCCCTCCAACTCCGCTAATTGCAGTATGTCGCCAGGCCAAACCCTCATGATGGGAGGAAATCCAGAAATATATTTTTCGGCGGCCTTCCAAGCCTGAGGCGGCGACGCTAAAAAAGTTACCCATTCGCAGGATGAACATCCGACACGGCCCAGCCCTCCAAATTTAAGTTCATGGAAAAATTGCAAGACTGTTCCGCACAGTGGGCATTGAAATTTTTTCATCGTATGGTTCCTTTCTCAATCAAGGCTTTAAGTTCATCAGAACAACGGAGGCGTGAAACATTTTTCACCGTGCAAATAAGGTGCTGCGCCCACCGGGCATGCCGTTTCGTGGGGTACTCCATGCGATAGCGGGCGATAATCCCTTTGTGGTGCACAATCGCGGCCTGAACTTCATATTTCCCATCGTCGGTTTTCTTCATGGGGCAGACCTGCTGGACGATGATGTGAGGGTTCCGTTTCATGGCTCTGATCCTTCCTGCACGGTGATTGTTATTTGCGGCTTTTCACCCCACCATTTATCCACGCTTGCGGAATAGACCTGGGCGTCATCTTCCCAAAATCTCAACCGGGTCATGACATCCTGCAGGGTTTTGGCCAGGTTGTCCCAGTCCGGTTTGGTCGTTTTCGGAATGAGCCCGATCCGGTTTTTTTTCGGCTCGCTTTTGCGGTAGGGCCAGACGAAAGCCAGTTTCAGGGAGACCGGCCCCGTCAGGGGCCGGGCCGGTTGATAAGGTTTCAGCAGAGTCAGGTAATCGCTGATGACCAGTTTCAATTCTTTCGTGTCCGCCAGTTTGGCGTGTTCCCCAATATGGACGATTTTTTTGTTCTGGTGCGTTTTCGTCGGGGGAACGATCGGCAGCATGATGGTCATCGGCTTGTTCATGACGCTTTCGAATTCCTTTCTATTTCCCGGGCCTGGGATTCGGCGTCGAAGTCCAGCTTCAGCTGGCCGTCGTCCTCAAACCAGGCATTCGCCACAGCTGTTTTTTTGATGGAGCCTGACACTTTCACACAGACTTTCTGTTCCCCGTCAGGGATTTTGACACTGATGGAGAGGCTGAAATCGGATTCGTCTTCCGCCGCCTGGCGCCTGATGTCTTCGTAGTCGTCGAATTCATCAAAGGCCATGCGGACGGCTTCCAGGATGGTTTCTTTTTCGTGTTCCGTTCGCGCGCTCATCATTGTTGATTAGAAGGGGATTTCGTCTTCTTCCGCCGGCGGTCCCGCCGTGGCGCTCATGTGGTTGTTGGCCGGCAAGTCCGCCGGGCGCGGAGGCAGGGACGCGCTGCCGCGCCCCGCCGCTACCCTGTCCTGCGCCGCCATGATGGCCCGGGCTTCGTCCGGCCCGAGCACGTCTTCGCAGTTGCTGAATTCGGGATAACTCCCGTCCGCCCTGGGCTTGTCTCCCCGTTTGACGCTGAGCCGGACGTAGCAGGGCTTGCCGAGGTATTCCGCCGGGTTGATGATGACCTGCTGGCCTGCCTCAAATACCTTCCCGGTTACGTTTTTGACGAACAGGTCGATTTTCCAGGCCAGGTCTTTCGAGGCGGTCAGGTAGTGACGCACCGTCGCCGCCCCTTCAGGGCCAAAGGCCCTGATGTGGACAGCCAGCTGCGGGCATCCCCGCGTTTTGGCTCCCTGGGAAATTCCTTCTTCCATCTTGACGATTTTTCCTTCGTAGACGCCCGCGGGGAGGAATCCGTATTCGCCGGGCTCGCCTTCTGAAATATAACTGAACATAATGGTTATTTGTTGGTTGTGGTTTTGGAGACGGAGATTTTTTTGACGTAGGAGGATCCGGCCCCCGTCCTGACCAGTTCTTCCGGGAATTGTTGTTCCGGCAGGGCTTCCGCGAACAGGGCGCGGAAGACGTCCGCCTTGAGCGGGCCATAGGATTTCAGGAGTTTCGGCACGCCAATCCAGGTGGCGTATTTGGCGACGTCTTCCGGTGCGACGGTGTCTGTGCCTTTCCGGGAGACGCGCCTGAATCCGGGGACTTCCGTTCCGTTGTTGAGGTAGTCGAGGATTTTTTCTTTTCCTTTTTTGGCATAGGATTCCAGGATTCCGGCCTTGGTGACGAATTCCGCCAGCCTGGAAGGGTTTTCCGCGATTTCGGCGAAGCTCGCTTCCAGCGTTCCGGCTTCCGCCAGGGACAGCATTTCCTGCGCCGCCCGGTTCCGCAGCGGACAGGTGTCCTGCGAGGCGCACCAGCCGCAGTAGTCGCAGAGGCGCGGCCCACCGCCGCGATCCACGGAGTCCACCACGTCGTTGACGATGGAGATTGCTTCCCGGTAGGTGAATTTCCGGGTGACAATTTGCTGCTGGTCGCAGAAGAGGAGGTGGCAGGTGATTTCATCCAGGAATTCCCGTTCCATGAAGGATTTCGCGTAAGAGGCCTGCTGTTCCCAGTAGTTGCGGATTTGGCCGCTTTTGAGGTCGAAGAGCTTGCCCAGCGCGGGGCAGAGGCAGTCCGCTTCCCCGCCTGTCACGCGGGGGTGCCATTGCGGGAAGGCGCAGCGGTTTTTGTCGGCAATGACTTCTTCCCCGGAGCAGAGCGTCCGGACCGTTTTCACCGCCCAGAGGATGGATTCTTTTTCATCGGCTTTCAGGTGTTCACACGCCCTGAATTCGTCCACGCCCATGAGCAGGGCCCGGAAGGCGTCGTCCATCCGGGTTCCCCGCCGGGCCGCTTCCCCCGCGTCGGGGGAGGAGACGTAGCAGGGGCATTGCGCCAGCTTGGGGAGCAGGGACGGCTTCAATAGTTCCGTGGCCGGGGCCGGACGGGGCCCGGCAATGTCAGCGAGGATTTTTTGCAGGTCGTCCAGGCTGACGGCGTATTCCGCTCCGTCCAGGGAGAGGACGGCATGCCCGGTTTCGCGGGCGACGTTGATGCAGGTGACGGGTTTCATTGGCACGCCCCTCCTTCCATGAATTCTTTTACGGAGTTATTGAACCGGGCGGGAGTTTTCAAAATCCGGGCGGCATATTCCGCCGGGACTTCTTCCAGCCCTTGTCCGGCAGTAATGATTCCGCGGCTGATCATGAAGGCGAGGGCGTCTTTTGCGTGGTCAATCACCGCGGCCAGGGCATCCGCCTGACGGTCTCCCGCGGATGCGTCCGGAGGCGGCTCCTGTCCATTGTTTGCCGCAGGGGCATCATTCGCCGAAGCATTGGCAGGTCCGCAGCCCTCTCCAAACAGCAGGCGGGAGATTTCCCCGGCGTCCATCGCCATCACCGCGGGCATCCCGTGCCGGTTTTTGGCTTCCCACGGGGCGGAAGGAGAGGTGTAGACCATGCGTTGGTTTCCTCCATGTCCCTTGCCGTCCTGGACCGTTACGACGAAGTTGCAGAAGAGCATGGCGTCAGCCCATTCCTTGACCAGCGGCGCGACAAATTTGGAGAGGTTCAGTTCGTGTTTGTCGTAGGCGCTGGCTGTTTCCGGCATTTCAAATTTGACGCGGCGGGAGTGTCCCACCAGCACCACATTCATTCCTGCGCTCATCAACGCGTTGAGGCGTGACAAGAGATCCATGGCCACAGGTTCGATCATCTTATATCCCTTGCCGTAGCCCAAATCTTCAATGGAGCGATGATGCGCGTTTTTCTTTTTGTTTTCTTCCTTCAGGAAGGAATTTTGAAGGAATCGCTCGCACCAGTCGATGGAGTCAATGATGACGGTTTTGAAATCATGCGGTTCCGTCCGCAGGGATTCGATGGCGTTCAGCACGTCTTCATAGCTCCGGCAGTCCAGCCGGGCAACGTCGATGTGGGAAGATCCCTGTTCCGTGTCCAGCAGAACAGGAGCGGGCAGCCCGGCCGCCAGCGTGGATTTTCCCACGCCTTCCGGCCCGTAGATGATGACTCGCTGCGGACGCTGCTGCACTCCGCGCTTGATGTTTTGTAATAGGCTCATATTATTTCCTTGTTTGATTGTATTCAGGTCGGGCGTCAGTTCCTGCTGGCCCCGGCCTTTTTGGTTATGGGTAGTTGGAAAGGGTACTGACGGAGTTACGTTTCCGCTTAGCGGGAGGTTTGTTCATGTCCGTCCTGGTTTTGGATGTCTTTTGGGTCAAATACCTGTACACGCTTATCGCGGAAATTCTGTATTCGCGTTGATTGGTGCCAATGTCTTCTATTTCATGGTTCTGCAACAGGTTACGAACCTTTTTCCTACCCCATAAACAAGCAGGGTGTTTCCGCAGATCCTCAAGGGTAAGCCATATTTTGCCGTCGAACATGCGAGTGGCATTCTCTTCCTCGGACTCATTCAAAATCAACAAGCCACGTTCATGAAGGGATTCTATGGTTTGCTCCACAATAGAGGTTACAAATTGATCTAATCCGTTCATAATTCACTAAGATTTAACGATGAAATAAATGATCGTGAAAATTCCAACCAGCAGAGCGGAAAAGACAAGGTTCTGTACGATACCGGGCCGGGGCTTGAGTTCGTCTTCCGAAAAGTCTATCGGGCAGCCGTAAAGGGATCCCATTTTCTCGGCACGGTCACGGCGCATCCAATATTGTTCGTTCGTCATTTTTTTCATTGTTGTTCAGGGGGCGGGTTAAAGCTCGTGCCAGCCGAGCAGCTTCAATTCGTCAATCAGGGCTTCTTCCATTAGGCTGCCGGCTTCTTGGGGTTCTTCGGGCTGGGAAGGTTACTAGCCGTGGTTAGACGGCTACTATTAAAAAGCAGGTGTCCGCTGGAATTGATTGCAGAAGACATGGCCTCCTGTGGCGAACATTTCAGTTTGGCGGAGATTCCCAGCAACAGAAGCTTTCCTGCTTCCGTCAGGTCTTCCATGTTGATTTCAATAGTTGATGGTTTCATGTGTCCGTCCGGTTGATGAGATTGTTTTATGCAATTCTATTAGATTTTGCAACAAAATTCTACTGATTTTGATAGAAATCATGCGTACAACAAGCTTGACAATCTCACAAAATTACATAATATCAATGCATGACGCCGACCAAGAACGACATAAAAAAATGGCTCAAGACCATCAGAAAAGATCGTGAATGGCTCGCAAAGCAGTGTGGTCTGAATTCAAAACAGAGCGTAGATAACTGGTTCGCGACCACAGGGAAAATTCCTAAAGCCAAGCTCCTGCTTATTCAGAGGCTCATGGCAGAAACTCAAGCCCCCCCTTACGAAATAGAGGGCAAAGATAATATGGGAAAGCTCTTCATCACTTTGAATGAAGAATCCCAAGAAGCTGTATTGGCGGAGTGCCGCCGCCTGAATATCACTCTTTCCGCCTACTGTTCCCTAATGATGGAATGGTGCGCTACCACACAGGAGGGGCATGCCGTCATTCAATCTCTCATAACAGGGGCTCCACTGCCTTCTGTTAACATGAATCTTGCCCCCTTGGTACAGTCATCTACTACAAATGCCGCCAAAGAAAAAGAGGCAGCCCGCAAGAAGTTTACCCCGGTAGAAACATTCACAGCCCCTCCCTTGGAGGCTCAGGGACGAATCATCGGCAACATTGCCGCCGGCAACCTGGCGGATGGAGACACCATTCCGCAGGACATCCGACTATACCGTGAACTGGAAAAAGGGGAATACCTGCTGCGCGTCAACGGTCACTCTATGGAACCCTCCATCCCGGACGGCTCCGTGGTCATCATGAAAAAATACACTATCCCCCCCATCCCCAAACCCGGAACCATTGTTCAATACCATGATGAACGCGGCGTGACGCTCAAAAAACTGGTCCGCAGGAAAAACCCGGAAACCGGTAAAATGGAATACACCCTCCATCCCATCAACCCCGACTTCGGAGACATAGAACCCATGGACGGCGGCAAAATCTCCGGCATCTATGTGGAAACGCTGGATAGGTGGGAGAAAGCTTAATCCAAAAAGAATTTTATGAGCGATAATAGTAAAATAGAGTGGACTGACGCAACGTGGAACCCCGTTCGTGGATGCACGAAAATCAGCGATGGTTGTAAAAATTGCTATGCCTATGCCTTTGCTGAAAGATGGAGAGGCATCAAAGGCCATCCGTTTGAAAAAGGATTTGACGTTGTACTAGTCCGTGACAACCTTGACATTCCCATCAAATGGAAAAGGCCTAGAATGATATTCGTTAACTCCATGAGTGACCTTTTCCATGAAAAGGTTCCAGACGAATTTATCAAGCAAGTCATTCAGGTGATGTTGCGAGCCAGACAACATATTTATCAGGTCTTGACAAAAAGGCCTGAAAGAATGAGAGACTTTCTTCAGAAGAATTTTCCCAACATGGAATTGCATCCTCATATCTGGTGGGGAGTAAGTGTTGAGAACAAAAAGCAAGGTCTCCCCAGAATTGATACACTCCGTCAAACGCCGGCCGCACTTCGCTTCCTCAGTTGCGAACCCCTGCTGGAGGACTTGGGTCCCATGAACCTATCTTTCATTGACTGGATCATTGTTGGAGGCGAAAGCGGACCCAACGCCCGCCCAATCAAACCGGAATGGGTACGCAGCATCAGAGACCAGGCGGAAAAACGCTCCATTCCTTTCTTCTTCAAACAATGGGGAGGGCGGAATAAAAAAGTTACAGGATCTGAACTGGATGGAACCCACTATAGAAGCATACCGGAATTCCGTTGCATTCCTGTATATAAAGGAGTATAATGCTTGTTAATGTCAAGTAATACAGGATTTCACAATCGTGCTTTTGATGCAGGTACTCTTCAAAAACTCAATATATACGCCAGTTACCTAAAGAGTGCTGTCGCAGTATTCCTAAATTTGCCTCCTACTTCTCCTGTTAAGTCCATAAATATTTATGACTTTTTTGCAGGACCAGGAATGGATGCATTAGGACGTTATGGTAGCCCTCTTCTTGCCATTAAAACAATATTGGAAATGGCAACGGCACCTCAAACCAAACATCTATGGGGAAAACCAATATATTTTCATTTTTTTGACCGTAAAGAAAAAAGTATTAACTCCCTCCAGAAAAATATCAAAGACATTTTTGGAGACAGTCTATCTTCCCATCCACATATAAAAATTGAGTTTAAAACATCAGATTTTGAGACTTCCTTCAATGATCATATAGAAGAAATAAGGAAAACAAATACTGCAAATATTCTTTTTATTGATCAATTTGGAATGGCTCATTTCGATATGGAGAAGCTTATTAGCTTGTCTAAATGCTACTATACAGATTGTATGGTTTTTATGGCTTCCTCGTCTTTGCACCGTTTTAAAGAACTTCAAAATCGATTTTCTGATATGGGATACAAATTCAAAAATCCCAAAGATTATAGACATGTTCATACTCAAATATTAAAAGCATTTAGAGAAGCCCCTTTAGAGAAAAAACTATTTTTCGGATCATTTGCTTTTAAGAAAAAAACAAATATTTACGGCTTAATCTATTTTTCTGGAAGCAGAAGAGGAATAGATCAATTTTTACGCCTGTGTTGGAAAGAAGATCCTGTAGAAGGGTTGGCAAATTTCTTCCTACATGAAGATCAGCCAAATAAAGACAGTCAACTTTTGTTTGCTTTTAAAAAAACTCATATAGAAAATCTTCAGGAACAATTTAAACTCTTTATTTTAGAGAATCATCCTATTTCAGAATCCGCACTCTATGATAAATGTTGTGATTTATGGATGCTCCCAGAACATTGTGAACCCGTATTGAAAAAGCTAAAGGACAATAAAATTCTGCAATGCTCTTTTAGAAGACCTCAGCCAAATCAAGATAGAGAAATCACATATTTTTCATAAGTGACCCTTTTAGATACTCTTTTCAGTATCCTTTACCCCTCTGACATCCAAAAAATAATTTTCTTGTGATCCAATCAATTGAGTACGGTGAATCTCTCCTAAGCAATGCAGACTGTTAAAAAGGCTGATTTTTCCATTCGGACAGCGTTCATTGAAACTCTCCTTTCTTCTCGTATCTTCAACATCACTTATGCGAATACGAGATTTAATCAGACGGTTACGAGATGCTGGATTCATTCTGCAGCAAGGACAAGGACGGGGTTCCCATCGTGTATACGATCATCCTCATGGACAGACGGTAACTATCCCGGGCCACGATAATGACAATGCCCCCCACTATCTTATAGCGCAGGTACGGCGTGCTATTGAAGCTGCAGGTGGAACCTGGGAAGATTAACACCTCCCCCTATTATATTCAGGAGCTGCCTTTATCGGGGCAGCTCCTTTTTGTTGAGCATAGTCTCCTTAATAACAATTTCAGTATATATTTTTACATGATGATACTGAAATGATGATTTAGGAGTTGCTTATTCTGAGAAGAGAGGCTATCATTCGGTCTCTTTTGTTAGAATGCTTCGCCCCTTGACCTCCGGGTCAGGGGCTTTTTTGTTGTCTCCGCGGGACTCCATATAGATGATTATCTATTCATATTGATTTTTTCACTCTTGACTTTATCGTGTATTTTTTCAGTATGATTCCTTTATGTTGCTCAATAGTAAAATCATCTCACTTGTTGCGTTGACGGGGATTATTGGAGGACTTGTGGGAGGGGGTGTTGTCAAAGTATGCTTTAAAGATTCATCCACGCCAACGGACATCCCTCAAGCCCCCTCCGAAATAATTAAGGCTGACCTAGTTTCTACATGGGAGCTTGCCCAACAAAATGACCTTTATTCCCTAGAAAAACTCGCCGATACTTACGAAACAGGTGAATGTGTGGAACAAAATCTCCCCAGAGCTCTTACATATCGAAAAAAAGCGGCTAACCTTGGTAGCGCGGAATCTGCATACTTAGTCGGATATTCCTACGAAAGAGGAATAGGCATCAAAAAAAACGGGGTAAAAGCCGAGAAATACTACTGGCAAGCAGCAAAAAACGGACATCCCAAGGCACAATATTCGTTAGCTTTACATTCTTCTGGGTTGGATGAAGACGGAAATGATCCTTTTTCCCCATCTCTCAAGTTTAACATATCAAAGGAGAAAGCCTTATCTCTTTTAAAAAAATCAGCGGACCAAAACTACGGTTTGGCAGAACATATGCTCGCAGGTTTTTATTCAGAACAAAAGAAATACGACGAAGCAATTCTATTCTATGAAAAGGCAGCGAAGCACGGAGAAACGGATAAATGGGGATTGGAAAAAGCTAAAAATGGAAAAATGAATCAAGCAATCAACATTGAAAATCCTTCCACAGAAATTTTGGAAGAATTTGATGATGGAAATATTGAATATAAATGGAAAGTCCTTCTTACTAACACTGCTGATACTTTATGGAACGGATCTGTGACTTTCAAGCTTTTAGATATTAATGGAAAAACAATAGATGAAGCCATTGAATTTGATATTTCCATACCTGCGAAGGGAAATATTACAGTAGAAGGTGCTCGTTTTATACCAAAAGAAAAATTTGATTCTAAAACAAAAATCAACATTAATGTCGAATATAGTAAATGAATATCTATTTCAAAAAAATAATTAATTATATTTGTTTTACTCTTCTTTTTTCAGGAGCGGGAAAATCCTTTGGAGAGTCACACGAAGTCTCATTTGATGTTAGTCAAGTCGAAGAAATATCTCTGATCAATTCCCTGACTAAAAAAGCATTGGATGGCGACGGGGAGGCAGCCTATGAGGTCGGCAGAATGTACCTGCTGGGAAAAGAAGTTCCAAAAAATGAGCAACGCGCTTTCTGGTGGTTCGAGCGAGGGAAAAAGGCTGGGGATATAGGTTCTCAAATTATGGTTGCTAGATGTCAAATATGGGGATGGGGAACTAATGTTGAGCCAATGGAAGCTTTAAAAAATTTAGTTGCTCCATTAAAAAATAAATCCAGCTTTGCTATATCAACAACGTGCTCCTTATTAGATAGACATCCAGATATTTTCCTTATTTCTAAGGAAGCAAGAAAAACATCAACCTCTTTAGTATTGATGCTCACAGAATTATTAAAAGAAAAAAATGATCCTGAACTTGCTAAAGAGTGTGCAGAAAAATTACAAAGTTTTCTTCAAAAGTTTGAAGACAAAGCATCTATAGAGGCGGAATTTGCTAATATGACTAAAACACAAGCTAAGCGGCAAATCAAAGCACAAAAAATTGCACGTAAAGAAGCTCCTTTAAGCGTTCTAAGTAAAGGTATCAAAAAAATATCTGAATCCACAAACTATGTATGTTACTCATGGAAAGCAGAAATACTCAATACTACTGGGAAAAATTTAAATATGGATGCCAAGCTTGTAATCAAAGATAAAAATGGCTATCAAATAAAATATACATATTCATCTCAAACTGTTATTCCCGCAAGAGAGAGCAAAGTTATCACTTCACAAGGAATGCTAGAAAAACATTTATGGAAACCTGGAAACACGATTGAGATTATTCCTTATATATACGATTAATTCTATTCGAAACTTTTCTTTCTATCAATCATTTTGGAAATATGGCGTCATGGGTAAATTTCGCGACAAAATCCGTGCTGTTTAAAAATGTTGAATTCGATAAACAGCTTAGAAACACGGTGCCAGTTCGAGCTATCTCATGACGGCGAGAGGGAATATATATTCGTCTGTAAAATCCCCTTTCTTTTAAGTTGCAGGTTGTGAATAACTTAAAAAGTGAGTTTTCTGGCCGCTTCCTTACTGTGTTCGTCCCGGAGGTGCCCATATACCTTCATAGCCAATGCTCCGCCGTCACGATGCCCCAGCCATTTAGCCACCGTAGGAATATCAATGCCTGCCTCAATGCAGGACGTGGCGAAGAAATGCCGTAAATCGTGAATACGGACGTGAGGCAGTCCAAGCCTGATACACGCGTTTGTGAGAGCCTTCCGGGGGCTTTCTATAGAAAATACCGGGTCATCGGAACTATTCCCCCGTCTTTCTCTTCGGAGGCTTTCTATCACCTCAGCCAGAGATGCGTTAATGTACAGGGTCCGGCGTGAGGTGGCATGTTTGATATCAGGCACGGAAATGGACTCTTTCCCGATATCTCCCCACGCCAAGCGCCGGGCTTCCTCAATACGTAACCCTGAATAAGCCAGGAAAGCGATCATATCCGCCGCTTCGGAATATAGCCCCTTCTTTTGCCACTTCCTTAATATAGGGGCTTTTTTCACTTCCTCAACGATTCTTCGGAAATCTTCTTTTTCCGGAACGTTAAGATTTGAACTCCTCAAAGTCATCCGTTCAAGCTTGGATGCTGGATTGCTCTTGATACTTCCTGCTTCCTGAAGCATGGAAAAAACATTTTTCACAACAGCGAGTGTTCCGTTTGCTGTTCGTGCAGACACAGACAACGCATCTTTTTTCCACCAAGCCCGGCACATTTGTTCCGTGATGGCCTCTGCTGCAATATCACGAGCAACAAGCTTTTTAGCGCGGCTGGAAAAGAACTTGATGGATTCTACAGCGGCCGGCTTCAAATGGGGGCGCATTTCCTGCCGCTGGACGTACATATCAACCGCCAAATACCAAGACACGGATTCCACGGGTAATTCATCCCTCCCTTGCTCTGCCAGGAACCCGGCCAGCCTGGAAAGGGCTTCCGTCAACACGCGCGTTTTAAGAGATTTTTTCACCGTTTTTCTTCCGGTATCAATTCGGGCATAGAAAATTTCCGACTCTTTTGACCGATACAAGTTCGGATAATCCGTCGCAACAAGGGTGTTTTTCATACTTCCAAGCATGCCCTGCGGCCCTTAAACCGCAAGAATAATCTCTTTTTACGGACAACCATACGGACAACCAACACAAAGACAAAAGAAAAGGAAACCCCGCAAACCTTTCAGTTTACGGGGTTTATAATGGCACGTCCAACTGGATTCGAACCAGTGACCCACTGCTTAGAAGGCAGTTGCTCTATCCAACTGAGCTATGGACGCATGGCGCGGAAAAAGATTAACAGAGTTCATCTCGGCTTGGCAAGCCTGTATCTTTTAAAAGCGCGCTTTCAGCCGCCGGATCAGCAGTTATCCGGGAAAGAGATGCCTCCTGCCAAGGCAGCCCCGAATTCCCGCACCAGCGGTTCCTGACGGGAGAACATGCGCTCCCGTTCTTCCGGCTCCGTGTCTACGTAGCCGTGCAGGTGCAGAAGACCGTGCACCATGTACCGGAAGAGCTCCCTGAAAACCGGCTCGTTGAATTCCGCCGCCTGCCGGACGGCGGTATCGTAACTGACGATGATTTCCCCCATTCCGTCCCCATGCGGGAAGGTGATGACGTCCGTCACCGTGGGATCATTCAGAAAACGGGCGTGCACGTTCCGTATCACTTCATCGTCCACCACGCTTATTTCCACCTCATCCAATCCGGAGAGAACGGGCACAGGGCCTTCAGGCAATGCCAGCACGGCGGGGAGACAGGCTTCCAGCGCACGGGCCAGGGCATCCGCAACGGACGGATTGAGGCGCCCCTCTTCCAGATGATTATAAAGTTCAAGATGCGGTTTCATTTTTCTCCGTATCCGTCCCGTCCTTCTCCCCCACCTCTGCGGGCTTTTCCTGCTGGCCGGCGTCGGGCAGTTCCATGATTTCCGGAACAGCTTTGCCCCCGCCTTCCTTTTTCTCCGTTTTTTCCTCTTCCTTCATGGCAGCCACCACAGGAAGAACAGGCTTTTCAATTTTTGCCTCCGGATTGTGGGAAGGATAGGCAATGCGGTTGTGGTGAATGCTTTTCAGCGTCTTGATGAAGCTGTTGCGGATTTTCTTGAGATCCCCGAAGGTAAGGCCGCAGTCATCCAGATGGCCGTCCACCACCCTCTGCTTCAAGAGTTCATCCACTCTTTTCTGCATTTCCTCACAGGAGATTTTTCCCATGGAGCGAGTTGCGCTTTCCACGATGTCCGCCAGGCTGACGATGCCCGTTTCCTTGCTCTGGGGGTTGGGCCCCTTGTAGCGGAAGTTGGATTCCACCACTTCCGGCACATCGTCCGGAGAGGCCAGACCGCTTTCCACCCGGCTCAGGATTTCATCCCGGTATTGAAGGGCCTTCCGGTAAAAGAAGTAGGCCAGCGAGGTGCCGTGATGCTGTTCAATGACGTCCACCAGCGGACGCGGAAGGTTGTTCGCCCTGGCCAGCTCCACCCCGTCCTGAACGTGGTCGATGATGATGCGGGCGCTCATGCTGGGCGTGAGCTCATCATGGGGGTTGGGGCCGTCCATGATGTTTTCAATGAAGTAGAGGGGGTTCTGCATTTTGCCGATGTCATGGTAGTAAGCCGCTACCCGGCATTCAATGGGATTGGCGCCGATGGCTTCCGCCGCCGCTTCCGCCAGCTGGGCGACCATCAGGCAGTGGTGGAAGGTGCCCGGAGCTTCCATTTGCAACCTCTTCATCAGCGGACGGTTCATGTCCGCCATTTCCAGCCAGGAAATGGGCGTAATAATTTTAAAGACACCTTCTATAATAGGCAGTACGCCGCTGATCAGCACGCTGGTCAGCATGCTTACGCCAAACGCCACGGCCAGGCATACCAGTACGCCTGCCAGGTTGTAATCCCACGCCTGGAGATTGATGACGCCCATGATGCAGCACAGCACCATGACGAGCAGCCCCACGAAGAAGCCCGCGCGCAGCAGCTGGGCACGGTTTCGCAGATTATGGGTAAGCAGCACGGTGAGCATGCCGGAGAGGGAGCTCAAGATCCAGAACTGGACCTGCTTTTCCGGTACATACTGTTCCGGCAGAATGAAGAATCCGCCGAGCATGCAGATGGAGATGGTGGCGAACATGCCCAGCAGCGGCCCCAGCAGCACCGTTACAATCAGCGGCGCCATCATATAGGGCAGGTACAGGAGTTCATTGCCGATGTCGGACGTAATATCAGCCGTCACATGCCGGATGAGGCCAAAGAACAGGAGCTGGACCAGAATGGCCCCCCAAGTGACCACAAAGGTTTTGTTTTTCCTGCGCAGGGAGCCGGCGCAGAGCCAGTACATGGGCATCAGCGCCAGCGTCACGGAGAAGAGCAAAAAGGCTTCCGACACATGGTGCCATAAGGATTTCCCCCAATGGGGACTGTAACTGCCCATCCATTGAAGAACGATGAAAACCAGCACGCACAGGCCCACGGATACTGCCAGGCTGGAGTCCAGACGGTCACCGGGGGAATGGGGAACGGAGGCCGCCTCTTCCTGGGTTTTTCCTTCTTTTGCCGCTGCAGCGGCATGCTTTTTCAGAAAATGAAACATAATTGATTATTTGGAGTACACTTCGGAGACCTCCGGAATAGTGCCCAGCCTGGCCATCTCCTCTTCAATGAGGGGATTGACACCCTGCTGCACCATTTCCATGGAGACTCTCAGGGCATTGCGGATAGCGACGGGAGTGGAGCTGCCATGCGCAATGATGGTCACGCCCCTGACGCCCAGCAGGGGGCTTCCCCCCACGGAGTCCGCAGAGAGGCGCGCCTTCATGGCGCGGAATGCGCCGGAAGCGCAGGCGGCTCCCATCATGCGGAGCGGGTTTGCCTGAAGTTCCTCCTTCAGCCATTTGCCAAATGCCTTGGCGGTGGCCTCGCAGGTTTTCAGCAGGACGTTCCCGGTAAAGCCGTCCGTCAGCGCCACGTCTATTTCATGTTCAAAGAGATCATGGCCCTCCACATTGCCCACAAATTTAAAAGGGAGCGCGCCGCGCTCCTCCAAATGCTTCAACAGACAAAAAGTTCCCTTGGTAAAGTCCGTTCCCTTTTCATCCTCGGAGCCATTGCTCATGACGCCCACCTTGGGCAACGGCTTGCCGTATACGGAACGCGCCAGAATGCTGGCCATAACGGCATAGCCCACCAAATGCCGGGGCTTGGCGTCCGGATTGGCTCCTGTATCCGTCACGTTGCAAACTCCAAATTCATTCGGAAGCTGGGTCACGATGCCTGCGCGTTCCACGCCGTCGAGCAGTCTGAGCTTGATAGTGGCGGCCGCTACGGCCGCGCCCGTGTTGCCCGCGCTGACCACGGCGTCCGCATTCCCGGTCTTGACCAGGTCCACGGAGACGGACATGGAAGAGTTTTTCTTTTTCCTTACCGCCAGTAGCCCGGATTCATTCATTTCCACCACTTCCGCGGCGGGAACGATTTCCACGCGCGGGCCGGAAAGCCCCCAGCGGTCACAGGAGCTGCGCACCACCTCCTCCCTCCCCACAAGATAGATTTTTTCAATGAGAGGGAAATCACGCAGGGCCCGCTTCGCCCCGTCCATATTAATATCGGGCGCATTGTCGCCGCCCATCACATCCAGTGCAATCTTCATAGTATTTGTTGAAGAAGTGTGTTAGCAGAAAAAACAGCCTGCTTCAAGCAAGTTCAGCCGCTTTGCGGAGCAAAAGCGGCTGGAGAGGTCTACATGATAGCGCCGCAGTACGGCGATAACTTTCAAGGCAAATGCGGCGCCTGCGGAGCTTACGCTTCCGCCTTCACCACGATTTCCTTGCCGGAGCGGGTCGTGTACGTACCGCAATTGGGGCAGGCGGTATGACCGGGGGTGCTGCTGCCGCAATTCTGGCACTTGCGGAGCTTCGGAGCGCGCCATGCCTGCGCGGCAAGGCGGGTACGCTGCTTCATCTTGGACGTTCTGCGCTTAGGTGCTGCCATAATTTTAGTTGGTAAAAAGGTGATTAATGATGATCCCCCAGCTCATTGAGGGCGTCCCACACGCCGCTATTCTTGCTCGGGGCAGAACTGTTTACACCCGTTCCCCCCTCTTTGTCCACTCCAAAATACGGAGTTTTCGCCATACAGTCGTTTTCCATGCCTCCGTCCGCACATTTCGGGTACGCCGGAAAATCCAGGACTATTTCCTCCCTCATGGAGTCTGAAACGTCCACAACGCTCTGTGCTTCAATTTCAAAAGAGGCGGCAAAATCGCTTACCTCCACCACGTAGTCAAAGTAGCCCAGGCAGCGCACGCAACGGAATTTGAACGGAGCGGAAATACTGCCCCTTACGAACAATTCGTTTTCAAATCTCTGCACGTGCAAGTCAAAAGCAAGAGGCCCGATGGAAGTAACCTCTTCATCATCGATGCCGAAGATTTCGGAATCCAGCTCACCGCTGTACTTTTTCCCCGCTTCCGGCAAGTTCTCAAGCTCTACCAGCAATCTTTTCATGAATGCATCTTACAGGCAGACTCCGCGCCTGACAAGCAGACAGGGCGGCACCATCCCTGGAAAGGGGAAGGAATGACACATCCCCTCCCTCATCCCGGCGTCCCCAATTCCGCTCCGGCCTAACCGGGAGGCCATTCCAGCTTGCGGCCTGCCAGCAGGTGCATGTGCAGATGGGGCACCGCCTCTCCGGCGTCCGGGCCGTTGTTGATGACCAGGCGGAAGCCGCTTTCATCCAGGTGAAGGGACCGTGCAATCCGTCCGGCGGCCAGCATCATATGGCCCAGGAGGGCGGCGTCTTCCTCCCCTGCCGCGGAAAGGCGGGGAATGGGCTTGCGGGGAACCAGCAGCAGATGTTCCGGAGCCTGGGGGCTGATGTCCCGGAAGCAGACGCATTGTTCATCCTGGTACACGATGTCCGCGGGAATTTCCCCGGAACAGATTTTTTCAAATAACGTGGCAGCCATAGAATTAAAAAAGGATTCGCGAGAGTTTTAGCATATTCAGGGAACCGTGGACAAGTCATTCCCTGGCGGCGGAGGCGCGGCGCAGGCGGTCCATGATGGCGCGGCCCAGCCCCGCTTCCGGAACGGGTTCCGCCACGATGACGTCAATGGCTTCATTTTCATCCATCTGCCTCATCAAGGCAAACAGGCGCACGGCCGCCTCCGCCAACCGTCCGCTTCCGGGGCTCATGGCCACCACTTCCGCCCAATTGCCCTGCTGGGCAAGATCAGACGTTCCCTCATAGGAGAGCAGACCGTACCGCACTCCTTCCGCGGGAACGAATTCCTCCCCGGTTTCCAGCAGCATCATGGGTTTGCGCGGAGCGTAATGGCTGCCGAGCTGCCCCGGAGCATCCGCCGGGGCTTCTTCTGAAACGGGGCGGCCAGCAGGCTTGCGGCGCACCACCTTCACCAGGTTCCGGAACTGCTCCCGGGTCACCGGACCTTCACGCAACAATTCCAGCGCGGGCTTTCCCTTCTCGTCAAGCATGGGGCGCACGATGGTGCTTTCCAGCCCCTCGGAGCAGGCGCCGGCGTCCAGAATCATTTCTATGCGTCCATCCAGCTCCTTCTGCACGGCGGAGGCTGAAGTAGGGCTGATATGGCCGAAGCGGTTGGCGCTGGGCGCGGCCACGGGGCGCCCCAGCGCTTTCGCCACCCCGCGCATGGCGGGATGCGCGCTTACGCGCACGGCCACCGTGGGCAGGCCGCTGGTTACGATGTCCGGGATGATGTCCGCCTTCGGCAATACCATCGTCAGCGGCCCCGGCCAGAATTTGGAAGCCAGCGTATGCACCAGTTCTTTCAGTTCCTCCGGAATGGCGGTATATTTTTCCACCTCCTTTCCATGATGAACATGGATAATCAGCGGGTCGAAGGAGGGCCTTCCCTTGGCTTCAAAAACTCTGGCTACCGCTTCCGGATTCAAGGCATCCGCTCCCAGGCCATACACGGTCTCCGTAGGGATTCCCACCAGCGCTCCCGCGGCCAGCGCTTCCGCCGCACGGACATACAGCTTGCGGTTGTCTGACAGGGGGTCTACCTCGAACATTTCGGTTTGCATGGCCTTATCCTTGCCTGAAGGTAGCTCCTGCGTCAAGTAAGACCTCCTTTCCCGGAGGGGAGAGACTGTCAAATTCGCGGGAGTCGGGCATCTCAGCCGATACATCGGCGGCCCCAGGCTTTCCCCTATTTGCCAAACCGGCCCCTCCTTCATCCTCCCCATACGGCATCCCGCCCGGAGTGGAAGCGGGAACCGGAAAAGGCCATACGGCTAAAAAGTTATTTTCTCACGCCGCTGGATTGGGTACAATCAAGCCATGAAGGGGGCCGCGCCAACATCCTTGCCAAACATCATCCTGATAGGACTGATGGGATGCGGCAAAACGACCATCGGGAAGGAATTGCACCGGGAGACGAGCCTTCGTTTCACGGATACGGACCAGCTGATCGAGCACCAGACGGGAATGAGCATTCCGCAAATTTTCAAGGCTCATGGAGAATCACATTTTCGTGACCTGGAAACCGGAATCCTGCGCCAATTGCAGGCGGCGGCCAGACAAAGCCGCATTATTTCCACAGGCGGCGGCATCACTATCAGGCCGGAAAACCGGGATCTGCTGAAAAAGCTGGGCTTTGTCGTCTGGCTTCATACGGATGTAAACACCCTGTACCAGCGCATTTCCAGATGCACCAACCGCCCCCTGCTCCAGCAGCCCAATCCCAAAGCCGTGCTGGCCCGCCTCATGAAAGAGCGGCATGATTTTTACCGGGAAACGGCGCACCTGACCATTGACACGGCCAATCTCCACATCCATGAGATCGCGTTTGGCATTCTGGAGTCCGCCAGGGTGTTCCAGTCCCGCCGGCAGTAACGCCGGGCCGTTTTCCTATGTACGGGGTGCTTTCCGTACCCGGCTCATTCCTGACGCAGGGATGCCGCCTGGCAGTCCTTCCGCATCAGCGCAAGAAACAACAAAAGGCGCACCTGTCAAAGGAGCGCCTTCAGGAAAGATGATGAAGAACCGGGCTTAGGCCTTGCGGGCCTTGCGGATCATGGAATTGACCGTTTCAGAGGGCTGCGCGCCGTTGGCAAGCCACTTGTCAACCTTTTCCAGGTTGATGGTGTAGTTGACGCCTTCCTTCATGGGATCATAGGAGCCCACTTGTTCGATGTAACGGCCGTCGCGACGAGCACGGCTGTCGACAACTACGATTTTATAGTAAGGACGGTCCTTGGAACCCTGACGGTTGAGTCTGATTGCTACTGCCATATCAATTATAAGTAAAAGGTGTTAATGGGGAACTTGCGCGCCTTGTCACTCACATGCGTGCGCGTTCGGCTTCCCATAGCGGGTGCAGATGTATGCGATATAATGGAGTCATTGTCAATACCAGAGTTATTTTTCCGAGAAAAAAGCCGTTCCCTCCCATCTCCGCATCAGGAAAAGCTTGCCACCGCCATGCGCCCGAAGGAGTACAGCATGCTGAGGCCAAACCCCGCCAGCACCAGGGACAGCACTCCATCCACCCCTCCGGCATGCCGGTCATAAAAGGAACGGATGGGCTGCCAGCGGAAGACAAGCGCCCACAGAATCCACCCCGCCGTTCCCGTCACCACGATCAATGCGCCAAGGAACAGGGCATAGGAAGGGTCATGATTCTTCTCCAGCAGCGGGGCGGAGAGGGCTACGAAGAAAAACGTGGCCTTGGGGTTCATTAAATTGGTCACCAGGGCATCCCGGTAAATGCCGGAAGCCGGGGGAATATCCCCGCTCCCGGCGAGGCTGCCCTTCCTCCCCCGCGGCCATATCTTCCACGCCAGGTACAGCATCCAGCAGGAAGCGGCACAAAAAAGCACCAGCCCCAGGGAGCTGTGAAAGACGGAAGCCCCCACCGTGCACGCCAGCGCCGCGTGAGCGATCACCCCGGTACCAATGCCCAGAGCCGCCATCACCCCGGCGCCAAAGCCGTAAGCCAGCGTGCTCCGGGTGACAAAAGCCTGGTCAGGGCCCGGAGACGCCTGGGAGAGCAGCAGGATTCCTGCGAATATGAGTTCTTCCGTCATGGGATAAAGCGGCCTTATGCCCTGGGATGCGCCTGCCTGTAAACTTCCGCCATTCTGGCCCGCGTCACATGCGTATAAATCTGGGTGGTGGACAGGGAGGCATGGCCCAGCAATTCCTGGACGGAACGAAGGTCCGCCCCGGCATCCAGAATGTGCGTGGCAAACGTATGCCTGATCTTGTGGGGGGAAATGGTGAAGGGAATGGAAGACAGCTTCACGTACTTGTCCAGCATCATCTGAACGGCGCGCGCGCTGAGCCGGGTTCCTATGCGGGAGACAAACAGGGGGGAATTCTTCGGCAGACCGGCCATGGAGGCGTAGGTTTCCAGAGCCGCCAGCGCAGGAGCGCCCACAGGCAGAATGCGCTCCTTGCGCCCCTTCCCCATCACCCTCACCCCCCGGAAACGGTGGTCCACGCTGCTAGCATCCAGCCCCACCAGTTCGCTCAGGCGCATCCCGCAGGAATAAAAAAGTTCCAGAATGGCCGCGTCACGGTAGGGGAGCCAAGCGGGGGCATTGGCAGGAACGGGCGTCTTGTACGGCAGCTCCAGCAATTCCAGCATCTGGTTAAGCGTCAGGAAAACGGGCAGGTTTTTCTTTTTCCTGGGGAGAGAGACGCCCGTCATCGGGCTGGCTTCCAGACCGTGCCGCTGCATCATGAAACGGTAAAAACTGCGCAGGGCGGCAAACCTCAGGCGGATGGAGGCCGTAGCGGCCTCATCCTTCAATTCCTGGAACAGCCAGTCCCTCATCTGGTCCGGAGTACAGTTTTCCCACCCCGTGAACGCCCCTCCCGCCCAGGCCCGGAACTGGCGCAGCGCGCGGGCATACACCTCCACCGTATGGGGGGAGGCCTGCTTTTCCACCTCCAGATATTGCAGGAAGGCCTGTTCCGGTTCCAGAGGGTTCTCCATCATGAAGAATAAAATTATTCCGAGCCCTTATCCTCCCCGCTGTTCACGGGCGCCTCCTTCAGCAGCACTTCACTGATATTCGCCCGGATGAACAGGTCGATGTCGTCCGGTTCCTCCATGGCATACAGGGGGCTGTCCTTATGGCTGTCCGCCAGAGCCTGCTCCTTCTCCACCGGGCTGAGCACGCCATCCTGGTCCAGATCGTAAAGGTCCATCATCTCCTTCATTCTGGCCTGGTACAGAGCCGCCGCATCCTTCATGACAGCGGCATGCTCCTCCGGATCAATGCGGCCGTTTCCGTTGGCGTCATACTTCTGCATCAGCATGTTCCGGGTCAGCAGGAACAGGCCGGGAGCCACCATGAAGCGCTTCCGGGCCGCCGTCCGGATTTCCACCATGGCCATTTCCCTCCCTTCGCCGGGAGGGGGGGGAGGAGGGGGCAGCTCGCCCCGCTTGTCCGGGGCGGCGTCCGGCCTGCGGGAACCGCGGCGTTTCTCCACATGCTCCCGGAAGGCCTTGTACTCTTCCGGAGAAAGCTTTCCGTCCCCATCCTTGTCAAACTGCATCAGGAACTTCTTCCGGGCTTCCCTTTGCGCGGCGCGCGCATCCTCCACCAGCCGGGCCTTGTCCTGTTCGGACAAAATGCCCGTTCCCGTGCTGTCATACCGGTCCAGAACCATCTGGCGGATCAGCAGGGTTACCTGAAGGCATTCCAGTCCGGGCCTGGGAACAGGCTCCTCTTCATTGCGGTCTACGGAAGCCGCGGTCTGACCTGCCGCAGGCGGCAGAAAACCGAACGCCAACGCCGCGGAACAGGACAGGATGAACGTGTGAGGCAATCTCATGATCATTCTTATTAACCCCGCCGGGAAAAAACGGTTTCAAAAATAAACATCCGCCCCTGCCGTCAGGCGACACGGGCGGATGCTGAAAACGTACGGAAGGCGGAAACCCTTACTTCTCCACTTGAACGATGGCGTTCTTTTCCAGTTCAACCACCACGCCTTCCGCAATCTTGAGGGAGACGGTGCGGTCATTCACTTTTTCCACAAATCCGTGCAGCCCGGCGTTCGTGACCACCTTGTCCCCGCGCTGCAGGGCCGCGATGCGCGCCTGCTGTTCCTTCTGGGCCTTTCTCTGGGGGCGGATCAGCATCACCCAGAACAGGACGATGATGATCACAAACATGAACATGGGGCTGCTGAGAATCTGCTGGAACATATTGGAGGGTTCCTGTCCGGCGGCGGCCGCCGCATCCTGAGCCTGTGCTAACATGAAGATATTCATAAAATGTCGTTTGCTTTGTACCGCGCGATGAATGAATCCTTGAAGGAGCCGAACGTGCCGGCGGCTATGGCCTCACGCGCCTGAACCATTAGCCGGAGATAGAATTCCAGATTCTGGAAAGAAAGCAATCTTAAAGCGAGTATTTCACCGGCTTTGAACAGGTGGCGCACATAAGCGCGGGAGAATTGTGTGACATGCGGATGCCCTTCCGGATCGATCGGGCGGGAATCCGCCGCCCAGCGCTGGTTCTTGATATGCATGGGGCCGTCCGGAGTCAGGGCCACGCCGTGGCGCGCCAGGCGAGTAGGCATCACGCAGTCAAACATGTCCACGCCGCGGGCGATCATCTCCAATAGCTGGGGAGGCGTACCCAGCCCCATGGCGTACCGCGGCTTGTCCTCCGGCAGCCAGGGCGCGGAATGGTCGATGGCCCGGAGCATCTCCTCCTCCGGCTCTCCCACGGAAACGCCCCCGATGGCATAACCGTCAAAATCCATGGCACCCAGTTCCTCCGCGCACCTTTTCCTCAAATCCGCATATACAGACCCCTGTACAATGCCGAAATGATGCTGGCGCCCTTCCCCTGAACGGGGCTGGTGCTCCCGCACCCAGTCCTTGCAGCGGCGCGCCCACCGGAGCGTATAGCCCAGGGAGGCTTCCGCGTACTTCCTGTCGCAGGGATAGGGGGGGCACTCGTCAAACAGCATGGCAATGTCACTGCCCAGGTCCGCCTGGATCTCCATGGAACGCTCCGGACTCAGCATCATGTACGCGCCGTCCAGATGATTCTGGAAGCGCACCCCTTCCTCCGTAATCTTGCGGAGTTTGGCAAGGGACCAGACCTGGAAGCCGCCGGAATCCGTCAGAATGGGGCGGTTCCAGGAGGAAAACCGGTGCAGTCCGCCCATTTCCCGGATCAGCGCGGAACCGGGGCGCAGGGACAAATGGTAGGTATTCCCCAGAATGATCCGGGCACCCAGCGCCTCCAGATCCTGCGGATGCATGGTCTTCACGGAGCCCTGCGTTCCCACCGGCATGAAAATGGGGGTGGGGACCCGGCCGTGCGGCAAATCAAGCGCGCCCAGGCGCGCAGCCGTGGAGGAATCTTTCTGGTAAAGTGTAAAAGGCATCGGAATCAGGCTTTCTGCAATTTAATGAAGCGGGCGCGGTAGATCGGTTTTCCCATGGACTCCCATTGAAGCTGGAAATCCGTGCGGGGATAAAAAAACTCATCATCCTCCCAACCGGTCCGGCTGAACAGGCCGCTGCGCGCCACATGGTCCAGAACCCACCGGAAATAATCCTCATGATCCGTTTTGAACAGGAACTCCCCGCCGCCGGCCAGGGAACGGTGCAGCACGGGCAGAAAATCATCCTGCACCAGACGGTTCTTGTGGTGCCTCTCCTTGGGCCAGGGGTCCGGGCACAAATAGTGCAGCCGGGAAATGCAGCCGGGCTGCACCATCCATTCCAGGAAATAACGGCTCTCCACCCGGAGCACCTTCACGTTTTCCAGGCCGCGGACGGCGGCACGGGAGCAAACGCCCCGCACGCGGCCCAGCAGCCGCTCAATGCCCAGAAAACGGCGCTCCGGATAATGGGCCGCCATCTGGAGCAGGAACCCTCCGTCCCCACAGCCCAAATCCACTTCAAACGGGCCGTCCGCGCCAAAAATATCGGATGGCGCCAGCACCTTGAAAAAATCGTCTGGGATGAAGGCCGGATTTGTCATGGAAATCAACGTGCGGATAAGATGCGTTACAAAACGGACTCTGTCAAATGAGAAGAGCCCCTCCCCGCAAACATGGCGGGAAGAGGCCAGGAAAAGCGGAACAGCCGCACCCGGACAGCCGTGCGGCATCAGCTCCGGTAATAAAGGCGGTTGTAAATCTTGCGGTCAAAACGGTAATAGCGCGCGGCGCGGTGGGCCACACCCTCCTCCTTCTCATCCAGCGGCACAATGTAGGGCCGGGAGGCGATCTTCTTGTGGAAATTGCGCACGTCCATGGGCTTGCCGTGAATCTCCTCATTCAGCCGCCGGAGCTGAAGCGCTGTAAACTTGGCGGGCAGCATGTCGTAAATCAGCGCGGGCTCCTTCTTCACGGAAGAACGAATCCTCTCCAGAGCCAGATCAATAATGTCCCGGTGGTCAAACGCCAGCTCCGGCAGGCCGTCCACGGGCACCCAGCGGGTCTTGTGGCTCTCCATCAGCTTGCGCAGCTTGGTGGAAATCCTCAGCATGGCCATGTAAGCCACTGTCACCAGGCGGCCTATCTTCTGGCCGGAGATAGCCTCCACCCACTCCCTGTCCGCCGGATTCTTGATGCGCGACGGCGCGCCGAAGGTATGGAACTGCTCCAAATGAGGGGAAGACATGCCGGTCATGTCAAACAGGATACGGCGTGCGGCGGCGTCAAGCTCTTCCTCCTCATAAATCAAATCACCGGGCAGCTTGGAAATAGCGCCGGTATGGCCAGGTGCGACATGTGTCTTTTCAACCAGAAGAACCTTCAGCCCTTCCTCATCGAACCCGATCAACACACAATCCACTGAGAGATGCGGATAAAATGCCTGTCTGCTCATTATGTTATCTATTATTTGTAGTAAGTTCCCAGAATCGCACCAACGCTACGCAAGCGGCCCTGTCAAGTCAACCAAAATTAAAACAAGATCGGCAAAGGCCATTCCGTTCCTCCCCCTACCTCAGTGGTCCGGCTGCCGCAGGCACGCACGCATTCCCGGCGGCCCGTCCTCCCCGGAGCGGGAAAACGCATCGGCGTCTTGCATTACCCCATTTTCCCGGCCATATATAAGGCATGCAGACGGGCATCATCAGGGGAGCGGCCATGCTGGCCGGGCTGTTATGGCTGGCCTCCTGCTCCTCCTCACCCAAAAGCCGGGACTACCGGGGCTACATGACCCGCCCCTACACCATCCGGGGCCACCGTTACCACCCCATGAGCGTGGAACAGGCGCTATCCTATGAACAAACGGGCATCGCCTCCCATTACAATGAATGCGCGCTATGGGGGCTCGTCAGCGGGGAAACGGCCATCGGGGAAAACGTGCGCCCCTGGCATCTGCATGCGGCGCATCCCACGCTGCCCCTCCCGTGCGAGGTGCTCGTCCAGTCCCTCCGCACGGGGAAGACCGTGAAAGTGCGCGTTAACGACCGGGGCCCCTTCATCAAAAACCGCATCATTGACCTGAGTGAAAAAGCCGCCGAACGGCTGGACATGAAACACCACGGGCTGGACAGGGTAAGAATCACCGTCCTCTCCGTGGGAGACGGGAAATGGAAAAGGGAAGCGCCGCCCTGCGCCACGCCGGCCTGACTCTTCACTTCAACACGTTCTGCGTGGTCTTAAAATGCATCTTGGCCACCTTTGGAAGCATCTCCTCCCCATGCAGGGCTACCAACTGGCGGGCGGCTTTTACCACCTGGCCGGAAGCCCCCAGCGGCAGCTTCATGCCGGCGGCCTCTCCCGCTGCATCCATCCAGTTCACAAAACGTTCACGCGCCAGAATGGATGCCGCGGCTACCGCCACGTCACTCTCCGCCCGGACACGCTGTTCCAGCCGGATGGACAGCTTTTTGGCCGCCAGCGCCCTTTTCAGAACAAACGGATTGGCAAATTGGTCGCTCAGCGCCATGGGGCAGCCCGGCACCTTGGCCGCCAGGCCCTCAATCACCGTAGCATGCCCCCAGGCCAGAAAACGGTTCAAATTCTTAAACTCTGGATAAAGCTGGTTGTACCTCTCCGGCCCGATGCTCACCAAATGGAACCGGATACCGGGCACCCTGCGTATCCCTTCCGCCAGAGAACGGATTCTGGCGGAAGACCCCACCAGCTTGCTGTCACAGACGCCCAGCTTGCGCAGTGCAGCGCCTGTGCGCCCGTCCGCATAAACACCGGCCACCACCAGAGGGCCGAAGTAATCCCCCTTGCCGCTCTCGTCAATGCCGAAATGGGCTCCCGTCCTCCCATCCTCCTCTTCCGCTTCCTCCGGCAGTGACAGCAGGCCGGTCACCTGCGGCTCCAGCGTAAACTCTATAAAATCGTCCGTTCCCTTCCCCTGCAGAAGAAGCTTGTTCTTCTTCTCATAAACCGTCACCAGCAGGGAAGGCCCGGCAAAGGAAAAGCGCGCGTAGGGAACCTCCCTTTTTTCAAACCCCTTTCCCTCAAGAATGGACTCAAGCCTTCCGGCCTGAGCGTCAGTCAGCATGGTTGTAAACGTGGTGCGCATATGCTCCCTCCCGGCGCCGGAACGTCCGGCGGGGAATAATGGAAGCATTCAAACCGTTCCGGTCAAGCAAAATCCCTGCATTACGCGGTTGAGGACGCAAAAATCGAGCATGCCACGGATTGTGTGATTTTTTAGGAGACAAATCACGCACGCTGAACTATAAAACTCATACATTCATATCATTCTGCACTCCATATGGCTAAAACATTAACAAAACGAGACCTCGTTAACAAGATCAGCGCCGAAACCAACTTCACCCAGATTGAAGTGTTCGACATCGTACAGCGTGCCGTGGACATTATCTCCAGCACACTTGCGGAAGGTGACCGTGTGGTGATTCGCAACTTTGGTACCTTCCAGGTGAAGGAAGTGAAGCCCAAGGTAGGCCGCAATCCCAAGAATCCTGACCAGGACGTGCCGATTCCTGCCCGCTCCGTCGTTAAATTCAAGGTCGGCAAGGAACTGAAGGACCAGGTCGCCAAGCTGACCGCCTCCAAGTAATCCCCGCAGGAACCAGACAAATTACACCGGGCGTCTCCATTCAGCAATGGAGGCGCCTTTTTGTTTGCAATTTGCGCGGCAATCGGGAATATAGGGAACCGTGAGCATGTTCCGGATACAGCACATTCTCCTGATCGCCGCCGCAGGACTCTGCTCCTGTGCCACCGAACGTACGGTGACCACCAGCCTTCAACCCAAACAGAGTCCGGACTCGGCAAAAACGGACGCGGAGCTGATGGACGCCCTGGAGGCGAAATTCGCCGGCGGCTTCGGCCAGCAAACGGACAAGGAAGGCAACACCAAGATGGTCTCCCAGAAGCGGAGCTCCTTTGAAGGGCTACGGTACAACGGCGACACGTCCCAATTTGAGAAAAAGGCCTTCGAAACCACTGCCTTTGAAAAAAAGAAATTTGACGGAGCCGCTACCCAGTTTGAAACCAGGAAATGGGACGGCGTCAAATCCTTCACGGATGAAAAGATGGAAACACCGGACTTCATTGCCCGGGCCAAGGGCGTGAACACCCAGTCCTGGCAGGATGCCTCCAAGCGATACGCCACGCAGCAATCCGACCTCCAGGGCCGCTCCTGGAAGGAGGCGGACAAACACCTCGGACGCACCGTCAACCGGGACATTGAAGCCAAGCGGCAGAGCTTTGAACAACCCACCATGATGAGCGCGCGCCAGGCCCAGGCCCGCACTATCCAGGAAACACGGGAAATGATGGGGCGGACGGACTAGCGCGCCAACGTTCCGGACGTGATCCCATGCCACATTTCAGGTTCGACATTGTTTTCAGCCGCCCTCTATAATCCTGCCCGTGAGTGCCAAAGACGTTCCACCTTCCATCACCCTCCCTACCAGCGACTACTATACCATTGTCAAAATGAGCAATCATGCCGTCGTGGGAGTATTCCGCCAGCATGTCTTTGCACGCCGCGGCACGCGCCGTTACGCGCCCCCCATTCCGGAGGAACACGACTCCTACTGCGTTAAAAGAACTCCGGAACGTGTCATGGTGCAAATCTTTCATGACGGCAACGAAGTTTACCGTTGCATTTTTGTGCCGCCTGCCGATTATTGACGGCAGGACAACCATGAAAGCGCCTTTTTTCAGTCTGGCCTTCTGCCTCATTACAAGCCTGATTGCAGCCTGTTCCTCCCCCTCGGGATCCAATGCGTGGACGCCGGTCACTTCCGGTCCTCCGCGTGCGCCCATCCCTCAGAACGAAGTTCTGGTCATTGACGAATACCCCATGGGGGAATATACCAACGTAGGGCACTTTAACGGTCCTGAAGGGCGCATTGTCCATGTCTCCATGGAAGACAAGGAACTGATCGACTACTTCACCAGGGAGGCTGCGGCCATGGGCGGAAACACCGTCGTCATCAGGGAACCGCGCATCCGCTACCGTTCCGGTGAAGGCAAGAGCAGCCGGGTGGACGTCATCCATGTTCGGGAGGAAATGGGAACGCACGGCGCGGAAGACCTGGGCATGGACTCGCTGCCCATTGATGAAGAATCCTTGCGGATTTATTAATCCGGCCCCACTGCCCCGCGCGATCTTCCGCCCGGGGCTTTTTTCAGCCCCTTCTGTTGGCCGCGCCGCAATGCGGGCACTCCGCATGGGAATTCCCGTCCTCCACATAAAACCGGAACCCGCATATCCGGCACCTGGCCTTGCGCCGCTGGTCCAGGAAAGACCGTACCCACCCCGTTGCCAGGCAAATGAACACCACGGCGCAAAAACCGCCGGCAGCCAGTAGAAACAGGCGCAGCAAAAAATCGTGGAGGGACATGGTCACGGCTCTTCCTCCCTCCATTCAATGGACATGGTGCCGCTCCGCGGCTCCCGGGACGGAACCCAGCGCAGGGACCGCGCAAACCTCATGGCGGACTCGTCCGCTCCACTGCTGCCGGAAGACTCCAGCAGCAGCACCTGGGAGGGAACGCCCCAGACATCCACTACCACAAAAAACTCGCTTCTCAGCCCCGTATGGTCCTCGCTCCTGGAAAAACCGGACAGGGAACCGGCTGTAACAATCCGGCCGTCCAGCCCCGGAGAACAAAAAGACAGGTAGGGAATGCACGTGCCGGAAACATCCAGGCAGGAATTCATCATGGCGCGTATATGGAAATCCGGATGCTGCCACATGCGCCATACCTGGTCGGCCACGGTGGGAACGGACACGGGGGGAAGAGGGGCCAGAGGCGTATCGGCGGAACGCAGGGAAGACAGAGTCACGCCCGTTTCCCCGATCGGGCCGGCTGTCACCGGATCAGCCCAGACGGGCCCTCTCACGGGCAGTGGAGTATTGCGCAGCACATACTGGTGCAGGCGCGGGTTATCCGCAGGCAGCAAAACCACGGCGCCCGGCTGGCCCCCACTGCGGCGGACTCCCGGCACCTCCACATGGACAAACACGGCAGCCACGGATGCGCAAACGCCGAACAAAAGCATCCACAGCAAAATGCGCCAGCGCAAAATGCCGGTCTCCCGCCAGTCAAACGTCAACCCCACGTGGAGGTCGAAAATCTTGGCCCGGCTCTTCTTGTTCAGCTTCATGCGGCAGAATGGAAAAAAGATCAATCCGCGGGCTCGGCGGCAATATAGCACGTCATTCCCTTGGCAAGCACCATATCCACCAATTGCTGTTCCAGAGCCCGTGAAACGGCGGAATCCAGCCGCAGGGCAATCCCCATGCGTCCGCCGTCCCCCTCATTCTCCCGGGAAATCCGGTCCAATTCTGCGGAAACGCCCGGAAGTCCGCCTTCAACCAGGCGGTTCCCGATGTAAAAAGCGGGCTGGTCGCCGGCCGTGACGGAAATAAACTCCACATCCCCCACAATGTTCATCAGGAAACGGGAGGACGGGGCCTTCACCTCATACCCGTACGCCATCCCCACGCGGGAAGTCATGATCGTCAGCACGCAGACAAGCACGACCAAATCCAGCAGGACGACCACCTGCATGAAAAACGCCCCGGCGGGCAACGTTGAGCGCGTCTTGATCTGCATGCCTTTCCTCCTTCCCTATTACGCTTGCACTCCCCGTCCGGTCATGCTCTCCCCTTCCTCCCTCCTCTGGCGGGCGTCGCACACCAGGCACACGGCCTCCGTACCGGCCCGTTCCAGGGAATGCACAATCTGGCGTGAGCGGGAAGCCAGGTAGGAATAAAACAAATAAGCGGGAATCGCAATGCTCAGCCCCAGGGCGGAGCTCAGCAGGGCCTGGTAAACGGCGTCCGACATGGCGAGGGTGGGGGCCTTCCCTTCCAGGAGGCCCGGCTGGGAATAAAAACCCACCAGCCCCTGAATCGTCCCCAGCACGCCTATCAGCGGGCTCACCGTAGCCACTACCAGGAGGCCGCGGATATTCTTCTCAATCTGGAACACCTCCATCTGCACGGAATCCTCCGCCACGGTCCGGAGCTCTTCACGCCGCAATCCGGCATGCGCCAGCACGGAGGCAACCACGCGGGCCGCCGGTCCCGGCAGAATGGAAGCCTCATGCCGGGCTTCATCCGTCTTTCCGGCATTCACCAGCTTGGAAATACCCCTTAAAAAATCCCCGGTATTAATCTGAATCCTGTGGAAATATAAAATCCGCTCCGCAACAACCGCCAGCGCGTACACGGCCAGGACGCTCAAAACCCAGAACAACGGTCCTATCTTGATGATCAATTCATTCATAACCCACTTTCTCGCGTTAGATGATGCACACTTTCCATGTAAATTCAATCCAAACCTATGTAGCCCGGCAGCCGAGCTTCTGCAGCAGCCGCGTTCCCGCCCACAATAAAACGGCGCCGATCCACAGCAGGGAACCCAGGCTCAACAGCCATACCGCATCAAACAGGCACATGCCGGAAAGCAGCAGCACCACGGCCGCCTGAACCCGGGGCCTGCCCGCTTCGCGCCGGGCCACCATGGAAATCACGCAGGTAAACGCAAACAGGCTGAAAGCATACCACAGCAGGAACGCGGGCAGCACGGGTTCCCCTCCCGCATGGGCAAACACCAGCCCGGCGGTCAGCACCCACAGCCCGCGGCACAGCCCCATCAGAAAAACGGAGCCGCTCCACAACTTGTGAAACATATTGTACAGGGAAATCACAATCAGCAGTACAGCGCCCGCGGCAAACTCCCCGCCCAGCGCCATATTCAGCACCAGTCCGGACAGCCCGGCCACCAGGGACAGCAGCCTCAGCACGGACACGCTCACCGCACCACACGGCACGGGACGGTCCGGATAACGGGAAGCGTCCCACCTGGCATCCACACGGTCGTTCTCCCACATGCCGTACAAATAAAAGCACAGCCCCATCAGCACTACGCCCGCGTACAGGCCGGCAGGCGGCAGCTCCGCTCCCCGTACGGCAGCCCACGCCACGGCCGCATTGGTGAACAGCGTGGGAATATTGGCCGGACGGGAGGAACGGACCACTCCCCTCAATAAACGGCAATCATGCATCGGCGCACACTGTATAGGGAAAAACGGCATTTACCAAGCACATCCACAGTCAGCAAAAATGCGGAGACCGCCCTCCCTCCCCTGCGGGGCGGTGTCCATACATACCCAGAAATAGATTGTCTTTACAGGGCCGTTCCCTATCATCCGGAAACATTAAAGCTTCTTTTTCTCCCCTCCATGAATATCAGGACCCACATCCAGGCGCTTCTCATCTGTACCATGGCCTTATCTGCACAGGCGCAAAGCATCGTGGATTCACGGGCCTCCCTTCCGCGGGCCGTTCAGCTCCACGGGGATGAAGGAAGGGAACCGGTGCGTCCGGACGAATCCAAGCGCATCTCCCCGAACGAAGCGCCGGCCTCCCGCATGCAGCCCCAGCGCATCGTCAACCGGATAGCGGCCACCGTCAACGGTCGCCCGATCACGGCCAATGAAGTCAGCGTGCGGCTCATGCCCATCGGCGCGCAGCTCGCGGCCCAGTACCCCAAGCAGGGGCCCGAATTCTACAAACAGCTCGCCCTGGCGAAAAAAAACATCATTGAAGACCTGGTGGAGCGCGAACTGCTTCGCAACGAATTCGAAGGCTTGGGCGGCGTCATCCGCGACTCCCTCATTGACCAGGAAATCAACCGCACCATCCTGACCACCTTCAACGGCGACCGCTCCGCCTTCCTGAAAAACCTGAACCTTTCCGGCATGACCATCCGCGCCTTCCGGGAAATGACGAAAAAACAGCTCCAGGTCCAGATCATGCGCGCCTCCAAATACGACCAGGAAATACCGCCCACCCCGGAAGAAATACGGCAGGAATACGAGGCCACCAAGGAACAATACCGGGACCTGACCAAGGACAAAATCAAATTCAAGAAAATCTTCATCCCCATGCTGGGGGACGACTCCGCCTCCACGCCGGAAGTGCAGCTCAACCTGGCGGAGCTCATCGCCAAGGAAATCAAATCCAAAAACGCCGCCTTTGAAGACATGGCCAAGCGGTACTCCAAGGACCTCTATGCGGAAAAAGGCGGCGACTGGCCCGTCACGGAGCGCTCCACGCTCTCCCCGGAATCCGCCGCCATCATCTTTGGCGCGCAGCCCGGCGAAATCATCGGGCCGCTGGTAGACTCCTCCGGCTTCACCATCGTGCTGGTGGAAAAAAAGGAACTGGCCCCGCCCCCGCCTCTTTCCGCCATCAAGGAGCAGATTGACATGATGGCGCGCAACAAGCGCAGCAATGAACGCTATAAAAAATGGGTGGAACGCCTCCGGAAAAAAGCCATCGTCAAAGTGTACATCTGAGTTCCCCCGGTTTTCCCTTCCCCCCGTTGCCGGACCGGCCCATTCAACAAGGCCGGTCCGGCATTCTCTTTTTCATTCCCCCGGCTCCAGTCCATCCAACCGATTCATTCGTCCTCTCTTTTTGACCGGGGGCATCTTCCTCTCAACCATATTTCCGGAAGACGCCTCCATACATAACCGGACGGCGGCTGCAAGTCATCCCGCCGGATACGTGAAGCCCTGGTGATGGAATCCGTACAGAAACCGCGTTCTGCTGAATAAAAATCTTGCAAGATTGCAAATTTCCAGTCGTAATATCACAGATATGTTCACCAACATTACACGCACGACCCTCTGCATTACTGCGTTCAGCATCGCCAGCCTCATGGCGGCGCCTCTGGACGCCACCAAAACGGAGAGCCTGGATTGGAACTGGAAATTTGCCCGTTTCGGAAAAATGCCGGATGGCAGTACGCAGCCGGAACCGGGAAAAGCCATGGGATTCGCCACTGCCACCAGTGAGGAATCAGGCAATCCGGCAGATAATGCCGTGGACGGGGACAAATCCACCCGCTGGTGTGCCGACGGCGGCAAAAGCGGGGAAAAAATCACCGTGGACATGGGACGCCCCGTAGACGTGAAAACCGTCAGCATTCTGTGGGAAAAACAAAACAACCATCTTTTCAAGCTGGAAGGCTCCGGTGACGGAAAACGCTGGACGACCATTGAAGACAAAACTTCCGGACAGAACGACTCCAAGGAAGACACGGTGGAAAACAAAACCGGCAAGCCCCGCTACTTCCGCGTCACCGTCACGGGCAACAACCAGAGCAACTGGGCCAGCATCCGTGAAATCACCTTCAAAGACGGCAAGGGGGAAATCATCCGCCCGCAGGCCGCCGCCGGAGCCAGCAAGGCGGACCATCCCTCCAGCCCCGGTTTCAACGACAAAAACTGGCGCTCCCTGAACCTGCCGCATGACTGGGGTGTGGAAGGGCCATACCGCATGGACCTTCCCAATGAAACAGGCAAGCTCCCGTGGGACGGCATCGGCTGGTACCGCAAAACGCTGGAAGTACCGGCGGACGCCAAGGGCAACCAATTCTATCTGGACTTTGACGGCATCATGTCCCGCCCGAAAATCTATGTAAACGGAGACCTGGCCGGAGAATGGAAATACGGGTACGGATCCTTCCGCGTGGACATCACGCCCTTCCTGAAATTCGGCCAGAAAAACACCATCGCCGTCAGGGTGGACAATCCCCCCAACTCCTCCCGCTGGTATCCGGGCGGCGGCATCCACCGTCATGTGTGGCTCACGGAATCCAACCCCGTGCACATCGAACACTGGGGAGTCTTCGTCAAAACTCCGGAAATCACCAAATCCTCCGCCAAGGTGGAAGTGGACACCACGGTGAAAAACACCACGGACAAGGCCGTCACCCCCTCCGTTACGGAAGAAATTCTGGACGGCGACAAGGTGGTGGCCACAACCACTACCAAAGGGGAAGCGATCCCCGCCGGGGAAAAAGGCAAGGTCACCAGCACGCTGACGCTTAAAAACCCCACCCTGTGGACGCTCAACACCCCCCATCTGTACAAGATGAAAACCACGGTCAAGCTGGGCGACAAGATCATTGACCAGAAGCTCACAAACTTCGGCGTGCGCACCATTGAATGGAAGCCCACGGGCTTCTACCTCAACGGGGAGCGCGTGCAGCTCAAGGGCGTCTGCCAGCACCATGACCTGGGGCCCCTGGGCGGAGCCGCCCATACGCGCGGCTACGAACGCCAGATTGAAATCCTGAAGGAATTCGGCGTCAACTCCATCCGTACGTCCCACAACCCTCCCGCGCCGGAAGTGCTGGACCTGTGCGACAAGATGGGCATCCTGGTCATTGACGAACTCTTCGACATGTGGCACAGCGCCAAAAAAGGGCAGGACTACCACAACTACTTTGACGAATGGCATGAACGCGACCTGGTCAACTTCTGCCACCGGGACCGCAACCACCCCAGCGTCATCGCCTGGAGCACGGGCAACGAAGTGCCGGAACAGGGCAACAAAAACCTGCACAGTGTCTCCCAGAACCTCACGGACCTCTTCCACCGGGAAGACCCCACCCGCAAGGTGACGGCCGGCTGCAATGACGCAGGCGCCGCCCGGAACGGCTTTGCGGACACCATGGACGTCTATGGCTACAACTACAAGCCCTGGGCGTACAAGGCCTTCTCCAAGGACCGCCCGGACCAGCCCTTCTACGCCAGTGAAACCTCATCCTGCGTCAGCACGCGTGGAGAATACTTCTTCCCCGTGGACTGGAACAAGAGCAAGGGCTTCTTCCTCTACCAGGTCAGCTCCTATGACCTCTACGCCCCCGGCTGGGCCTACCGTCCGGACGTGGAATTCGCCGCCCAGGACGACAACCCCAACAGTGCGGGCGAATACGTGTGGACGGGCTTTGACTACCTGGGAGAACCCACCCCGTACAACCTGGACGCCACCAATGCCCTGAACGTGCCGGAAGGTCCGGAACGTGAAAAAATGATGGCCGAGCTCAAGAAGCTGGGCAACCGCGCGCCCTCCCGAAGTTCCTACTTCGGCATCGTGGACCTGTGCGGCTTCAAGAAGGACCGCTTCTACATCTACCAGGCCCACTGGAGGCCGGATGTCAAGATGGCCCACATCCTGCCGCACTGGAACTGGCCGGAACGCAAGGGCCAGGTAACGCCCGTGCACGTCTACACCAGCGGGGATGAAGCGGAACTCTTCCTCAACGGGAAATCCCAGGGAGTCCGCAAAAAGGGCACCGGTGATAAAGACCGCTACCGCCTCGTGTGGGAAGACGTGAAATACACGCCCGGCACCCTCAAGGTCGTCGTCAAAAAAGACGGCAAGCCCTGGGCTACCGACACGGTAACCACCACCGGAAAACCGGCGGCGCTCACCCTCAAGCCGGACCGCAGTGAAATCAAGGGAGACGGTTATGACCTCTCCTACGTCACCGTGGCCGTCCGCGACGCGCAGGGCCGCATGGTGCCCCGCAGCAAAAACCAGCTCACCTTCAAGGTAAGCGGCCCCGCGGACATTGCCGGCATCTGCAACGGCGATCCCACGGACTTCACCACCATGGCGAACCCGGAAAACAAAAACATCATGAAAATCAAGGCCTTCAACGGCCTTGCCCAGGTCATTCTGCGTTCCCGCAAGGGTGAATCCGGAAAAGTGACTCTCCAGGTCATCTCCAACGGCCTCAAGCCGGCCCAGACGACCGTGACGGTCAAATAAACCTTGGGAAAAACCTCCACTCCAGCCGCCGGTTCCCGCCAGGGAGCCGGCGGCTTTTTCATACCGCCGCTCCGGGGGAGGAAAGAGCCGGTTTTTCCGCCCTCCGCCGGGCAGGTAGGGATTGAAAGAAAAAAACTTTATGGTACCCTTTTGCCCATGTCTGATCTGCCCAAAGCATATGATCCGTCCCTAGTGGAAGAAAAATGGCAATCCCGCTGGATTGAAGAAGGTTGTTTCAAGGCTAACCCGGCTTCTGAAAAGCCTGCCTACTCCGTCGTCATCCCTCCCCCCAACGTCACGGGAGTGCTCCACCTGGGCCATGTGCTGAACAACACCATCCAGGACATCCTGGTGCGCCGCGCGCGCCAGAAGGGATATGAAGCCCTGTGGCTGCCGGGCACGGACCACGCCGGAATAGCCACGCAAGTACGGGTGGAAAAGGATCTCAAGCAGACGACGGGGCAGAGCCGCCATGACCTGGGACGAGAAGCCTTCCTGGAAAAAGTCTGGGAATGGAAGGAAAAACACGGAGGCATCATCATCAACCAGCTCCACAAGCTGGGCTGCTCCTGTGACTGGGACCGCGAACGCTTCACGATGGATGAGGAATACACCAAAGCCGTCGGGCAGGTATTCATTGACCTCTTCCGGGAAGGCCTCATCTACCGCGGCCGCCGCATGGTCAACTGGTGCCCCGTTTCCCTCACCGCCCTCTCCGATGAGGAAGTCATCATGACGGAGCAGAAAAGCAAGCTTTATAACGTTCTCTACAAGCTGGAAGACGGCTCCGGAGCCCTTCACGTAGCCACCACCCGCCCGGAAACCATCATGGCGGACGTGGCCGTGGCCGTCAACCCGAAGGATCCGCGGTACGCCCACCTCATCGGCAAAAACGTCATGCGCCCGCTCAACGCCACCCCCATCCCCATCATCGGGGATGAATACGTGGAAATAGAATTCGGCACGGGCGCTCTGAAAATCACCCCGGCCCATGACAAGGCAGACTTTGAAATAGGCCGGAAATTCAATCTGGAAATCATCGATATCCTCACCCCTGACGGCCATATCAACTGCCCGGAAGTGCCTGAACTGCACGGAATGGACCGCTTTGACGCGCGCCGGAAATCCGTGGAAATGCTGGAAACCGCCGGCCTCATGGTCAAAATTGAAGACTATGACAACAAGGTGGGCTTCTCCGAACGCGCCAATGTCCCGATCGAACCGCGCCTCTCCATGCAATGGTTCCTCAAATACCCGTGTGTGAAGGAAGCGGCGGACGCCGTGGCCGACGGGGACATCACCTTCCGCCCCGCGCGCTGGGCGAAAACCTATGCCCACTGGCTGGAAAACATCCAGGACTGGTGCATCTCCCGCCAGCTCTGGTGGGGGCACCGCATCCCCGTCTGGTACCGGAAGGACAAGGCGGAAGAACTCAGGAACGCCCCGGCCCTGGACGCCTCCGCCCTGGAACAAGGCTTCCTCTACGTGGGAACCGAACCGCCCACGGATCCGGAAAACTGGATTCAGGACAGTGACGTAATGGACACCTGGTTCTCCTCCTGGCTGTGGCCCTTCTCCACCATGGATGACGAAACCCGCGCCAAATTCTACCCCACCACGGACCTTGTCACAGGACCGGACATCATCTTCTTCTGGGTGGCCCGCATGATCATGGCCGGCTACCGCTTCCAGCATGACAAGCCGTTCAGCAACGTCTTCTTCACGTCCATCATCCGTGACAAAATAGGGCGTAAAATGAGCAAATCCCTGGGCAACTCCCCGGACCCGCTAGACCTGATCGCCAACTACGGCGCAGACGGCCTCCGCTTCGGCCTCATGCGCATCGCCCCCACAGGCACGGACGTGCGCTTTGACGAAAACCAGATCGGCGAAGGCAGGAACTTTGCCAACAAGCTCTACAACGCCACCCGCTTCCGCCTGATGCAGGGAACGGCAGAGGAAGGCGCTGCGCCGCACTACTCCCCCGTGCACATCTCCATCATCTCCAAGCTCAAGCAGCTTCATGCAGACGTGGAAAAAGCGCTGGCGGACTACGAATTCAACGCCCTCATCCAGACTCTGTACCAATTTTTCTGGAACGAATACTGCGACCGCTTCCTGGAAGCCGTCAAGGGCGACTTGAGGGACGGAGCGGACCCTGCGGCACGGGCGGCCACGCTAACCACCATGGACACGGTGCTCAGGCACTACCTGGCCCTGCTGCATCCGGTCATGCCTCACATCACGGAAGAACTCTGGGCTTCCCTAGGCTTTGCGGACGCCAACGGCGGTATTCCGCTCATGCGCACCCCCCTCCCCTCTGCGGACGGTCTCCTGGCGGGGCTGGAGGAAACCCGCACCGCGCTGGCGAACGCCCAGGCCACCGCCCTCTATGAAACAGCCAACAAGGCCCGGAACCTGAAGGCGGAATATGATCTCTCCAACAACAAAAACGTCAGCTTCATCCTGAAAACCGCCCATGACGTCCCGCAGGACATCCTCTCCCGGCTGTCCATTCTGGCGAATGCCAAATCCGTCACCCGGGACGCGGCCTACTCCGCCCCCAAGGGAACGCCTGCGGCCCTCACGCCGCTGGGAGAGCTCTTCCTTCCCCTGGAAGGACTCATTGACGTGGAAGCGGAAAAGGAACGCCTGGGGAAGGAACTGGATAAAATCGCCAGGGAAATCGCCAAATCCTCCGCCAAGCTGGGCAATGCGGGCTTTGTAGAAAGAGCCCCGGCGGAAGTCGTAGACCAAGAAAAAGCCCGTCTGGCGGATTGGAAGGCAAAACAGGCCCAACTGAAAGGGATGCTTGATTCCCTCTCCTAATCATCTATTCTTCCGGGAATGAATGACCTTCAACAGTACTTTGCCGGTCGTGAGCAATTCATTGAATTGCTGGAAGCGGTAGGCATACGTACTCTTGAACAATTCGCTTCCGCGGACCCTTTCACCGTTTTGCCTGAACTCCATCAGGCAAAACGGATGCTGAAACTGCGGACGGACATTCCCCCCGCACCCGTTTTCAAGGAATGGGTGGAGCAGGCGCTGTCATCACCCACAGCTCCGGAACCGGCCGCCCTTCCCGCCCATGCGGACGGCAGCCTTCCCCTTGCCACCCTTCTCGACGAACCATGCCCGCCGATGGAAGCGGAGCGGGCAGTTTTCCCCCCCGTCAGAGAAAAGCGCCCCAGACACCCCTCTGACGGCCCTGCAAAGCATCTCTCCACCAAGGCAAGGCTCCAGGAAGAACAAAGCTACCAGGCCGCCAAGCGCGTCCATGTCCGGCAGGAGCCAAAAACCTACCTGCGCAAAAAGGGAGTCAAGCACATGACTCCGTTCCGGACGTGGCTGGGAGCCTCCTCCGTCCTCCTCCTCTTCGTCTGCACCCTCTTTTCCATCGCAGTCATCACCCTCGTGCTTCTCAACGGGGAACGGGGCTGGTTAATCATCAGCCTCTGCTTCGGCCCCTGGTTTCTGGCGCTGATCCTCTATCTTTCCCTGGCGTTGCCCCGGAAATGCAGCGTCTGCCGCGCCCATGTCTTCTCCTTCAAAAAATACACCCGCAACAAGGCGGCCCATCGCATCCCCCTCTTCGGCTACGTATTTGCCACGGCGCTGCATATATTCCTCTTCCGCTGGTTCCGGTGTCCGGCCTGCGGTTCCTCCCAGCAGTTGGAAAAAACCCGCGCGGAGCAGCACAAGCACTAAATGTGCCCCCTAGTCCACGCCGTATGGCCTTCCGGGAGTTCCAGGCCTTTCTTATGCGCGTAACGCCCGGAAAGAGGCTCCTTTCCTGGCCGGCGGCAACATGAGCCGCAATCCCGGCCGCTAATGCCCTCTCCCGTTTTCCGCTCCTTGCCCCGTCCCTGCGCTCCAAATCCGGATTCAGACAGGACAAGCAGCCTTTCACTCTCCGGATTCTCTGAAATAGCCTTCTGCCAGCGGCTCCCGCTTCCTCCGCCGTCACTCCTTGTAATCCCGCTGCCCGGGCGCATCCCAAGGCCCTTCACCGCCGGCACGGCCCCAAGACATTCCCTCAGGCACGCCAGTCGACCCCCCTCCCTCCCTTCCCCCCTGAAAAATCCGTATCAACATCCCCATGCCGTGCGATATAAAAAAGCGCGTTCCCAAAATCGGGAGCACGGGAATTCATCCGGACGTTTCAAAAACTGGAAAAGCCTGCTCCACAAACTATTCCGGACTATCTGCCTCGAGACCCGGCAAATTCGTAATTCCAGTGACTCTATTGCTTCTCATGAAAATGCCTCAAACGCACATTCACCGGAAAAATACAGGCAACAAAAAACGCCGTCCCCTCTTCAGAGAACGGCGTTCAAAATCCTGAGGTGTCTCGGTTAGAGCACTTCCGGAGCAAGGGAAACAATCTTCATGAACTTCTTTTCACGGAGTTCACGGGCGACCGGCCCGAAAATACGGGTACCGCGCGGGTTGTTATCCTTGTCGATGATGACGACGGCGTTGCCGTCAAAGCGGAGCACGGAACCGTCATCACGGCGGATCGGTGCGGCGGTGCGAACCACTACGGCCTTCACCACGGTACCCTTCTTCACGGAAGCGGTGGGAATGGACTCGCGGATGTGGCAGGTAATAATGTCGCCAATGTGGGCCTGACGGGTGCGCTTGCCGATGACGCCGATCATCTTGGCAGAGCGGGCGCCGGTATTGTCGGCCACCTGGACTAGGGATTCCATCTGGATCATGGTATCAAATCTCCTTTATTTAATGGTTGATTCCTGATTAGTGGGTAAGCACTTCCACCAGTTCCCAGCACTTGAGCTTGGAAAGCGGGCGGGTTTCAACGATACGTACCTTATCGCCTACCTTGGCCGTGGAATTTTCGTCATGGGCGTAGAACTTCTTGCTCTTCTTGACGATCTTCTTGAACTTGGGGTGCGGAACGCGGGCAACGTATTCCACGACGATGGTCTTGTCCATCTTGGTGGAGGTCACCACGCCGACGCGCGTCTTGCGAAGGCCGGGCTTCTTGGTTGTTTCGGTTTGTTCGGACATTGGATTCTAAAAGTGTTAGAATATTCTGTTGTTACCGGAAATCCTCAGTTTACGCTTCCCCGGTTTCACCCTTGATGGTAAGGGCGCGGGCAAGGTCCTTGCGGACGGTGCGGATTCTCTGGTTGTTTTCCAGCTGGCCGGTGGCCTGCTGGAGACGGAGATTGAAGAGTTCTTCACGAAGGCTGCGCACCAGAGCGGAAAGCTCCTTGGCGGACATAGCACGAAGTTCTTTGGGGGAATTCTTATCGGACATGGTGATGAGTAGCTTTAGTGTTGAACGCCTTGACGATAGACGAAGCGGGTCGGCACGCCCAGCTTGTTGGAAGCCAGACGAAGGGCTTCACGGGCCTGGGATTCAGTCACGCCGCCTACTTCAAACAGAATGTTGCCGGGGCGGACAACGGCCACCCAGCCTTCCACGGCGCCCTTGCCCTTACCCATACGAGTATCCGGGGGACGGGACGTAAAGGACTTCTGCGGGAAAATGCGGATGAACACCTTACCTTTACGTTTCAGGTAACGGTTGATCGCAATACGGCAGGCTTCAATCTGGTTGTTGGTGATCCAACCGCGGTCGAGCACCTGAAGGCCGAAGTCACCAAAGGCAACATAGGTACCGCTGGTGGCATTGCCGGAACGGCTGCCGCGGTGCATCTTGCGGTGCTTCACTCTTTTGGGCATTAAAGGCATATCTTATTCCTCCTTGTATTAAGTGTGATGAACAATGTGATGGCGGCTTTCTTAGGCACGCGGACGACGGGGACCGCGGGGGCCGGACGGACGGGAATTCTGCTGGGAGACGACTTCATCGCGCTTGTTGACCCAGCACTTCACGCCGATGATGCCGTACAGGGTGCGGGCTTCGGCGAAACCGTAGTCAATCGGGGTGCGGAGCGTCTGCAACGGCACTTTGCCTTCGCGGTACCATTCGGCACGGGCGATGTCGGCGCCGCCGAGACGGCCGGCGCAACGGATGCGGATGCCGTCGGCACCACGTTCCATGGCTACCTGCACGGCGCGCTTCATGGCGCGGCGGAAGGAAACGCGGCGTTCCAGCTGGACGGCCACGTTTTCAGCGATAAGCTGGGCGTCCGTTTCAGGGGAGCGGATTTCCACGATGTCAATGTTGACCTGGGTGGAAGCGCCGCACAGGCCCTGAAGGTACTGGCGGATCTTTTCAATTTCTTCTCCCTTGCGACCGATGACAAGACCCGGACGGGCGGTGTGGACGGTAATGCGGACGCTGTTCCAGGCGCGTTCAATCACGATGCTGGAGACGGCGGCGGACATCAACTGTTCCTTGATGTACTTGCGCATCACCAAGTCCTCATGCAGCTTGGTGGCGTAATCCTGGCCCGTGGCGTACCACTTGGAACGCCAGTCCTTGTTGACGGCGAGGCGGAACCCGATTGGATTTACTTTCTGACCCATGATATTAGTTCAGCTATATGTGTGTTAGATTGGAATGACTTAGCCTTCTTGATCGGCCAGTACGACGGTGATATGGGATGTGCGCTTGCGGATCATGTTGGCGGATCCACGGGCGCGGGGCATCGTGCGGCGCATCGTGGGGCCTTCATCGACCATGACGGACTTGACCACCAGTGTGTCAACGGACAGTTCCGCATTATTCTCGGCATTCGCCAAGGCGGACTTGAGCGTCTTATTCAGCAGGTAGGCACCCTTCTTGGGGGTGTAGGACAGGATGTCGGTCGCCTGGGAGACGGACAAGCCTTGAATTTCTTGAGCAATATCGCGCATCTTCTTGGCAGAGATGCGGGCGTATTTGTAAACAGCTTTCACTTCCATGGGTTTTTCCTCGTAGTGCAGGTTATTGATGAAGATGATTTAGTCGTTGGTTTTTACTGAGGCAGAATCTCCGACGCGCACCGGCTCGGCGGGCGCCGCAAGCTTCTGAACAAGCGCGCCACATACTTCCTTGCGGACGTCCGTGACTACGGCTTCTCCGATGGTTTGCGCTCCCCGGGTTACCCGTACGGGCATCCCGACTTGCATCCCTGCCGTTCTGCCGGCGTTCAGCACCACGACTCCGGATTCGGAGTCAATGCTGAGCACCTTGGCTTCCGCCAGGGTTCCCGCGCCATCTCGCACGGGCTGTTGCCTGTATCCCAGAACGGATTCCAGCAGGCGCAGGGAGCTTTCCACTGCCGTCCTGGCGTTTGCGTCCTCGGATATGGCTTGTTTCATGTAGGCGAGGATGGCTCCGGAGAGCTTGACGGACGCCTGCTCCAACCGCTGAATGCGGTCATTGGAGGCTTCAATGTCTGCCACCGCCTGAATCAGGCGTTCCTCACTATTACCTAGCGCTGCGCCTCCCAAAGCTTCCAGCCGGGTACGGATGTCCACCAGCTGGGCGGCCGCCTTGTCGGCGTCGCTGCGGGCCTGGACATAGGATGCCTTGAGGGCCGCATTCTGCTTTTCGAGACGCTCGATTCTGCGCGTCAGTGCCGCCGTATCTTCTTCCGCTCCCTGCAGCATCCCGCCCAGCCCGACAAGGGTGGTGAGGGAGTAGGCAAGGATGGAAGAAGAGTTCGACATGTTGATTGTTAACTTACTGATTACTTCTTACCGATACCGCCGTGCTGTTTGAAGACACGAGTCGGGGCAAATTCACCAAGCTTGTGGCCTACCATGTTTTCCGTGACGTACACCGTGGCAAAGTTCTTGCCGGCGTGCACCAGGAAGGTCAGACCGACGAAGTCAGGCGTAATCATGGATGCGCGGCTCCAGGTCTTGATCGGCTTGCGGTCACCGGATTCAAGCTGAGCGTCGATCTTGGCGAGAAGCTTTTGACTGACAAAAGGGCCTTTTTTGAGAGAACGTCCCATGTTATATGATCCTAGTTAAAGTTATTGTGTATTGGTTACTTGGCGTTGCGGCGCTGTACGATGACGGAGTCGCTGGGCTTGCGGAGACGGCGGGTCTTCTGGCCCTTGACGTGGCCCCACGGAGACTTGAGGTGCTGACGACCGCCGCCGGACTTGGACTTGCCTTCACCGCCACCGTTCGGGTGGTCGACGGGGTTCATCGTCATACCGCGCACGGTGGGACGGACGCCCATCCAGCGGGTGCGGCCGGCCTTGCCGGACATTTCGTTCATGTGCTGGGTATTGCCGACCTGACCGATGGTGCAGTAGCAATTCTCATTGAAGCGGCGGATTTCACCGGAAGGCATCTTGATCAGCGCATAGCCTGCTTCACGGTTGGAAACGATGGCCTGCTGGCCGGCTGCACGGGCAACCTTGCCGCCGGAACCCGGACGGATTTCAATGTTGTGAACGGACGTACCCAGGGGAACGTTCTTCAAAGGCATGGCGTTACCGACCTTGGGAGCAACCTTCTGGCCGCTTTCCACCTTCATGCCCACCTGGAGACCCGTGGGGGCCAGGATGTAGGACTTTTCACCGTCCTTGTATTCGATCAGGGCGATGCGGCAGGTGCGGTTGGGATCGTATTCGATGGTAAGCACGGTGGCGGGCACATCAAACTTGTTGCGCTTGAAGTCCACCAGGCGATACTTGCGCTTGTGGCCACCGCCGATGTGGCGGGTGGTGATGCGGCCGTTGTTGTTGCGGCCGCCGGATTTCTTGAGGGGTCGGCAGAGACTCTTTTCCGGGGTGGAGGTGGTGATTTCGTCAAAGGACGGCCACACCTTGTAGCGGTTAGAGGGAGTAACTGGCTTGAATGACTTGAGGGACATGATAGCTTTCCTTCCTAATAGGGGGCTTTAAACGAGGTCAAGGGTTTCACCGTTGGCGAGCTTGATGTAAGCTTTTTTCCAATGAGCGGTGCGACCTGCATCAGCGCGGCGCTGACGCTTGAGCTTGCCGTCATAGTTGGCGGTGCGCACGGAAGCGACCTTCTTGCCGAAAGCAACTTCGACAGCCTTTTTGATTTCGATTTTGTTGGCGTCACGGTCAACTTCAAGGACCAGCTCGCCAGTGGTTTCCTGGAGCATGGTGGCCTTTTCGCTGATGCGCACCTTCTTGATGACTTGGTAAATGTCTTTCATGGCTTCTTAAGCAGTACGGCTGGCGAGGGTTTCTAAAGCGTTGTCAACGAGAATCACTGCATCAGCGTTCATGAGCTGTTCAATGTTCACTTCCGCGGCGGTCATCAGGAGAACTTCCTGGACGTTGCGACCGGCAAGATAGGTGGATTCGTCAAAGGAGGCGGCCACGATGAGCACCTTCCTGGCGTCCGTCAGGTCCTTGACGGCCTTGATGAAGGACTTGGTCTTGCCGTCGGCCACGGAGAATTCGGAAACGGTGCTGACCTTGGAAGCGGCGATCAGGTCGCCCAGCACGCGGCGCAGGGCCAGGCGGCGGGTGCTCTTGTTCACCTTCTTGGTGTAGTCGCAGGGGCGGGGACCGAAGACCACGCCGCCGCCCACAAAGATGGGAGCGCGCTTGTCGCCGTGACGGGCGTTACCGGTGCCCTTCTGGCGGAAGATCTTCTTGTTGTTGCCGCTGACTTCAGCGCGGGTCTTGGAGTTGGCGGAACCGGTGCGGCGGTTCGCCTGGTAGGCCACGATGAGGTCATGCACGGCCTGGGAGCCCTTGTCGCTGCCTGCAAGCTGGATGTTGGCGGCAGCGGCGGCTTCTAATGTAAAGGTATTTGCGGACATAGATAGGTTTTCCTATAATCAATGTGAGGTTAACTAAAGCCTTACTTCTTCTTGGCGGGACGGATCACGAGGTAGGAACCGCGTGCACCGGGAACGGCGCCGGAGATAAGAATGACGTTGTCTTCCGGACGTACGGCCACAACCTTCAGGTTCTGCACCGTGCGCTTGGCATTGCCCATCTGTCCGGGCATCTTCTGGTTCTTCCAGACGCGGCCCGGGGTGGAGCAGCCACCCACACCACCGGTACGGCGGTGCATCATGGAACCGTGGGCGGCGGGAGAGCCGTGGAAATTGTGGCGGCGCATCGCACCCTGGAAGCCCTTCCCCTTGGAAGTGCCGATCACGTCAACCCACTGGCCGGCGGAAAAGAGGTCCACGCCGGGGTCTTCAGCGCCTTCAGCAGGCAGTTCGGAAGCTTCCACGCGGAATTCCTTGAGGAGCTTGGTGGGCTGGATGCCCAGTTTCTTGAAGTGGCCGGCCTGAGGCTTGGCCACGCGGCTTTCCTTCTGCGCATCAAAGGCAACCTGAATAGCGTTGTAGCCATCCTTGTCTTCCGTTTTGATCTGGGCGAAGGTGTTGCCCTTTACGTCGATGACGGTCACGGGCACCATAGCGCCGGATTCCTGGTCAAACAGGCGGGTCATGCCGACCTTTTTTCCGATAAGTCCTAGAGCCATTGTAGTGTGTCTTTCTGTTTTTTAATTACTTATCCGGGTACCAAACTAGATGCGGATCGTGATGTCCACACCGGCCGGGAGATTGAGCTTCTTGAGCTCATCAATCGTGCGGGCGGTCGGGTCGACGATGTCGAGCAGGCGCTTGTGGGTGCGGATTTCAAATTGTTCAGCCGACTTCTTGTTGACGCGAACGGAACGGTTCACGGAGAATTTTTCAATGCGGGTCGGCAACGGGATCGGGCCGTGAACTTTGGCTCCGGTGCGCTTGGCGGTTTCAACGATCTCCTGGGAGGAGCGGTCGATGGCGCGGGAGTCAAATGCGCGGAGTCGAATGCGGATTTTTGGACTTTGCATGGACGTGCGGTCTATTGGTTATACTTCAAAGGTTTGTTTATTTAGCCTTCTCGGTGACGATCTGGTCAACGAGGTTCTGAGGCACCTGTTCAAAGTGGGACGGCTCCATGGAGTAGGAGGCGCGGCCACTGGAAAGGGTACGGATGGCGGTGGAATAACCGAACATTTCGGACAAGGGAACCATGGCCTTCAGGATGCAGGCATTGGCCTTGTTTTCCATGTTGCTGATCTGGCCGCGGCGGCGGTTCAGGTCACCCATGATGTCGCCCTGGTAGTCAGTCGGCGTGGAAGCTTCAACGGACATGATGGGTTCCAGCATGATGGGCTTGGCCTTCTTGAAGGCGTCCTTCATGGCGAAGATGGCGGCCATCTTGAATGCGTTTTCGTTGGAGTCCACTTCGTGGTAGGAACCGTCCACCACTTCAACGTGCACGTCCACCACCGGATAACCGGCGATAACGCCCGTGGTCATGGCTTCATTGAGGCCGGCATAGACGGCGTTCATGTATTCCTTCGGAATGGCGCCGCCCACGATCTTGTTTTCAATGGTGAGGCCCTTGCCGCGTTCGTTCGGCTTCACGTCAATCACCACGTGGCCGTACTGGCCGCGGCCGCCGGACTGCTTGACCAGCTTGCCGTCGCCATGGGCGGGGGCAGTAATGGTTTCGCGGTAGGCGATCTGGGGCTTGCCGATGTCAGCTTCCACCTTGAATTCGCGCATCAGGCGGTCAATGATGATTTCCAGGTGAAGTTCACCCATGCCGGAGATCAGGGTTTGTCCGGTTTCTTCGTCGGTCTTCACGCGGAAGGTGGGGTCTTCTTCAGACAGGCGGCCCAGAGCGTTGGACATTTTTTCCTGGTCGGCCTTGGTCTTGGGTTCCACGGCCATGGAAATAACGGTTTCCGGGAAGGTGGGGGGTTCCAGGCAGACATCGTTGTCCGGGCTGGTGATGGTGTCACCCGTGGTCACGTTGCGCAGGCCCACAATAGCGGCGATGTCGCCGGAGTATACGGCGTCAATGTCCGTGTGCTGGTCAGCCTGGATCTGGATGATGCGGCCCACGCGTTCCGTCTTGCGGGTGCGGGGGTTGTACACGGTGTCACCCTTCTTGAGGACGCCGGCGTACACGCGGATGAACACCAGCTTGCCGACGAACTTGTCAGCCCAGAGCTTGAATGCCAGCACCATGGGCTTGGCGTCGTCCGTAGCGGTAATCTTGAAGGTTTCTTCCGCATCCAATGTGCTTTCAGCGTGGGCGGGAACGGTTTCCACCGGAGAGGGGAGGTAATCCACCACGGCGTCAAGCAGAAACTGGACGCCCTTGTTCTTGAAGGCGGAACCGCCGGCAACGGGGATGAACTTGTTGGTGATGGTGGCGCGGCGAATGGCTTCCTTGAGTTCCTTGGGGGTGAAGGGTTCTTCCATGAGAACCTTTTCAGCAAGTTCGTCGTCCACGTCGGCCACGCGGCTCACCAGTTCATGGTAGGCCAGTTCGGCTTCTTCCTTGAGTTCGGCGGGGATTTCCTCAACCGTGTAGGTGGAGCCCAGACGGTCATTGTCGGCATACATGACAGCCTTCTGGTTCACCACGTCAATCTGGCCGCGGAGCTGGTCTTCAGCGCCGATGGGGATCAGAATGGCGGCGGCGTTTGCACCCAGCTTGTTGTGAATGTCGTCCAGCACGTTGTTGAAATTGGCGCCGGTACGGTCCATCTTGTTCACGAAGCACATGCGGGGAACGCTGTACTTGGTGGCCTGGCGCCATACGGTTTCCGTCTGGGGCTGCACGCCGGCCACACCGCAGAATACCACGATGGCGCCGTCAAGCACGCGGAGGGAACGTTCCACTTCAGCGGTGAAGTCAACGTGCCCGGGGGTGTCAATAATGTTCAGCTGGAAGTTTTCGCCTTCGAACATTTTGCTGATACCTTCATTCTTCACCTGCTTCCAGTTGGTGGTAACGGCGGCGGAGGTAATGGTGATACCGCGTTCGCGTTCCTGCTCCATCCAGTCGGTAGTGGTGGAACCGTCGTGGGTTTCACCGATCTTGTGGATCATGCCGGTGTAGAAAAGAATACGCTCGGACAAAGTAGTTTTGCCGGCGTCAATGTGAGCGGAGATACCGATATTGCGGTAGCGCTCAAGGGGAGCCTTGCGATTGGGATTGTTTACGTGATCGGACATAGTGTCTGGAAAGTATCTGTAATGATCGAAAGTGAATGGTTCGGCTGACAGTCTCGGAAGGGATTACCAGCGGAAGTGGGCAAAGGCGCGGTTGGCCTGAGCCATCTTGTGAACGTCGTCGCGCTTGCGGACGGAGGAGCCCTGGTTGTTGGCGGCTTCCTTGATTTCGTTGGCAAGAGCCTTGTGCATCGGCACACCCTTGCGGTTGCGGGCATAGTTCACAATCCAGCGCATGGCCAGGGATTCGGAACGGGCCGGATCCACTTCCAGGGGCACCTGGTAGGTGGCGCCACCCACGCGGCGGCTCTTCACTTCCACACGGGGCTTGGCGTTTTCAATGGCGCGGGTGATCACTTCCAGGGGATCAATGCTGTCCGTGCCTTCGTTAGCCATGTCGATGGCGGCATAAACAATGCGTTCCGCAAGGGAGCGCTTGCCATCCAGCATAACCTTGCTGATCAGTTTGCCAACAAGAGCGCTGTCGTAACGGGGGTCACGACGTTCAATTTTTCTATAGACGCGTTTACGGCGGGCCATAATATATAGTAGGTAAGATGTTAATGTTTACTTGGCGGCAACCTTCGGACGCTTGGCGCCATACTTGGAGCGGCCCTGGCGGCGCTTGTCAACACCGAGGCAGTCAAGAGCCCCGCGGACAATATGGTAGCGAACACCCGGCAAGTCCCTCACACGACCGCCGCGAACGAGCACGATGGAGTGTTCCTGGAGGTTGTGACCTTCACCGCCGATGTAGGCGATCACTTCTTCACCATTGGTAAGACGGACTTTAGCCACTTTACGAAGAGCCGAGTTCGGCTTTTTGGGCGTACGGGTCATTACCTGGAGACAAACACCGCGGCGTTGCGGGCAGCTATGAAGAGCGCGTGACTTGGACTTCTCTTCCGGAGTAATACGTCCCTTGCGGACGAGCTGATTAATGGTCGGCATGTTTTCCTGCTTTGGTTGTGGTTCGTCGGTCTGGTCCGATATTCAAGGCGAACATCCCTTTCAGTAAGCAGGAAGCGCGCCTTTTTTCCGGAGGCAAACCCGATAGAAAACGTATTTCTTGCGCCTTTCGGCGCGTTTGGGGACGGCCAATATAACGTGATTTTATATCATGACAAGTCTTTTATTCATCTTTTCCTAAATATTTCATCCGTGCCATTTCCCCTGCTCTTTCCCAAGCTTCATTCCGAGTTGCCGACGTCTTTTTCAGCTTCTTCCCCACCCAGCGGACCTCCACATGCTGATAGAGGAAATAGGAGATCACCAGGGACACGCACAAGGCGATTCCCCAGAATAAAACCGGGAACTTATCCACCCGCCACTCCATTCCCGCATGCTCCCGCAGCATGCGGAATACTTCGTCCATGCCCCGCAGCACCGGCATGTGGAACAGGAAAAGGGAGTAGGTCATTCCGGCGCCAATCCCCATCCATTTCAGGAGGGAGGCAGGCAGGGACGGCAGGCGGACGCTCCACAGGGAGGCAATGCACAGGGCAAAAATGCCGGAAGAAACAACGTACCCCGGGAATGAATAGTTCAGGGCTCCGATTCCTTCATGGCTGGCGGCGGAAGAAGCCAGCAGCCACGCCGCGCCCGCTCCAATCCAAAACCACCGCCATGGACTTTTCCACCGTTCCATGTTCCAGGACGCGCACCACATTCCCAGCAAAAACTGCCACAGGCGGAAACTCACCTGATAATACAGCCTGTCGTAATCCACCATGGTGCCGATCCGGAACGCAGCAAAAAGGACGCTTGCCGCCAAAAGCCACAGGAACGGCTTTTTCCCGTAATAACGGTAAAGCCACGGAAACAGCGCCAGAAAGGCCATGATGCAGACGATGAACCAGACCGCCGCATTCCCCATCATCTTCCACATCGCAAGTGTCGGCGCGGCTATCAGCAGCCTGACTCCGGCCCACGCCGTCGACTGCTGGCCTTCAACAAAAAGAACGGCAAGACCGGCAGCCCAGGCAATCAACAGCACCGGCAGCAGGCGCCAGCCTTTTTTCCGGTAATATTCCCCGATGCTTCCTTGTGTGGAACCTCCGGCGGAACGAACGGCCAGAAAACCGCTCAAGACAAAAAAGCCATCCACCGCCACGCTCCCTCCGCAATTCCATCCCCCGCTGTAATGGAAAAAAACGACCGTCAGGCACAACAAAATCCTCAGCAGGTCCAATCCATAATTCCTGACAGGCAGCATATCCGGAAGCTAACGGATAAGCAATCCGTCACAGGCTGGAGACGGGGAAGCATTCCCCTGTCCACGGGGAGCGGCGCAGACCTTTGTGGAACTGGAATGCAAATGTCCGCCAGGACGTACCGGCTTTAGGAAAGAGGGTTCGCTAACGTTCCCTTTCAAATTGAGATGCCGGAGAGGCTTGCGCCACACTCCGTCCGGGCGCGCAATTCCGAAGGTTTTCCCTTTCCATGCAAACAGACTCCGATAGGCAAGGGGGAGTCATCGCAAGTTTTTCTCCCTTAGAAACACCGCTTGACCACGGATTGCTTATCCGCATCCCTTTCCGGCGTTTTTCCATCAGGGCAACACGGGGACAAAAAAATCCGTTTCCAGCCACGCAAGCCGGAAACGGATTCCAATGATCCAATTGCGGGAGCCGTTATTTTTTCGGCGTCACCAGGGAATGCCCGGACATTTCCGCAGGCTGCTTCAGCCCCATCAGGTTCAGCAGCGTGGGAGCCACGTCCGCCAGAATGCCGTTGGAGAGGTTGACCTGGTCCTTGTCGTCCGCCACGTAAATGAGGTCCACAAGGTTGGTGGTATGGGCCGTGTTCGGGGAACCGTCCTCATTGCGCATGTGTTCGGCATTGCCATGGTCCGCGGTGATGAGCAGCTTGCCGCCCAGGGCCAGCACCTTCTTCACGCACTTTTCCAGGGCGCTGTCCACCGCTTCGCAGGCGGCGACTCCGGCTTCCACAAATCCGGTATGGCCCACCATGTCCCCGTTGGCAAAATTCATGATCACCACATCGTACTTGTCCACGGCGTCCACAAACTTGTCCGCCACTTCCTCCGCGCTCATCTGGGGCTTGAGGTCATAAGTGGCCACTTCACGGGGGGAGGGGACCAGAATGCGCTCCTCGCCGGGGAACTGCGTTTCCACGCCTCCGTTAAAGAAGAAAGTGACGTGGGCGTATTTTTCCGTTTCCGCAATGCGGAGCTGGGTCTTCCCGGCTTCCGACACAATCTGCCCGAAAATGTTGTCCAGCTGCTCCTGTTCAAAAACGATAGGGGAGGGATACTTGGCATCGTACTCCGTCAGCGTCACGTAGTGAACCTTGGGCGTCACTTCACGGTCAAAGCCGTCAAACCCCGGATACAGGAAGGCGTCGCTCATCTGGCGGGCGCGGTCCGCACGGAAGTTGAAGAAAAACACCACGTCATTGTCGCGCACGCGCTGTTCGTTGCCGTAGGCAAAAATGCCGGGCTTCAGGAATTCATCCGTCTCGCCCTTGGCGTAGCACTGTTCCACATATTCGGAGGGGGAACAGGTGCACTGTTCGCCGCGGCCCAGCACGATGGCGTCCCATGCCAGCTTGTTGCGGTCCCAGCGCTTGTCGCGGTCCATCGCATAGAAACGGCCGATAACCGTGGCGATTTTCGCGCCGTAAGGCTTGACGGCTTCTTCCAGTTGGCACATGAAGCCGGCCCCGCTGGTGGGGGAGCAGTCACGGCCGTCCGTGACGGCATGGATGCAGATGTCGCGCACGCCTGCTTCATAGGCGTATTTGACGATGCCTACCAAATGGTTGATATGGCTGTGCACGCCACCGTCGCTCACCAGGCCGAGCAGGTGCAGGCGGGAACCGGCGGCCTGGGAAAAAGCGGTCTTCAGCACGGCATTTTCACCCATGGAGCCGTCCTTGATGGCGTTGTCCACCCGGCAAAGATCCTGGAAAACCACGCGGCCAGCGCCCAGGTTCAGGTGCCCCACTTCGGAGTTGCCCATCTGCCCGTCCGGAAGGCCCACGTCCTCCCCGGAAGCGCCCAGCAGGCTGTGGGGATAATTGGCCAGGAGGTAATCAGTAAAGGGGGTATCAGCCAGAACAGTGGCGTCACCGTACTCTTTCGCGACATCAGGCCCCAACGGATTGCGGCCCCAGCCGTCGCGAATGACAAGAACGACAGGCTTTTTAGAAGACATGGGCCTTATTTACAGGCATCCCCTCCTTTTGAAAAGCCTGAAATCAGGCATTCCTTCTCCGGCTCTGAAATAGCCTGCGGTTTCCCCCCCTTCCCCACGCGGACAACTACATACCTTCCACTCATGACCGGATGCTCGGAATGGAACACCGCAAACTTCCATTCCAGCGAACTGGTTCCCACCGCTCCCAGGCTCAATTCAATGCTCAACCAGTCGCCCAGACCGGCGGAACTGGCGTAATCCACCTCCACATGCACGCGGGGCCAGCCGCAATCGGGGGAAAGAACCTCCAGCCCCCGGGAACGCAGGTACTCGTGCTCCACCTCCTCCACCAGGCACAGCAGCCGGGTGAAATGAGCCACGCCGGAGGCGTCCGTATCGTGAAAGGCTACCTGGCGCGTTCTGACAAAGGGGATGCAGGGAAGTTCTTCAGGCATGCCTTCATCCTGCCTCCTTCCCCGGAAGCATGTCCAGCCGCAAATGCGCGACAATATGTCACATCAGCTTGATTTGTGACATCCCTCTCTTTATATATAGGGGCGAGCCCGGACGGAAACGCCGCCATGAAGAAAGACACCATCGACAAGCTGATCGGCCGTATTGACCATATCAAGGAAGAGGACCTCCAGCGTTTCTTTGTAAAGCTGGCGGAACAGCAGGGGTTTTTCCAGCAGGTGTTTGAAGCCATCCAGGAAGGCCTGATCCTGCTGGACAGCAAGGGAAAAATCCTGTTCGTCAATCAGGCCGCCCTCAAGCTCTTTGACAAGGAGCGCGGCCAGATCACGCCGGAAGACTTCTGCATCTTCCTGGGCCGGGACTGCACCTGGGACACCATCCAGCAGAGCCGGACCGCCGTTTCCCGGGACGTGGAGATTTTTTATCCGGAGCACAAATTCCTGAACATCTTCATCTCCCCCATCGGCGGCAGGAACCAGGGCCACCTGATCCTGATACGGGATGAAACGCCCCGGCAGAAAAAAAACGCGGAGAACATCGAGGCGGAACGCCTGAACGCCCTCACGCTGCTGGCCGCGGGAGTGGCCCATGAAATAGGCAACCCCCTCAACTCCATCGGCCTTCATCTCCAGCTCCTGGCCCGGAAGGCAAAACAACTGCCCTCGGAGTACCGGACGGACATGGAAGAGCTGCTGAAAACGGCAGAGAGCGAAACCACGCGGCTGGACGTCATTCTGAAACAATTCCTCCAGGCCATCCGCCCCACCAAGCCCATCCGGGAACCCCACAACATTGAAACCATCCTCATGGAGGTCCTGAAACTGCTGGAGCCGGAAATCCGCCAGCGCGGCATCCAGATCAACACGGACCTCCAGCCCAGCCTCCCCATCCTCAGCCTGGACCCCGTCCAGATCAAGCAGGTCTTCTACAACCTGATCAAGAACGCCTACCAGTCCATCCCGCCGGAGGGAGGCACCATTCTTGTTAAAAACGGTTATACGGATGACAGCGTGTTCGTCACCGTGGCGGATACCGGCTGCGGCATTTCCCCGGAAATCATGGGCAGCATTTACGAACCTTTCCTGACCACCAAGTCCACCGGCTCCGGCCTGGGCCTGCTCATCGTGCGCCGCATCGTAAAGGAACACGGCGGTTCCATCACCCTGGCCAGCCAGCCGGGACAGGGAACCACCATCACGGTATTCCTGCCGCGCGTGGAACGCACCATCAGGCTGCTGCCCTCCTCCATCCCGTCATGAAAATGCCCGTTCTGCTGATCGTAGATGATGAAAAACCCACGCGCGACGCCCTGCGCATGGGCTTTCAGGACGATTATGAAGTGTACACCGCCGCCAATCTTTCCCAAGCCGTCACCCTCCTGCGGGAGGAATCCCCGGACCTGGTCCTGACGGACCTGCGGCTGGGCGGGGAAAGCGGCATGGACGTGCTGAAAGCCTCGGCTTCTCTGCCCCATCCCCCCCAGAGCATCATGATGACCGCCTACGGGTCCGTGGACGCCGCCGTGGAAGCCATGAAACAGGGCGCGTACGACTTCGTCACGAAGCCCCTGAACCTGGACGCCGTGGAGCTGGTGCTCAAACGGGCGCTCCATACCCGGAACCTGGAGACGGCCAACCAGGAGCTCACCACCCGCATCCAGGCGGACTCCGGCCTGCAAAAACTGCTCGGACGGTCCGCCGCCATGGAACACGTGTTCTCCATCATCCGCCAGGTGGCGCCCAGCAAGACGACGGTGCTGATTGAAGGGGAAAGCGGAACAGGGAAGGAGCTGGTGGCCCAGGCCATCCATTCCCTTTCCAGCAGGCCGGAAAATAAATTCGTGGCCGTCAACTGCGCGGCCCTCTCCCCCCAGTTATTGGAAAGCGAGCTGTTCGGCCATGAAAAAGGCTCCTTCACCGGAGCCGGGCAGCGCCGCATCGGCCGCTTTGAACAAGCGGACGGCGGCACCATCTTCCTGGATGAAATCGGGGAAATAGATGCCGGAACGCAGGTCCGCCTGCTGAGGGTGCTGTCCGAACGGACCATTGAACGCGTAGGCTCCAACACGCCCATCCCGGTAAATGTGCGCATTATTGCCGCCACCAACAAATCACTGAAGAAACTCGTCCAGGAGGGTAAATTCCGGGAAGACCTCTATTTCCGCCTCAACGTGGTCCACATCCAGATGCCCCCCCTCCGGGACCGGCGGGAGGACGTGCCCCTGCTCGCCACCGCCTTCCTGAAAGAATTCGCCAGGGAGAACAACAAGGAATTCAAACCCCTTTCCCGGGACGCTCTTGACGCCGTACGGAACTACTCCTGGCCCGGAAACGTGCGGGAGCTGCGCACGGCCATGGAGCACGGCGTCGTCATGAGCAACTCCGCCAGCATAGAACTCTCCCATCTCCCGCCCCGGCTGCACGCGCCGCAGCAGCCGCCCTCTCCGGGCAGCACGGAAAAGGAACACTTGGGGGACAATGAGCCCAGCACGCAGAATGGGCTTGTCCCGGCAGGGGTTTTGAATTTATCCTTGCTGGAGCGGAATGCCATCCAACAAGCGCTGGCCCGGTCAAACGGCAACAGAACGGCGGCAGCCCACCTCCTGGGCATCAGCCGCCGCACCCTTCAACGCAAATTACAAGATATTCAACCTTCATGAATGCGCCCACCACGGCATCCCGCACCCCGTTCATCATCATCCTCATCCTGTTGCTGGCGATTACGGGGGTGCAGTACTTTTTCAATTTTAACGGCCTGACCGCCAGCGCCGCCATGGACCAGGCCCAGATCGCCAGGAACGTGGCCAGGGGAGAGGGGATGGCCACCAACTGGCTGAGACCCATCCAGATGGTCTCCGGGAGCACCCGCTCCGGTCTCAACCCCTTTCTTTCCGACGCCCAGATCCGCGAGCAGGAAACCATTCTGGCGGGACAGGGGGAATCCCTCGTCAATCCGGAAAAATTCAACCCCTATGCCCTCCGGGACACACGCAACGCCCCTCTGAACATCCTGGTGGAAGCCGCCGTCTTCAAGGTGGCCGGCGTCCACAAGTTTGACCTGTGGAGCATGACGGGCAGCTCCATGATCTACCTGCCGGACCGCATCGTGGCGGGCATTTCCTGCATGTTCTTCATCCTGGCCGTCCTGAGCTGCTATTACATCCTCCACCAGATGTTTGACGTCACCATCGCCAGCTTCACCTGCCTGACGATGATTCTCAGCAACCTCTTCCTGCAATACGCCACCAGCGGCCTCCCGCAGATGATGATGCTCTTCTTCTTTGCCTGGGGCATCCATTTCCTGTACACGGCCCTGCAAAACAGGGAGGAGAAGCGCAAATTCCTGATGCCGCTCATTTACAGCTCCATCTGTTTTTCATGCGTCTGCCTCACCGGCTGGATCGGTCTGTGGCCCATGGCCGGCTTTCTGATTTTCGTGGGCATCCGCTTCAAGCCTCACGGCCTGTACTGCATTCCGGGCCTTGTGATCCTGTTCCTCCTCCTGGCCTATCCCATTTACATCAACCGCTCCCTCAGCGGAGGCTTCTTCGGAACGGCCTATTACACCATCTTCACGGGGCTGACCGGCAATGAAGAAATCGCGATGAACTCCCTGGCCGCCGGGGACATTCCCATCGCCGCCCAGAAAGCCGTCACCTCCATCGTCAACAACATCCTGACGCAGGGCGACCTCCTTTACGAAAACCTCGGGAACCTTCCCCTGGCCATGGTATTCCTGCTGGCCCTCCTGCACAAATTCAGAAGGCCGGAAGTCAACCAGGCCAAATGGGGCGTCTTCGCCATGTGGGTGCCAGCCGTCATCGGCATGGCCCTCTATACCTCCAACAAGTCCGGCATTTCCCTGGGACAGATTCAAATCCTCTTCGCACCCTTCTTTACGGCCTACGGCACGGCCTTCGTCCTCAACCTGATCGCAAGGCATTCCAACAAGGAGGTAGTCCCCATTCTGCGGGGCGGCGTCCTGCTTCTCGCCCTGCTCATCACTTCCCTTCCCCTTCTGCTCAGCCTTCCCCAGATGGTGCGGGTAGGCATCCTGACGGCCAGCCGCGGCATTCCGGCATGGCCCCCCTATTATCCCCCGGGCCTCAATCGGGACCTTCGCGCCCAGACGTCGGAAAAGGATTTCATCCTCACGGACCAGCCGTCCGCCGTCGGCTGGTATGCAGACAGGAAAGCCATCGGCCTCCCCAAAATGGTGGAGCAATTCATGGTGCTGGAACGCATTCTGAAATTCCACGGCGGGAAGGTGGGCAGCATCCTGGTGACTCCCTCGTCCACGCTCAATGCGGACCTCCGCACCGTTGCCGCCTCCTACGGGGAATTCACCCCCCTCGTTCTGGAAGGCACGGTCCTGCTCCAGACGAAGGACAGGAATCCCGTATACCTCTTTGACCACAGCCGTGCGCTCTACCCCCTGGCGCAGCGCTTTGGAACGCCGGACTCCCGCCAATTCATCCAGGGAGCGGATATGATTCTCTACAAAGACCTTCAGGAAACCGCCCCCACCCCTCAACCTTGATCCCCCATATGGCCAAACAACGGAAAAACGCTCCCGGATTTGAAGAATCCGTAGCCCGCCTGGAAGAAATCATACGCCTGACGGAAGCCCCCGTCACCGAGCTGGAAGACATGATAGCCCTGGTGGAAGAAGGCAACAAGCTCATCCGCCACTGCCGCGGCATCCTTCATGATGCGGAACTGCGCATCCAAACCCTCAGCAACCCGGAGACCGTCCAGGATGGAACGGATACCGATGAACCAGACAGCAATGAATTCTCCCTCACCTGAACTTCCGGAGCTGCTGGCAAGCATCCGCAGCCATGCAGACCTGATGAAAATCCCTGAGCCGGAACTTCCCCGGCTCGCGGAAGAAATCCGGAACACCCTCATCCACTCCCTTTCCCTCACCGGCGGCCATCTGGGCCCCAACCTGGGCGTGGTGGAACTGAGCATTGCCCTTCACCGCGTCTTTGAAACGCCGCGGGACAAAATCATCTTTGACGTTTCCCACCAGGCCTATGTCCATAAAATGCTCACGGGGCGCGCACCGCTGATTCACACCATCCGCCAGCATGAAGGGCTCTCCGGCTTTGCCAAAATGTCGGAATCCCCCCATGACGCCTACGGCGCAGGCCACGCGGGCACGGCGCTTTCCGCCGCCCTGGGCATGTGCGCGGCCAGGGACCTGAAGGGGGAGGACTACCATGTGGTGGCCGTGGCCGGGGACGCGGCGTTCACCTGCGGCACCACCCTGGAGGCGCTGAACAACATCAGCCAGACCACCAAGCGCTACATCACCATTCTGAACGACAATGAATGGGCCATTGATAAAAACGTGGGCGCTCTGGCAAAATACTTCAACTCCCTGCAAACCTCGGAAACCTTCTCCTGGCTGAGGGACAAGACGGCCTCCTTCATTGAAAAGCTGGGGGGCACGCAGGCCAGGGACTTCGCCTTCAAGCTGGAAGGCACCACCAAGAACCTCATCTTCCCCTCCCTGCTCTTCAATAAATTCGGCCTGCGCTACTTCGGCCCTCTGGACGGGCACGACATCCCCACCCTCATCCGCACCCTTTCCTACATCAAGGACCTCAACGAACCCGTCATCCTGCACGTGGTCACCCAGAAGGGGAAAGGCTACCAGCCCGCACTGGACAACCCCACCAAATTCCACGGCCTGGGCTCCTACTGCGTGCGGGACGGCGAAACGCAGGCAACCGCCACGCCCACCTTCTCCCACATCTTCGGCTCCACGCTGGTGGAAATGGCGCGCGAGGACGAATCCGTCACGGCCATCACGGCCGCCATGGCCAGCGGCACCAAGCTGGACCTGTTTAAGGAAGCCTTCCCCAAGCGCTACTTTGACGTAGGCATTGCGGAAGAACACGGAGCCCTCTTTGCCTGCGGGCTGGCGGCGGAAGGCATGAAGCCCTACATCGCCATTTACTCCACCTTCATGCAGCGCTGCATTGACATGATCCAGCATGACGCCGCGCTCCAAAAGCTGCCCGTGCGCTTCTGCATGGACCGCGCCGGACTCTCCCCGGACGACGGCCCCACGCACCATGGCCTGTTTGACATCGCCATGATCCGCAGCATCCCGAACATCGTCTTCATGCAGCCCAAGGATGAAGCGGAATTCGTCCACATGCTCCGGACCATGAACCATTACCAGAACGGCCCCACCGTCATCCGCTATCCCCGGGGCTGCGGCGCCGGGGTCCCCCTCCCCTCCACTCCGGAAATTCTCCCCATCGGCAAGGCGGAAGTGCTCCAGACGGGGAAGGACGTGACCCTCGTTTCCCTGGGTACCATGATCGGCATCGCCCGGGAGACGGCAGCGCTGCTGGAAGCGCAGGGCCACACCGTCACCCTCATCAACGCCCGTTTCATCAAGCCTTTGGATGACGAATGCATCCGCCGGCACGCGGCCTCCAGCCGGGTGGTCTGCACCTTTGAAGACCACTCCATCAGCGGCGGCTTCAACTCCGCCGTGCTTGAATCCCTGGAAGCCGGGGGCATCGCCACGCCCGTGGAAGCCATCGCATGGCCGGACCAGTTCATCGAACACGGTTCGGAACCCATCCTCAGAAAAAAATATGGACTCACGGCGGAAGCCGCGCTACAAAAAATCATTCCCCACCTGAATTCCTGACCCATCCATGAAAGCATGCACCTTCCTACTGGCAGCCCTGACGCTTGCCCTTCTTCCCGCCGCCGCGCAGCAAACACCGCCGGAACCTCCGTCCCCAGCGTGGATTCAGGAATTCAACAGCCTGCCGGAAGCAACCAGAAAAAGCTACATTGACCAATTCCGCAAGGCGGAACAGCTCTTTGCGCAGAAGAGAACCATGGAATGCCTCTTCTCCCTGACGGAGCTGGAAAAGCTTTATGCAGGAAACCCGGGCTTATACAATCTCCGCGGCGCATGCTACATTGAAATCCGCAATATTGAAAAGGCCCTGGAAAACTTTGAAAAGGCCCAGAAACTGGATCCCTCCAACCTCACCATTCAGTTCAACCTGGCGGAAGCGCACTACGTCAATCATGACTATGCCAGGGCGCTGAAAGCCTTCACGGAGCTTCTGCCCCCCTTCAAGGACAATCCCGGCATGACTCCGCTGCTGCAATTCAAGCGCTATATCTGCGCCCGCAAGCTGGACAACCGGCCCCTGGCCAGGGAACTGGAAAACCTGTACGGCCCGATGGACGACACGCCGTACTACTACTGCACCCAGGCCATCATCAAATTCATGGGAGGAGACAAGGACGCCGCCCAGGAACAACTCCTTTCCGCCATCCGCATCCACGGAGGCACCAGCGCCATCCAGGCCTTTACGGACGCCATGACGGAAGCCGGCATCCTGCCCTCCCCCTACGGGCAGACCGTCCCAACGGAACAACCGGCTAAAACAGGGCTGGAAAAACGCCGCTGATGAATGCGGAAGCGACGGTCCTGAAGCTCTATCCCCTCGGAGAGAACGGCCTGATTGTCGTCTGGTGCACGGAGGAAGGCATCATCAGAACGGCGGCCAAAAGCGCCAGAAAGCCCAACAGCCCCTTTGCCGGGCGCCTGGACCTCTTCTACCAGTGCCGCATGCAGTGGACGCTGGCAAAGACGGGAGACCTGCACTCCCTGACTTCCGCGGACCTGCTCTCCCCCCGCCTGCCCCTCCGGAAAAGCTACCTCCGGCTCAGCGCGGCAGGCTACTTCGCGCGCCTGTTTCTCCAAATGCTGGAGCCGGACACGCCCATCCCGGAATTCTACGATCTCCTGCAACGGGCATACGCCTATCTGGAAAACAATGACCCCACCCTCCGCGCCGTCCTGCACTTTGAACAGGAACTCGCGCGGCTGCACGGCATCGCGCACCCCGGCATTCCGGCGCACGTCATTCTGAAATCCCACTTCGGCAAGCTTCCCCCGCAGCGGGAAAAACTGCTCGGCAGCCTGGAACAAAAAGAAAATTGAACAACATGCCGCATCCTTTTTCACCAGCTGCACGGGCTTCCATCCTCCCATCCAAATCCTCCTTCCCTCCGGGGAAGGATACGGATTGTTCCGTGCGCGTGATTGACTTGTCCGCGGCCTTCGGGCAAAATATTCGGCACGGTTTTACTGCATGAAGATCTTTGACAGATACATTGCCCGCCAGCTGCTGGGTGTTACGGCCCTGGGGGTGATGGCCCTGAGCGCCCTGCTGCTCCTGGGCAACCTGTTCAAGGAACTGCGCCCCCTCCTGGTGGAAAACAAGGCGCCCATCAGCATCGTTCTGGAATTCATCTTCCAGGTAATACCCTTCTCGCTGATGTTCTCCATTCCGTGGGGATTCCTGACGGCCGTTCTGCTGGTATACGGACGCCTGGCCTCGGACAACGAACTCACCTCCATGCGCATGTCCGGCATGAGCCTGTGGCGTCTGAGCGCCCCCGCCATCGCCATTGGCATCGCCCTCTCCGGCCTCTGCTACTGGATCAACATAGACATCGCGCCCCGCGCCAAGCAATCCATTTCCGAGCTGCTCATCAAAGCCGCCTCCATCAATCCGAAGGGGCTTCTCAATGAAGGACAGGCCATCACCAAATTCGACAACCTGGAAATCTACATTGACAAGCGCGTGGACGACGTCATCCACGGCATGCACATCTACCAGAAGGCGGACGAAAAATCTCCCGCCGTGGCCATGCACTCGGAACGCGTGACCATGGACTTCTCTCCCGAGAAAAAAACCCTCTACCTGCACCTCATCAATCCGCTCATCACCACGCAGGAAAAGGACTCCATCTCCCAAAGCGTGACCATGGATGAAATGCCCCTGAGCATCAACCTGGACAAATCCCGCTCCCGGCGCATCAAGGCCAACCGCTTCACCAACCGGGAAATCAGGGAAGCCCTGAACACGCCCGGTTATCTGGATAAAAAACAGACCACGGAATTCGCTACGGAACTGCCCAGGCGCGCCTCCTTCTCCCTGGCCTGCATCGTCTTTGCCCTCATTGGCGTGCCCCTGGCCATCAACACCCGCAGAAAAGACACCTCCACGGGATTTGCCCTGGGCATCCTGATCGCCTCCCTCTACTTTGTGGCCCTGATCTTTGCGGACCTGTCCCGGAAAAGCGATACGATGCTCCCCTACATCCTGCTATGGCTTCCCAACGTCATCACGATCGCCGTGGCGCTGTACCTTCACAATCAGGCCAGGCACAAGGGATAACCCTCTGGCGGAAGCGGCCGCCGTTGGCGCGGAATTAGCTTTCACAGCCCCGGCCCTTCGGGTAACATGGCGCGCATGCAGCACGTCCCCACCATCGCCATCGTTGGCAGGCCCAATGTCGGGAAATCCGCCATCTTCAACAGAATGGCCGGAAGGCGCATCGCCATCGTGCATGATGAACCCGGCGTCACCCGCGACCGGCTCTCCGCCCCCTGCAAGATTACGGACCGCGCCTGTAAAATCATGGACACGGGCGGCATCGGCGCGCGCCTGACCGACGGCTTTGCGGAACAGGTGGCGGCAGAGGCGGACATAGCCATGAAAACGGCGGACCTCATCCTCTTCGTGCTGGACTGCCGGGACCACCTCACTCCCATTGACCAGAGCATTGCGGACCACCTCCGTAAATCGGACGTTCCCGTCATCCTCCTGCTCAACAAGGCGGACCATGAAAAGCAGGACCTGAACCTGGGCGAATTCGCCGGACTGGGCTTTGACGACCATATCTTTCTCTCCGCCGCCCACGGCAGGGGCTTCTCCGAACTCGCCTCCCGGCTGGACGGCTTCCTCAAGCAGGAAGGCGCTCCGCTGAAAGAAGAACTGGAGGAAGAACCGGAAAACGGGGAGGACACCGCCCCCCCCATCAAGGTGGCCGTGGTGGGGCGCCCCAACGCGGGCAAATCCTCCCTGGTCAACGCCATCCTCCGGGACAAGCGCACCATCGTTTCCGACGTAGCGGGCACCACCCGCGACGCCATTGACGTCCCCTACCTGCACGACGGCCAGCCCTACGTGCTGATCGACACCGCCGGCATGCGCCCGCGCTCCCGGCGGGACACCTCCGTGGAAGTCTTCTCCGCCATGCGCAGTGAAAAAGCCATCCGCCGGGCGGACATCTGCCTGCTGGTCATTGACATTGCGGCAGGCATCACGCAGCAGGACCGCCGCATCGCCGGCATCATTGCGGAGGAAGGGAAACCCTGCATCATCATCGTGAACAAATTCGACCTCTTCCACCCGAACGCCCCCCGCAAGGACCGCATGGCGGAAGTGGAGGAACAGGTGCGCAGGGAACTCTTCTTCATCAACTATGCGCCCTTCATCGCCACCTCCGCCAAAAAAGCGGAGGGCGTGGAAATCATCTTCAAGGTCATCACGCGCATCCGCCGGGAATCCCGTAACCTGCCCACCACCGGACAGCTCAACCGCCTCATCCAGCTTGCCCAGCAGATGAACCCTCCCGGCACCGCCAGCGGCTCCCCCAGAAGACTGAAAATCTACTACGTCACCACGGCGGTGGATCCCAAATACAACACCATTCCCGTTCCGCGCTACGTCCTCTTCGTCAATGACAAAAACCTGCTCACGGACAGCTACTCCCAGTATCTGCGCAACAAAATTAGGGAAGCGTACCCCGCTCCCGGCATCCCGGTCATCTTCTCCGCCCGCTCACGCGTGCGCAATGACTGACAATCCCGCCTTCTCCGCATGCTCTCCGTCAGGAACCTCAGCGTCTCCTTCCACACCAGGGCCGGCATCGTCCGGGCGGTGAGAAACGTGTCCTTTGACGTGGCTCCGGGGGAAACGCTCGGCATCGTGGGGGAATCCGGGTCCGGAAAATCCGTCACCTGCTACTCCATGATGGGGCTTATCCCGATGCCTCCGGGCCGCATTGAAAGCGGTTCCGCCATGCTGGACGGCACGGACCTGCTCCATTGTCCGGAAAAGGAACTCCGTTCCATCCGCGGCAAGCGCATCTCCATGATCTTCCAGGACCCCATGACCTCCCTCAACCCGTACCTGACTATCGGGGAACAGGTAGCGGAACCCCTCGTCATTCATGAGGGAGCCGGCAAAAAAGAGGCGCGCGCCCGCGCGCTGGAACAGCTTGCCCTCGTAGGCATACCAGACGCGGAACAGCGCATGGACGCCTATCCCCACCAATTCTCCGGCGGCATGCGCCAGCGCGTCATGATCGCCATGGCTCTCATCACCAGGCCGGAAATCCTCATTGCGGACGAGCCCACTACCGCCCTTGACGTCACCGTGCAGAAGCAGGTGCTTGACCTCATCAGAAAACTTCAGCAGGACATGGGCACCTCCGTCATCCTCATCACGCATGACCTCGGCGTGGTGCGCCAATATGCGGACCGCATCAATGTCATGTACGCGGGCCGCATTGTGGAAAGCGCCCCGGCGCGGGAACTTCTGGAACATCCCCGGCACGCCTACACCAGAGCCCTGATGAAATCTATTCCTGGGCTCCATGCGAAGGGAGCCCCCCTGTACACGATCCCGGGCCTACCCCCCAATATGATGCGGGAGCCTTGCGGATGCAGCTTCCGCCCCAGAAACACCCTCGGAACCCCGGAACTCTGCCTGACGGACCGGGAGCCGGAGCTGGTGGAGCTATCCCCGGAACACTGGGTACAGAACTGTCCGGGCTGCCTGGCTGGAAATCAGTAAAATCTTGGGAGAAGGACAGGGGCTATGGGGCTCATAAGGAACTTTAGGGATTATAGGGAATTCCCATCATACCCCTGTCACCCCTGTCCCCCTGTCACCCCTGTCACCCCTGTCACCCCTGTCACCCCTGTCACCCCTGTCACCCCTATTCCTTCTCATCCGGCTCATTCTTTCCCTCATTCCCCCTTCTCTAAGAAACTTCCCCTCCAAAAACCTGAGCTGCCGCATTAATAAATACTTGGCCTGGAAAATCAGGCAAATGGCCATATTAGCCACCACCTCCGGCGGCCTTGTCCGGGCCAGTTCCAAAAAATAATCCCGGGCCAGACATTTGTCCGCACCCTTCTTTCTGACAAAAAGGGACTCTCGTGAATCCTTTTCCCACACGGGAAAGCCTCCCACTCTCAAAAAATCTTCATAATCAGCCAGTAATTCATCCAGACCGGCTCTGGCTACATTCACCAGCTTGATTTCCATTTCCATGGAAACCAGCCCCGCCTCCTTTCCCTCTGCAATATTCTTCTTTCCGGAACGGGCAGCCTGAACCATCTGATCAACCGTCCTGTCACGAGAAGACAAGTACGCCTTGCAAAAATAATAGGTCAGATCATAAATCTGCTCCGCCTTTCTGAAGGAAAGCAGAGAACGGTAATCGCCTGAAGGGCGCAACAGGGAAGCCATGCGTCCCAGCCTAAAACCCGCAACAAAAATAATCAATATTTTTATAAAAATTACCAACATGCACTCCATCCACCAGCACATGGTTCGCCTGAATGGCCACGGGCATCATCAGCCTGCCGGAAACGTCCGCCTCCATCTTCCCCCAGTGAATGAGGGGAAGGTACTGCCCCCGGAACACCCTGTAGGCGCTGGCCACCTGCGTAAACGGAATCCACGGCAGGCAGCTGAACACGGCAATATCCGGACGCTGGCAGGGATTCGCCCGGGCCGGAGCCTGCTTGGCCGCCTGAATGAGAGGAACGGCATGCTCCAGAAAATCAGCCAGCTCCGCCCGGTATTCTACTAAAATCTGGGTGAATTCCCCATCCGCCGCCAGCACCGGAACCAAGGCGTCCACGGATTCATACTCCCACACCTCCCCTTCCTCCACCCTCTGCCGCAGTTGGGGAATCTTATTCGCCGCCTTCAACAGCACAAACAGGCACAGGGCGAAGAAGGAAATCCCCTCCTGTTTCGCATAACGGTACAGGGCATCCACCCGGACGGGGGATGTGATGGAAAACATGGGGCACTCAAATGTCTGGAAATACTCGTAATGGGACCTTCGCGGCCAGGAAGCAATTTCTATTTTCTTTTTCATGCACTTTTTCTATCCCAGCAAGGCTCTCCATACACTGTGCTTCTGCTCCGGCAGCAAAAGAACTGAACAGAACGGGAGCCGTCAAGGCAGTTATACCCGCAAATACTCCTCTACGAGGTTGCAGCAACAGGACATTGCCAAAAACTTCCCCCTCTTAAAAGAGCAAGTATGGTAATAATAACGTTTCACAGCTGCATCTTTCCACTCCTCCATGCCCTGTTATCCCGAAAATGCCAGACATGTTGCGGCAGGGAAAACCATCTCGCCGCAGTCTCCCCTATTCAAAAACAGGATCAGAACCAGCCAGAAGGCACTTTCAGTTAAACATAAGACAGAGTTCGTCGATTCCCGAATATTCCCCCTACCCCTCCCGGACGGAAAGCAAGTCCGTCACGGACGCGCGCTTCATGCGCCAGGCGGGCAGAAGGCACGCCAGGGAGGAAAGGGCCAGCACCAGAAGCACGGCATCACCCAGATGAGCCCAGGGCATCGTGATGGGAGGAGTGACGATGCCGAAGTGATAACCGTATTCCAGAATCCGGATGGAGCACCAGGCTCCCAGCACGCCCAGCGCCAGGCTCATGACGACGGCGCACAGGGAGACCATCAGCGTTTCAGCCCAGAGCATCCGCATCACCATGGCGGCCGGCACCCCTACCGCCCGCATCAGGCCGAATTCCCGGCGGCGGGACTGCACGGAGGCCAGCACGGTATTGAGCACGGCCAGCACGGCAATCACCATCATGATGATGGGAAGCTTGCTCATCGTAAAGATCACGTCGTCCCCGCGGCTGGTGACGCTTCCCCCCAGGCTTTCCCGGGTCAGGGCCTTCACCAGCGGCTTCACGCCTTCCCCTTCGTTCTCCTGCTGCCGCACCTTCATCAGGGCGTATTCCCCCAGGTCGTTCTGGAGCTCCAGGTTGCTTACCCCGGGGGCGGTGTCCCCCCAGATGAACTGGAACCCCTGATGGCCGTATTCCTCCTTGAGCCAGCGTTCATCGGCAATCGCCAGGGCCGCCACAAAGCCGCCGCGGCGCACGCGCATGCCGCTGGTCTTGGTCAGCCAGTGCCAGCCGGGGAAGGAGACGACTCCCGCCACCTTCCAGGGTTCCCCCTGCATGCCGGGGCCTCTGCCCCGTCCGGGAGCTCCGGCAGACGGAGCATTCCCGGAACGGCGCCCCTGGAGAGCCGGGTTTACCAGCATCAGGTCATCCCCGGCCTTCAGCCCCACCGTCCGGGCAAAGGTATCCGGAATCAGCAGGGAACGGGTGGATTTCAGCATGGCATAAGCTTCCTGCGGGTTGCCGGAAACGAACACGGGCCTGAACAGGGGATGGCTTCCCTGAGCCATTTTCGCCACGGGAATGCCGGCCAGCACGATGGAGCGGTTGCGCATTCCGGAAAAACCTGGGGTCTTCATCTGCGCCGGGGCAATGTCCGGTTCATCCACGTAAATGGGATACATCCGCGAATTACGCAGGCTGGGCCGCGCCATCAGCTCCGGAACGTCCGCAGGCTTGAACTCCGTATGCAGGAAGGAAACCAGCGTTCCGGGCGTGGACGTATCCGGAGAGAAGGGAACCAGCATGGAATATCCCCACGTCTGCACCCCTACAAAGAGGGACAGGCCCACGGACATGGATACGGCGGTTCCCACGGAACGGCTGAGGTTGCGGCTGAGCTGCACTTTCAGGAAAGAATGCGGCACGCGCAGCAGCAGCCCGGTGATCCATGATCCGGCCCACTCCGTCACGCGCACGAAGGCCGGGGCCAGGAACAGCGCACCGGCCACCAGGCCGGGATACCCCAGCCAGAAAAAGATCCATTTGCGTGTCTCCACCTCCAGGCCCGGCAGAAGCAGGGCCGCAGGCTGGAGGCACACGCACGCCAGCCCGGCGATCACGGACCACACGGGAACGCGGCTCACCTTCCCGATGAGTCCGGAAGAGGGAACGGCCGCTTCCAGCGGAGACTGGCGGGAAGCGCGCCATGCGGGAATGATGGAAGCCAGCAAGGCCCCCCCCACGGCGCACACGGCGGCAGCCAGCACCGTCGTCCAGGTCAGGACGGGGACCGAGGAAGAACCTTCCTCCAGCAGGTACACCAGGCAAAAGCCGGCGGCCAGGCCGCCCAGCAGGGCAGGAATGCACAGGAAAAGCCCCTCGCCCACAATCAGCAGCGCGATCTGCATGCGGCTCATCCCCAGCGCACGCATCAGGGCCAGCCTGCGGGTGCGTTCGCTGACGCCGATGCTCAGGGTCGTGAAAATGATGAAGACGCAGGAGAACAGGACGAGCCAGACGGACATTTCCGCACTCTCCTTCTGGGAACGGACGGAACGGTCGCTGGAAAGCCGCTGGATAATGGAATCCGTATCCGCCACCACGGCGGAGGCCTGGGCCAGCTCCTGCCGGAGGCCGTCCACAAACTCCTTTTTGTCCACCCCTTCCTTGAGCTGAACGTAAATCAAATTGGGGGCAAAAGGCTGGCCCGTGATTTTTTCACACACCTTTACGGGCACAAAGAGGGAGGAAAAAGCCGGTCCGGACATGCCGCCCGGTCCCATAATGACGCCGGGGGTGGCCTTGGCCTGCTTGACGATGCCCACGACCTTCACATCGTACACGTGCGTTCCCACGCGCACATTCATGACGGTTCCCACGCCCGCGCTGAAATACTTGGCGCTTCCACTGCCCAGCACCCCCTCCATGGCGGAGGAGGAAGCCATATCCGGCCAGACGCCTTCCTTCAAATCATAAGGACATTCCACGGCATGGTTCCCCACCAGGATAGGGCTCTGGGGGGGGATCCCCATGCGGTCGCGCGTCTGCTCGTCAAAGCTGCCGCGTTCATTCCCGCAGCCGATCTGGAGGCGGGGCACCTGGCAGGCGGCGTTCACGGATTCCACCAGGGGGGAGGCAGCCAGGCGCGCGGCCAGCTCCGGATCACTGAACCGCGGGTACTGTCCGGGGGGAAGCGGCCCTTTGGGCGCCTCCGGCGCCAGGCAAAGGTCATAGCTGCCCATGTAGGCCTCCGCGTCGTTATCGAACTCCTTGACCAGCGTATCATAGCTCCCCATCATCCAGACGATGAGGCTGACGGAGACGAGGATGGCGAACACGCTGACCGCCACCCGGCCGGGGTTGGCGCGCAGGTCCCGCCAAATCAGTTTGAACAGCAGCGTCATAAGGCGTCATTCAGCGTGCGTTCATAGAAGGAGGACAATTCCACAGGCCCGGCAAATTCCGCCGTGGGCCTGTCGTCCACGATGCGGCCGTCCTTGAGCACAATCACGCGGTCCGCCCACATGGCTACGTCCGGCGCATGCGTCACCAGCACGAAGGCGCAGCCCTGCGTACGGTGCAAATCCCGGAACAGGTCCCCCATGAGCCGGGTGTTTTCAGAATCCAGGTTGCCCGTGGGTTCATCCGCCAGCACCAGCGCCGGGCCGGAAACCAGCGCACGGGCAATCGCCACGCGCTGCTGCTCCCCACCGCTGAGCGTATCCGGCATGGCGTGCCGGCGGTGGGACAGCCCCACTTTTTCAATCATGGCGTCCAGAGTGGAGGAGGCCACCTTCTTGCCCCCCGCCAGGGAGGGCAACAGGATGTTCTCCTCCACGTTCAGGGTTCCCACCAGGTTGAACATCTGGAAGATGAACCCCACGCGGTCGCGCCGGTACATTGTCAGGGCGGCATCAGACATGGAACCGAGGACCAGCCCGTCTACCGTCACCGTGCCGGAATCCGGAGGCAGCAGCCCCCCCAGCACGTTCAGCAGGGTGCTTTTTCCGGAGCCGCTCGCGCCCATGACGGCGACGAACTCTCCCTGGTGCACGGTAAGGCTGATGTCTTTCAGCACGGCTATGTCCCCGGAACCGGACTTGAAGCTGCGCTTGAGGCGGGTGACGGCAATGACGGGGGAACTCATGGCTGGAAGGAATGGTTAGAAGGTGGTCTTCACGCCTACTTCAAACGTGCGGGGCTCGCCCACCGTGCACTGCACGGCGTGGCGGGTGGACTGCACGTATTTCTTGTCAAAAATGTTGTATACGGCCAGCCTCAGGGTGGCGTCCTTCAGCCATTTGGTTTCCGGCAGGGGGATTTCCACCGTGAAGTCAAACACGCTGTAGGAAGGAATGGTGTAATTATCCGCGATCTTTGCACCGCGGAACGTGGCGCAGTAGGAATCCTTGCAGCGGTAGCCCAGGCCGAGCACCGTTCCGTTCAACAGGCCGCCGTCAATGCGGTATTTCTGCCAGAGGGCCAGCGCATTCGGAGCGATGGTGGGATACACTTCCCCGGTGGTCCGGTTTTTGGTGCGGGTATAGGTGTAGGAAAGGTAGGAACTCCAGTTCCTGGTGATTTCCCCGTTCAGGGAAAGTTCCACGCCTTCCGCCCTCTTGGAGCCGTCCGAATAGTACCGGTTGGTATATCCGTCTATGGCTACGGGAGTGTTATTCTGGATGATGTCGAACCAGGAAGCGGAGAACCACACCTTGTCCACCGGGCTGACCCGGAAGCCGAATTCCATCTGGTCCGTACGCCAGGAATCGGTCAGTTCCTTCCCGTTTTCATCCAGATACCCGAAGTTAGGGGCGGAAGTACGGGCCGCATTGGCGAACAGCGCTACGCGCTCACCGAACATGCGGGTAATTCCGAAGCGGGGGCTCCACGCAAACGCGTAATTATTGTCCAGGCTGAAATGCGCGTCGCCGCGCACGCCGGCCAGGAAACGCCACTGTCCGTAGCTAAGAACATCCTGCAGCAGGACGCCCGCCCGCTGAACCACGGTATCCGTCGCATTGGCTCCGGAATAGTCGCGCCCGGCGGGGAAAAAGGGCGGAGGATTGTACAGGGAGAAATAGCCGTTCGTGTTCGCGGTAGCGTTCGTCACCAGGCTGGAACCGTCGCCATAGGTGCTGCTCCCCGTGTAGGAAACGCCCATCAGGGCTTCATGCTCCACCTGTCCGGTCTTGAACTCCGCCAGCGCGTTGGAATAGAAATTCCAGTTGATGTTCCACTCGTCGCTCCACGCGGCTTCGTATTTGGCCTTTCCGGAAGCAATCATCTGGTTGTAATAATCCTCCGTGCTCATTCCGCGTCCGGCGGAAGAAGAAATGCCCCAGACATTGTAGTCCACATCGCTGTACCCCATGCCGCCGCCGATGCGGATCGTCCAGACCCTTTCCAGCTTGCGCTCGAAATCCAGCATCGCCAGCAGGGACTTGGAATTGAGCCTTCCGCTCGGAGAACCGTACCAGGCGTCATACGGCCCCACAAAGTGGCCGCCCAGCACGGGGATGCCCATCGTCGTCGGGGAATTTTGGTACTGGAAACTGGTGGTCAGCACCGTCTTGGTACGGGAATCATGCTGCCAGCGGAAAATAGGGGAAACCGTGTACTTCTGGCCACCGTTGGCTCCGTTGCTCAGCCAGAACGGGCGTTCATACTCGGCGGCTACCACCGTGCGCAGGGCAAAACCTTCCGTTTCATCACCCCTGTACCGGGTGTCGTCAATAGTTGCGCGGTACTTCTGCCCGTGATGGGAAAGACGGGCGTAAGCCGTCAACTCCGTCCGTTCCTCAAAATCAGGCGCCTTCAGGATCAGGTTGATGGAACCGCCGGCGCCGTATGCCCCGAGCGTACTGGTCTGGCCGCCGGAAATGGACCCGATGGGGCCTTTGACAATTTCAATATTTTCTATCAGGGACGTATCCATGCCGTATCCCATGCCGCGGGGAAGAGGCATGTTGCCTATCTGCACATCGGTGCCGGCAAAACCGCGGATGGTGTACTGGTCCGCCGTGCGGGACAGCAGCATGTCCCCCCCCGTATTGACGGAGGAATCCATGCGCAGGGCCTCCACCAGGGAATCGGAACCCTTGGAATCCATCAAATCCCGCGTAATAACGTTTACCGTTTGCGGAACTTCCTCCGTCTTCATGTTCGTGAGGGTGGCGGAACTGACCGTCTCCGCCCGCAGGGACTTGGAACGGATGGTCATCACGCGTTCCGGCATTTCCTGCACGCCCTCCTCCGCGGCGGCGGGTTTGGTCTCGGCATAGGCGGACTGCCCGAGGACAAGCAGGCTCCCAATGGCGGCGGCACGGTGCAAACCGCGCCCCTGGCGGCGACGGCGCGGAGTATTCATGTTGGATAAACGCATGGGGCAAGTATAAAACGGAACATCGGGCCGTCCATCCCGGATTGTTAACAATTTGATAACAGGCCGTTCCTTTCCCTTCCTGCAAAGGCACATCCGGCAGCAGAACGCTCCCGGCGCCTCTCACAGGCCAAGAGCCTGCGCCCGGCTCTCCGCCGCGGCCTTCAGCCATTCCCGCAGCGCCTCCTTGTCTCCGGAGGCCAGCCGGTTCCGCACCTCCTCCAACTGGGACAGGGCTTCGTCCAGCCGGTCCAGAACGGCGGGAGCGTTCTCCGTCAGAATTTCCGCCCACATGGACGGTTCCCCCATGGAAACGCGGGTGGTGTCACGAAAACCGCCGGCGGACACCAGCCCCAGCAGCTTCACATCCCCTCCGTCCAGGGCGCTGTGGACGCACAGGGCGGACAAGGCATGCGGTATATGGGAAATGCGGGCTACGGAAGAATCATGGTCCGCCGCTTTCATGCGGATGCAGTGGCAGCCCACGCGCTCCCAGAACCTCTGGAGCAGCAGCAACACATCTTCATGCACGTGCTCGTCATTGGTCAGAATGCACGTGGCGTCCCGGAAGAGCTCCCCGGAGGCATGCTCCATGCCCTGCTTTTCAGAACCGGCCATGGGATGGGAGCCGATAAACGCCACGCCGGCTTCCGTCAGCGCGGAACCCACGGACTGGTGGACGCAGCCCTTCACGGAACCCACGTCCGTCACCAGCACGCCCGGTTTCAGCAGGGGGTGCATTCCGGAAACGAGGCGGGACATCACGCCCACCGGGGTAGCCAGCACAACCAGGTCCGCGCCTTCCACCACCTCTTCCAACCGGGTGGAGGCGGCATGGGCGGCTCCGGAAGAACGGGCATATTCCAGCGGCTCCTCCCTCCTGCCCCACAGGCGCACGTGGACATGCGGCAGCTGCTTCCTGACGGCAAGCGCCAGGGAACCGCCCAGAAGGCCGGGGCCGAGAATGGCTACGGAGGAAAAGGAAAGCTGTTTTCTGGAAGGTTCGCTCATGGTTCCACAGGGGGAGAATACGTCAGCGCCCCGGAACATACGGCATGTTCAGGGGCGCGGGCATCATCTTTTTGCGGCGGCCGCATCAGGGCACGCGGAACTTCTTGATCTCGTTCGGGAAGTTGGTGTCCCTCAGCACGGTACCGGAAGGATAGGGCTTGTTGGTGCCCCGGTTCAGAATCTTGATCTTCTTGGTGCGGTCATACGGGCTGACCACCACCGTGGGGTCTGCCGTGGGCCACGCCACGGGAATGGAGGAGGCGGTAGAAGGCTCCACGGGCCTGGGAGCGGCAATGCCGGAACTGGCAGAGCCGCTCACGGGATTGGGAACAACAGGCTTGGGCACAACGGGCGGCGGAGGCGTGATATTGTTGGTGCCCCCCACCATGTTGCCGATGGTGCCGGAATTGGTCTGGGCCGGATCCGGATTGAAGCCGGAATTCTGCCCCCCTGCCGGGTCCAGAGAATTTTCACGCTGAATCTCATTCAACAGGCTGCCGCCTTGGGCGCCCATGGCGCCGGAGCCGGACGGATAGACATTTTCCGTAGGATAAATGCCGATGGGGCGTTCATTCACGCGTTCCGTTTCACAGGAAGGCAGAAGGATTGCGCCTACGGCCAGCAGCACGCCTATCGTCTGGGAAGTATTCATATGATCTCTCTTCGGGTGATAGCTTTCTGCCAGCATCCTACGGCCCCCTACCTTCATGTCAACCATAAAGCCTGTTTGCCGAACCGCTTCATGACAGTAGCATTTGCAAGCTTTAAAAGTCGGACACTCTTATCCTTCGTTGCCCTGTTTCATTATTTTATTTAGAAAAGCTTCGCCTTGGCGAGCAAATTCTTCATTCCATTTGTCCCCTCTCATCATTTCTTCAAATAGGTAGCAGTCAGGTAACTGATAATATTGAAGCATATCGCCAAAAACCGAACGAATATCACGAGTTAATTCTTTCAAATCTGGTCTCTCTTGTTTGTTCCATACCTGCCATTGCACAAGGGAAGAAGCCAGCTCATTACGGAAAAGAGTCACGAGCCTGGTTCGCTCTGACACATCCTGGGGGGACCTCAAATCCTGAAGATCTTTTAAGGCCAGCTTTAATTGCTTTTCCAGATTTTTTAATTTCTCCACCCCTTCTTCCCTATTTACTTTCTTGCCATATATTTCCTTCGCCACGGCCAGTACATTATTCCACTTCACAAAATAATGTTTAACGATTTGTTCCTGCTCCTTCTCATTCCATTTCCTTCCAGGCCTTATCCCATCCCAGGTGTCCTTTCCTTCCAGGCGCGGAGGAACCCTTTTATATTGGTCCGGGAAGTAAAAACAATTTTTCAACATGCTGGCGCGGTATTCTCCGGACAAAATATCCTCTAAATTATTTGTTATCAATTCTTGATCACCCAAAACAGAAAGAGCTTTTTGATATATTTCCCGAATTCTTGGATCGCGAAAGTAAGATGCCAACTGCCACAATCCCTCGGAATATCCAAATCCTTCGTCATTAGAAGGATTGAAATAACCAAAAGCCACATCTTTTCCAAGTCCCCCCTGCTCGCATTGAGCAAGAATAGAAAATAATGCCGACAACCTTTCTGTAATTGGCAAGGAATAAATACATTCTTTCAACTGAAGCATAGAAGAAGGCTTAGAAGCTATCCGTTCCGCTAAGATTCCTGCTTCAGCTGCATGCGTTTTCAAATATTGCTGTCTCCGTTGCATATGCTCAGGGTCAGAGGAAACGATTTGAAAGTCTTCTAAGACAGAATTAGAAACGTTCAAAGCTGTTGCACAATTTCCATTCAAGAGAATAATCGTCAGAATAGATATTGAATAAAATTTTATTGCTTTCATTTCATTGTTTTTATTGGTTTTCTGTAATGATAGTCATTATTGCTACCATTATCTTGCGATATGTGCATGCTTTTATTTACATCCGTACTCCCTGCGCTAATCCAGGTTCCATCATAATCAATAATTCCTGTATGAGATTTAGAGGTAATTACCCGCCCAGGCAACGGATTATTTATCCCATCTTCCCAACTCCATGTCACCTGGTATTCCCTTCCTCCTGTGATATCTTTTGTCATTAACCGTGATATAACATAGGTAGCATCATACAAACGATCGCACGTGGGAGGACAATCGGCACGGCCAAATCCCCGATCCATTAAGCTCATGCGCAAAGTTACGTAAAATGCCATTCCATACACAAACATATTACACTTCGGAGAACCCACATATGATGGGGCTATGGGAGGAAAATTTGAGTCTACTTCAAAATCAAACCAATTGGGAGCCGGTTTTGACCATGCCCAATGTGTTTGCCCCAAATTTGAAGCTGCTATCCGGGCATATGAAAGTTCCTCATTGTTACTGGCAACACCGATAAAATTAGGTTGTCCAGACTTCAGATAAGAATTTTCCTTTCCACTTGAATTACTAAATCTATATTTAATATCCACGCTTCTGACGTAGGTAAACGGAATATTACCTACTAAGGCACGAATTTGGAAAATACCAGGCATCTTCCACTCATGAGAAAATTTTGTTCCTTTTGCATTAATTCCAATTGCCTTCCACGGTCCATAAGGCTCTTTTTTATTTTTCCCCAATAACTGCCTATATTCCCAGTTAATTATATCCTGGTGCATGCACGGTAAATTTTTCCATTCAGGAGCGAGTGTAAAATAAACCAGATCATTTTGTTTAATGAGTGTTTTCTCATGTTCTCCCAGCATTGATTCATCAGCGGAAATCCGGATATTAACCGGTATAGTCGACACAACCAAACTGATGCCATCCAAATCCTTTTTGCCGCTTTGAGGATCATAATAGGTTTGTGAGTATTCAATTTTAATAGGATGCTCGCCAGGTGACAACACTTTTGAATAGTCTCTTCTTCCTTGAGAAATATCATGACCTTTCTTACTTTCCTGAAGCCATTGATCTCCATCTACTGAAATTGTACATCCGTCATCGGAAATCAGCGTGAGTAATGCACATGCGGCCGGCTGGGCATATTTGTCATCCGTTCCTTCCGGCAATGGCGTTTTTTCCTGATGAATCAGCTTCAATGTTCCATTATAATGGTGGATGATTGGTTCATCTGAAAGCAGGACTGTCTCTGCATTCGGCAACTGAACGTCCCCTTCCAAACATTTTTTAATAACTGATTCCTCCTTTTGCTGTGCAGGAACCTGTTCTTCCACTACTCCACTCAACGCTCCCGTGGCCTGATATAAGCCTGCTGCCTTCACGTGAAATGTTAATAAAACTCCGATGCACAACATCAGCTGAATACATAATCTTCTTATATTCATATCATTATTTATTTTTATTCATTTGTTGCATCTTTTTTTGATTCCATTTGAGCAATTGTTTAGGAGCCGTATGCATACCCGGATAGGTCGGCATCAGCTTGGCCATTCTGCGTGAATCCTCGAATCTATTTATTTGTAAGTACATCCAGGAGGCATTGTAATATCCTTTTGTGGTAAACGGCTTCCGCGTAACAATTTTTTTATTCAAGATTTTTTCATAAAACCGTGCCGTATAAAGATAATGATTTTTCCCTAATTTTTCTCCCAGCCTAGCATGCTCCCAGCAGACTTTAAACAGAGTTACATAAGCCCAGGCAGGCAATCTTCTACACTCCTCCGTTTCCAATAAATTGTGTAACCATAATTTGCCTATGATAAAAGAGATAGTTTCATGGAGCCGCTTAAATTGTTTATCCCTGTCTAAAGACGTATAATGAATCATAGGATAAGAAAGGCTCATATAAATGTACAATCCTTCTACACGTTGATCCAACAATCCCGACATCGTCTTCGCTTGCGCAAGATTCAACAAATACTTGGTTCGGGCACAATAATCCATCCATGAAACAGAACGCCTCAAATATTCCCCTACATAACAATCACATGTCCCTTCCCTCTTTCTGGGCGCTGCAAGTGGTTCCACTTTTTGGGAATTCGAAGCCCATTTGAGATAGGAAAACAGTGCTTCGCGCAATTGAAATGTAGAACTTGCATATGAATTATTTATACGTTCCAAATGTATAAGATGCTTGCTGTAATCCACTTCAAACATTTGATCCGATAATTTCTCTCCTCTTTGCACATTAGGCTTTCCCCATGTCAATGAATTCCATGACATGAAAAATACTAATACCATAAATGGAAGAACAGAGTATCCCATAAAATCGCAATACTGTTTTTACATAGCTCGAAAAAAAATTATGTCAATTATTTTCTGCACTTCCTGAAAAATTATATTTTTATTCATTAAATATCCAAAAATATTGTGGTTATAATGATAACAAAGCGGAAACAGATTATCCTTCCCTACCCCCCGTGATCTGCTACAATCCGCCCCACATGGATGACGTACAGACATCTAAGAAAAAAATGCCCTCAAAAAAGGAATGGAGGGGCTTTTATTCCCTGATTCTCATTCAAGCCCAGAACGCCTTCAATGAAAAAGCCGCCCAGTTCCTGCTGATTCCCCTGGGCGTCTGGCTGGCCGCCAACAGCTCCATGTACGGGCCGGACTCCTGGGTCAACTCCCTCCAGTACATCCTGGCCTGCATCTTCGTACTGCCCTACATCCTGTTCTCCCCCTTCGTCGGCTGGCTGGCGGACTGCTTCTGCAAGGCCCGCATCATCCAGTTCATGTCCTTTCTCCAGATTCTGGTGCTGGGAGCCATGTTCCTGTGCTACAAGTATGAGAACATTGAAATGGCCGTCTTCTGGTTCTGCGTCTTCTCCGTCCAGGCAACCATCCTGAGCCCGGCGAAAAAGGGGGTGGTGAAGGACATGGTGGGCTCCCGCCAGCTTGGCTACGCCTCCGGGCTGATGGAAATGAGCCTCATCCTCTCCATGCTGGCGGCCCAGATCGGCATCTTCGTCTGGTTCGACATCCTGCAAGTCTCTTCCAACGACGGCTGGGAAGCCGCCGCCTTCCCCACGCTCATTCTCACCTGCATCGCCGTTCCCGTAGCCATCGCGGCCCTGTCCCTTCCCCGGTACCCGGCCAACCAGACCCGGAAATTCGAGTGGAAGCTCTTTTACGAGCACTTCGTGCAGCTCAAGTACCTGTGGAGCCAGCGGGACCTGAGGCTCAGCGAAATCGGCGTCTCCTACTTCTGGTTCCTGGCCGGAGCCCTGATGCTCATCTCCCTCCAGATCGCTCAGGAGCACCCCATTGACGGCACCGGATTCAGCATGTCCGCGGCCATTCTCATGGCGTGGCTCAGCGGCGGCACGGTGGTGGGCGGCGTCATAGCCTCCATCATTTGCCGTAAAAAAATTGAACTGGGTCTCATCCCCCTGGGCGCGATCGGCTTCACCATCGGCTGCATCTTCCTGTCCTTCTTCGCACCCGGCTCACTGCCCAGCAACATCGGCTTCGGTATCACGGGAGCCTTCGCCGCCGCGTACCTGGTGCCGCTGAACGCCCACCTCCAGGACAACTGCGATCCCTCCAACCGCAGCACGGTCATCGCCGCGGGCAACCTGATGGACTGCCTGATGGGCCTCGTGGCCGTCGGCTTCCAGCTCATGCTCAGGAACATCTTCTCCATCCAGAACCAATTCTGGGTGCTGGCCGCCCTGGGCGTGGTCATCACGATTGTGGCGTTCCGCCTCATTCCCCGCGAATTCATCCGCATGATGGGCCTCTGGATCATGAGGATCGTCTACCGCTCCCGCATCATCCACCAGGACCGCATTCCGGAGGACGGCGGGGCCATCATCGTCTCCAACCACGTCACGTACGGGGACGCTCTGTTCCTTTCCCTCATCTGTCCGCGCCCCATCCGCTTCATCGTGGCGGAGGAATTCGTAGCCATCCGCTGGCTCGGCTGGATTCTGGAACTCTTCAACTGCCTCCCCATTTCCTCCCGGAATCCCCGGGAATCCCTGTCCAAGGCCATTCAGGCCCTCAAGGCCGGAGAAGTGATCTGCATCTTCCCGGAAGGCCAGCTTACCCGCACGGGCACCCTGTGCGCCGCGCGCAGGGGGCTGGAAATGCTGGCGAAAAAATCACGCTGCCCCATCGTGCCCATCTACATGGACGAGCTGTGGGGGAGCATCTTCTCCTACTCCGGCAACCGCTTCTTCTCCAAGGCCCCCCTCCATGTCCCCTACCGCTTCACGGCCGCCATCGGAGAACCCATTGCGCCTGACGCCGTCAATCCCCGCATCGTCATCAACACCCTGCGTGAGCTCTCCTCCACCTGCCTGGAAATCGCCGCCAGCATCGGCAGGGACACCATCCTGAACCACCTGGAGCGCATCGCCCACAAGCCGCTCGTTTTAGCCAAAAACGCGCGGCTCACCGGGTATGAAATAGCCGAATGCCTGATGAACGACACCGTGGAGGCGGACCACCCGGAACTCAGGAAGTGGCTGGCCACCCTGCTGGACAGCTCCCGCTCCCAGAGCCGCCTGTGCGACTTCTGGATGAACGCCCAGCAATTGGAGCGCGTGAACTCCCTCCAGCCCCGGGAACTGCTGCTGACCAGCGTGGGGCATGACGAGGCGCATGAAACGGTGGCCTCCGTCCTGTGGCCCATCCTCACCAGCACCCCCGTGTACCTCATCAGCGACGGAGACCACAGCATGCCGGAAGGCATCAAGCAGGTGACGGGCTCCGACTTCCTGCGCCGCAGGCTGTACAGCCTGGTTCCGGAAACGCGCACGCCGTTTTACGATTTCAGCGGCTCCGGAGACCTGGTGCTGCCCAACATCGGGTGGCGCCCCTGCTTCGCCACGGACCGCGGCATCATCCTGGCCATGTCCATGAAGAGAAGCGTCTTCAAACTGGATGACGGCACCGTGCAGCTCGGCATGCGCGCCAGAACGAGAGGACGCCTTCTCCCCGGCTTCTACCTGAATCCCCCCCTTTCCAACGTCATCGCCGGAGCCACACTCCCCACCCCCTACTCCCTGCCGCCGAACCTGTATTTGGACGAGTCAGGCTTCCTGGCGGAACTCCAGTCTTCCAACCATGAACAGTAACTCATCATCCCGCCTTCCCATCCCGCAGTATGTAATGACGCTGGCGCATGCGGCCGCCCTGCGTTCGGAAGACCCGTACCGCAAGGTGGGGGCCGCCGCCCTGGATGCGGACAACCGCGTGATCGGCACCGCCTACAACGGACTGTACCCCGGTTTCAAGGCGCAGGACACCTTCTGGGCCAGCCGGGACGAACGCCAGAAATACATGCTGCATGCGGAAATCAACCTGTGCAGCCTGTTCCGCAGGGGGGAGGCGAAGGTGGTGGCATGCACCACGATGCCCTGCACCTCATGCATGCAGGCGCTGTGCGCCCATGGCGTAAAAACCATTTATTACTGCGAGCCGTATGACAAGTCCGAGGCTCCGGCCATCGCCAGCCTTTACGGCGTGGAGCTGATCCAGGTCACGGATTACCCGCTCAGCCAGCACTTTCCCCTCGTTCTGGACTGCTGATCTCCGGAAACTCAATCCCGGTGCACGCGGCACGTCCAGCCGGCCATGGGGCGCGGAACGCCGTCAATGGAGAAATCAATGTCCGGCCCGGTTTCCGTAACGGTTCCGGAGACAATCACGCCCGTGCTCCTTTCGGCATCGTCAAAAGAAATATTCACGTCCGCCATGGCGCAGGCGGCGCGGCTGTTGGAAGCCGGCACAATATTCAAAACCCCGGCATTCGCGCCTTCATTGAACCGGTACGTGTAAACCCCATCATACACGATTCTCGTCTCCATCTTGATGACGTCCACCTCCCGGCCGCCGAACTGAAGCCTGAACAGCATGTCCCCTCCCTCAAAGAGGCTGACCTGCTGGCCGCTGAGGGAAACACTCCCGTCATCCCCGGATTTTCCCGAACCGCCGCCGCATCCGGACAAAAGGCAGCCCGCCGCTACGGGAAGCAAGCACAAAACAGGGGAAAATTTCTTCATGCCGGGAAAATGCACAACATAGCAATATAAGTCAAGCTAACTCAACTATTATTACATTTTTCCAACATTTTTTAATATCATAAAAAAACCGCCTGTTTTCACAGGCGGCCTCAAGAAAACACAGTCGGCTGTCAACCCACCCAGTTCCAGGTAATGGGAAGTTCAATATCGGGATGCAGGCTGTGCTTGACGGGGCAGCTCAGGGCGGCCTGTTCCAGCAGCTTCCTGTCCGGATGCTCGGCGGGGAGGGGCACGGTGATAACCACTTCCAGCTTGCCGATGCGGCGCGGGTCGGCATTCATGTGCTTGCCTACTTCCACCGTCATGCCTTCCAGCTTAATTCCTTTGCGTTCAGCCACGATGCCCATGATCGTGCTCATGCAGCCGGCGAGCGCCGCGCCTACCAGGTCCGTGGGGGAAAAGGACTCGCCCTTTCCATTGTTGTCCACGGGGGCGTCCGTGGAAAGCTTGGCCCCGGAAGGCTCATGAACCATGGAGCAGTGGAGGCCGCCCTCGTACGTCGTTTTAGTTTTTACCATGACCCTATTTTATACAAGGCGCCGCACCATGCAACACACAAACATTGAATCCCCCCTTTCTTTATGGTAACCGCCTTTGTTATGAGAAACTTTTTGAAAGCCGCCGCCGTTTCCCTGGGCATTTTTGCCGGGGGAGCCGGTACGGGGGCGGCACAGGACTTCGGAGCCATGAACTTCGGCGGCGCGGGAGATTTTGGAACGCCCCAGGCGTCCGGAACCTCCAAGGCCACAGTCACGTCCTACGGAGAAACTCCCTTCGTCGTCGTGACGGAGCTGGCTCTGCCGGACCACTGGCACGTCTACTACAAAAATCCGGGAACCGTAGGCCTGCCCATGGAAGCCGCGTTCAAGGCCGTTCCCGGCTTCCGGGTGGAAGGCCCCTTCTGGCAAATTCCGGAATTGGGGAAAGGACTCGTGGATTTTTACGGTTACAGCGGGAAGGCGAAAATGGCCTTCCGCGTGACTCCGGAGAAGGACGCCCCCGCGGAAGCGACCTTCACCACCACCATGACGTGGCAAATGTGCGCGGAACAGTGCGCCGCCCCGGAGACCAAAGACTTCAGCGTCACATTAAAACGCGGAAACGGACAGGCCGCCCCTGATGCGGCCGAATTGTCCGGCGGCATGGCGGGGCTTTCCACCCCCGCATGGGCGGAGGGCCTGACGGCCCGGATTTCCCAGGAAGGGAAGACCGTCACCCTGCACCTCAGGACGAACGGGCAACCGGTTCCGGAAAATTCCGTCTACTTTTTCTGCGACCAGGGGGAAATCAACCCCACCACTCCCCAGACCTTCAAAAAACTGGACGGCTCCAACTACGAGCTGGCCATGCAGTACAATGACACCACGGACGGCCTTTACCCCAACAACTTGCCGGAAGCGGACAAGGGAAAACCGCTGGCCAGCCTTTCCGGCATCCTGCGCGCAGGGAAGGAAGGCGTCAGCATCACGGCGGACAACCGCCCCTTTTCCGAGGGCGCGCAGACGGCGGCAACAGCCGCGGAAGCCTCCCCCGCGCCTCCCGGACCCGTTCCCGCGCCGCCGCTGATGGGACTGGGGAAAATCATGTTCTTCATGTTTATCGGCGGCATCATCCTGAACGTCATGCCGTGCGTCTTCCCGGTAATCGGCCTCAAGATCATGAGCTTCGTCCAGCTGGGAGGGGGGGAACGGAAAAAGGTACTGGCCCACTCCCTCACCTTCGTGCTGGGCATCCTGATCTCCTTCTGGATTATTACGGCCATCCTGATTGCGCTGAAAGCGAACATGTTCGACTGGGGAGCCCCCGCCGGCCCCGGCATTTTCAGCAGTGAATTCTGGCTGGGCCACGGCGCGGAAGGCGTCGTGAACTGGGCCTTCTGGTTTGAAAACCCCTGGGTGAACTTCTGCCTGCTGGGCCTGATGCTCGCCATGGGGCTGAGCATGTTCGGCGTCTTTGAAATAGGCGTCAAGGCCACTACCATGGGCAATGACCTCCAGCACCAGAAGGGCTATGCCGGCTCCTTCTGGTCCGGCGCCTTGGCTACGGTCATTTCCACCCCGTGCAGCGCGCCGTTCCTGGGGCAGGCCATCGGCGCGGCCATGCTCCAGCCGCCGCTGGGCATCGTGCTCTGCCTGACCATGATGGGCCTCGGGATGTCCCTGCCCTACATCATTCTGGGAGCCTTCCCCGTCCTGACCAAATACCTGCCCAAACCCGGCGCGTGGATGGAATCCTTCAAGCAGTCCATGTCCTTCCTGATGTTCGGCACCGCCGCCTACTTCCTCTGGATTTACATTGCGTTCTTTGACGCGGACAACCACCCGCAGGACATCCTGTTCCTGTTCTTCGGGCTCGTGCTGTTCTCCATGGCCTTCTGGGTGTACGGCAGATGGTGCCCCATGTACCGCAGCAGGAAGTCCCGCGTCACGGGAGGCATTTTCTCCGTGATTTTCCTGCTGGCCGGCCTGTACTACATGCTCCCCCCGGAAGGAGCCGCCTGGTTCGGCCGCGGAGCGGATTCCGGAACCGCGGGTTCCCCCGCAGCTGCGGCTCCCGCCCATCAGGCGGAAGGGAATGTGTGGACCCCGTGGAGCCCGGAAGCCATGCAGGCCGCCCTGAACGAGGGAAAGCCCGTTTACGTGGACTTCACGGCCCGGTGGTGCTCCACCTGCCAGGTCAACAAGGCGTCCTACACGGATGAAGTGCTGGCCGCCTTCAGGAAATACGGCATTGTCATGATGAAGGCGGACAAAACCCGCACGAACCCCGCCATTGACCAGGAACTCAAAAACCTGGGCCGCACGGCGGTCCCCGTCAATGCCCTCTACCTGCCGGGCAAAAAGCCGGTCGTCACCCGGGAACTCCTGTCACCCTCCTACCTGCTGGAATTCCTGGAAACGGAAATGAACCGCTGAAAACGCCTCCACAGGGCCTCCCGGCAGAAAGTGAGGCTCTGCGGCCCATGCCGAGCCGGGAACGGCTCAGCCTTTTTTCTGCAGAAGGGGCCGCAGCGCTTCCGCCCAGGCCTGATAGCCTTTCGCCGTCAGGTGAACCTTGTCCTTAAACATCCCTTCCCGGAATGTCCCGTCCGGCTTCAACAGACGGTCATTAATGGAAAGAACGGTGGTCCTGGGCAGCTTCAGCCGGCGCAGAAGTTCATTGATCTCCTCCTGCCGCTTGCGCAGGGGGGCGGACGGATCGGGGCCATAGGGAGTCACCTCCATCAGGATCAAATGAGTCTTCGGGAACTTCTTCAGCAGGCGCACGGCCACCTCCCGGATGCCTTTCACCGTTTTTTCCGCAGGCTGCCTACCCTCCCACAGGCCGATGTTATTAGTCCCGGCCAGAAGAACGCAGTAACGGGGAGGAGTCTTGACCGCCAGTCCCGTATCCTCCATGCGCCACAGGATGCTTTCCGTCCTGTCACCGCCGACGCCGAAGTTGATCGCCTTCATCGGCAGGAACAACTCCCGCCACCATTTCGCTCCATCCTTTTCCCATCCTTCCGTGATGGAATCGCCCACGAACAGAATACCGCACTCCTTCCCCATCAACTGCTCCCGGACCACCTTATACCGGCGGGGAACCCAGTGCTGCGTATTCATCCTGGGTACGTCCGGAGGGTCGGGAACAACCTTTTCCGGGGACTTCTCCGCAAAAACGGAAGAAAGGGACAGGAACAAAAGAGCGGTAAAAAAAACGTAAGTTCTCATCTTTCCCGTAATACACACGCATCACAGGCCAATCTTTCCGGAAAAAATAAAAAATCACCTTCCCACCGCCTTGCCCAGCACCTCCAGGGGCTGGGAGGACAACTTCAGCTCCCGCACCAGGAACCGGACGACGAGCAGGCTGCCCAGCGCATCATACAGGGCGTCATGCCACCGGCGGCCGGGAAGCAGCGCATCCACGGAGGGAGTCAGCCCCAGGGAATCACACAGGGTTGACAGGGAATAATCCGGCAGGCCCGGAACGCACATCTTCCCCAGCGCCAGCGTATCCAGCCACGGCCCGAAGCCGTGCCCCGGAAAACGCCTCAGGAACTTCCGCTCCGTGGCGGGATTATGGCCCACCACCACGGCGCCCCCCAGGCGGGAAAGGATAGCCGGCCACAGGGAAGGAAAGGAAGGCGCCTCCGCCAGCATCTCCGTGGTGATGCCGTGCACCTGGGAGGCGGACCATAAAACGGGCTTGTCCGTGGCAATGTAGGACGTCCACAGCTCCGGCTCCCCTTCCAGGGACGGACAGGCGGCAATGCCTATCTGCACGGGCTGGTCCGTCTCCCCCCGCGCCGCGCCGGCGGATTCAAAATCAATGGCGGCGAAGCGCAGGCCGCCGATCATGTCTGCGGGCAGAGGCATATCAGAACAACTCCAGCTGGGCGTATTCCCCTGTGGGCATATCGTCGTCCATGTCCGTATTCTTGGCCCTGGGTTCCGCCAGCCGGGAGCGTTCCTTCTTCCGGGGCCTTGTGGAATTCATTTCCAGATGGGACAGGATGGCCTTGGCGCGGTCCACGATGGCGGCGGGCATGCCCGCCAGGCGGGCCACCTGGATGCCGTAGGACTTGTCCGCCGCCCCCTGCACGATCTTGCGCAGGAACACGATCTCCTCCTTCCATTCCCGCACGGCCACATTGTAATTCTGCACGCCGGCCCTGGAACGGGCAAGATCCGTCAGTTCATGGTAATGCGTGGCGAACAGGGTGCGGGACTTCAACTCGTCATGCAGGTACTCCGCAACGGCCCACGCGATGGAAAGGCCGTCAAAGGTGGCGGTTCCGCGCCCGATTTCATCCAGAATAATCAGGGAGCGCTCCGTGGCGTTGTTCAGAATCAGGGACGTCTCACTCATCTCCACCATGAAGGTGGACTGCCCGCGCGCCAGGTCGTCGCTGGCTCCCACGCGGCAGAAAATGCGGTCCACCAGGCCGATGTGGGCGGACTCCGCCGGAACGTACGCCCCGATCTGGGCCATCAGCGTAATCAGGGCCACCTGGCGGATATAGGTGCTCTTGCCCGCCATGTTGGGCCCGGTCAGCAGGATGAGGCGGTTTTCCTCCGGTTCCAGAAAGGCATCATTGGGCACGAACACGTCGCCGGAAACATTCTGCTCAATGACGGGATGGCGGCCGTTGACAATGCGCAGGGTCATGGAATTATCCAGCACGGGGCGGCAATACTGGTACTGCTGCGCGCCTTCCGCCAGCCCCAGCAGCACGTCCAGGTCCGCCATGGCGTCCGCCGTAATCTGGATATCGTCAATGTGGCGCCCCACCTCCTCCCGCAACAGCAGGAACTGTTCATACTCCACCTGGCGGGAACGTTCGTCCGCCCCCAGGATGGTATTCTCCATCTGCTTGAGCTCCGGGGTGACAAAGCGCTCCGCATTCACCAGCGTCTGCTTGCGCTGGTAGTCGGGAGGCACCTTGTCGTAATGGCTCTTGGTTACTTCAATGTAGTAGCCGAAAACGTTGTTGAAGCGGATTTTCAGGGAATCAATGCCCGTGCGCCTGCGCTCCTTCTCCTGGAGCTGGGCCAGCCACTCCTTCCCGTCGCGGGAAGCCAGGCGCAACTCATCCAGCCCGGCGTGGTACCCTTCCCGGATGATGCCGCCCTCCTTGATCGTCACGGGCGGCTCATCCACCAGGGCGCGCTGGAGCAGGTCCACCAGCTCGTCAAAGCAGCCCATGCGGGAACGGATGCTTTCCAGCATCTCCCCGCCGCCGGGCAGGGATTCCAGATCATCCCTGAGCGCGGGAATGCGCCCCAGGGAGGAAGCCAGCGCCTGGAGGTCACGGGCGTTCCCGGCGCCCTGGGAAATGCGGCCCGTCAGCCGCTCCATGTCCCGGACGTTCTTCAGGCTCTCCCGCAGCTTGCTCATCAGGTAGGGCTCCTGCAAAAGAACGGCGATCATCTCCTGCCGCGCCTGGAGCTTTTCCAGGTCGCACAGGGGGTGGAGCAGCCAGTCCCGGAGCTTGCGCGCGCCCATCGGGGTGCTCGTCCTGTCCAGGGTTCCCAGCAGGGAAAGCTTCACGCCGCCGCGGGAATCCACCAGGTCCAGGTTCCTCTGGCTGGCCTGGTCAATCAGCACGGCGTTCTCCGTGGCGCGCACGGAAATGCGGCGCAAATGGTCCGTGGGGCGGCGGAGCTGGTAGCCCAGGTAATGAAGCACCGCGCCGGACGCTCCTAAAGCGGCGGTCATCTCTCCGCAGCCGAAGCCGTCCAGGGAATGCACCCGGAAGTGGCTCAGCAGATTGGGAATGGCCGTGGAAGGCAGAAAGGTATATCCGTCGTAATAAAGCGTGGGACGGGCGCCGGGGAAGCAGTCCGTCTGCTCGTCGCTGACCAGGAGTTCGGAGGGATTGATGCGGGACAGCTCGTCCAGAAGCAGGTCCATGTGCTCAAACTGGGCCACGGAAAATTCCCCCGTGGTGTGGTCCACGCATGCCAGCCCGAAATGCTTTTTATCCTTATAAAGAGCCACGATGTAATTGTGGCGGGAGGAATCCAGCAGATTCATGTCCGCCAGGGTTCCGGCGGAAATCACGCGGGTAAGCTCCCGCTCCACCAGCTTGCCCGGCTGCGGAATGGTGGTCTGCTCCGCAATCGCCACGCGCTTCCCTCCCTTCACCAGGCGGCCGATATACCCTTCCGCGCTGTGGTGAGGCACCCCGCACATCGGAATGCCGTGGCGCTTGGTCAGCGTCAGGCCCAGAATGGAGGAAGCCTCCTTGGCGTCCTCAAAGAACATCTCATAAAAATCTCCCAGCCGGAAAAACAGCAGGACGTCTTCCGGCAAGCCCTTCTTCATGCGAAGGTACTGATCCATCATCGGGGTGGAGGTAGGTCCGGAATTACTCATAAATAACGGTGGAAGAGTAATCTGATTACGGCTGCAAGGCAAGATTGGAATCTTGTTAGAGCCGGGCCGCCATGCCGCTTTTCCAAGGAAAAACCGGAGAGCGCTCCCCCAAACCCCTGGTAAAGAAAATACGCCGCCGCAACAATCATGGCGCCTTTTTTCTTCCGGCCCGGATCAGGCCCTCATCATGCGGAAGAGCCCAGACATGCCGCCACCAATTCCTTTGCTCCGGCGGACGGACAACAAGCCGCCCCCCTCCGGAAAGATAAAAAAGCCGTGCCGCTGTCAGACAGAGGCACGGCGGAAAAAATCAGATTACCAAAGTTCAGTACTCCACCACTGGGGCATCCTTCCACAGGGTGTCCATGCCGTAGAACTCGCGCGTTTCCTGCCCCATGATATGGACCATCACGTCAATGTAATCCACCACGGACCACAGCGCCACAGGCGTATCTTCCACATAGGTGGGGAGGGCGCCCGTCTTTTCCCGGACGGATTCTTCCAGCTCCCGGATGACGGCGCGCAGGTGGGGGACGGACAAGCCCGTGCACACTACCATGAAATCCGTCAGGGAAGACATGCCGCGCAGGTCGTACACCCGCACATTTTCAGCCTTGGCGTCATCCGCGGCGCGGGCGCACATCCTGGCCAGTTCCATCGCATCGTTGGCTACCATAATTAATTCGTTTCTATTGGATTACTTCTTCTCTTCGCCGTCCTTTCCGTACTCCTCCACGGGATTGTAGGAGAAGGGGTCCTGCTCCGTCCGGGCGTTTTCCTTCTTCCGTTCCTCCGCGTCCTCCGTGCGGGCTTCTTCGGCATCCTTCTTCACGGAAGAACCGGAATCACCCTTCCCGGGCTGATCTTCCACTTCCGAAGGCATGGGCGGCGGGGTCACCTTGGCGGGGGGATTCTTCATTTCCCCGTATTCCAGAATATCCATGACCTGGGAACCTTCCAGCGTTTCAAATTCCATCAGGGCTTCCGTCAGCATGTCCAGCTTGTCCCGGTTTTCCGTCAGGATGGTCATGGCGCGTTCATAGGCGCTGTCCACCAGGAAGCGGACTTCCGAGTCAATCAGTTCCGCCGTGGATTCGGAATAATTGCGGGAACGCGTCCCCAGATCGCGGGCAATGTACACTTCCCCCTGGTGTTCGCCGTATTCGATCAGCCCCAGTTTCTCGCTCATGCCGAACTCGCACACCATGCGGCGCGCCAGGCTGGTGGCGCTCTTGATGTCTCCGGTAGCTCCGCTGGTCACATCGCCAAAGACGATTTGTTCAGCGCAGCGGCCACCCATCGCCACGACGAGCTGGTCGAGCATCTCGGACCGGAGCTGGTGCATCTTGTCGTCCGAAGGAAGCCACATGGTCATGCCCAAGGCTCCCCCGCGGGGAACGATGGTCACCCGGTGCAGAGGTTCGCTGTGCGGGGTCTTCAACAAGCAGATGGCGTGCCCCGCCTCATGCACGGCGGTAATGCGGCGTCCGCGTTCATTGATCGCCAGGCTGCGGCGTTCGCGGCCCCAACTGACCTTGTCGCGGGCCTCTTCCAGTTCCGCTTCCGTAATCTCCTTCAATCCCTTGCGGGCGGCCAGCAGGGCGGCTTCATTGATCAGGTTGGCCAGCTGGGCGCCGGAGAAGCCGGCCGTGCCGCGGGCAATGCGCGCAAAACCGACTCCGGGAGCCATTTTCACCTTCCTGGCGTGCACCTGGAGGATTTGTTCACGCCCCCGGACATCCGGAAGGTTCACCACCACCTGCCGGTCAAAACGGCCCGGACGCAGCAGCGCCGGGTCCAGAATATCCGCGCGGTTGGTCGCCGCAATTACGATCACGTTGGAGTTGTTTTCAAAACCGTCCATCTCCACCAGCAGGGCGTTCAGCGTCTGCTCCCGTTCGTCATTGCCGCCGCCCATGCCGTAGCCGCGCTGGCGGCCCACGGCGTCAATTTCATCAATGAAAATCAGGCTGGGAGCCGTTCTCTTGGCCTGCTCAAACATGTCGCGCACGCGGCTCGCTCCCACGCCCACGAACATTTCCACAAAGTCCGAGCCGCTGATGGAATAAAAAGAGGCGTTGGATTCTCCGGCAATGGCGCGGGCCAGCAGGGTCTTGCCCGTACCGGGAGAGCCCACCATCAGCACGCCGCGGGGAATGGTAGCTCCCAGGTCGCGGAATTTTTCCGGATTGCGCAGGAATTCCACCAGTTCCCATACCTCCTCCTTCGCCTCGCTGATGCCGGCCACGTCCTTGAACGTCACCTTGTTCTTGTCCGGGGCGATGAGGCGCGCCCGGCTCTTGCCGAAGCTCATGGCTCCCCTGGCCCCGCCGCTCTGCGCGCGGAACATGAAGAACAGGATCACCAGAATGAGCACGATGGGCAGCAGGTTCAGCAGAATGCCGCCCCAGGAGCCGGACTCGCGCTTGAACTTCGTATCCGGCCCCAGCAGCTGCTTGACGCGGTCTCCCTGGAATTCCAGGGTAAAAGGAACTTCCACCCGTTCAAAACGCTGCTTGTCCACGGAGGCGTCCCCCGTGGCCGCAGGCCAGATGCGGGTGACAATCTGGCCGACCAGTACATTCTGGTTCCCGTCTTCAGCCAGGACAAGGCCCTCATTTCCGCCCGCGATGCGGCCTTCCAGGGCCAGGCGGTTGAACTCAGGCACGGAAAGCTTCTGCGCTTCTTCAGGAATAATGGAAACATTTTTCCCCGCCTCCGTCCGGTACGGGCTTTCCACTATCCTGTAGCCGGAAAGCTCGTTCAGCAGGGGCTTGTCCCGGTCCGGCAGGGACATGGAATAGGACAGCACGAAGGGTTTCATTTCCACCTTCGGCTGGATGTCCTTTTTATAAACCAGCGCATGGATGACGCCTTCAGAGCCGTTCTCGCTCAGCACCACTTCCACGGGGGCCTTCGGATCGTTCAGCACCACGCGGCCTGCCTTGTACTGGGCCTCAAAGGATTCCAGATTTTCCTTGCGGGGCCCCAGTCCAAAGGATTCCGGGGTGAAAAAGCCGAACGCGAGGACGCCTGCAATGAGAAGAACCATGACCCACACGCCCCAGTTGGGGGATTCGGGCTTTCCGGAGCCGGGAAATTTAGGAGGACGAGGAGGACTGGGTGGCATTCTGTCAGACATAATGTGGTTAGCACACAGAAGTTAATGAATCGGGCGGCATGATACGCGAGTCCTTGTAAAATAAAACTTTTTTCCGAGACATGCCATACAGCCGGCGCAGGAGGGAACCGGACCGTTCCGGGCCGGGAAGCGCCTTCCGGCAATGAGGCAATAGACAGCGCGGGATTCAGTCCCGTTTCCTTTTTCTGCGTCGTCCCTCGTGATTCGCGCTTTCCCCGTTCATGCGCTGCTGGAGGCGGCGCTTCCACTGGGGCATCTTTTCCTCCGTTTCCGCCGCATGAAAGCCACTCCCCTTCCGGCTCTTTTCCTGCCAGGCGCTCTCCTCCTGCGCCTCCAGCCGTTCCCGCCGCCGCTGTTCCTGAATTTCCGCCAGTTTCCTGGCGCGCCGGATTTCCACCCGCTTGCTCACCTCCCCATGGGCGGAGGTCACGCGCCACGGGCCGATGCGGTGTGGATACGTGATGGGCGCGCAGATCAGCTCCGCATCCAGAAAACGCATGGAGCCCACCAGCAGGTTCTTGACGTTTGCCAGCAGCCCGCCGTCCGTCCAGACGCCGCCCATGCCCATTTCCAGCAGAAAAGCCAGATGAAGCGTCTCCGCCTCCGAGGCCAGGATGGAAAAATCCCTCAGGGAGATGCCCTCCGCCGGCTCTTCATGCGGGGCGGCCACGGAAGCGGCCCGGAGAAGAAACATCGTATCCCGGACCTTGCGGCTCAGGGCGCAGACCAGTTCCCCCACCTTGGGCCGGGCGTCAAAACGGTAATCCTTTACTTCCACCAGCCATAAATCCCGGCGTTCCGGATGATAGAGCAGGAAGTCCATCTCCTTGCACCCCCCGCAGAAATTCTGCGCCTGCCGGGCATAATAGTCCGAGCATTCAATGCGGCACACGACGTAGCCTTCATCGATCCAGAAACGGTGGACTCCCTCCACGTAATGAGCTTCTGACGGCTTATGACTCATAGCTCAGCTTCAAATACCTGTCCGCCTGCTCGATTTCCGCTTCAAGAGATTCGATAGGCCCCACATCCTCCAGGGATTCCCCCCAGGACACCCTTACCCCGGAACGGTCTCCCCGCGGCACGCTCATCCCGAAAAACTTCCTCTGCACCATGGCATTGCGGGGTTCGGAAAGCTGAATCATCAGCTCCCGCAGCAGGAACAGGCTGTGGGAGGACAGAATCACCTGCACCCCCGTCTTGGCGAGCCCCGTCAGGGTTTTCACCAGCACGGGCAGATGGGAGGCGTTCAGGTTCATTTCCGGCTCATCCCAGAACAGCACGGACCCTCTTTTCACGGACCCATTCCGGATCAGGTAGCTCAGCGTGCCCAGCCTTTTGAACCCCTCCGCCACCAGGCTCATCTCGATCGGCTGCTGTCCGGGACGCTGCAAAAAAAACCGTCCGTCGCGCTTCACCACCTCCCCGCCGATGATCTTCTCCAGCCTGGCGACCACGCGCCCGGCGTCCGTGCTGATAGGTTCCGCCGCCGCATCCGCATCCAGGTAACGGCAGAGGTCCCAGCTTCCGCCGTCCAGGAATTCGGGAAACCTGCTCCCCACCTGTACAAAGCTCGGGTAAATGGTCAGAACCTCCCGCGCCGCCAGGAACACTACCGGCACGTTCAGGAAGCGTCTGGGCATCTCCTGAATGCTCAGCCCCTCCTCCTCATGCCCCGCCTGAAAATCAAACACCAGGTTCCCCATGCCTTCCGGCACCCCGTCCCCCTCCATGGAAGCCTCCACATGGGCATGGGCGTTCCCGCGGTTCCGGGCCGTCAGCCCGGCCAGTCCCCGGGACGCGAACACCCGCATCAGATCCTTCCGGAGCCGCTGTTCCTCCGCCCATTTCTCCGGCAGGGACTTCCTGCCCCCGTCCGCGCTCCACTTGGCTACGGTGTAGCACAATTTCAGCAGATGGCTCTTGCCGGAATCATTGCCGCCCACCACCACATTGATTCCGGGGACAAACTCAAAATGTTCGCTCCCGGGAAACACCGTCACGCCGCGCACCAGTAGGTCATGTATCATACCGTTCCCAATGTAGCACAGAAGCGCACGCCGTAAATTACAAATGCCGCCAGCTTCCGTCACCGGGACGGCTTCCGGAAAAGCAGCGGAAAACGGGGACGAAGGGAAAAGGCGTCGTCCGGCTCCGTCCACGCTTTTCCAGAGCCTGTCTCCCGGAAAACGCAGCAAAAACGCCAGCTTCCGCCCTCCGGCGCCTTTCCACCGTCCAAGTCCGCATGCACCCGGAAGGCGGCGCATTTTAAGCTTCCCATTGACGGACGCCTTATTAAAGTAGTCCGCATGAGCGCACAATGGACCACCGCCAGGGAATATACGGATATCAAGTATGAAACAACGGACGACGGCAGCATCGCGAAAATCACGATCAACCGCCCCCAAGTCCGCAACGCGTTCCGTCCCCAGACCGTTCATGAAATGCTCAACGCCCTCAACGCCGCGCATGAAGACCCCAAGGTGGGAGTCGTCATCCTAACCGGGGAAGGCCCGGACGCCTTCTGCTCCGGCGGTGACCAGAAAGTGCGCGGAAATGCCGGCTACATCGGCGAAGACGGCGTGCCGCGCCTGAATATTCTGGATGTGCAGCGCACCATCCGCACCATGCCCAAGCCCGTCGTCGCCATGGTGGCCGGCTACGCCATCGGCGGCGGCCACGTCCTCCATGTCGTCTGCGACCTCACCATCGCCGCGGACAACGCCAAATTCGGCCAGACGGGACCCAAGGTCGGCTCCTTTGACGGCGGTCTCGGCTCCTCCTACCTGGCGCGCATCGTGGGCCAGAAAAAGGCGCGGGAAATCTGGTACCTGTGCAGGCAGTACGACGCGCAGGAAGCGCTGGACATGGGACTGGTCAACACCGTGGTGCCTCTGGAAAAGCTGGAAGAGGAAACGCTCTCCTGGTGCCGCCAGATGCTCCGGCACAGCCCCCTGGCCCTCCGTTGCCTGAAAGCCTCCCTGAACGCCGACTGCGACGGGCAGATGGGCCTGCTGGACCTGGCCGGCAACGCCACCCTGCTCTACTACATGAGCGAGGAAGCCAAGGAAGGCAAAAACGCCTTCGTCGAAAAACGCGCCCCGGACTTCTCCAAATTCCCCAGACTCCCGTAACCCCTGCGCACCATGTCCCCCACCCCCGACAACGAAGGCACCCCCCGGAACGGCTCCGCCGGCAGGGAACCCCTGCACGACCTGCCGGAACATGAAAACATCGTGGAACATTTCTACGATCCGGAGGAACAGGCCGGCCAGGAAAAGCCCGTCCGTGAAAAAACGCCCTTCTCCCTGATCGGCAATCTCATCTTCCTGTTCACCATAGCCATTCTGGCGGCTATTTCCTGGCTGATTTATTCCTCCTGGAGCCCGCAGAACACGGCTGACCTGCCCGGCTTCCGCCAAAAGGAAAACGCTCCGGACATCCCAAAAATCCTGAAACAGGCCATCAACAGGGACTCCTCCGTTTCCTTTTCGGAAGAAGACATCAACCGCTATCTGGCCTTCTCCGTCCATCCCCAGCAGCACGGGGCCCTGGCGATCTTCGCCACCAATCCGGCGGTAGGCATCCGGCTGCACGGCGGCAAGGAACAGCCGGACGGCTCCATCGGGGAAGGCTGCATGGAAATCATCATTGAACGCTATACGGGCATTGACTCCCGCCAGACGATTTCCCTGTTCCTGACGCCCTTCCAGTCCATGGACCCGCACAACTACATGGCGGTGCAGACCCGCTTTGAATTCTACAATGACGAGACGCTGCCGGGAGGAATCCACGTGGGAGGCACCATCGGAAGCCTTTCCGTCCCCCAGGGCTACATGATCTTTCTCCTTCCCGCGTTTGAAAACCTGCTCCAGGCCTATCTGCCACTCATTCACATGATTGAGGAAAGCGGCATGGGCATCCACATCAGTGAAGGCAGGCTGAACCTGACGCCTCCGCAAAAACGCACGCTGTAACGGAAATCCGCAGGGCTTCCGCAATGACCAAATACCAAAGCTCAAAGGTTCTATTCAAACCTTTGTGTCCGGCGCTTAGTCTTTCTCCAAATCCCTGACCATCAGAGTCATGTATTCTTCCGGCCAGGAATGGGTAATCTGCCCGGCGTCATTGAAGACCGCCACCAGGCGAATGGAGTCCCTCCCGTCCGAAAGCACCAGCACGGTTTCATCCTTTTCAAAATCGTAGCGGGGCTTGCCCAGCTTGAAGGCGGCATTCCTGCGGTCCGTTTTCAGCCACGTGCGCGCCTGTTCCATCGTCATTCCCCGCAGGGCGCGGGCATCCTTGAAAACGCGCCGCGCCGCATTCATGGCCGCAGGGGTGGAAACCACCATGCCGTTCCGGAACGGACGGGTTTCCCACATGCGGTCAATGTCACGGTCCAGCGCGCCGCCCATTCCTCCGGAAAGGAAAAACACGGCTGCGGGCCAGACCAGAAGAATACCTACTACCCAAGCCGTCAGCCGTTTACGGCTCCTGGAAAGCGCCGCGATGCCCTGGGCTATTTTCCCCCATTTTTCCACCAGTTCCTCATCCGCATGCCCGAACAGGAAATTCACCTCCCTGCGTTTAATGCCGTTCCGCAGTTCCGCCACCGTCCTTCCCTTTTCCGGGGCCAGGTCCTCCAGCGTGGGGCTTCCCTCTATAAAATGGCGGAAGATTTTAGGCCACAGTACGGGAACCACCGCAAACCGGATCGTCAGCAAAACCAGACTGCCCACCAGGCAGCCGCTCACGAACAGAACGTCAAACGGGCGGCTGAAAAAATAGTCCGGATTCCACATCCAGATAAAAGGCGCGGCCAGATAAATCCCCAGGGAAAACAGGCACCATGACCAGACAATGGCGGAAAAACGGCTGACCGCCACGGCCACCCCCAGCAGGAACAAAAAGGCCCCCAGGACGATTCCCCACGGGAACGCCCCGTAAATGGCGGCCGGAAAAGCCAGAATCATCAACGCCATGCCTACGGGCTGCCGAACTTTTTGCATGTCCGGACCGTAACACAAGCCTTTGAAGGCATCAAGAAAGGAAGGCCCCGCAGTCACACAGGGCCGCACCCCCGCGCCGCCTTCCCCTTATTTCAGCCAGCCGTACTCCATGATGAGCGCCGCTTCCACTTCCGCATTCTTGGCGGCTTCCGCATCAAGATCGTGATAGATCGCCTGAAGATCCTTGCGCTGCTGCAAATATTCCTCTCCGGAAAGCGCCAGGCGTTTTTTCAAAAATGCGGCCTTCTTCCTGTAGTAGGACTGCCAGCTTTCAAATTCATCACGGCTCTTGATGAGAGCCTCCACCTTCTCCCGGCGCTCCACCAGGCGCATGCGCATCTTCTTCTCCAGAATTTTATGATTCTCCCGCGCATTACGGTACTGGTTCCATACATCCAGGCGCGTATCCAGCTGTTCCCTCAAGCTCATATTCACCTGCATGTCACCAGCCCCGGCGAAGAAACCGGAATAAGTGCCGCCCGATCCGGAGAAAAGGGAGGGACTGTAAAAGTTGATGTCCATGGACGGAAAGAAGCGCATCTTGACGTTCAGCACGCTTAGACGGGACGCCTCCAGCTCCATCGCCATGATGGATACCACCAGGAAATCCAGCTTGCGGCTTGCCTTGCGGTACGCCGCCCAACTGATGCGCGGCACCGTGGAGGGTTCCACGAACCAACGGGCGTTCATGTCCCCGAACAGGGAGATGAACGCCTTGGAAATATCCTTCCTGGTTTTCTCCCATTCCCGATCCACCTTGGCCCGCTGGGTGCCGTCGTCGTCAAAAGGGATGCTGTCCAGGGAATTCTGGCGGGAACGCAAGGCGTTATCATATAAAAGAACCTGCCGGTAAAGCTGGGAAACCAGTTCCCTTTTTTTCATTTCCAGCATATTCCTGGAGGCATATACGGACGCCTTGGCGGAATAATAGTCAAAGGGAACCTGAGTGAGGGAGGGCATGTTGAACAGAATATTGGTATGGTATTCCACATCCCGCGCGCTCATGCTGGACAGACCGCTGATATCCCGAGTCATCATCAGGTCCAGATTCACGCCGGGAATGATCTGGGTAAACACCCTGTTTACCGACCATTCCGCTTGCTGGAGGTTCAATTGGGATTCCTTCAGCTCCAAATTATTGTCCATCATCATCTTGATGGCGGCATTCCAGGAGATGGTACGCTCCGGCAACTGTTCCCAGTACGGCTCGGCATCAATCTGCTTCATCATTTCCCTCGTCTTCTCCTCCATGTGACGGTTCACGGAACATGACGCCGGCAGCAAAAAAAGGAGGCACAGGAAACTTACGCTCAGCCACTGCCGGACGGCAGTCATCGGCAACGGAACCGTGCCGGCCGGGTATAACAGAGGAGCCATAAATCTTCCGGGGATTTTTACGGCGCCCTTCCAAAAGTCAAGCCATAAAGCGTTCCCGCCGCCTCACCGCACAGCCTCAAAAGGTCGGAAGAATTTCATGATTGACGGGTACAGCAAAAACAGATAGCTTGTTTCAAAGTTCAATATTCTTATGACCACTTCGTCCCGCAACCGTACTATTGCCTTTCTCTCCCTTACTGCTGTAGCCATCGGCTTCATTTCCTGCGGCGGCGGCGGAACCGACGGTTCCACCCAGTTGGGCGTCGGTCAGGTTCTTGTGCTTTCCTCCAATCCGGAATATGAAACCTCGCCTGATGCAGACCCCCTCCATCACGCCTTCACCCTCTTTGCCACCGGCACCGGCACCGATACGATGCCGCTCCTGTTCAACAACACGACCACCAGCATCCCAACTTCCGGAGGCGGGGCCGGGAACGGCAATCCCACGGTAGTCATCTTCCGCAGAAACGGCACGTCCGGCTCTCTTTCCACCAACGCCACGCTTTCCACCAACGTCATTACGCTTCCCGGCCCGATTCAGAGCTACGGCATCGTACAGATGTCCTTCAGCAGCACACTGACTTTTGACACCGGAGACGATGCCTACAACAAAATCATCACCGGTTCCGCCAAATACCGTATCAGGCTCCAGGGCAACGAAAGTTCTTCCAATCCCGGCGTATTCGATACGGGGGAAACCCTTCTGGATGGAGGCAAGGTGACCATTTATCCGTCTGCGGACTACGTCGGTAAATAACCTGTGAGATTGAAAATCCACCGTTCAACGGGCCGCGTTCCTTTCGGATTCCCCTCCGTGGCCGGATGGATTGCGGGAACAGCGGCCTTTCTTTGTATTCCAGCCTTCGTTCAGGCTGAGGAGACTTCCCTTGCAGCCCCAGCCCAGGAAGCGGCTCCACAGGAGGCCGTGCCGGATGTTCGCGTCTTCATCATGCAGATGCAGGCCCAGATCACTCCCGAACGCATCCGAACCTTCGTTATGCCCGCCGCCGGACATGTCAACAACTGGCTGCCGGACCGGGACCGGGAACAAAAAGGGGCCATTATCGCCACTGTCAATGAGGAGGATATGGAGCTCAAGCGCAAGGAGCTTGAAATCCAGATTCTGAAGGATAAGACGGCCAAGCGGGATGAAATCGTGGGACTCCGGAAACAGCTTGAGGAAATCAACTTTTACTCGGGGCTGACGCCGGAGGAAAAACGCTGGCACGACAAAAAAAATCCCTCCGACAAGGAAGCCGTCCAATCTCTCAAGGAAAAAATCTCCCTGGCGGAAAAAGAACTGGAACTCATCGACATCAAACCGCGGCGGGACTTTGAGAAGGAGGAAGAGAATTACGTGCTGCGCATGCCCTTTGACGGCAGGCTGCAATACCAGTTCACCCTGCCGGCGGACGAAGCACAGGCCGTTTATCTGGAACCATCCACCCCCATCGCAACTGTCTGTGACGATTCCGCCTACTACATCACCGTCTCCATCTCCAATCCGGACCTGACGAGACTGGACCCCGCAACCCTGCGCGTAGACATTCCCTTGGCCAGCGGAGGTTCCATGGCCGGAGTCTTTTCCCACAAGAGGGTGGAGAAAAACCCGTCCACCGGGGGCAACATTCTGGCCTATTTCTTCAAACTCCCCCCCGCACAGCATGACGCCGCTCACGGCATGATCGGCTCCAACTGCACCGCCCGGCTGTACTACGTTCCCAACACGCCGGTCATCCTTCTGGACAAAATGGCTCTTGCATCCTGTCCCGCGGCCAAAACTAGCTCCTCCTGGCAGGAACTTCTGGAAGCGGTTCATCCGGAATATGAGCTCATCCTGGAAGGGGAAAGTCAACTGATCGCCCGCAAGAAATGAAACTCGTTTGTGAGGCTGTCTGTTTCGGTTACACGAAGGGAAGCCTGATTTTTGACAATTATTCGCGCACCTTCCGTTCCGGCATCACTATCCTGAAAGGATATTCCGGCTGCGGGAAAACCACGCTGCTCAAAATCCTGGCCGGCTATCTCCGCATCCGTTCGGGCCACATCGCCACCCCCCACGGCGTTCCCCTTTCCAACACGAAATACCGCAGGAAGGAAGTCAGTTACATGTTCCAGGGAATCAATCTGCTGCCCCTCGCCAGCGTGGAGCGCAATCTCCAACTGTGTGCTGAAATGGCCATGCTTCCCAAAAAAGAATGGAAGGACCGGGCCTCCCGGCTCATCGAACAGCTCGGCCTGGACAGCCTGCGCCACAAAAAGGCAGGAACCCTTTCCGGAGGACAGGCCCAGCGCGCGGCCCTTGCCAGAACCTTGATGAAAAACTCCTCCATCCTTCTACTGGACGAACCCACCTCAGGACTTGACGACACCAACACAGGCATTATCAAGGACCTCATCGCCACCCAAACGGCTGATAAAATCTGCATTGTCAGCACGCACGATTCCCGGCTGCTGGATATAGCCCATGAAATCATTGATTTTAACGCTCCTGTATCTCTTTAAGGATACGCTGCACCGCTGGAAGGAACGGCCGGCCAGCCCGCTTTCCCGCGTTCTGGTTTCTTTTTTCCTTTCCCTGTGCGCTCTGTCCTTTCTGGCCAACTACGTGCTTTCCACCAAACTGCTTCAGGATGAAATCAGGCAAAGCGGGGGTGACCTCATTATCGCCTATGATGTTAATCCGGACGGAAAACCGCCTTTGGAAACCCTCATTCAGCAGCATCTCCCCAGCCTTCATCCCTGCAACGTGCTGGCATTGAAACAGGTTGCCTCCGCCACGCAGGGAAAGGGGAATTACCAAATTGTAGAGTACGGCATTGCCGCGTATGACCAGTTGAAGGAACTGCCCATTGACCGCCATCCCAGACTCCTGCTTTTCGGGCTCAAGCAGGAACTGGAACAGGAGGGGCCCCGCACCGTCCAAATGAACCAGTTCTCCTTTCCCATCCACGCCTGCCATCTGCCGGAACACCATGTTTTGGGGAAAGTCTTCCCGCAAGGCCTCATCCTCGTTCCGGCCGGAACATTTTCCTCCCAGGGGCTGCGGAGCGGCAGCGGAACCACCATTTACATCATCCAGGCCGCTGAAATGACTTCCGCCCTGATTTCCGGCATTGAAAACACCCTGGCCAACCTGGTACGCCTGGACCAGCGCTTTACCTCCATCCGCAGCACTGCCCCCATCCTGCGCAGGCTGGATATCCTGATGGGCAACCAGGCGGAATGCCGCGCCGCCTTCTCCATCGGCATCGCCGTGATTGTGGGCATTCTGCTCACGGCCCTGGCCTCCATGGAATTCCAGCAGAACGAATACGTTTACACCCTGATGAAGAGCTTCGGCGTTCGTCCGGTGTTCCTGGTCCTCAACTTCATTATGGAAAACGTCTTCCTGGTGGGCGGAGCGTTCATTGCAGCCGTGTTTTGCTTCATGAAAACGCAGAAGATCGTGCTGGGGGAATTCTTCAAACTTCAGAACACCTCCCTTTCCCTCCAGGACATCATGCCCGACCTCACTCTTCTGGGCATCTCCCTCTTCATTTGCGTACTGGTCTCCTCCATTCCCATCATTATTTCCGCCAACAGGCAAATCGGCAAGGTGCTTAAATAGTAAAAAACCACCGGAGGGGAGGTTTTCTGTTGACGCACGCAGGGAGTCTGCTAGCATCTGTCATAATCATTCTTCTATGGAACCCAAATCTTTTCCCATTTTCCGCGCTTCCGTCTTTTCCATGCTTATCGGCGCAGGGCTTTCCTCCTGCGGCGGCAGCAGCAGCGGCAACGGAGAGACCGGAGAATCCCTGGTCGGCAAAGTCTACAACGTCATCATTCAAACAGGCAACCTGTCTAACGCGGCCCAGACTGCGCTTGCGGAAACTGGTGTCGGCGGTTTTGTGATGACTCCCGCCTCCGTGATGACAGGCACTCTGACAAGCTCCACGGGCAGCATCAGCAACGGCGGTTATACATCCTATGTCTACCAGAAAACGGGAACGGACACCGCATCCTTGAAAATCTATTACACGGTCAAAAAACGCACGGACCTTTTGGGTAATGGAGGCCTTGTTCAAAACTCCTATAACATTCATCTGACCTGGAACGAATTGAAATACGGCAACAAGGGAACGCATGCGGAAGGAAACTGCATCATCAATATTCCCCAGGCAGCCCAGGAATTCGGAAATGCTGCTCAGGCCAATCCCTTTGCCAACAATGCCGCCGTGGCTCCCTCCACAATCACGATCAGCGACTCTAATTCCGTTTCTTCCAACTAGGAAAAGAAATCCCATTCCAATAGTTTAACACCCCTGAAAGGCACTGTTCCGGACACATTCGGACAGTGCTTTTTCTTTCCCAACCGGAAACAGGTTTTCCTTCCATCCTCCATTCTCTTGGCGGGGAACACCGCCACCCTCCCAACCGGAGACTCCCGGGATAAAAAAGCGGGAACATTCCATGAACGTTCCCGCCATCATCACTGCCTACGTTACAGGCAGGTTATTACCAATTTACTCAGTTGGCATAAGTCACAACGCCGGAAGCACCGCTCACGGCAGACATATTGCCATCATCTGCGGCCCAGTTGTACATGGACCCGTTCCACGGACCTACAACACCCTGGCTTTGACCGGCGGACGGCAGAGTAATCTCGGTCATCGTAAGGTTGTTCTTGTAATTGTAAATGGTATTCGGAATGACTTCCTTCCAGATCAGGGTGAGGCTCTTGATGGTTTTTGCATCGGAATTATACCCGTACACCTGATACTGGCTAGTCAGGTTCGCGGCAGTGTCGCTATCGCCGGTACCTGAGTCTTCCCGCCATCCGTTATCATAAATAACACAGAAAAAATTGTTGGAAAAATCGTTCACCTTGAAAACCAGGTCACGCGTTCCCGTCAAAGAAAAAGCAATATCAAGATCGGAAGGCAGCGTTACCATGGTTTCGGAATCGCCTCCACCTCCACAACCGGACAACGCCAGGGAGAGAGCAGCGCCAAGAACAGAAACACTGGAAAAGAAAAGATGTTTGGTTTCCATAAAAAGAAGTATTGGGCAGAGTTTAACAATGCTATAGCTACCGTCAACAAAAATCCTCCCAAAAGATTCCCCCTTCAATTCTGCAAGCCACGGCACGGAGCTCCTTCTCCGGCAGCCGCAACTTGCTACCGGACCTTCTCCAGACGCCGCTTGAGCACGCGCCCCGTGATGAAGAGGGGGGCCGCCCCCATCAGGAACAGCAGCAGGGAGTCCTTCCAGGGGGTAGGCACCGTTCCTTCGTCCGCGCTGTAGCCGGGATCGTCCGGAGCCTTCCCCGTGTTGCCCCACGGCAGGGGCTGGCGGCGCGCCAGGAAAATTTCCGGGCGGTCCAGCGTATCACGGCTGACGCGCTGGATTTCCGCGGATTCATCCAGCATCACAATGCGGTCATTGACGTAAAAGGATTTAACGGAGGGCTTGCCCTTCCCCTGCTGTTCCAGTTCCGCAATCGCCTGCCTGTAGTTTTTCTCATAGCCGTTGACCGCCGCCCTCCGTACGCGCCGGACCGCGGCCTTGGCCTGTTCCGGATCGTCCGCCCCGATGGCGGCTATGTGCAGGAGCGCCATCTTGAGCAGCTTGAATTCTTCAAATTCCCTGTTGTCCAATTGGGGCCGCTCCTTGAGCTCGTCCACTTTCTCCTGAATGGTTTCACGCTCCCTTTCCCAGACGTTTTTGGAGGCCTGGTCCACCACCATCGTTTCAAAGGAGTAGCGCAGGGGGCAGAATTCCGCCACCAGCGGCACGCGGCCCGGCTTGAGGCGCCCGTGTTCATCCGTGCGGTGGGCGGACCACGGGATGAACTGGTTCATTTCATCAAAGTGGACGATGGCCCCGGCCATCAGTATCTGGGGAATCAGCAGCAGGGGCACCATGTTGAGCGCCGCGCGCTCCGTTTTCGCGAAGACGGAGACCAGCAGGGACAGGCTTACGCCGATGAAGGCCGTCAGGGTCATCGTCCCCAGGTAAATCAGGAACATTTCATGGATTTCCAGAATGGCGTTCCCCACCCACAGGAAGAGGGCGGACTGCACGGCGGAAAGCCCCGTCAGCACCAGCGCCTTGGCGAGCACGTAACCGGTCACGAACACCTTGGCGTTGCTCTCCCGCTTGAGCAGGGCGCGGTCCTTGAGCACTTCGCTGGCCGCCCCGGTCAGGCCGAAGAACATGGCCACGATGGCAGCCAGGAACAAATAGGAAGGTATGTGAAGGGCGGTGGCAAACGTGTATTCCGGGCTGGAAGAGGCGCGCAGGGTCAGGGAAATCAGCAGGGCCAGCACCGGCCCTTCCAGCAACATGGTGTACAGCCCCATGCGGCTCCGCACGCGTCCCAGGAAGGTGCGCACGGCCCAGATGCGGAAAAGCCGCCAGAGCTGCATCACGCTGCGCCGGGGGGCAGGCGGGAATTCCAGCGTGCCTTCATACAACGTTCTGGGGGCTCCACCTTCATGGTGGTGCCCCATTACATTGCGGAACCGGTAGCCTTCAAAGCGCTCCTGCCACAGCCGGGGGTGCTGCCGCCTGCGGCGGTCATGCCAGGAAAGGGGGGCTTCCAGCACTTCAAACACGTAGTCCGCGCCGCCGGCCGTCCGCGCCTCCTCGGAAACGTCAATGGCCATGTCCACGGCCGCCTTGCGGAAATAGCGCATCATGCCCGGCACGTCCCCCCAGTAGGCCATCTGGCCGCCGTGGTCCAGCACCAGCACCTTCTGGAACTGGTTCAGGATGGCCGTGCTGGGCCGGTGCATGGTGGCGATCACCATCTTGTCGCGGCTCATGTTCAGCATGGTCTGCATGACCAGCTTGGCGTCGGAGGTGGAAAGGCCGCTGATGGGTTCGTCCAGCAGGAAAACGTCCGCAATGCCCGCCAGGTCAAGCCCCAGGTTCAGGCGCGTGCGTTCCCCGTCGGAAATGGTGCGCGCATGCATTTCCCCCACGCGGCGGGAGGCGATGTGCGTCAGCCCCAGGAATTTCAGAATGGCGTTCACGCGCCTGACGCGCTCCGACCGGGTCAGGCGCGGACGGCGTATGATGGTTGCCTGGGCGATGTGCTCGGAAACGCTCATGGCCGCGTCCAGAATGTCCTCCCGCGGAATAAAGGCGATGTAAGGCCGGATGAGGTCCGGGGCGCTGTACAGAAGCTGGTTGTTGTAACGGATGCAGCCCCGTGTGGGCGGAAGCTGCCCGGCCAGCATGGAGAGCAGCGTGCTTTTTCCGGACCCGCTGGGGCCCAGGATGCAGACCATCTCTCCGCGCTTCACGGTCAGGTCAATGTTGTCCAGCACACGGCCGGAACGCATGAATTCCTTGGTCACGCCCTCCACGCTGAGGGTTCTGATGGCGTGGTATTCTTCATCCAGCACCCCGGCGGAAAAACGGCAGCGCAAGGCGTGGTAGGCGTTCAGGTGCACCACGTCCCCGTCGCGCAGGGAAACCCTTCCCCGCACGGGCCTGCCGTTGAGCAGCAGGGGCATGGAGGCCTCCACCACTTCCAGCCAGCCGGAATTGGTGGCGCTGGAAAAGGAAACCTCCAGCACCACTCCGGCGGCCAGACCCGGCGTCAGCAGCATGTCCCCCTTGCGCGCCTTTTCCGGCAGGTTGGTTACGCGCAGCTTACGGGTGCCGGGGTCCAGGCGGAAGCGGCGCCCGATGTCCGACATGGAGTTCTGCACCTCCCCCATGGAGAAAGGCCCCTCCCCGTCCAGCGTGAAGGAGGAATAGTAGGCCATGCGCACGTTCTCACCGGGGTACAGGCGCCGCCCGTCCACTACGAATTCCACTTCCGGCCTCAGAACCTCCACCCTGCACGCCAGCCCCATGTTCACGCGCACCTCGCTGGCCCGTGAACGGACCCGGCTGATTTGCAGGGCGCCGTTGTCCAGGGAAATATAGCACACTTCCTGCTTGCCGGAGCGCTTGCAATCCAGGAAGAACGCGAAGTCTTCAAAGCTCAGCGGACCGGACGGCAGCAGCACCACCTGACCGTTGGTCAGCGGCATCACCCCGCCGGGCGGCAGATGGCGGCCGCGCACCACAATAGGCCTGGAGCCGTCATTCACCACCAGCACCAGGCGCGAGCACCGGATCAGGCGGAAGGAAATGCCCTTGTCCTCCTCCGGCAGGGATACCTCCGCACCAATGCCGGAGGAAAAACCGACGCTGTACGCCGGCTCCTGCGCCTCCACGTCCGGCGTCATCAGAAGCTGCCTCAAGTGGTTTGCCGTACCCGGCAGCTCCAGCCCGTACGTCACCTGGTCAAACAGCTCCCCGGTCATGCGGCGGTCCCCCGTATTGATCAGCAGGGAGAGCACTTCCAGAGCAATCGCCATGCGCTCCGTCTCGTCCCTGCCGGAGGCGGCGGAAGCCAGCACGTCCGCCACCGTCAGATTGGCCCGCATGGAACGCTCGAAACGGTTGGAAAGCCAGCGGTGCTCCACTTCCGGGAAGGTGTAGCGCAGAATGTCCAGCGCGGCATCAGCGTCGCGCGCGCTCAAATGGCGGCGTCCGCTCAGAATAGTGGCAAACAGGTCCACCAGCGTGCCGGCATGCACCTTCATGGAACCGTCGTCCCGGCGCAGCCACGGCACGTAGGCGCCCAGCGTCCTGACCAGATTCAGCCTCCAGTGAATCAGCTTGGAGGGTATGTCAAAAAACCATCGGATCATGCCAGGGAACGCGTTGCCGGAACCAGTAGTACAGGGATTCCCGGCCTACCTCAAGCGCAACCGGAATTTCACGGGGAAATGACAATATTTTCTACAGCTTTATCTTGCAATAGGTCTGGAGGAAGTATAGTTCTGTCCAATGTTCATGCTTTCCATGCGAAAGCGAGCCAAATACATCAACATTATCACAACATGGATATTTTAGTTTCTACTCTTTGTGACTTCGCCGCCGACTACCAGGGCAAGCTTTGCATCCAGGGCGGTTTTGACTCCCTGGTCGCCCGTCAGTTCCCCGTCGTGCACCCCGTCTGCGCCGTTGCCCTGCGCATCTGCCTCACTCCTGAAGACGAAGGCACCCACGAACTGGGACTGAGCATCGTTGACGCCGACGGCACGCCGCTGGACAAGGAACGCATGCCCATCAAGATCAACTTCCCGGTGCCCGCTTTCCCGGAAGGAGCCTCCTTCTTCACCCGCAACCTGATCATGAACTTCCAGGGCCTGCGCTTTGAAAAGCCCGGCAACTACTCCATCGACCTGACGGTTGACGGCGAACTGGCCTCCCGCGTGCCTTTCCGCGTGGTGCAGGTACAGGAAGAAGCCCCCCAGGCCTAAGAATAACCTTCTTTTTCATCAAACCGCCTCCCGTTCACCCGGCAGGCGGTTTTTTATTGGGGCGGATGGAAGCCCCGTCCGTCCGGAGGGAGGGGAGATGAAAACCACCGGGTCCATGCTCCCATGAAAGGCGGTTCGCTCGCCAAGCCTCCCCCTGGGAGGGGAATCTTCCCGACCTTCATACTGAAAAGCTTTTCGAAGCAAAGCCTAGATTCATTTTTCTCTTTTAATGACGATGAAGGCCGGGAGCCCCTCATTCCCGGAAGAGCGCAGGCAGGCATTAGCCGGGTGGGGGAACAGCACGGTTGGCCCAGCCCTCTTTTCTCTTTGGAAAGAAAAGGAGGCGCGCCTTTTTGCGTTCGCCGGCCCCCTTTTTCATTGCGGTTCCACACCGGATTGACCATGATACGAACCGCTCCCACCCACCATGCAAACCCCACGCCTCCAGTACGACAGGATCATCATCACGGGCGCATCGTCCGGCTTCGGGGAGGCCTTTGCCGGAACGCTGGCCCCTCATGCGGAGGAACTGGTGCTGATTGCCCGGAACGGGGACGCCCTGCTCCAGCTTGCCGCCGCGCTGGAAGAACGCCATCCCGGCCTGCGCGCCTCCGTCTTTCCATGCGACCTGGCAGATGAAGCTTCCCTGGACACGCTCGTTTCACATCTGGACAGCCTTCCTCCGGGCAGAACCCTGCTGATCAATAATGCGGGAGCCGGGGATTACGGAGAATTCGCGGACGGCCGCTGGGAAAAAATCCGCGCCCTGCTGCGCCTGAACGTGGAAAGCCTCACGCGCCTGTGCCATGCGCTGATCCCCTCCATGAAGCGGAACGGCGGGGACATCATCAACCTCAGCTCCCTGGGAGCCCTCCTGCCCATTCCGGATTTTGCCGTTTACGCGGCCACCAAGGCTTATGTGTCCAGCCTGTCGGAAGCGCTGCGGCTGGAACTGCTCGAACACGGCATCCGCGTGCTGGCCGTCTGCCCCGGCCCGGTTTCCACGGGCTTCGGAAAAGCGGCCCGGCGCCCCGGCTTTACCGGAAACATGATGCCGGGCCGCAACGCCTTTGACACGTCCGTTGCAACCGTCGTGAAAGACAGCCTCCGCGCCCTGTCCCGCGGGCGCGCACGTGTCTTCCCCGGCATGAAGATACGGCTGGCGGCCCTGCTGTTGAGCATTGCCCCGCTGGGGCTGATCCGCTTTTTCATGGGCAGGCGCCCGCGGAAAGTCCAGCCTGCCCCCAACGATTCACCTTCTTCAGCATCATGAAAGCACACCGCCGCGGAATACCCCGCCTCACCTGGTTCAAGCTTGCAGTCTGCATCTGCCTGGCAGCCATGGCGGCATCCCTGTTCACGCCGTATCCGGCCCAGATGATCCGCGCCCTGAAAGGGGAGCCCGAACAGGCGCCCCCGGATTCCGCCGCCTATCCGCCGCATGAATCCCTCCCTGCGGAACAGCCAGGGCAGGAAGAGCCTGCGCCCCCCCTTACTCCATCCGTTCCCGGAAAGGAACCTGAAGATTCACGGCTGACCACCCCTTGGACGCCGGAGCGCACGATTGCCCTCCCTCCGGTGCAGTACCCCCCCTTCCCTCCCGTACTCCCCACGAAGCCCGCGGAAGGGGCCATGACGAATATCTACGAACTGGCGCGCGGCCTGAACCTGAAAACGCAGGTCAATTTCCAGCCCGGCACCCTGGCCTCCAGGGACAGGGAGGCTAAAAGCAATTACCAGATGACCCTCACCCTGAACGTCAAGCAGCCCAAGGCCCTGACGAAGAAGGAGGACATCCTGAACATCAACCCCAAGCTGGGAGCCATGCTTCCCGGCCTGTCCACCCTGTTCAAGCATGCGAAGGTCTCGCCTTATTACGGGCAGCTCTACGCCCGCAAGCAGACGGAAATCCGCAAGAACCTGGCCTCCCTGCTCAAGCTCCTGGACCGCCATAATTACTACGATACGGAGACGATTCTGGAAACCACCTATCCGGACACGGGCAGAAAGATCCTCTGGCTGCAGAGTGAAATGGACGTGGTTTCCGACGGTTCGGATGGGGACCGCCTGTCCACCATGCCGGATAAAATCCTGAAAAGCTCCTTCTACCAGCCCAGCACCTCCTACCGCTGGAAGAAGCGCACGGACAAGCCCAATCCCCTCCTCAAGCCCTGGCAGCAGAGGCTGGCTTCCTACAAGAAGACGCTGGAAAAAGCCCCCGCCGCGGAAAAACCGGGCCTGCGCCGCAAGATAGACCACGCGGAACGGGTCATTGAGGAATTGAAACGGTACAGTTTCCTGATCTCGGAATACGATCCCTTCATCGTGGTCCCGCTGGGAGTGGTCAACCAATCCTCCCCCTTTTCCCCGCAGTTCGGGGATTACGCCGTCGTCATCGTGGGGGACAAGTTGTACCCGGCCCTAGTGGGAGACGCCGGACCGCGCTACAAGACGGGGGAAGGCTCCCTGCGCCTGAGCCGTGAAATCAACCCCAAGGCGGGGCCTTACAGCCGCCCCGTTTCCGACCTGGTGGTCAGCTACCTGATCTTCCCCGGTTCCGCGGACCCGGAAGCCGGGCCGCCCGACTACGAGAAGCTTGCAGCCAAATGCCAGGAACTGCTCCATGACATCGGCGGCATGGGAAAGGATTTCAAACTCCACCAGTGGGAGGACCTGCTGGCGCCCAAGCCTCCCCCCGCTCCCAAACAAGGCAGCGGCAATCCTGCGGAAACACCCGCGAACGGCCAGAAGAAGGCGGATGCCCCCGCGGACAAGCCGGCGGAAAATCCGGCCCCGGCAGCCTCCCCTGAAGCTCCGCCGGCTCCGGAACCAGGCAAAACCGCCGCGTAGGCTACAGGGCTTCCTTCCAGGAAAAGAGAAAGGCCTTCCACATGCGGGAATAAACGGTCCCGCGCGTGATTTTTACCTTTCCTGCCGCCGGCTGTTCCTGCCGCTGGAACAGTTCCAGCGTATCCAGCCCCAGCCATGCGGGCAGCACGGTGGAAAAACGCAGCCGCCCGTTCCGGAGGGATTCCGCATAAAACACGCCTTCCTTCAGCCAGCGTTCCGCCCGGTCCAGCCACGGCTGAGCATCGGGAGCGGGCAAATAGCTTCTTCCGCGGGAAAGGTCTTCCTCCCGGTCACGCAGGATGTTCACCAATTGCAGCCCCATGCCATAGTGCCTGCCCCAGCGCAAAAGCTGCTCCTCCGGCTGCGTGCTGAAGCCTGCTCCCAGGGCCAGCAGGCCCAGCCTGGTCCAGAATTCTCCCACGCAGCCGGCCACCATGTAGGTATAATGCTCCAGCTGCTCAGGGCATGATACCGAGGAACGGGCTTCAAAATATTCCAGATCCCACGCCTGCCCCTCCACAATGGTGGACAGCACCTGCCTCACGAGCATCTGCTCACGGGGGGAAAGGGCTTCCAGCAGCGCCAGGCATTCTGGAAAACGGGCCAGCAGCTCCGCCTCCCCCCGGTGCGTCTGGACGGTGGAGAGAACGCCCAGGCGGCCAAAACAGGAGGCGGCGGCCTCCCGGGAGGCGTCTCCGGCCACCGTCCCGCCCATCATCCTCAGCAGCGCCAGGCGCTCCCGGCAATCCATGTCCACGGTATCCGCCACCGTATCCGTAGCGCGCGCCAGCAGATAGCCCACAGCCACGCCGGGGCGCATCTCCCGGGGCAGGAAGCGCATGCTTAAATAAAAGGACCGGGAAACGGAGGACAGAAGCTGATTGAGGCCTTTCATGATTTTTGCAGGCCCAGCCTGTGCATTTTATAATGGAGCACCCGTGGGGAAATGCCCAGTTCCCGCGCCGCTGCGGACATGTTGCCCGGAGAGCGTTTCAGCGCGGCCACGATCAACTCCCGTTCAAAGGAATCCACCATCGTCGGCAAATCCGCATGGTCCTCTCCGTCACGGGAAGACGGGGCGTCATGGCTGGGCATTTGGAGGGAGGCGGGCAGGTTGTACCCGTAAATGCAGTCGTCCTGCGCCGTAATGACGGCGCGCTCCATGCAGTTTTCCAGCTCCCGCACGTTGCCGGGCCAATGGTAGGCCATGAGCATGTTGATGGCGGGGGTGGACAGCCGCTTGATATCCTTCCCGTATTTCAGGTTGAACTTGGAAAGAAAGTGTTCCGCCAGCAGCATGATGTCCCCCTTGCGCTTGGAGAGGTCCGGCATGACGATGGGGAAAATGTTCAGCCGGTAGTACAGGTCCTCCCGGAATTTGTTTTCCGCCATCAATTCCTCCAGATTGCGGCTGGTGGCGGCGATGAAGCGCACATCGGAATGAAGTTCCCTGTTGCTCCCCACGCGGGAAAAAGTCTTTTCCTGAAGAAAGCGCAGCAGCTTCACCTGCATCTGGAGGCTCAAATCCCCGATTTCATCCAGAAACAGAGTGCCCCCGTCCGCCGCTTCCGCCCGGCCGATGCGGCGGCTGGTGGCGCCGGTGAAGGAGCCTTTTTCATGGCCGAACAACTCGCTTTCCAGCAGGTTTTCCGGCATGGCCGCACAGTTCAGCGTGACCAGCGGCTGGTCCTTCCTGCCGCTCAGGTTCACCACGGCGCGCGCCACCAGTTCCTTCCCCGTTCCGGAACTGCCCCGGATCAGCACCGTGGCGTCACTGGGAGCCACCTGGCGAATCTGTTCATACACCTGGAGCATGGGGCGGCAGTTGCCGATCAGTTCTCCCGGATTGGTTGTTAAAAGCTGGCGCAGCTTCTCGTTCTCCGCCACCAGGGCCGCCCGCTCCTCATGAGCCTGCAGGCTGGCCGCCAGCGCGTCCCCCACGATGTTGCCTACAATCTCCAGCAGCTTCTGGTCCCGTTCCAGGTCCGTCTCCCTGTCCACGGGGCGGTCAATGCTCAACGTGCCGATCACCTGCTGCAAATGAATGATGGGCACGCAGATAAACGCCACCTTTTCCCCGCTCTTGCGCGTGCGGGTACGGTTCAGGAATCTGGAATCCCGGGAAATGTCCTCAATCACATGGGGCCTCCCCGTTTCCGCCACATGGCCCGTAATGCCCTCCCCCACATGGTAATGGCCGCGCTTCATCTCCTGCTCGTCCAGGCCGTGGGACGCTTCAATCATCAGATCATTCCCGCGGCGGATGGTGAAGGTGCCGCGCAGCATCTTCATGCGGCGGTAGAGCACGTCCAGAATATGCCGGAGCAGCGCCGTGCCGTTGCGTTCATTGACAATGGCGGAGCTGATTTCCTGCAGCACGACCATTTCCAGATCCGGTGACTTGTTTATTTCATTCATGAAGTCCGGGGCTGGGCGAATATTAACCGTATGGCCCTGGCAGACCAACTACTTTTTCTTCCACCGTCATGCAGCCGGGAAAAAGCTGCCGCTGGAAATGCAGGTAACGTTCTAGTACTTAACTTTGATGGTGTTATGACCGAAGGAGAAAAGAAGTTTACAAAATTGTAATGCTCGGCCTCTCTTTCCTCCCGTTTCACATGCCCACGTCTCCGCCGGACTCCCTTTTCATCATTTCCGTGATGACCTGGAACAGCGCGTTGCGGTACAGGACGCCGTCCAGCCGCCCGGTATTTTTCCAGACCACGGGAAAGGCGGGCAGATGGGTCTGTTCAAACAATTTCAGGGCATCCGTCAGATGGGTGCCGGCATCCAGCACGGGAGCGCCCGCGCGGATCAGCTCCCCGGCGGTGGGAGGCGGGCTCTTCCCCTTCTCCTCCATCTGCCGGCGGACAGCCAGAAAATCATCCGGATAAATGGCCCCTTCATAAGTCCCGTCCTTTTTCACCACAAAAATCAGGTCTCCGGGATTCCGCAGCATCAGGGCGGAAACGTCGTCCAGGGAAGCGTCCGGAGCCACCTGGGGCACCACATGGCGCGCCAGGTCATGCACATGGACCTGCGCCATGGGCAGGTTGACCACGGATTCCGGGCTGCCGGACAGGCTGGCGGCATACATGGACCGCGCGCGAATCAGCCGCCCCGTTCCATAGGCGCTCACCACGCCGATCAGGAGGGGATAAATCATTTCCCCGCTCATGGAGAACTCCACCACCATCACCAGCGCGGTCAGGGGAGCCTGGGCCGCCACGGCAAAAAAGGCCGCCATCCCCACCATCGCATACGCCACCGTATGGTTGCCCTCCATGCCCAGGGACGTCAGGACCGTACTGAAAATAAACCCGACCATGCTCCCCACGTACAGCGTGGGCGTCATGGCTCCGCCCACCGTACCGCAGCCGAACACGACCGCCACGGCGGACACCTTTACCAGGAGCAGGATAAAGGCCTGCTGCGTGCTGTAATCCTCATCCACCAACCCGGTAATCAGGGCCTGCCCGTTGCCCACCACCTCCGGATAAAAAACCGCCAGCACCCCTACCACCAGGCCGGCGCCCATCAGGCGCAGCGGCAGGAGGGACTGGCGGCCGTTCAAATACCTGGTAGCGACATCCAGCAGGCTGACCCATCCCCTGGCCGCCACGGCGGCCGCCACTCCCAGCGCAATGCACCACAGGGACTGGGAAAAGACGGTAAAGCTTTCAAACGGGGAACTGTACAGCGGGGCGGGATCCCCCAGCAGGTGCAGCATGGCGAACCCGGTGCAGGAGGCAATCAGCAGGGGCGCCAGAATATCCATGCTCACGGTGCCGATGATAATTTCACTCACGAACAGGCACCCGGCAAAGGGGGCATGGAACGCCGTCGTGAACCCGGCCGCCGCTCCGCAGCCGACCAGCAGCCGGAGCCGCGGAATGGATACGTGCAGCCGCTGCCCCACCGCGGACGCGATCAGGGCGGAGGACTGGATGATAGGCCCTTCCTTGCCGATGGCCGCACCGGAAGCGATGCTCCACGCCGCGGAAAACACCTTCAGGGCGGACGCCCGGAATTTGATCAGCCCGTTTCCAATGGACATGGCCTCCATGTATTCCGTGGCCTGCCCCGGCATCCTCTTTTTCAGGAACAGCAGGATGCAGCCGGCCGCCAGGCCGCCCACCACCGGAATAAACATGCGCCACTCAGGCTCCACCTGGGAAAAGGTGCCCACGCGGGAATCCGACCAGATGCCCGTGAGCAGCCATTGAATCACTTCCACCGTCCACTCGAAAAACAGGGACATGCTGGCGCCCACTACCCCCACGACCACGGCCCACACGTAAGTGACCTGCCTTTCCCCCACCTTCCAATGATGGAACAACCTTAAAATCCACCCGTACCAGACGGAATCCGGCTGCTGCTGAGGCTGGGGGGACGGAGAATTCATGGGCAAAGCGGCAATATTATTCCATTGTGACAAAAAAACGCCTCCGGATGTTCGATGCCGCGGAAAATACCCGCCTGCCGCGCACCACTTCATCCGTGAAGGACCGCAAGACGCCGAATACCGCCCCCTCCGCAGAAGGCCCCTGCCCGGCAAAGGTCTTGCACCGCGCCGGAAACCTGCTACACCGGAAGAACCCCAACCCCTTTTCCCATGCCCGACCGCACGCCGCAACCTCCGCCACGGCTTTCCCCGCGCCTCCGGAAGCAGGCGCTTCTGCTGATTGCCTGCTCCATTTTAGGCAGCCAGTTGTACGGCCTTAAATACCCAGCCTCCGTCTGGCCTACGGAACGTGAAGTGCTTTCCGGCCATTCCATCTTCGGGCAGCCGGGGGACCCGGCCTCCCTGGTCACGATTCCTCTGCCGTATCCGCTGAGGCCGTCCTGGTCCCCGGACACGGAGCTTGCGTCCATCACCTGCCACCGTTTCATCGCCGTGCCGCTCACCAGGATTTTCCAGCGGACACTGGAACATTACGGGATGGAGCGCATCCGCGAACTACGGCTGGACGTTTACGGAGGCTGCTTCAACAACCGCCCCATCCGCGGAGGCTCCCGCCATTCCCTGCACGCGTGGGGCATTGCGATAGACATGGACCCCGAACGCAATACCCTGTACATGAGCGCACCGGAAGCCGTCTTTTCCGGACCGGAATATGATGCCTTCTGGTCCATCGTGGAAAAGGAGGGAGCCTTTTCTCTGGGACGCGAGCGGAATTACGACTGGATGCACTTCCAGTTCGCCAGGCCGTGAAAGTGCGCGGAAACCTCCCGGCTGCACCGGAGCGGCCCGGATGTCAGAACGTATATTTCAGATTGATGCCGTAATAAAAATCATCCCCCAGGTCCCTCTGCTTCACCACGGTCAGCGCCTGGCTGTAATTGGTGAACAATTCCACGGTCAGGCGGGAGGTGGCGCGGAAGGTGAAGCTCAGGTTGTAGTCCAGGGCGTTGGATCCATGGTGCACCACCGGGCCCACGTACCCCCCGTTGTAGCCGTAACGCACTACGGCATCCACCCTCACGCAATCCGCTATCTCCTCATGCAGCCCCGCAAACACGGCGTAATAGCCGCGGAACGTATGATTGTTGTACTGCCAGTAGAGGTCCGTACCGCCGAACCAGCGGTCGGAAAAATGGTAGGTCGTCTTCAGGCCGGGGCGCGGGATGCCCTTGTCCCCCGGAAAAACAAAGCTGTGCTCATACCAGGGCATGACCGTCCAGTTCCCCAGCTCCTTGATGTAATCCAGCCGGTACTTTAATTCCGCATGGTTCCGGTGGTCCGTGGAAACGCCGTACCATACTTTCCCCACCCACTCCTTGTACTGTATTTCAGGAACGAACATGCACAGGGAGCCGTCCCACAGGTCAAGGCCCTCGCACTCGTACTTGCTGGCCCATCCCGTCTGAAAGCGCAGATAAACCCGGTCGTCCGTGGGGCCCGCCAGGGAAAGGGGATGGGGGCACGCCGTCTTCAGGTAGTAGGACTGGTCCTGGCAAACCGCCGTGGAACCCCAGGCTCCGGGGCATCGCAGCATGCCCGCGCAGGCCGCCAGCAATAATTGAGTTGCGGTGTTCGTTTTCATATTAATTCAGGTTGGACAGGCGTTTTCTGGGCGGCGCATCCGGACGCGGAGGTATCCTTTCATGTTGTACTCCCGCCCCGTTTTTTACTGCAAGCCGATACTCCGCCCGCAGCCGGATAAAATGCCTTCTGAAGATGGGACCAACATGGAAAAACAATATTCAGTCTCAAGAGCCAAAAAAACAAATCTCCATTGAAAGATTGTGTCAGCAGGACTTGTACCTAAGACTGCATCCATGAAGTTCCTTATTCCTGCACTCGTTCTGTCCTCCTGCCTTCCCGCGGCATTTTCCCAAGAACAAATTATCCCGAAACCGGCGGAAATCACGGTGTTCCAAGGGAAGCCCGCCCAGCTCACGCCGGCGTCCGCCATCATCACCACGGCGCAGGACAAGTCTTTCCTGCACCGCGCCAGGCAATTGCAGCAGATGCTCAGCAAAGGGACCGGACTGCCCCTCCCCCTTAAAACGCCCGGGAAAGCGCCGGAAAATGCCGCCTGCATCATCATCAAAAAGGACCCGGCCCTGGCCGCGAAGGGAGAGGAAGCCTACTCCATCCAATCCTCCCCCAAGGGAATCATTCTTTCCGCAGCCCATGCCAAAGGCATTTTTTACGCGGGGCAAAGCCTGGTCCAGATGATGCCCGCCATCTTCCACGACGGAAAGGCGGACAAATCCTCCATCCAGTGGAATATTTCCGGCACTCCGTTCAACATGGTGGACTACCCGCGTTTTTCCTGGCGCGCGCTGATGATTGACGAGGCGCGCCATTTTTTCGGTGAAAAGGCCATCAAGCAGATTATCGACCAAATGGCCCTGTTGAAAATGAACATCCTGCACTGGCACCTGACGGACGACGCAGGATGGCGCATTGAAATCAAGAAGTATCCCCGCCTGACCTCCATCGGGTCCAAGCGCCGGGAATCCGAAATCGGTACGTGGAACAGCGGCAAGTCCGACGGCACGCCGCATGAAGGCTTTTATACCCAGGAGCAGATCCGGGACATCGTTCAATACGCGGCACGGCGCAATATCACCATCGTCCCTGAAATTGAAATGCCGGGCCACGCCAGCGCGGCCGCCGTGGCGTACCCGTTCCTGAGCCTGAAATCACCCAGGGAAGTGCCCACCACGTTTATCGTCAACACGGCCTTTGACCCTACCTCGGAAAAGACCTATGCCTTCCTGTCCGACGTGCTGGATGAAGTCGTGGCGCTGTTCCCCAGCAGGATCATCCATATCGGCGGCGATGAAGTGCGCTATGCCCAGCAGTGGAAGGACGTTCCGGAAATTGAGAAGTTCATGAAAAAGAACAGCATGAAGAGTTATGCGGACGTCCAGATGTACTTCACCAACCGCATGTCCGGCATCATCGCCAAAAAAGGGCGCCGCATGATGGGCTGGAATGAGATTTACGGGCATGACGTCAACGGGGACGGCGGAGGCAAAGCCGGGTCCAAACTGGATACAAACGCCGTCATCCACTTCTGGAAAGGCAATACAGACCTGGCTAAAAACGCCATTAAGGACGGGCATGAAGTCGTCAATTCCCTCCACAGCTCCACTTACCTTGATTACAGCTACGGCAGCATTCCCCTGCAAAAGGCATACGGCTTCGAACCCATTTTTCCGGGACTGGAGGAACAGTACCATTCCAGGGTCAAGGGGCTGGGGGCACAGGTATGGACGGAATGGATTTCCAATACGGAGCGCCTGCACTACCAGGCATTCCCCCGGGCCTGCGCCTTTGCGGAAGTGGGCTGGACACCTGCCGGGAAAAAGGATTTCCCGGACTTTAAAAAGCGCTTGAAGCAATATGGCGAACGCATGGACCTGATGGGCATCAAGTATGCCGGGGACGTCATCGGCCGGATAGACAAGTCCGACTTTTTCAATACGCCGCAGATCGGCACATGGACGCCTGATGCCCTGTCCGGGCAGGAACATTCGTTCGACGTCACCAAACTGGTCAAGGCTCCCGGCAAATACACCGTCACCCTGCTCTACGACAAGGGGGCACACGCCATTGAAATCGAATCCGTGGCCCTGTATGAAGGTGAGCGGGAAATTGCCAGTGACGTTCATGCGGGAAAGAGCGGCACCCATAAGGAAAATATCCAGTACATCCTGAACGTACCGGAAGCCAGGCAGGGGGCATCCTACACGGTCAAAGCCAAATTCAAAGGGTCCGGCGGCAGCGACTCCTACGGAACGGTGTACTGTGAAGTACCCTGAAAACCGCTGAATCAACCCGCAACAAACGCCGGAGGAGCTTCACCCTCCTCCGGCTCTTTTACTTCAGCAATCGGGATGCTTCCGCTTGAACTGTCCTTTCCACGCCTTGTTCTCTTTCAATACCATCAGATTTTCCAGGCACAGGGCGCCCCTCATAAGCAGGAAGCCCGCGCCTTCCATCAAGCGGAGCGGAATTGATGCGCCTTCACCGGGAACTGCGCAACCCGGGTTCCGGCTGCATTAAAAAGGCACCGGAGGCCGTTACTTGCGGACCTCCGGCGCCTGAATGACCGGAATCAGCGGACGATAATCTTCATCCACAGAAACCGGGGGTAACTCACATTTCAGCCATCATCTTTTCCACGTATTGGAAAAAGATGCTTCCGTCCTCCCCGCTGATGCCATAGTCTTTGGTATCCTCGATATTCGCATTCTTGATGCGGGTGATGATATAAACTTTGGAGAATAAAATTCCCCATTGTCCATATTTGTCATTATCAAACCAGACGTGATGATTGTAGTGGGGCTCGAAATAGATGGTTCCCCCGTCGTCCGGATCGGAAATCGGACCGCAATATTTGACAATAATATGGCTGATTCCCTTGTAACACCACTCCCTGCCGCATTGCGGCTTCTTGGAGAGGGTGGTGCTCATCTCAATGGTGGCATTCGTAATATCGTAGGATAATCTATCCTCATCATGGTACTTGATCCCCTTTTGAGGCAGGTTGACCTGATTTTTGATGACGACTCCTTCGTAAAGGAGGCGCCCTCCTTTCCATTCCGTTTCCGGTGGCGCTATTTCCCCCTTCAGGAAGCAGGTCCCTGAGAGAGAAACCATAATTGCACAGGCAATTTTGTTCATTGTTGTTTTCTGGTTTGTTGTTCTTTTAAAAATTCCTTTTTGAGGAATTCCTTCATTTCCTGAACAGTTTTTTCAGGAGGGGTCTCCGCATCGTCCCGGTACTGCCGCCAGTCGATGTGCATCTTGGCCATCTGGCGCAATTCCCTGAGGGAGAAGGGAACGGTTCCCGGAGCATTCGGCATGAAATCCCGTGACCGGTTGCCGATGTAATAAATCTGGCTCTGGTCCCATGAACGCTTCATGGTTTCATCAAAGGAGGCTCTGACCCGGTCGTCACTGACTCTGGCCTCCCACTGGAGGCAATCCGCCAGGCAGCCGCCCTCCGCACGGTTCTCCCGGGCCTGCCTCCACAGGGAGAGAATATACCTGTTCTGAAGACTGCACGCCGCCGGCGTCAGGTACTTGCGCGTATATTGCAGCTCATACAGGGGCTTGCACACGGCTTTCTCCCTCTGCCCCAGGGTGGCTCCGTTCACTCTCTCGGGAGTGGGAACAATGCCCGCCAGCGCACCGGCCACGTAATAGGGCAATTCCTCAGGCATGCGGATTTCCCACGGTATCCTTTCATTCACGAACACGCCGTTTAAAATGGTATTGAAGGAACCGTTACGGCAAACACGGAACAGGTAGATTCCCCCTTTCCTGCACATGAACCTTTTATAAACCCCGGACCCCGCAAACCTGGAAACGCGCGTGCGCGCCTCCACCGGGAAGGAATACCACTGCTCCATGGCGGCGGCAAGCGTCTTCCCCCACTTGTTCCGTTCTCCTATCGCGAGGTCTCCTTCAATATTGAACTGGAAGACGAGTGAGGCGGTGGAAGGATGCCTTCTGGCTTCCACCACGTAATCCCGCCTGGATTCATTGGTAAGATACCCGTTGGGATTATAGAAATACAGGGCTATTTCATGGACGCCCTCCGGCACTTCCACGGCTACCCAAATATCGGGACCGTCCACAAAGGACGGATACGCTTCCCCGTGGTCGTCCCACTCCGCTTCCGTCCGCACGGAATCCGTAGGGTCGAAAAGAACGTTGCGGTTATCATTTTCCTTGATGCTATTCACCCACCAGCGCAGGGCGTCCCCCTTGTTGCGGTTGAGCCCCATCAATCCCTGGATCCAGTAAGAAGACAAGGCCCCTTGGTATCCGGGGTACCCCGGCACGGAGGAAAGGGTGCGGAACGACACAGTCTTGGCCTTAAACTCGGAATTGCTCAGGGGGGCATTCGTAGCGCACAGCGTCGCGCGCGTCAGGCCGTACCTTCCGCACCAGTCACCCTTCGTGCTCCAATCCTCCCCACGGAACACAATGCTCTTCCCCGCATGCACATCCGCCCCCAGCTTTTCCAGCCTCTTCAGGACTGCGGCTGGATCCTCCATCCGCGCCGGGGCCGGGAACGGAATCTCATCGTCCTGCTCCTTCCTGTCCAGTTGATAAGACAGGGAACCCTTTTTCAGGCTGACAAGCCCCTTTCCATATGTGCCGGCCCAGACGCTTCCATCCCCCAGAACCAGCAGGGAGGGCACGTCAACGTTTTCCAGCCCCTTCCTTATTCTCTGCCGCACGGTCATCGTTCCGGCATCCAGCACGTCCACCCCCTGTGTCCGGTAGCCGATGAAAATATCCTTTCCCTGCCGGAGGATGGAGGACACGAAGTCCTCGGACAGCATCCTGGAATTCCCCTCCCCCGGAACGGCGGTCTTCCGCGCAGCGGAACCATACAGATGACTGTTCTTCTGGGCATAATCCCGTCCCCGCATGAACTTCCAGGAGCTGATGCCGTTGCTGTACGCCAGGCCCGACCAGGTGCCTACCAGCACCTGGTCTTTTTCCGTACAGGCCAGAACATTGCAGGTATTGGAAGGCAGGCCGTCCCCATACGGCTGGTACGGCTGCCGGGCAAACTGCTTGCTGTCCCAGTACCACGGCGCCTGCACGTTCTTCCACTGCGTGTATCCTGATTTGCGCGGCGAGCAGGACACGCCGCCGCAGGCGTAGGCCAGCCACAAATTTCCCCTGGTATCAAAGCCGGCGGAGGCCGCCTGGTCCTCCGCCAGTCCCGTGGACCGGTCCAGCGTCTTCCATGAATTATCCGCAGGATCGTAAACGGATACGCCGCCGGACGTGGCAACCGCCACCTCCCCGGAAACGGGAGAGACGGCCAGCGCATAGACATGTTCCCCGTTCAGGGCGTTGCCGCGGTCATACGTCTTCCACTCCCTCCCGTTGAAAACGGCCACGCCGCTGTCGTCCGTGCCCACCCAGATGCGGCCCTGCCTGTCCTCCGCAATGCAGGTGAAATTCTTTCCTTTGGGAAAACCGGAATAATAATCCATGTTGAGCCACGACTTTTCATACGCCCGGCCGCCGACTTGAAGGCGGTAAACGCTTTCCCTCTCCCCCACGGCCCAAATGGCTCCATCCCGCGCTACCAGGGTACCCCGGATGAAACGGACCGGGCAGGCAGGCAGCTGTTCCGGCACCTGGACGGAGGCAATTTCTGCCTCAGAGCACATCCCCATAACAACAAGCAGTATAGCAACAGCACTGCATAAATTTCCGAATATGATACTCATTATCCTTTTATGATATTTTCTGTATAATTGACGCATCATTCAAAGTCAATCAAATAGAAAATTATTTTTTAATATTGGATTTCAGAAACCTACTTCATTCCTGCTTCTAGGGCCAATCCGCTACCTTGAAAAGATCAGCGGACGCTTCGGCAATGAGGCCAATAAGACTGGAAAGAACAAAAAAAGGGCCTCCGCACCCGCGGAGGCCCTCAGCGTTACCCAAACAACAGAAAACTGCTGCATGCTTCTTTCAGGAATGCATGGCCAGGGCGTGGCGGTATTCCACCGGGAAGACCTTGATGAATTTGCCGCGTTCCTCCGGCCAGTTGTTTAACAGGTCGTAGGCTCTGCGGCTCCTGGTGGCCATGTAGTGCTCGTAAATGAGCTGAAGCAGTTCCGCCTCGTCGGCGGAGTGCGGCATGACCGTTTCCAGGTCCACGCTGCCCAGGTTGCATTTCTGATCGAAGTTGTTGTCCGCATCGTACACGTAGGCCAGGCCGCCGGTCATCCCCGCGGCAAAGTTGACGCCCACCTTGCCGAGCACCGCCACCCGGCCCCCGGTCATGTACTCGCAGCCGTGGTCGCCGATGCCCTCCACCACCATCTTGGCGCCGCTGTTGCGGATGGCGAAACGTTCCCCCGCCTGTCCATGAAGGAAGATGCTGCCGGAAGTGGCTCCATAACCGATGACGTTGCCGGCAATGACGTTGTCCGACGGAACGTAGGAGATGTTTTCCGGAGGCCTCACGATGATTTTGCCTCCGGAAAGCCCCTTACCTACGAAGTCGTTCGCCTCCCCGGCGAGTTCAAAGGTGATGCCCGGCGCCAGAAAGGCCCCGAAACTTTGCCCCGCGCATCCGGTGAAGTGCACCGTGAGCGTATCCTCCGCCAGGCCTCGCGGGCCGAATTTCATCACCAGCTCTCCGGAAAGCTCCGTGCCTACCGTCCGGTCCACATTGCGGACGTCGCGGTAAAGCTCCGTCTTCTCCCCCTTTTCCAGAAGGGCCTTCAAGTCCGGCAGCAGGCGGCGGCGGTCATAGTTGTCCAGAGGTTCCTTTTCAAAGGAGGGGTCAAACCTGCGTCCGTCCCCCTCCGCCGCATGCAGGATGGAGGAGAAGTCCAGATGCTGCGCCTTGTAGAAGTCAATGGCGCGGTTCACGGAGAGCAGGTCCGCCCTGCCCACGGCTTCATCCAGGGAACGGAGTCCCAGGGAAGCCAGGATTTCCCGCGTTTCCTGCGCCACGAAGCGGAGGTAGTTGATCACGTATTCCGGCTTGCCGCTGAACTTGGCTCTCAGGGCCGGGTCCTGCGTGGCGACGCCCACGGGGCACGTGTTTTCATGGCACCTGCGGAGCATGGCGCAGCCGATGGCGACCAGAACGGCAGTGCCGAAGCCGAATTCCTCCGCGCCCAGCAGGGCCGCCATGACGACGTCCCTCCCGGTGCGCAGCTGGCCGTCCACCTGGAGCCGGACACGGGAGCGGAGCTTGTTGAGCACAAGCGTCTGCTGCGTTTCCGCCAGCCCCAGCTCCCACGGCAGCCCGGCATGCTTCACGCTGGTGAGCGGGGAGGCGCCCGTGCCGCCGTCATGGCCGCTGACCACAACCACGTCCGCATGGGCCTTCACCACCCCGGCGGCCACCGCGCCTATGCCCACCTCGGAGACGAGCTTGACGGAGACGCGGGCGGCCGGGTTGGAGTTCCGCAGGTCGTAGATCAATTGGGCCAGGTCTTCAATGGAGTAGATGTCATGGTGCGGCGGGGGGGAAATGAGGCTGACGTTCGGCATGGAATGGCGCAGCCGGGCGATATACGGGTCCACCTTGTGCGCCGGGAGCTGGCCGCCCTCTCCGGGCTTGGCGCCCTGGGCCATCTTGATCTGGAGCTCGGAGGCGTGGCGCAGGTAGTTGATGGTCACGCCGAAGCGGCCGCTCGCCACCTGCTTGATCGCGCTGTAGCGCACTTCGCCCCTGGCGTTGGGTTCGTAGCGGGCTTCGTCCTCGCCCCCTTCCCCGGAGTTGCTTTTAGCCCCGATTTTGTTCATCGCGATGGCGATGGTTTCATGGGCTTCCGGGCTGAGGGAACCCAGGGACATGGCCCCGGAGACGAAGCGGCGCAGGATGGAGTCCACGCTTTCCACTTCCTCCAGCGGGACGGCGTCCGCGGGAGCGAATTCGAACAGGCCGCGCAGGGTGCAGAGGTGCTGCGCCTGGTGGTTGCTGTAGTCCGCAAATTCCCGGTATTTCCGTTCGTCATTGTCGCGCACGGCGGCGCGGAAGGCCTGGAGCGTCTGCGGATTCCAGAGGTGGTTTTCTCCGCCCTTCCTGTACTTGTACTGGCCGCCCGCATCCAGCCTGCCTTCCTCCCCGGCGTTTTGCGCGGCGCGCTGGTTGCATTCCGCAGCTATTTCCTCCAGCCCGATGCCGCCCACGCGGCTGACGGTGCCGGGGAAGAATTCGTCCATCAGTTCCCGGTTCAGCCCCACGGCCTCGAACAATTGGGAGGAACGGTAGCTGCGCAGGGTGGAGATGCCCATCTTGGACATGATTTTAAGCAGCCCCTTGTCAATGGCGTTGATGTAGTTGCCGGAGGCCTTCACCACATCCAGCGGGCAGTCCTGCGGCGCGGCCAGGGAGGTGACCGTCGCCAGCGCCAGGTACGGATTGACCGCCGTGGCCCCGAACCCCAGCAGCAGCGCGAAGTGCATCGTTTCCCGCGCCTCCCCGGTTTCCAGGATCAGGCCCACATCGGAACGCAGTCCGGCGGCGGCCAGGGCGCGGTGCACCACGGAGCAGGCCAGCAGGCTGGGAACGGGAAGGTAGCCGCGGCCTATGTTGCGGTCCGTCAGCACCAGGATGCGCACGCCGGACCTGACCAGCCCCACGGCGGATTCCGCCAGGCTGTCCAGCGTCTCCCGCAGGGCCTTTCCGTCCCCGCCTTCCGGGAACTGGAGGGGGAGCCTGGCGGAAGGGAACCCGGCCTGCCGGATGTTGCAGAGGCGGTTGAGCTCTTCATCCGTAATGACGGGGCGCGCCATCTTGATGAGCCGGGCGTGCTCCGGCGTTTCCTCCAGAATGTTGGGGTGGTTGCCGATGTACGTGGTCAGGCTCATGACCAGCTCCTCCCGGATGGGGTCGATAGGCGGGTTGGTCACCTGCGCGAACAACTGCTTGAAGTAGTTGAACAGGAGCGGGGCCTTCCCGGAAAGGACGGCCAGCGGCGCGTCGTTCCCCATGGAGCCGAGGGGTTCCGCGCCCTTCATCATCATGGGGCGGATGATGAGTTCCACGTCCTCCTGCGTGAACCCGAACTGGCGCTGATGAGCCGCCAGGTCCGGCATTTCCGCGGAAGCGGAGACGGAGTCAAACAGGGAGCGGACGGAAATCTTGTTTTTTTCCACCCAGCGGCGGTAGGGCATGCGCCGGGCCATTTCATTCTTGGTTTCCGCATCGGAGACCAGGCGGTGGTTCACCAGGTCGCAGTAAATCATCTCTCCGGGGCGCAGGCGCCCCTTGCGGGCCACTTTTTCCGCGGGAATGTCCGCCACGCCCGTTTCCGAGGCCAGGATGAAAATATCGTCCGTGGTCAGCGTGTAGCGGGCGGGACGCAGGCCGTTGCGGTCCAGCATGGCGCCCGCGTTGACGCCGTCGGAGAAGACGACGGCGGTCGGGCCGTCCCACGGCTCCATCATGGCGGAATGGTATTCAAAGAAGCCTCGCACGTCCGGCCCCAGATGGTAGTTGACGCCCCAGGCCTGCGGCATGAGCATGAGCATGACGTGGCGCAGGTCGCGCCCGGCGGCGGCCAGCAGTTCCACCATGTTGTCCAGGCAGGCGGAATCGCTCTGGCCGGGGGGAATGAGGGGCAGAAGCTTTTTCAGGTCATCCCCCAGCAGGGAGGAGGACAGATGCGGCTCCCGCACGCTCAGGTGGTTCAGGTTCCCGCGCAGGGTGTTGATTTCCCCGTTGTGGGCCAGGTACCGGAAGGGATGGGCCAGGCTCCAGGTGGGGAAGGTGTTCGTGCTGTAGCGCTGGTGGACGAGGGCCAGCGGAGATTTGAAATGTTCATGGCGCAAATCTTCGTAAAATCCGTCAATTTGCGTGCCGAGGAACAATCCCTTGTACACGATGCTGCGGCTGGAGCAGCTGCACACATAGCAGCCTTCCACGCGCCGTTCCATTTCCCGGCGCATCACGAAGAGCTTGCGTTCCAGTTCCGCCTGGTCCGCGAAGCCGCTGCCGTCGATGAATAGCTGGCGAATCAGCGGGCAGGTGCGCTGGGCGTTTTTCCCGATGCTGTCCCGGTCCACGGGAACCTGCCTCCACGCAATTATCCTGCCGCCGTTTTCCGTGACGGCGGCCTCCAGTTCCTCTTCATGGCCGCAGCCGCCGAACATCATGGCGACTCCGTATTTTCCTCTGGGGGGAAGCTTGTTGGGAAGCGCCAAACGGAAGAATTCATCCGGAAGCGCCAGCAGGATGCCCGCTCCGTCTCCCGTTTCCGGGTCGCTTCCCACCGCGCCGCGGTGCATCAGCCTCTTGAGAACGGTGACCCCCATTTCAATGATTTTGCGGCTCGGTTCGTTTTTCAGGTCCGCCACCAGACCCACGCCGCAGGCGTCCCTCTCCTGTTCAAAGTCATACAATCCCTGCGGCGCAGGAATGCCTGTCTCAAATTGATCACTATTCATCAGTTTGCTGTTTTGTTTGGGTTAAGCTGATTTCTTTGTAGCAAAAACCGTGCCAATATTATGAACTCTTCCCATTCTCCCCGTTTTCCGAACGCCGCCGCCCCGGTTTCACATGATTTGACAGGCCTTCCGGCATGACAGGGGCCCCACGGCGAAAAAGAGGCAATTCCCTATCCCAAGCATATATTTTTACATTTTCGTAATCACCCTTTCACCGTGATTTTACATTTTTGTAATTAATGCTTTCACCTTTTTCATCCTCCTTCTCTCCGCGAACTTTTTTCAATATCTTTGCAATATATTTCTAGCCAATGCTTTAAAATACCATATACCTTCCGGCACAAGTTCATTCAAAAAGCTGGCACGCTTCTTGCTGTAAAAAAGGTACAACAGTTAACCATGATGAGTGACTCCACAAGAACACAAGCCATCAGCGCCATCGCTTCCCTGCCCGTGAGCGGCGTGAGCGAGAGCGCCCCTGTCAGCATTGATTATTACGGCGCCGACGTTTTCAGTACGGAGGTGATGAAGCAGTACCTGCCCAAGGACACGGCGAAAACCCTCCTGGCCACCATCCAGGACGGCCTGCCGCTGAACGCGGACATCGCCGCGGACGTGGCCCACGCCATGAAGCAGTGGGCCCTGGAACGGGGAGCTACTCACTACACCCACTGGTTCCAGCCCATGACGGGATCCACGGCGGAAAAGCATGACTCCTTCCTGGAGCCCAAGGGTATGGAGCCGATCATGAGTTTTTCCGGCAAGAACCTGATCGTGAGCGAGCCGGACGCGTCCAGCTTCCCTTCCGGTGGCCTGCGCTGCACGTTTGAGGCCCGCGGCTACACCGCGTGGGACCCCACCAGCCCCGCCTTCATCAAGAGGCACGGGAATGGCGCCACGCTCTGCATTCCCACCGCCTATTGTTCCTATACGGGAGACGCTCTGGACAAGAAGACCCCCCTGCTCCGCTCCCGGCAGGCATTGGGCAACGCCGTCAAGAGGCTGATGAAGTGCTTCGGCCTGCCGGACGAGCGCGTGACCATCACGCTGGGACCGGAACAGGAGTATTTCCTGATTGACAAGAACTTCTACCTGAACCGTCCGGACCTGGTCCAGACGGGCCGCACCCTCTTCGGCGCGCCGCCCGCCAAGCACCAGCAGCTGGAAGACCACTACTTCGGCTCCATCAAGCCGCGCATCCTCAATTTCATGAATGATGTGGAAAAGGAGCTCTGGAGGCTGGGCATTCCGGCCAAGACGCGCCACAACGAGGTGGCCCCGGCCCAGTTTGAACTGGCCCCCCTGTTTGAGGACGTGAACCTGGCGGTCGACCACAACATGCTGGTGATGGAAATCCTGCGCCAGCAGGCCAGCAGGCACGGACTGGTGTGCCTGCTCCATGAAAAGCCCTTCGTGGGCGTCAACGGCTCCGGCAAGCACAACAACTGGTCCATTTCCTACGGAGACAAGAATCTGCTGGACCCCGGCACGGACCCGCAGCAGAACGCCATTTTCCTGACCGTGCTGACCGCCATTATTGAGGCGGTGGACAAACACAGCGACCTGCTCCGCAATTCCGTAGCCAGCGCCGGGAACGACCACCGCCTGGGCGCGAACGAGGCGCCCCCCGCCATTATCTCCATTTTCCTGGGCGACCAGCTCAATGAAGTGATTGAGAATATCATCAACGGGGAATCCGGCTGCGGCAGACGCACCGATACGCTCAAAATCGGCGTGGATACGCTGCCCGTCCTGCCCCGGGACGCGACGGACCGCAACCGCACCAGCCCGTTCGCCTTCACCGGCAACAAGTTCGAGTTCCGCGCCCCCGGCTCCGCGCAGTCCTGCGCGGGTCCCATGATGACCCTGAACACCATCGTGGCGGAGGCCTTCGATTCCCTGGCGGAGGAGCTCTCCTCCTTCGCGCCGGAGACCTTCCTGGCCCAGCTCCAGGAGACGCTCAAGCGCAGGATTTCCGAACACAAGAGAATCATTTTCAACGGCGACAATTATTCGGAGGAATGGGTGAAGGAAGCGGAACGCCGCGGCCTTCCCAACCTGAAAAACACGATGACCGCCCTTCATACCCTGGTAAATGAGAAGAACCTGGCCCTGTTCGAAAAGTACGGCGTGTTCTCCCGCAGGGAACTGGAATCCCGGTTTGAGATTTTCCTGGAGGAATACCACAGGCGCATCCGCATTGAAGGGCGCCTGTCCTGGGAAATGGCGGCCACCATCATCCTCCCCGCCCTGCGCAATGAATACAAGCAAACCGTTTCCGCGCTCTCCAGGGCGCTGGACGCCAAGCGGACCAACGGAACCGCCGCCCTGCAAAAGCTGGCGGACAAGCTGGGCGACGCCCTGGATTCCGTCGTGTCCGACCTGGATACCCTGGAAACCGCGCTCACGAGCTGCCATGAGGACATCCTTGCCGCGATGTCCCGATTGAGAACCAGCGTCGATGCCGCAGAAACCCTGGTGAACGACCGGTCCTGGCCTCTCCCCAAGTATCGGGAAATGCTGTTCATCTATTAGGGCGCACCGACGAGCTCCGGAGCTTTGCCGGCCCCCCTTGCGGGGCAAGCCTCTGCCCGCAGAGGGAAAGGCACAGCTCCGGGGCCTTTGCGCGCCTGCCCCGTCCGCCCTTTTTCCCACTGTTTTCCACCGATCCCCAACACCTGAAAAATCCGCGTCATTGGCCGTAAAAAAACTTTCCTCCGGAGCCCTGCGGGCACTTAATTCCCCCGGCGGAAATCCACGGTCCAGAACCGCATGATTCTTCCATCGCCATTATGCCTAAAGATACCTCCATCAAAAAGATTCTCGTGATCGGCTCCGGCCCGATCGTCATCGGCCAGGGCTGCGAATTCGACTACTCCGGCACCCAGGCCTGCAAGGCCCTCCGGGAAGAAGGCTATGAAGTAGTGCTGGTGAACTCCAATCCCGCCACCATCATGACGGATCCGGAGACCGCCCCGCGCACCTACATTGAACCGATCACTCCGGAGTTCGTGGAGAAAATCATCGTCCGGGAAAAGCCGGACGCCCTGCTCCCCACCCTGGGCGGCCAGACGGCCCTGAACTGCGCCATGGAGCTCCACCGCAGCGGCGTGCTGGAGAGGGAGAACGTGCGCATGATCGGCGCCAACGCGGACGCCATTGACCGCGGGGAGGACCGCAACCTGTTCAAGGAGGCCATGATCCGCATCGGCCTGGACGTGCCGCGCTCCGGCATCGCCCACACGATGGAGGAGGCGCGCCGGGTAGCCGGGGACATAGGCACCTTTCCCCTGATTATCCGCCCCGCCTTCACGCTGGGCGGCATGGGCGGAGGCGTGGCGTACAACAAGACGGAGTTCGAGGAAATCTGCGCCCGCGGGCTGGACCTTTCCCCCGTTTCCGAAATCCTGATTGAGGAATCCCTGATCGGCTGGAAGGAGTTTGAAATGGAAGTGATGAGGGACCGCGCGGACAACTGCGTGGTGATCTGCTCCATTGAAAATATTGACCCCATGGGCGTGCACACCGGGGATTCCATCACCGTGGCCCCCATCCAGACCCTGACGGACCGGGAATACCAGGTCATGCGGGACGCCTCCTTCGCCGTCATCCGGGAAATCGGCGTGGAAACGGGCGGCTCCAACATCCAGTTCGCCATCAATCCGGCCAACGGCCGCATGATCGTCATTGAGATGAACCCGCGCGTCTCCCGCTCCTCCGCGCTGGCCTCCAAGGCCACGGGATTCCCCATCGCCAAACTGGCCGCCAAGCTGGCCGTGGGCTACACGCTGGACGAACTGCGCAACGACATCACGAGGGAAACCCCCGCCTGCTTTGAACCCACCATTGACTATGTGGTCACCAAGGTTCCCCGCTTCACCTTTGAAAAATTCAAGCAGGCGGACGAACACCTGACCACGTCCATGAAATCCGTGGGCGAAGCCATGGCCATCGGCCGCACCTTTAAGGAATCCCTGCAAAAAGCCCTGCGCTCCCTGGAAACGGGCCGCTGGGGCTGGGGATTCGATGCCAAGGCTCCGCAGAACTCCTCCGCGGAGGAAATCACGCGGAAGCTGGCCGTCCCCACGGCGGAACGCATCTTCTGGATCCAGACGGCGTTCAGCAGCGGCTTCTCCCTGGACGAGGTGCACCAGCTCACCCAGATCGACCCCTGGTTCCTGGCCCAGATGCGGGACCTGGCGGAAGCAGGCGGCAGCCTGGCCTCCCTGGACCTGCGGGAAGCCAAGAAGCTGGGTTTTTCAGACCGCCAGATCGCCCTGGCGCGCGGTACTACGGAAGAAGCCGTGCGGAAGGAACGCCAGCAACAGGGCATCATCCCCGGCTACCGCCTGGTGGACACCTGCGCCGCGGAGTTCGAGGCCTACACGCCCTACTTCTACTCCACCTACGGGGACGAGAACGAAGCCCGCGACACGGGCCGGAAAAAAATCCTTATCCTGGGCGGCGGACCGAACCGCATCGGCCAGGGCATCGAATTCGACTACTGCTGCGTGCACGCCTCCATGGCCCTGCGGGAAATGGGGTATGAAACCATCATCGTCAACTCCAATCCGGAAACCGTCTCCACGGACTACGACTCCTCCGACAAGCTCTTCTTCGAACCCCTGACGCTGGAAGACGTGCTCCACATCTGCGAGCAGGAAAAGCCGGACGGCGTCATCGTCCAGTTCGGCGGCCAGACGCCGCTGAACCTGGCGAACGCCCTGGAAGCCCACGGCGTGCCCATCATCGGCACCAGCCCGAAGGCCATTGACCTGGCGGAAGACCGCGAACACTTCTCCGCCCTGCTGAAGGAGCTGGGGCTGAAACAGGCGGAAGCAGGAACGGTCACCAACGTGGAGGACGCCGCCGCCATCGCCGCGCGCATCGGTTATCCGGTGCTGCTGCGCCCCTCCTTCGTGCTGGGCGGCCGCGGCATGATCATCGTGTATGAGGAAAAGGAACTGCGCCAGTACATGAGCGAAGCCGTGGAAGCCTCCGAGGAACGCCCCGTGCTGATCGACCGCTTCCTGGAAAACGCCGTGGAAATAGACGTGGACGTCATCGCGGACCGGGAGCGCGCCGTCATCGGCGCCATCATGCAGCACGTGGAACCCGCGGGCATCCACTCCGGGGACTCCGCCAGCATGATTCCGGCCATGGGCATCTCCATGAAGATGCACAAGGAAATCACGCGCGCCTCCAAGGAACTGGCCCGGCGGCTGAACGTCTGCGGCCTGATGAACATCCAGTTCGCCGTGAAGGACGAACAGCTCTACGTCATTGAGGTGAACCCGCGGGCCTCCCGCACGGTGCCCTTCGTCTCCAAGGCCATCGGCAAGCCCCTCGCCAAGCTGGCCGCCCAGGTCATGGCCGGCAAGACGCTGGCGGAGCTGGGCTTTACCCGGGAAATCACGCCGGAATACCACTGCGTGAAAGAAGCCGTCTTCCCGTGGGGCCGCTTCCCGGGAATTGACGTGGTGCTGGGGCCGGAGATGAAATCCACCGGGGAGGTAATGGGCATTGACCCTGACCCGGACATCGCCTTCGCAAAATCCCAGATCAGCGCATTCAACCCCCTGCCGACGGAAGGCAAGGTTTTCATCTCCGTGAACGACCGGGACAAGGAGCGCGTGCTCCACATGGCCCGCCAGCTGGCGGACATGGGCTTCACCCTGTGCGCCACGCGCGGCACGATGATTCACCTGCTCCAGCACGACATCGAATGCGAACGCGCGTACAAGGTGAACGAGGCGCGCCGCCCGAACATCGTGGACCACATCAAGAACGGGGACATTGATTTCATCATCAACACGCCCGGCTCCCACGACGCCCGGGCGGACGACATCATCATCCGTTCCTCCGCCATCGCCGCCAAAACCTCCTACTGCACGAACCTGGCCTCCGCGCAGGCCTGCGTGAACGCCATTGAGGCGCTGAAAAACCGGAAACTCCAGGTGTGCACCATCCAGGAATACCACGCCCAGACCCTTTAATCCCACGCCACACACAGCATACCTATATCATCATGAGAGCCATTTTCGCACTGGAAGACGGGAGCGTCTTCATCGGTTCGCACTTCGGGGCCACGGGCACGGAAGTGGGAGAAGCCTGCTTCAACACGTCCATGACCGGCTACCAGGAAGTCCTGACCGATCCGTCCTACAGCGGGCAAATCGTCACCATGACCTACCCGCTGATCGGCAACTACGGCATCAACCCGGAAGACAACGAGTCCGCCGGGGCGCAGGTCAGCGGCTTTGTGGTGGCGGAACTGGCCAAGGTCCATTCCAACTGGCGCGCCACGGAAGCGCTGGGCCCGTGGCTGGAAAGGCAGGGCGTCATCGGCATTGAAGGGGTGGACACCCGCAAAATCGCCAAGCATCTGCGCTCCGCAGGAGCCATGCGCGCCTGCCTTACTACGGAGCTGACTCCGGAGGAAGCCGTGGAAGCGGCCAGAAAGGCCCCTTCCATGGAAGGCTGCAACATTGTGGACAAGATCGGTTCCCATCCCATGACACCGGAGGAAGTGGACGCGCTGGTGACGGAAGGGGAAATGCCCCCCGTGGAATATGACATCGTGGCCTTCGACTTCGGCATCAAGTACAACATCCTGCGCCAACTGCGGGAAAACGGCTTCCGCGTGACCGTGGTTCCCGCCCATACGACGGCGGAGGAAGTGCTTGCCATGAAACCGGACGGCGTCTTTCTCTCCAACGGTCCGGGGGACCCCGCCACGCTGACGGACATTCACCGCGAGGTAGCCGCCTTGATCGGGAAGGTCCCCATGTTCGGCATCTGCCTGGGGCACCAGATCATTTCCCACGCTCTGGGGGCGAAAACCTTCAAGCTGAAGTTCGGCCACCGCGGCGCCAACCATCCGGTGAAGGACCTCCGCACGGGCAAAATCAGCATCACGTCCCAGAACCACGGTTTTGCCGTGGACCCGGACACCGTGCCTGACGACGTGGAAATCACGCTGATGAACCTGAACGACAATACCGTGGAGGGCATCGCCCACAAAACGCTCCCCGTTTTCAGCGTGCAGTACCATCCGGAAGCCGCCCCCGGTCCCAGAGACCCCCAGTACCTGTTCCGGGATTTCAAGGAAATGATTGCGTCCGGAAAAGGAAAAGCCGCCCGCTGACAAGAGCCTCCCTCTTCCAAGGCCAAAGCATTTTCCTCGTCACCATGGGAAAAATGCGCTATTTATGCCCGGAGCGCATCAAATGCGGCTCCGCTGGAGGTTTCAGCATTTATTCTTCAACCTCCTCCGCCAACAAACCACCTACACACAGCACATGAGCAAAATCGCATTAATCTCCGGCATCACGGGACAGGACGGTTCTTTTCTCGCGGAATTCCTGATTGACAAGGGCTATGAAGTGCACGGCATCCTTCGCCGCTCCTCTTCCTTCAACACGGGCCGCATTGAACACCTTTACCTGGACGAATGGGTCCGGGACATGAAAAAGAACCGCCTGGTCAACCTGCATTACGGGGATATGACGGATTCCAGCTCCCTGATCCGCATCATCCAGACCGTGCAGCCGGATGAGATTTACAACCTGGCCGCCCAGAGCCATGTGAAGGTCAGCTTTGACGTGCCGGAATACACGGCGGAAACGGACGCCGTGGGCACCCTCCGCATGCTGGAGGCCGTCCGCATTCTGGGCATGGAAAAGAAATGCCGCATTTACCAGGCCTCCACGTCCGAACTCTTCGGGCTGGTGCAGGAGGTTCCCCAGAAGGAAACCACCCCGTTCTATCCGCGCTCCCCCTATGGCGTAGCCAAGCAGTACGGCTTCTGGATCACCAAGAATTACCGGGAATCCTACGGCATGTTCGCCGTCAACGGCATCCTGTTCAACCACGAGAGCGAACGCCGCGGAGAAAACTTCGTCACCCGCAAGATCACGCTGGCGGCGGCCCGCATCGCCCAGGGCATGCAGGACAAGCTTTACCTGGGCAACCTGAATGCCCTGCGCGACTGGGGCTATGCGAGGGATTACGTGGAATGCATGTGGCTGATTCTCCAGCACGACACTCCGGAGGATTTCGTCATCGCCACCGGGGAAATGCATACCGTGCGCGAGTTCTGCACACTGGCCTTCCATGAAGCCGGAATTGAGCTGGAATGGGAAGGGGAAGGCGTAAAAGAGCGCGGACGCGATAAAAAAACGGGGAATATCCTGGTGGAGGTGGATCCCAAGTATTTCCGCCCCGCGGAAGTGGAACAGCTGCTGGGAGACCCCACCAAGGCCAGAACCCTGCTCGGCTGGAACCCCACCGCCACGCCGTTTGAGGAACTCGTGCGCATCATGGTCCGGCACGACATGGAATACGTAAAAAATCCCGTCAATTCCTGAGATGGAAAAAAACAGCAGAATATTCGTGGCCGGACACCGCGGCCTCGTCGGTTCCGCCATCTGGAAATCCCTGGAAAACAAGGGGTATTCCAACCTGCTCGGCCGGACCCACCGGGAACTGGACCTGGAGGACCCGGCGGCCGTCCGGGAATTCTTTGACCGGGAAAAGCCGGAATACGTCTTTCTGGCGGCGGCGTTCGTGGGCGGCATCATCGCCAACTCACGCTACCGCGCGGACTTCATCTTCCGCAACCTTCAGATTCAGCAGAATGTCATCGGGGAAAGCTTCCGGCACGGCGTGTCCAAGCTTCTCTTCCTGGGGAGCACCTGCATTTATCCGCGTGAGGCGCCCCAGCCCATGAAGGAGGACGCCCTGCTCACCTCCGCGCTGGAATACACCAACGAGCCCTACGCCATCGCCAAAATCGCAGGGCTGAAAATGTGCGAAAGCTTCAACCTCCAGTACGGCACCAACTACATCGCCGTGATGCCCACGAACCTGTACGGGCCCAATGACAACTTCCACCTGGAAAACAGCCACGTGCTGCCCGCCATGGTGCGCAAGATTCACCTGGCCAAGCGCCTGATGGAAGGGGACTGGGACGCCGTGCGGAAAGACCTGGACGCGCGGCCTGTGGAACAGGTGGACGGAACGGGGGCGGAAGAAGCCATCCTGGCCGTGCTGGCCAAATACGGCATCACCCCCGGTTCCGTGGAACTGTGGGGGACGGGCACGCCCCTGCGCGAGTTCCTGTGGAGCGAGGACATGGCGGACGCCTGCGTCCACGTGATGGAACAGGTGGATTTCAACCGGCTGAAGGGGGAAGGCCGGGAGGTGCGGAACTGCCATATCAACATCGGCACCGGAAAGGAAATCTCCATCGGAAATCTGGCGCGGCTCATCGCCGCCACGGAAGGCTACCGGGGAGAACTGGTGTTCAACGCGGACAAGCCGGACGGCACCATGCGCAAGCTGACGGACGTTTCCAAGCTGCACTCCCTGGGCTGGAGCCACCGGGTGGAGCTGGAAGAAGGCGTGGACCGCATTTATCGGTGGTATCTGGACCAGACGGAAGCCGCCGGAAACTAAGCCGCCCATGACCCATTTTCCAGACAGCCAGGATACGGCGCCCGTCAAACCCAGCCTGTGGGCGCTGAGCCCCCTGCTGGTTTTCTTCCTGCTTTACCTGGTTATCTCCGTAGCCGTACAGGATTTTTACGCCGTTCCGGTCACGGTGGCCTTTACGGCGGCGTCTGTCTGGGCCGTGCTCATCACCCGCGGGAAAAGCATGGCGGAACGGGTGGACCTGTTTTCCTCCGGCGTAGCCAACCGGAATATCCTGATGATGATCTGGATTTTCGTGCTGGCGGGCGCATTCGCCCAGTCCGCCAGGGACATGGGGGCCATTGACGCCACCGTGCAGCTCACGCTGCGCCTCCTGCCGGACAATCTGCTGCTTGCCAGCGTCTTCATCGCATCCTGCTTCATCTCCCTTTCCGTGGGCACCTCCGTAGGCACCATCGTAGCGCTTGCTCCCGTAGCCACGGGGCTTGCGCAGGCCACGCAGGTCAGCGCCGGCATGATGACGGCCATTGTGGTGGGCGGAGCGTTTTTCGGAGACAACCTCTCCTTCATTTCAGATACCACGATCGCCGCCACCCGCACGCAGGGCTGCGCCATGCGGGACAAATTCCGGGCCAACGTGAAGGTGGTGCTTCCCGCCGCGCTGCTGGCCCTGGCCTGCTATGTGCTCCTGGGCTGGAACGTGCAGTCTCCCTCCATGGCGGACGCTTCCATTGAATGGATGAAGGTATTCCCCTACCTGCTGGTTCTGGTGACAGCGCTGGCCGGGGTCCACGTGATGGCCGTTCTGACGCTGGGGCTGCTCGCCACGGGGCTTGTCGGAGTAGGCATGGGGTATTTTTCCTTCATGGCCTGGTTCCGCGCCATGGGCAGCGGCATGACCGGCATGGGTGAGCTGATCATCGTCACCCTGCTGGCCGGCGGTGTGCTGGCTCTGATCCGCTTCAACGGCGGCATTGCGTACATCATCGGAAAAATCACGGCCCACATCCGGAGCAGGCGCGGAGCGGAATTCAGCATCGCCGGCCTGGTCTCCCTGGCCAATCTCTGCACGGCCAACAACACGATCGCCATCATTACGGTAGGCCCCATCGCCAAGGAAATCAGCGATAAATTCCACATCCCGCCCAGGCGCAGCGCCAGCATTCTGGACACTTTCTCCTGCCTGGTCCAGGGCGTCATTCCCTATGGGGCCCAGATGCTCATGGCCGCCGGAATCGCCCAGATTTCCCCCCTGCTGATCATGGAATACCTGTATTACCCCCTGATTCTGGGAGTCTGTTCCATTCTTGCCATCGCACTGGCTCCCGAAAAAACGGGAAAGCGCTGGAAAAGCTGAGGGGGCCATACGGAAGAAGGGGCGGCAAAGCCGCCCTTTTTGTTACCGACATGTTATCCTTGTTATCCTCATGTTACTCAACATATGGGGTTCCTATGTTATCATATATGCATGAGCCTTCATATAGAACCCACAGAAGACGCAGTGGAAACCCTGCGCAAGGAAAGGCGGAAAAATTACATTGCCGCATTAGCGACATCCATTCTCTCCGTCGTCCTGGCGGGAGCTATTCTTTACTCCCTGACCATTATCATCGCTCCTCCGGAAGAACCCAAGGTCGTCGGCTACATCACGCCGGACGAAGCTCCTCCGTCGGATACGCCTCCGCCGCCGGAAGTGCAGAGGGAAACCTCCTCTTCCTCCCATGCGGAAACTCCCGTCAAAGTCGTGGTAGCCGCGGCGGCAGCCCCGGTCAGCCTCCCCAAGATCGACATTGACCCGCCGGACGAACCCGTCATGCTGGAAGAAGGAACCGCCCTGGGCATGGGGGACGGCTTCGGCCCCGACCTGGGGGACGCCACCTCCGCCTTCGGCACGTCCCAGCCCTCCGGAAGCACGCTGGTAGGCACCTTTTACGATACCAAGCAGACGCCCGGCGGACGGCCCACCAACATGACGATGGACCAGTACCGCGCCTTTCTTTCCCGCTTTGTCAACAAAGGCTGGAATGAGTCGGAGCTGAATCGTTTTTACAAGGCGCCGCAGCAATTGTACGCCGCCCAGTTCTACATTCCCAGAACCCCCGCCAAAGACGCGCCCAAGGCCTACGGATGCGACGACAAGGTGAAACCCAGCCAGTGGCTTGCCATTTACCGGGGCAAAGTGCGCGCTCCCAAATCCGGCACGTTCCGCTTCGTGGGACTGGGAGACGACTACCTGGTAGTGCGGTTCAACAACCAGAACGTATTCGACTACGGCTGGGAATCCGCCTCCCTCGGGAAAATGACGGCGAACAACGCCAAATGGCTTGATGCCATGGAAGGCAAGCCCGGCAACGACGATCTCAAGAAGGAACTCAAGGACGCGGGCATCAACGTCCCCCCCGTCACGTTCTACAAATACGGCCCCTCCGGACACTGGAACAATACCATGCGCGGCGTAGCCGCCGGCAAGCAGTTCACGGTGGAGCAAGGCAAGGTGTACCCCATTGAAATCCTGGTCAGCGAAGGTCCCGGCGGCGAATTCGGCATGACCCTGCTGCTGGAGGAAGTGGGAATGGCCCCCATGAGCAAGGACCCCAAGACGGGAGCGCCCATCCTGCCCCTGTTCCGGACCAACTACGGCGTGCCGAAACCGGACAAGAACAAGGAATATGTGCCGTTTGATGAGATCGGCATCGTATGGGAATCCATCAAATAACCGGGAACTCCCCGATTTTCCTCCCTTCATGCCCGCAGGCCTCCTGCGGGCATTTTACTTGCCCGTCCGTAAAAGATGGCCTACGCTCCCGTTATTACGATGCAGCCTTTCCGATTCCATTCCATTTACCAGCCGCGCATCTGGGGCGGCCAGCACATGAGAACCATGCTGGGCCGGGAACTGCCCGACCGGGAAACGGCCTACGGAGAAGCCTGGGAAGTCAGCGACCGCCCGGAAGCCATGAGCACGGTGAGGGAAGGCGAATGGGAAGGAATGCCCCTGCACCGGCTGTGGAAAGAACGGAGGGAAGAAATCTTCGGCCCCGGTTACGAACGTTTTCCGCGTTTTCCCCTGCTCTGTAAAATTCTGGACGCCCGTGAGAACCTTTCCGTCCAGGTGCATCCCCCGGAACGCACGGCGGCAGCACGGCGGGGAGAGGTTAAAAACGAGGTATGGTACGTGCTGCATGCGGACCCGGATGCCCTGATTTACGGAGGAATGGAGGAAGCCGCTACGCCCGCAGACATACGCCGGGCGGCGGAAACGGGCCAAATGGAGCAACTGATACGCTCCACCCATCTGGAGAAGGGGGAACATCTTTACATTCCCGCAGGCCTGGTTCACGCCATCGGCGCCGGACACCTCATTGCGGAAATCCAGCAGAACAGCGACACCACCTACCGCCTTTACGACTGGAACCGGACGGACGCTTACGGACAGGGACGGGAACTGCACATGGAACAGGCGCTGGATTCCATCGCGGAATTCCGGGAGCTCTGCCGGCAGCCCGGCTACCTGACGGAAATGCCGCATTTCACCCTGGAGGAACACCGGCTGGACAAGGGAGAACGGTTCTCCCAGCCGGACGCCTCCCGCTTCGCCATCTTCACGGTTCTCCACGGCTCCGTGTCCTGGGACGGAAAAACGGCGCGGCAGGGGGAATTCATCCTTTCCCCGGCAAATGCGGACGCCGTCACTGCCGCGGAACCGGATACCGTTCTGCTCTCAACAACGGTTTGAACGGCCCAATATGACAAAAAGCGTGAAGAATTCAGCACAAAGCTAAAGCTTTCACACTTTTTCGTTGCAAAGAAGAAAGGTGAATCTTAGCGTGAACTAAACTTTTCCCGCATCCGTGCTGTAAATCCCCCACCTCCCGGCCGCCGTATGAGCAACATTTCCACCATCGCCACTTATCTTGCCCGCGTTTCCGGACAGCTCCAGCCCATGCTGGAGAAAGTCCAGGGCATGGACCGCAGAACCTTCCTGCTGGAAGCCGCCGCCCTGCTGGCCCTGACCAGTTGTTCGGAACCCTCCGGCAAAGCCGGAATGGCGCCCATGATTTCCTTCAAGCCCTCCGGTGTCCCCGTGGTGAAGCGTTCTCCGCGGCAGCTGCTGGCGGAATGCAACGTCCGGCCGATGTTCATGCCCCGTTCTTCCCCGCTCCGGCAGCGCTCTTCCCGGATGAAGCCGCGCTTCATCACCATGCACAACACTGAAAACCCGTCCGCAGACGCCATGCAGCACGCCCGCGCGCTGAATAACGGAGCCCTGCGCTGCAACTGGCATTACACGGTGGATCCGTATGTAGCCATGCAGCACATCCCCCTGAATGAAACGGGACGCCACGCGGACCGGGGCGGCCCCGGGGACATGTACTCCATCGGCATTGAAATGTGCGAAAAGCGGGGACAGAGCATCGTCAAGACCTTTGACCGCGCCGCCAAGCTGGCCGCCTACAACATGTACGCCCACGATATCCCCCTGCGGAACATCGTGCCGCATTACTACTGGACCGGAAAACGCTGCCCGCACCTGCTGCTGGACAACGGCAAGCCCGGCTTCAAATGGTCCTGGTTCATTTCCCGCGTGGATTACTATTACCGCTGCATCAGCTAAGCGCCATTCCACGCCTTCCGCTTCATTCCGGATTTGAGGATGGACGGAAGACTCATGACCGGGGTTGTTCCCTGCTTTTTCCCGATTGCGTGAAAGCGGCAGATACAGGTTTTTTGAATCTATTATTCGGCTCCAGCCGGAAATGCGTCCGCGACGGGGCATCATGTAAGCGGACCAGGGAATCAGCAGCAGCCGCTCTGTTTCCTTCCGGAATCTCCTCAGGGTCTGCAATCCGGCGGCATGAAAAAACCGGACGGTTTTTATCAATTCCTCCTGTCCGGACATGGCGGCAACGCGCCAGGCTTTGAAACGCAGCAACTTTTCTTTCAGGGAAGATGGCTCCTCAAACAGGCGAATCCCGAATCTATACGCAGGCAGCACTACCTCCCAACTTCCGCCCTTCCGAAAGAAGGATGCAAGAAACCTTGCGGAAGCATGCCTTTCCCCAGACGAAACGGAGAATGCTGGAATAACAAAATCCCCGGTTCTTTTTTATAAGAAGACGGGGAACGCACGGGATTTCATGAAGAAGCTCGGAAACACGGCACTCCGCGAATTCCGGAGACGGAACGAAAAGACCAGCCCGGTTTCACGCCTCCCTTTCAGAAACGCTCCCGGAGCAGCCCGCGTTCATCCGCAGCAGAAGCCGCGATCATGCCGCCGCCGGAGCATAAAAAAACTCCGCAGCTGCCAGGTCCACGCACAAACCTTGACAACTGCGGAGCTGCGCTTACACACACTTATTCATCCAACAAAAATTACTCTGCGGAGCTTCCATCAGGAGTGGTGGAAGGCCGTGCCTTCTTCCGCAGTCATCGGAGAGGTGACCGGGTGTTTCTCGAAGAAATCAACCATGCGCTTGAAGTCTTCCAGGAACAGGTCTGCCAAGTCCTTGGTGAAGCCCTGGCGGACCATGACGCGCATCACCACCGTATCCTGGCAATTGGCAGGGAGGGTGAAGGCAGGCACCTGCCAGCCGCGGGTTCTCAGCTTGTCCGAGAGGTCGAAGAGGGTATAGTTCGTCTTGGCTCCATCCTTGATGAAGAAGCAGACGGCGGGAATGCCCTTTTCCGGATCACCCGTGCAAATGAATTCGTACGGTCCAAGTTTGGAAACTTCGTCTGAAATGTACTTCGCCACATCGTAGGCCTGCGTATGGATATTGGTATATCCTTCCTTGCCCAAGCGGATGAAGTCATAATACTGGCAGATAATCTGTCCGGCCGGCCGTGAGAAGTTGATGGCGAAGTTGGGGATTTCCCCGCCAAGATAGTTGACGTTGAAAATCAACCCTTCGGGCAGGTCGGAAATATCTCTCCACACCACCCAGCCCACTCCGAGCGGAGCCAAGCCGTACTTGTGGCCGGATGCGCTGATGGACTTGACGCGGGGAATGCGGAAGTCAAAGACAATGTCCGGGGCGCAGAACGGGGCCAGGAAGCCGCCGCTGGCGCCGTCCACGTGAATGTCCACGCTAATGCCGGTTCTGTCTTCATAATCATCCAGAGCCTTGGCAATCTCCGCCGGCAACTCATAAGCGCCCGTATAGGTCACGCCGAACGTGGGAACCACCACAATGGTGTTTTCATCAATCTGTTCCAGCATGCTGTCCACATCCATTTTCCATTTTCCGGGTGACATGGGGATTTCACGCATCTCAATGTCCCAGTAGCGGCAGAACTTGTGCCAGCAGATCTGGACGGGTCCGCACACCAGGTTGGGCTTGTCCGTGGGTTTGCCGGCAGCTTTCTGGCGGGCTCTCCAGCGCCACAGGGCGGCCATACCCCCGAGCATGCACGCTTCACTGGAACCGATGGTGGAACAGCCGATGGGTTTTTCATCCTGGCTGGCGTTCCAAAGGTTGGCAATGATGGCAGCACAGCGCATTTCAATAGCGGCTGTCTGGGGATATTCATCCTTGTCGATCATATTCTTGTTAATGCTGATATTCATCAGCATCCTGACCTGCTTTTCATCCCACGTCTGGCAGAAAGTGGCAAGGTTCTGGCGGGCATTGCCGTCCAGCATCAATTCATCGGACACCAGTTGGAAGGCGTCCTCCGCACGCATGGCGTAATCCGGGAACTGATCCTTGGGTAGGAGGTTGTCTGCTTCCGGAGAGCCGAAAATGGAATTTTCTGCCCGGGCTGTATCGGGTTTTTGATTTGGATCAAACATGACGGTATCTATTGTTTCATCGTTTCCGGGCCAGCCGTGAAAGACCGCCCGCATGAAGGATAGAAGCTTCCACAAACAAAAGTGTTCATATTTCTATTGTCATTCACCTCTGTATAACTTTTCTATAAAAATACAGGAACAAGTTTTATTTTATTATTCATGCGTTACTAAAAATCATTAAATTACAAATTTTGTTATATTTCCTGACCTACACTCATAAAATACCCTATGTATGACACAGGCCATATTTTCACAGATGAGGGGGCCGGACATTTTCAGCTTCAACGGCCAAGCGGAATAATATGTTAGAAGAGCCTTGTTGCACAGCATGACATCCATTGAGAAAAAACGCGCTCAAAAGACTCTTATAGTTTCCAGACGCCAGTGCCAGCGCGCGCAAAAGCCCCCACCCGGGCGCCCGGGCAAAAGACGGCTCAGGCCTGGTACCTAACAAAGAACCTTACCGCATACTAATGAAACCAAAATTTGCAGTATCCGCCATCCTTCTTCTGATGACAGCCTCCCTGGCTCAGACGGGAACAGCCCAGCAGGCTGAAGACCTCTATCAGGGCATCGTTGATACGCGCCAGGAGACGCAGGACAGCATCACTTACACCTTGAAGGAGGACCTGAGCTTTTCCGGATTCCGGACGGAAGACACCGTCTTCGCAGGAAGCGTCTTCTTCAATCAGCTGGCGGATTACACCCGGCCCGCCAGCGAATCCGTCATGACATTTACCGGCACGGGAATGTCCATGAGTTTTGACGATTGTTCCTCCATCCACAGCGACCGCTGGGTCAATGACAACGAAGGCGGAGGCGCCATCCGCGGAGAAACGCTCACCTTTACGGACATGGGCGACCTTTCCTTCAATAACTGCAAGTCCATCGTGAATGCGGATACGAATGCCGGGGGAGCCGTGAACGCGAGGGGTGACATCACCTTCTCCCGCATGGGCAACATTTCCTTCACCAACAACATGCTGGGTGACGACAGCCAGCAGGGGCAGGCCCTGGGAGGCGCCCTGTTTACCTGGGGGAAAATCGACTTTGAAAACACCAAGTCCATCCTGTTCAGCGGAAACTCCACCGGACACTCGCCCACGAGCGCCCACGCCAATATCGGGGGCGCTATCTACGCAGGCGCGCATGATTCCACCTCTACGGCAACCAAGGCCTACATCCCCGCCGGGGAATATGCGCTGACGTTCCAGAACGTTACCGGAAACATGACCTTTGAAAACAATTCCGCATGGATAGCCGGAGCCATTTACGCGTATGCAGGCACCGTAGACGGCCAGGAAAATACCGGAGGCGGCATGAAAATAGACGGCGTTACCGGAGACGTGATTTTCAGGAACAACCGGGCGGACGCCGGAGAGCTGACCTCTGACTGGAACGGCAACTTCGGGGCCGTTTACAGCGGACAGGACCTGGACATCTCCAATATCGGAGGAGACCTGCGCTTTGAAGGCAACCAAGCCAGCAACAGCGCCGGGGCATTCGGCGTCAGCGGAAGCCTCAACATCGACAACGTCGGGTCCATCACCTTCATCAACAACCACGCGGATAATACGTATGCCGTGGGCTGGATCAGCAACGACTGGAACGTCACCAATACGGGGGACATCACCATTTCAGGAAACAGCTCGGACAAGCAAATGGGGGGTGTGGCCGTCTTCGGCAACACCACATTCAGCAACAACGGGGACATCACCGTGGCAGGAAACTCCACCAAGGGCTCCAACGGAGCCCTGCGCTTTTACGGCACGTTCAGCGTGACGGAGGCAGGGAACATTTCCCTTTCCGGGAACAGCGCAGACCAGTACAACGGCGCCATTGAGGTGACCGGTAATACCTCGTTCACCCGGACCGGAAACATCACCATGGACAACAATACGGCGGGATGGCACTACGGCGTGGGGCAGTTCCACGGGAACCTGTCCTTTGCCAACACGGGAGATATCTCCATTTCCGGCAACAAATCCACGGATTACGGATATGGGGCCCTCCTGGTGGACGGAAAAACATCCTTCGTCAATACCGGGAAGGTCACCATCTCCGGCAACTCGGCCAAATGGGACGTGGGAGCTCTTCAGGGGGCCAACGGCCTGGAGTTCATCAACAACCGCGGCGGCGTGCTTATTGAGAACAACTCCGTTGACGGTATTGCGGGAGCCATGCTCCTCTATTACAAGGATGCCGTCTTTTCCGCTGACCAGGGGGACATCATCGTGAAAGGCAACACGGAAAAACGCGGAGGGGCCAACCCCATCCTGAACTCCCTGGTGTTCGGAACCAACGGAAGCGCTTCCATGGACAGCGTGGTGCTCCGCGCGCAGGAAGGACGGACGGTTACCTTCTACGACCCCTTCCGGAATGAAGGCGACGGAGAGGAGTACGACAACATCGTTTATGACTTCAACAAGTCCGAAGGAGTGGACGCCTCGCCGTACGACGGAACGGCTCCGGAATTCACCGGAACCATCCGCTTTTCCGGAGCGGAGGCGGACAAGCTGATCACCCAGGGCGCCGAAGAAACGGAAGCCGACTGGCAGAACCGGCTGGCAGAGTCCAAGTACTTCAACGTCAGCGGAAAAACCACCTTGTACGATGGAACCCTGATTCTGGAAGACGGCGTGACGTACGGCAACAAGGACCTCACCAAAGACTCCTCCTTCACTGTGAACAAGGGAGTTCTGGAAATCACGGGAAACAGTTCCGTAAACAGCAGGAACATCACCATTGAATCCGGTGTGACCCTGAGAACCGGAAGGGGAGCCGCCTTCCATGCGGATACGATCGACATCAGCAAGGGCGTCATCTTTGACTTCCGCCCCTTCATGGACGATTACAGCTCCGGCCTCAGCATCGAGCAAGCCAACAGCCACACGCTGGGCGGATCCATGGGAGTGGCGGATTCCCTGGAGGATTACGCCCACAAGAGATGGGCCGAGAAGCAGCGCTTCCTGGCCATGGACATCGGGGAAGCGGCCATTCCCGGAACTTCAGGGGATTTTGACGACATCTATTCCACAGCCACCGGAACCAATACGGTCAACTCCCCCTATACCTACGAAGGGTACTGGACCAAGGAATGGGAAGACCTGGACGGAGATGGAATCAACGACCATCTGTACGCCGTCTGGAACCCCACCGCCGGCATTGAAGAGATTCTCCCGGAACTGGACGGGGCGGACATCGGCAACTCCATGTGGAGCTCCGCTTCCAACATGAAGTCCGTTTCCAATGCCGCTCTGGGCCAGGTGGGCATCACCCGGTTCCTGATGGGCCCGAAGAACAACTTCTGGATCAAGGGAATGGGAGACTTCACCTACCACGCCACCCGCGACGGCATTGACGGCTATGACTACAATGGCGGCGGCTATGCCGTGGGCGCGGACCGCAGGTTCACCCCGAACGCCATTCTGGGCGCAGCCTTCGGCAACCTGTACGGCACCAACAAGAGCCGCAGCTGGCCCAGCGAAGTGGACCAGACCTCCTACGTTGCCCTGCTGTATGGAGCATGGAGAAAGCAGCTGGCGCCCAAGGACATGCTGACCATCAGCGGAACAGCCGGCTTCGGCTGGACGACCAACAAGCTGGACTCCTATTATGACGGAGGAGCTTCCCACGGCAAATGGCAGAACAGAATGGGCTTCGCCACTCTTCAGGCCACGTGGGACCACAGCCTGAACAAGGGCTGGACGCTCTCCCCCTTCCTGGGAATCGAGTACACCCAGGTCAACCAGAATTCCTTCACGGAAACGGGATATGACGCCCGACACTTCGACCGCGGAAATCTGAAGAACCTGAGCCTGCCCGTGGGCGTAGGCGTCAGCAAGGCCCTGCAATTCAGCAACGGCGTGCTGTGGGTGAACAGCCTGTCCGTAAGCTACGTTCCCGACGTGGTGCGCGACAATCCGGAAACCAGGGCCACGCGCCTGCTGAACGACTTCAGCTGGACCGCGAGAGGCTCCCGCCCGGACCGGAACGCCGTACGCGTCAATTACAACAGCACCGTCGTCATCAACCCCAAATGGACGGCCTACGCCGGCTATGAATTCGAAGGCAGGAGCAAGTCAACCTACCACCGGGTCAACGCCGGGGTGAGCTACGCCTTCTAAGTCGCGCATGACGGTAGCGGGTACGTCCCGCTGCCTTGCGCCCCTTGCCCAGTCAACGGGCTGCATTCCTCCGGGATTGCAGCCCGTTTGATTTTTTCCGGACGGCGGCAACGGCAACAAGCGTAAAGAACGCACCGGCCATTTCACCGGGAATGCAGCGCGCCAGTTACTTTCCGGCAGGCAGAACAATTAAAAAGCATGGACCGTCCGGCCGGCCTCCGGCAGGCTCCACCGGAAACCCGTCATGGAATCATGTCTGGGGAGCTTCCCTTACATACAGCACATGCGGATACAGGACGGAATCCGGAGCTACTTTGGGATGATTGAATTCCGCCGTTTTTCTCATTCCGGCACGCTGCATCACGGCCTGGGAAGGAAGATTCACGCAGGCGGTGAAGGAATACACCCGGTCAAAGCCCAGCCGGGCAAAGCCGTGCTCCAAACAAGCCGCGGCCCCTTCCGTGGCGTAGCCATGCCCCCAGGCTTCCGGCACAAGCCGCCAGCCTATTTCCACACAGGGCGTGAAGTCCGCTTTAAAATCCGCCCAATGAAAGCCGAGGAGGCCGACGAGGGAACCGGAAGATTTCAGCTCTACGGCGTACAGCCCGTAACCCTTTTCATCCAGTTCCGCCCGCAGACGGTTCCACATGGCGCGGGATTCCTCCTCCGTCATGACGGAGGGGAAGAAACGCATCACGCGGGGATTGGCGTTCATGGCCGCAAAAAAGGGCCAGTCCTTTTCCTTCCACGCCCGGAATGCCAGACGTTCCGATTCCGGCAAGAGCAGTTTTCCTCCCGGCATGGCGCTAGTTATACATGGAGAGTTCCGTTTCCAGTTCCGGACAGCGATTCACGCGGAACCGTTCGTCCAGCTCCAGAATTTGACTGTGGCCCAGGCTGTCCTTGATCGTGAGATTGACTTTGGAACGGCCGGGGTACCTTTTCAGGATGTCCCGTATCTGCTCCAGATTTTTCCTCGTGTGGCGCAGGGGGCTGACAATGATATTCAGCGGGCCCTGGTCTCCGGCCTTGGACTTGCGCTTCCTGCCTCCCAGCGGATCCACGCTCTGCGCGGCCACGCTCTTGGCGGAGGTACGGTCATCCTCCCGGATGTTGGCGCGCACGGAGACGAAGACGCCCGGTTCCAGGCCGCCTTCCATTTCCAGGGCCTTTTCATAGACATCCGACCACAGCAGCACTTCAATGCTGCCGGTAAAGTCTTCCAGTGTAAGGATGGCGAATTTCCTGCCTGCCTTGCTGATCTTGGGGATGACGGAGCGCACCATGCCGGCGATCTGGTGCTTTTGCTTGAGTTCGTGTGATTCCAGAGCGTCAATGAGGCCGATGCGGGTGTATTTTTCCGCATCAATGACGCCGCGCATGGAGTCCAGCGGGTGACCGCAGAAGTAGGCGCCCAGCAGGTCCTTTTCATCCCCCATGCGCTGCTCCTTGGGCCATTCCGGAATGGCAGGCTCATCCTTCACCCTGGGGGCTTCAAAAGTCATGTCAAACAGGGCGCCCTGCCCCAGGGCCTTGTCCTTGTGCACCTGGGAGGCGCCGCTGAGGGCCAGGTCCACGCGCTCAAACAGGGCACAGCGAGGCTCCAGCGTCCAGTCCAGCGCTCCCGCCCGAATCAGAGATTCCAGAATCTTCTTATTGACGGATTTGGAATCCAGCCTGTTGCAGATATCCTCCATGCTGGTGAATTCCCCGTTTCTTTCCCTTTCTTCCAGAAGAATCTGCATGGCGCCTTCCCCCACATTCTTGATGGCCGCCAGCCCGTAGCGCACGGCCAGCTTGCCGGAAGGCGTTTCCTCCGGTGTGAATTTGAGCATGGATTTGTTCACGTTGGGCGGCAGGATTTCAATGCCCATGCGGTTGGCTTCCTGAATGAACACGCCGATCTTGTCGTTGTTCGCTTCATTGGACATCAGGCCGCAGAGGAATTCCACCGGGAAGTGGGCCTTGAGGTAGGCCGTCCAGTAGGAAATGTGGCCGTAACAGGCGGAGTGGGATTTGTTGAAGCCGTACCCGGCGAATTTTTCAATCTTGTCAAAGATGGCTGTAGCCGTCTTTTCATCAATCCGGTTGGTTTTCCAGCACCCTTCCACGAAGTGGGCCTTTTCCTTGGCCATTTTTGCAGGGTCCTTCTTGCCCATGGCGCGCCGCAGCAGGTCGGCCCCGCCGAGCGTGTAGCCCGCCAGCAGCTTGGCCGCCGCCTGAACCTGTTCCTGGTAAATCATTACGCCGTAGGTCTCTCCGCTGACCTGTTCCAGAAGCGGGTGCTCATACACCACCTGGCGCAGCCCCTTCTTGACCTCGATCATTTCATCCATGAACTGCATGGCTCCCGGACGGTAAAGGGCCAGCAAGTCAATGATGTCTTCAATCTTCTGAATGCCGTAGCGCCGGCAGGTGTCCACCATGCCGCCGGATTCCAGCTGGAACACGCCCATCGTGTCCCCCCTGTTCAGCAGGTCCAGTGTTTCCCGGTCATCCAGGGGCACGGAGTCCAGCTTGAAGTCCGGCACGCGCCAGCGGGCGTATTCCTCCGCATCATGCATGACGGTCAGGGTTTTCAGCCCCAGGAAGTCCATTTTCAAGAGACCCACTTCATAAATCGCGCTCATGTCGCACTGGGCGACGACGGCGGCATGAGGATCGGACAGGTCGTCACGGGTGAGCGCCACATGCTCGTCCAGCGGACGGTCGCCGATCACGACGCCCGCCGCGTGCACGCCCACGTTGCGGATCAGCCCTTCCAGGCGCGTCGCATAGCCCCAGAGCTCCGCGTATCCTTCATCGGAGGCGACCAGCTCCCGCAGTTCCTCGCTGCTCTTGTAGCTGGACTGGAGGGTTACCTTGGGGCCGGGTTCAATCAGCTTGGAGATGCGGTCCCCATCCGCGTACGACATGTCCATGACGCGGGCCACGTCCCTCAGCACGGACTTGGCGCCCATGGTGCCGTACGTGATGATGTGGGACACGGCGCGCTCCCCGTATTTCTGCCGCACGTAGTCAATCACTTCCGGACGGCGCGTCTGGCAAAAGTCAATGTCGATATCCGGAGGGCTGACGCGCTCCGGGTTCAGGAAGCGTTCAAAGATCAGCCCGAACCGCAGGGGGTCTATGTTCGTGATCTTCATGGCATACGCCACCAGCGAACCGGCGGCGGAACCGCGGCCGGGACCCACGGGAATGTCATGGTCCTTCGCCCAGTTGATGAAGTCCGCCGTAATCAGGAAGTAGGAGGGGAATTTCAACTGGTTGATAATCCCCAGCTCATAATCCAGGCGGTCACGGAGTTCCTTGTCCTCGGCCACGCGTTCCTTGCCGTACCGCTCCTCCAGCCCTTCATAGCACACCTTGCGCAGGTAATCCTCACGCGTGGAACCGTCCGGAGTGCCGAATTCCGGGTATTTTTCCGTACTGGCGGAGTCCAGCTTGATGGTGACGTTGCACCGTTCCGCGATTTTCAGCGTGTTTTCCACGGCGTCCGGATAATCCTTGAACACCTCCCGCATTTCCTCGGGGGATTTCAGGTAGACTTCCGTGGAGTATCGCATGCGCTTGGGAGAAGCCAGCTTTTCGTTGGTGCCGATGCAGATCAGCACGTCATGCATGTCGTGGTCCTCCTTCCGGAGGAAATGCACGTCATTGGTAGCTAGAATGGGTGTATTGGTCTTGCGGGCGATGCGCACCAGCTCCGGCAGGCATTTTTTCTGCTCCTCCATGCCATGGTCCTGAAGCTCCACAAAAATGTTGTCATCCCCGAAGATGTCCTTCAGCGCCAGGAGGGCTTCCTCCGCCTTTTCAGGCTGGTCATTGAGCAGCCATTCGTTCAGCGGCCCGGCAAGGCACGCCGTACAGCAAATGAGGCCTTCATGGAATTCCCGCAGGGTTTCCATGTCTACGCGGGGCTTGTAATAAAAACCTTCCAGATGGGACCGGGATACCAGCTTGACCAGGTTCTGCCAGCCGGTTTCATTTTCCGCCAGCAAAAGCAGGTGCGTATACTTGCGGCGCCCGGGAAGCTGTTTCTTCACGCCGATGGGCGTGGGGGAAAGGTACACCTCGCAGCCGAAGATGGGCTTCACCTCCTGCTTCTGCGGTCCTTCCGGATGTTCCTTGTTCCAGGCGGCCACGGATTTGTTAAGGCTGTTCGCCTCCATGACCAGCTCAATGGCCCCGAAGAGGTTGCCATGGTCCGTGATGGCTACGGCCGGCATTCCCATGCGGGAACATTCGGCAATGAGGTCCTTGATATGGACTGCACCGTCCAGCAGAGAGTATTCCGTGTGATTGTGAAGATGTACGAAGGAACCGGGCATGAATGAAACCTGTAGGCAGTGAATAAGGAGAATCAGGAGTTAACGGGGCATTCAGCCTTCATGGCTTCCACGCATTCCCGGATGAGGTCCGGCCCGCGGTAAATAAACCCGGTGTAGAGCTGCACCAGGCTGGCTCCGGCCTTGATCTTGGCGACGGCATCCGCGCCGCTCATGATGCCGCCTACGCCAATGATCGGGATGCGCCCCTTCAATTCGGAAGCGAACGCTCCAATGACTTCCGTAGACCGCGCCGTCAACGGCGCGCCGGACAGGCCGCCGGCTTCTTCACGGCGCGGGCTTGCTTCCACTCCGGCCCGGGAAAGCGTGGTGTTCGTGGCAATGAGGCCGTCCAGGCCTTCATCCAGGAAAACGCGGCTGAGTTCCGTAATTTGCTCATCCGTCACATCCGGCGCCACCTTCATGAAAATGGGCACGTTGCGTCCGGTTTCCGCAGCCAGGTTGGACTGCTCCGATTTCAGGGATGCCAGCAGGCGCGCGGCGGGCTCCGCCGCCTGAAGGTCGCGCAGTCCGGGCGTGTTGGGAGAAGAGAAGTTGATGGCAATGTAATCCGCCACGGGCCATGCCGCCCGCAGGCAGGTCAGGTAGTCCTGGGCCGCATCTTCATTGGGCGTCACCTTGTTTTTCCCGATGTTGACACCCAGAACGCCATGAAAACGGGTAGCGGAGCGAATGTTCTCCACCCCGGCGGCAATGCCTTCATTATTGAATCCCATCCGGTTGATAATGGCCTGCTGGGGAATCAGGCGGAAGAGGCGGGGCTTGTCATTGCCCGGCTGCGGCCGCGGCGTCAGCGTGCCTACCTCCACAAAGCCGAATCCGGCCTGGCCGAAGGCGTTCACCGTATCCGCCTCCTTGTCCATTCCGGCGGCGAGACCCACCCGGTTGGGGAATTTCATTCCCAGGATTTCCACAGGGTCGGAAGGAACTTCCCCCATCAGAAGGGGCAGTACGCGCATCTTTTCTGCCAGGCGCAGCCCCCACAAGGTCACTTTGTGGGCGGTTTCCGGATTCATCTGGAACAGTACACTTTTAGCGGCGGAATATAAGGCGGGTGACACGATGCGGGGAGTGTATCACACCCTCCTTTAGGGTCAAGAATGGGAAGCGTCTTGCCGGGAGGATTTTATCCGGTACAATTCCCTGCCATGAACAGGAAGGAACGCCTCTCGTCCTGCCGTCTATACGGCATTGCGGATATGGGATATACCGCTGAACATCAATTAATCCCCGTTACGGAAAAATTGCTGGCAGGCGGTCTGGGCATCCTCCAGCTCAGGGCGAAAAACCATGACCCGGAGCACATCGCGCGCATGGGTAGCCGGCTTGCCCCGCTGTGCCGCGAATACGGCTGTCTTTTCATCATCAACGACTATCCTGAAATAGCCCTCAGCACCGGGGCGGACGGCGTCCATCTGGGCCAGGACGACGGAGATCTGGCTTCCGTGCGGGCCATGCTGGGGACGGACGCCATCATCGGGCGTTCCACACACAGCCCGGAACAGGCTCTGGGCGCGTTCCGGGAGCAGGCGGACTACATCGGATTCGGCCCCTTGTTTCCCACGGACACCAAGCCGGGAAGGCCGGCGATCGGCCTGGAAGACATTGCAGGCGTGCGGCGGCAATTGCCGGAAGAGTTTCCCGTCTTCTGCATTGGAGGCATTAATGGAAACACGCTGCCCTCCGTTCTGGAGGCGGGAGCAAGCAGGGTCGTCATCGTTTCCTGGCTGCTTGCACACCCGGATATAACGGGAACGGTCTCGGCGCTTAGAAAAAGATTGGGAGAAGCGTGAGGAAAAACGCGCCTTCCCGGGTATTGCACTCCACTCCTGCGGTTACCCCTGTCTTTCCTCTCCCTCCGGAGAAAGAGCCGGACGGGAAATCAGCAGGACAGCCGTATCCACAATCATTTGCAGGATGCGGTCCTGATCCTTCATCCACGGCTCCTTGTCATGAAGTTCCAGCCGTGTGACGTATTTCCCCAGCGTGGCATGGAAAATGGAACTCATGATGTGTATGTGCCAGGATATGGAAAGTTCGTCGTCCCATGGGCAGAATCGGCGAACCCTCAACGTCATCTCCCGGATAAGCGGAGCATAGAATTCATCATAAATCTTCCTTCCCAGGTATTCCGGTTCCTGGGGCAGCCGCCACAGCAGGCGGGCGTGATCCGGACCTCCCAGGTTTTTATCCAGCAGCAAACGGAAAGCGGGCTCAATGAAGGCACGGGCATACGTCCTGAGGGACGGATGAAGGTCCGCCTCTTTCAGCATTTTCATGCGCTCCTCCATCAGGGGTTCCGCATATTGCCTGAAAACGGCCAGGTACAGCCCTTCCTTGTTTTCAAAGTAGTAAACAATGGAGGCCAGGTTCACCCCTGCTTCAGAGGCAATCGCCCTCATGGTCACTCCGTCAAATCCCCTGAGGGCAAAAAGTTTCTGCGCGGCACGGAGAATTTTACCGCTGGTTTCCGCAGAGCGGTCCGACTGGGATTTGCGGATGGAAGCCATCGTTTTAAAAGATCAAACGGTGCTGCAGCCTAGCGGGAGGAACGGCTTGAACCAGCGGCTTTCACCAACTGTTCCATGTCCTGGGAAGACTGGATGGGCTTGCCGGCCTTATCCACCAGAATCATCGTAGGGATGCCGCGCGGGGCCACCTTTTTGGCAAGCTCCGTCAAATCCTGCCTCAGCAGGATGGGCCAGGGCATGTTGTTGGCGGCGGCCCACTTCTGGGCGGCTTCCAGATTCTGGTCCAGATTGCACATGATCACTTCCACATCCGGGTTGTCCTTCACCGCCTTGTTGTAGGCCTCCACGCTGTGGGGCGCATTCCGGCAGCACGGGCCGCACCAGCTCGCGCTGAAATACAGGATGAAATGTCCGGGATTCAGCTTCCCGTCCTTCTTTTTAAGCTTGCCGTTTTCCAGCATGTAGGTTTTCCCCTTCATTTCCTCCGCCACGGGGCCGGACGGCACGGAGGACCATTCCGCAACAGGCTTGCCTATCACTTCCTTGTGTTCCTCCAGCCACGCGCGGTCTTCCTCGGAAAGTTTTTCCAACGGCATCGTGATGGGTTTCTTGGCCGTGGTCACCAGCTTGACGGTCTTCATATTCAAGGCGATGGGGCGTGCCTCCACGGTACTGCCCGTGCTTTTATTCGTCCAAATGCGGAGGGACGGATCCTCCGACGCTCCGGGAGCATCCGCAAAACAGAAGGAGGAACCCGCTACGAACGCGGACGCCAGCAGAATACGCCAGGGAGAAAATTTCATGCGCATAACGCTGATATACTACTTCTTACCTTCCATGTCGAGAAGCTGATTCCAAAATCTGCCTTGCCTGCGCGTGCCCCGGATCGCGGCGCAGGGCTTCCGCGGCGGCGGCGGCGGCGTCACGGTACCGCCCGTTGCGGTAAAGCATCACCGCCAGCGTGAACGGAATATCCGCATTCTCCTTGTCCAGGGAGGAACAGTTTTCCAGATCCTGAAGAGCCTGTTCCAGCCGTCCCACCTTTTCATTCAGCAGGGCGCGGTTGAACAGGGCACGGATGAAGGAAGGTTCTATTTTCAGAGCTTCATTAAAGGATTCCAGCGCGCCCGGCTCATCGTTGTTTTCAATCTGGCCCAGGCCCAGCAGATACCACAGATTGGCATCCTTCGGAGCCAGCCGCACGGCCTCCCTCATCTGGTCCACCGCCTCCCCGCTGCGGCCCTGGGAGGCCAGAAAAACGGCATAATCCCGGTGCACCACGGAAGAGGTGGCGTCCCACTTCAAGGCCTTGGCAAACCACTGTTCCGCCGCTTTCGCATCCTTGCGGCTGATGGCTATCTGGGCCAGCTTCATCGCCCCGGACGGCTGGTCCGCCTGGTGCAGGGCGGCGGCGGTCAGCTCCTTCATGCCGGGGCTGTCCGGCGGCAGGGAATCCCGGAGGGCCCATTCCGCCTGCAGGCGCACTACCTTGAACGGATCATTGAGCAATTTGCCCGCGGCGGGATTGCCCACACGGCCCATCACCTTGGCGGCGGCGGCGCGCGTCAGGGCATCCGGATCCTTGACCGCCGCTGCGGCCAGTTCCTGAACGGCGGGTTCATGCGCCCAGGCATCCATCAGATCCAGCAGCGTCGCGCGCCAGGCGCCCACTTCCTCCCGCTTGAAGCACTCCATCAGCAGCGGCAGAACATCCTCCCGCCCTTCATAGGCACGCTGCACGGCCCGGGTACGGTCCCTGTACTGCGCCATCTTGGGCTTGGCCCCGTAATATTTTTCCACCGCTTGCGCGGCCCATTCATTAGTTTTTTCCCTGTGGCACATGGTGCAGGCATTCGGAATGCCCAGCTCCACGCTCAGGAGGGGATCGGGAGAATTGAAGGAATGGTCCCTGCGCGGGTCTCGGGCCATGTACAGACTTTCCGGCATGTGGCATTCCACACAGCGGGCGCCCATGCTGGACTGCGGGCACGGCGTATGTGTGACCATGTCAATGATAGGAGCTTTTACGCCGTTTACCGCCTCCCCGGTGCCGTGGCACCGCAGGCAGAGGGTGTTATCCTCCTGCGGAAGCTTCAGTGTTCCCGTATGCGGGTTATGGCAATCCAGGCAGGTGACGCCCGCCTTGCCCATGCGGCTCAGGCGCAGCCCGGTTTCGCAATAATCCTCATCCCTCTGCATGCCGTTGGGCCAGAAAACGCCGGGCTGCACGGGAAGCACGAGCTGGAAATGGTTGTCAAAACGGTCGCCAACGGCAAAATCATGATCGAATTCGTCCCGCCGGGCGTGGCAGGAAGCGCAGTTGTCGTGAATCTGCTGCGGCGTCAGCTTGTCCCTGGTGGAAATCATGCACCCCGTCCCCGCCTCCGGCTTGTCCAGCAAGGGGCCGTGGCACTGGATGCAAGTCACGCCGGGTTCCGTCCAGGTGGAGGCATAGCGGTCCTTGACCGGATCATAATTTTTATGGAACAGGGACATGTGGCACCACGCGCACTGCGTGTTCCAGTTCATGCCGCGGCCCGTCCAGTGCCCCCAGTCCCCCGGTTGCCGGGCATCCTTGCCAAAGATATCAAACCACTCCTTGCGGTTCACGTCCCACGCGGCGCTCAAGGTATGATAACCGCCGTCCCCGGCGGGAACCAGGTACTGCACCAGGGGAATTCTCCCCGTGGCCCAGTCCGCGCGCCAGGAGGTTGAGGACTGGCCGTCATGCACCATGCGCCCCTCTGCATTTGTGGAGAATTGAAGAATGCTGCCGTGGGCGTCCAGCTTCATGTTATGGAACGCCTCAGATTCCCACTGGTCCCCCAGCTTGCGGAACGCCCAGGCATGATCCGACCCGGCCCACTGCCGGAATTCCTTTTCATGGCAAGCTCCGCACTGCATGGAGATGGGAACTTCATTCTGATCCCAGTGCTCGCTGCCGCCTGAGAAAACGGCCGGCGGGGCCTCCGCGCCGGAACGACGGTCCATCCATGCCTTCATCATCGTGCCTATCCCGATCAGCGCCCCAAGAACAACAAGGAGAATCACCCACTTTTTCATGGAGGGGCGTTTCATGGAAGCATCTACGGACTCAGGCTGGGACATGACGGAAAATATTCTGCCATATCATACGCGCTCCACCAAGGAACTTTTGCACAAAGCAACGGGGTTCCGGCGCATTCCCGCCTGAGGCCCGCGGATTATTCCTCCTCTTCCAGGGCTTCCTCCCGCATGAGGGGAGTAATCCGGGTCACGATGCAGCGTTCCACGCCGCCGTTCTCCGTCCGGGTCACCTTGAATTCCAGGCCGCGGTAGCCCACGGAATCCCCTTCTTCCGCCGGAGCTTCCAGCAGATTGAGAATCAGGCCGCCCACAGTATCAATTTCCTCACTCTGCAAGTCCATGTCCATGGCTTCCCCCAGCTCCTCAATACGGGCGAGTCCGGACACGTCGCAGGAGAAGCCCACCGCGTCCCGCGGCAGGTCTGTCAATACTCTGATGCGGCCGCGGTCCCAGCCCATCACCTCGGAAAACACGTCCGTCAGGGTCAGCAGGCCGGAGGTTCCCCCATGCTCGTCCAGAATGATGGCAAGGCGCACATTGTCTTTCCTCATGATTTCCACCACGTTGTCAAACTTCACCGTCTTGGGCACCTTGGGAATGGCGTGGATGTATTCGGACGTCAGGGCCTTCCCTCGCAGCATGATGCGGAACAGGTCACGGGCATGCACCATGCCCACCACGTGGTCCAGGTCCCCGCGGTAGACGGGGTAGCGCGTGCGGCGGGTGCGGCGTACAATTTCCCTTATCTGCTCATGCCCCGCCCTTTCCGGAATGGCGTCTATCCTGACGCGCGGAGTCATGACCTGGTGAACATACAGATCCTCCAGGTCAAACAGGCCGTCCATGATGCGGCCGGATTCCTGCGGCAGGGCGCCGTTTTCATGGCTCTCCTCAATGATGTACTGGAGTTCTTCCGCAGAATGGTAATGGGATTTGGATTCATTCCTGTCCACGCCCAGCAGCCTCAGGAAGAAGTTGCCCAGGGTGTTCATGCCCACCACCAGCGGATACAGGCAGAGCTGAATCACGTACATGGGCATCGTAATGATGAGGCAGAGCTTCGTGGCGTACTGGAGGGAAAGAGCCTTGGGCACCATTTCCCCGAGCACGATGTGCAGGTACGTCAGCACCGCTACGGACAGAACGCTGGCCGCGCCATGCGCCACCAGCCAGGAGGCCCAGCCGTACTGGGCCAGCCATTCGTGGAGCCATCCGGCCACGGCATGCTCCCCGTACATGCCCAGCCCCAGGCTGGCGAATGTGATGCCGAGCTGGGCCGTGGCAATGTAGCGGTCCTGCAAACGGGGCGTTTTCAATATCTGGGAAACACGGCGCGCCACCATGTTGCCGGACGCCCCCATTTGCTCAAGCGCCGCGCGGGGCGCGCCAAGCAGCGCAAACTCCGCGGCCACAAACAGGCCGTTCAGTACAATCAGCAGCAGAATAATAAAAATCGTCATCATGATTCCACCCCGCTTTCCATGGCAGGTTCATCCTCCTTCTTCTCGGGGGGAAGCAACAGGATGGAGGAAACGCGGTTGTGGTCCATCTTTTCCACCACCAGAACGCGCCCCGCAATAATCAGGCGGTCCCCCTCCTTCGGAATGCAGGACATGTGCTTGATCACACAGCCGCCCACCGTGGTGGCGCCGTTCATCAGGAAGGGCACCAGGCATTCCGCCTTATGGGCGCGCATCATGCCGGGAATGCGCACGGAACCGTCCGGCAGGTATTCCACCTTTTCCCCGGAGCGGATGAATTCCTCATCAATATCCCCCACCATTTCACCCAGCAGGCGTTCCAGCGTCACCAGACCTACAAATTTGCCGTACTCATCCAGCACAAAGGCTTCCTTGGCCTTGTCCTCCCGCAGACGGGACATCAGCATCTCCACCGTCTGCATTTCCATTACGCACGGCACCTGCCGCAGCATGGAGCGCAGGGGAGGCAGAACACCCTTTTCCGCATACGCGGCCACCATGTCCTTGATGTGCAGCATGCCGATGACAGCTTCACGGTTTCCTTCATACACCGGAATATGGGTATGAGGCCTGTCCGCAATCATGTTCAGAATATCTTCCTGGGTAGCGTCCACATCCAGGCAGACGAGCTGGAAACGGGGAATCATGATCTGCTCCACCGTACGTTCCACCAGGGAAAGCGCGCTGTGCAGCCGTTCATGCTCATCCTCCTCCAGCATGCCGCCCTGGTGGCTTTCATCCAGCAACATGTTGATCTCCTGCTGGGTGTGGATGTGCTGGTGACCGCCGGGGGGCAGACGGAACAGTTTAAGCAGCAGAAGGCCGCTTCCGTTCAGGAAATCAATGAACCATGCGAAGAAAGTCAGCGTCCAGCGCATGGGGTAATACGTGTACAGGGCCGCCTGCCTGGGAAACTGCAGCGCCAGGGATTTGGGCATCAGTTCCCCCATAATCACCTGCAGGACCGTCAGGACGGCCAGCACTACAATGGCAGCTACGGAGTTGGCCATCACGGAATCCATGCCGCCGAACCGTTCAAACAGAGGGAGCAGGTAGGCGGACAATTCCACCTGGCCGTACGCACCCAGAATCAGGCTGGAAATGGTAATGCCGAACTGGCAGGCCGCAATGTAGCGGTCCAGTTCCTTCGTGTTTTCCAAAATCTTCAGCAAATGGGCAGCCACCTTGCTGCCGCCTTCCGCCATCTCCCGGATCATGTTGCGGCGCACGCTCACCGCTGCGAATTCTGCGGCAACATAAAAGGCGTTGACCAGAATCAGGAAAAGAATAACGAAGATGATAAAAAGAATCATGTATGGAGGAATGTCCGTAAAACGCAACGGGCATCCGCATCATAGGAACCAAAAAAATACTGTCAAGAACGGGAAACAAAAAAATCTGCCATGCGACCACCCGCCTCATTCCTCCGGCATTGCTTCCCTCCCTCCTTCCATGATAAGCTGGGGAATGCCCGCTATCCGCTCTCTGCTGTTTCCTCTGCTTCTCTTCAACCTCTGCCTGGCCGCCATGCCGGAAACGCAGCCGCCTTTCAGCGTCCAGTCCATGGAGCGGCTGACTTCCCTGCTGGACATTCCCTCCACTTCCGGAGCGGAAGCCCCTCTCCAGCAATTCTGGCTCAAGCACGTGGCGCCCCTGGCGGACAGTTCCGGCACGGACGCGCATCAAAATGCCTGGGCTACGTTCCGCAGCCCGGACCCGGACGCCCCGGAATTGCTGATAGACGCCCATGCCGATGAAGTGGGCGTTGTCATTGCAGGCATCACTCCGTCCGGCTTTCTGAAAGTAAGGCCCGTCGGCTTTCCGGACTTCCAGTCCATGCTTTCCTGCCCCTACCGTTTTGACGGGGAACACGGACCCGTTACCGCCTTTGCCGGAGCGGTTCCCGGCTGGTGGCTGAACCGCGCGCCCCTTCCGGCAGGAGGGGAATATATCCTGTTTGACGCAGGAGCATCCAGTGCCGAGGAAGCCCGGAAAATGGGCTTGAGCGTCGGCCGGCGCGGCGTTCCCGCCACCAAACCGGAACTGCTTCACGGCACGCGCCTGATGGCCCACGGCCTGGACTGCCGCCTCAATTCCTTTATGCTGATGGAGCTGGCCTCCTTTCTGTCCCGGCATAAAAAGGATCTGAAATACCACGTCACGCTTCTTTCCTCCTCCCAGGAGGAAACAGGGCTGGCAGGAGCCACGGCGTATTGTGGCAGGAACCGCCCCAAGCTGGCTATTGTCATTGACTGCACGCTGGATACCGTCCAACTCGACGATCTGCCGCCCCGTGAAGAAAACGAGCGACTGAGCCGCCAGGCCATGGGGAAAGGCCCCGTCATTTTTACCCATGATAAAATCTTTTACCAGCCTATTACCGCCCAACTGCTCCAACTGGCGGAAGAACACGGGATTCCGTTCCAGAAGGACGCCACTTTCCCGCCCGGCATGGCCAATTTCGTCCCCGTCAAGCTTTACGGCGGCCACGCCGCTTTCCTGGGGCCTCCCATCCGCTACATGCATTCTCCCCGGGAGCTGGGGGACCTGAAGGACGTGAAAGCTACGCTGGACCTGCTGGGCCGCTTTCTGTGCACGCCTCCTTCCGCTGAAGTGAAAGCGGCATCCATGCAGAAAAAGGAACAGCCTTGACACCCCGCAGGAATGCCGTACGGCAAAAAAACCTTCTTCCGGAAGGAGTGGCAATAACGCGGGCACGAATCCAGCCCGCGGTTCAGGAACATACCGCCGCAAAAACAAAGCTGCCTCCCGGTTTCCTCCAAGGCCTATTCCCGTTGCCTGTCTGATTTTCCCCGACTTCTTCCTGAAACGGCAAAAAAGCATCCGGAAGATCACGCGAACTTTCCCTCTTGCGGTAAAAGCCCCCTTTAAACGATCAAACAGCCCCGCTCCCGGAACAAACCGGAAACGGGGCTGGAAATTTAAAGGTTCAACGGAAAAACCGTTATTCCGTGATGCCGGCGGCTTCCGCTTCGGCTGCCTTGGCGTCGCGCAGAGCAGCGCGCACGGACATCTTCACGCGGCCCTTGTCGTCAATGCCGATGCACTTGGCGGTCACCACGTCTCCCACGCTGACGACGTCTTCCGTCTTGGCGGTGCGGCCTTCAGCCAGCTCGGAGATGTGAATCAGGCCGTCCTTGCCGGGGAGTACTTCCATGAACGCGCCGAAGGTAGTCGTGGAAACGATCTTGCCGGTGTACAGTTCACCGATTTCAATGGTCTTGAACATGCGGGTGACCAGTTCCAGCGCACGGTCCAGGCCTTCCTGCTTGGAAGCGTAGATGTGCACGGTGCCGTCTTCCTCAATGTTGATGTCAGCACCGGATTCAGCCTGGATGGCCTTGATGTTCTTGCCGCCGGGGCCAATCAGCTCGCCGATGCGGTCGGCGGGAATCTTGGTGGTCTCAATGCGGGGGGCATTCGGGCTCATCTGGGCCGGAGCGGCAATGGCGTCATTCATGACCTTCAGCACATCCGTGCGTCCAGCCTTCGCCACGTGGATGGCTTCTTCCAGAATGGAGAGGGGGATGCCGGGCAGCTTGAGATCCAGCTGGTAGCCCGTCACGCCTTCCGACGTGCCGCAAAGCTTGAAGTCCATGTCGCCGTAAAAGTCTTCGGAACCGATGATGTCCAGCAGGGTCTTGTACGTGGTGATTTCATGCTGGTCGTTCTGTTCCGTCACCAGGCCCACGGAAATGCCCGCCACGGGGCGCTTGAGGGGCACGCCGGCCGCCAGCAGGGACATGGTGCCCGCGCAGACGGAAGCCATGGAGGTGGAACCGTTGGATTCCATGATTTCAGAAGAAACGCGGATGGCGTACGGGAATTCCTGTTCGCTCGGCACGACCGGGAAGATGGAACGTTCCGCCAGGGCGCCATGGCCGATTTCACGACGGTTCTGACCGCCGAAACGGCCGGTGTCACCCACGGAGAAGGGCGGGAAGTTGTAATGCAGGATGAAGCGCTTTTCATTCACGCTGCCCGTGTAGTTGTCCATGTACTGGCGTTCTTCCATCGGGGCCAGCGTCGCCAGGCAGAGAGACATCGTTTCACCGCGGGCGAACATGGCGGAGCCGTGCACCACGGGAGGCAGAACGTTGATTTCCGCCGTCAGGGGACGCAGTTGCTTGAGGGCGCGGCCGTCGGCGCGCTTGTCCTTTTCCATGATGGAGATGCGGAAGGCCTTCTTCTGGATATATTCAAAGACCTGTTCCACGTCAAAGTCGGTGGCTTCCGGATGGCGTTCCTTGATGGCGGCTTCCACTTCGTCGCGCAGGGCGCCCACCTTCTTCTGCCGTTCCACCTTGGAGGCGGCATAAATGGCTTCTTCAATGCGGTCCCCGGCGATTTCATAGCCGATTTCCAGCAGTTCCGGCTTGGCGAGGCAGAGTTCATAGGAACGCTTTTCCTTGCCGCACACGGCGCGGAGTTCTTCCTGCTTTTCGCAGATGACCTTCACATTTTCCTGGGCAAGGCGCAGGGCGGCGATGAAGTCTTCTTCCGGCAGTTCGTTGGCGGAACCTTCAATCATGATGACCTGGTCCTTCGTGCCGGCAAACACCAGGTCAAGCTGGCTGTTTTCCCGCTGGGAGTTGGTCGGGTTGACGACGAACTGGCCGTCGACGCGGCCCACGCGCACGGCGCCCACGGGTTCGGCAAAGGGAAGGTCGGAAACGACGCAGGCGGCGGAAGCGCCGTTAATGCTCAGGATGTCCGGTTCGTTTTCACCGTCGGCAGAGAGCAGAAGGGAGATAACCTGCGTATCATAGAAGTATCCCTTGGGGAACATCGGACGCAGGGGGCGGTCCGTCATGCGGCACGTCAGGATTTCCTTTTCCGTGGGGCGGCCTTCACGCTTGAAGTAGCCGCCGGGGAACATGCCCGCGGCAGCAGCCTTTTCCTTGTATTCCACGGACAGGGGGAAGAAGGTCTGGCCTTCCTTGACTTTGGTGGCGCTCACCACGGTCACGAGAACGACGGTATCGCCGCTGCGGACGACAACCGCGCCGTCTGCCAGACGGGCCATTTTTCCGGTTTCAATCGTGATGGGATTCGTACCAACGTTGCATTCAACTGAATGTATGCTCATTATATTTCTTGTCTTTCAGTCACCCGCAGCCTCATCAGCCCATTCAGACCGGCTCCGGGCGGGAAGCCTGAATGGCGTCAGGTACGGGCAGTGCCTCAGGAAGAGTGTTATCCGCAGCAGCCTTTTCCCAAAAACGAAGGAGAACACTGTCCGCGCGGCAGGGCGCACATCCCAGATGGATCAAACGCTCCGGCCCAGTCTTACCGGCTTGACAGCCTGTGAAAATCCGAAAATTTCTCAAGGCATGCCCGACAGAAACGCACCGGGAAACGAGTTCCCGAACGTCGGATGCCAGCATAAGCCCTGTCAAGGAGAATGCAAGTAAATAGTTTGATAGCTCCGCTGTTCCGTGCTTTTCCCTGCCACTTGCCGGGAATGGACGTCCCCTCCCTTCCCTGCCGGGAAACTTCCGCCGGAGCAGATGCGGGGCATCCCCGGCGGCAAGCGTCGCTCCTCATGCGGAACCGGGGCGCCGCAGCCATCCGCCGCCGAGCGCCTTGCAAAATTTGACGATGGCGTTCAGCTGCATTTGCGCGGCATCCGCCATGTCCAGCTCCCCGCTCAGCAGGCTCCTGTGCGTATCCAGGGCATCCATCAGCCCCACGTACCCGGCCTCATACTGCTTGGAGGCAACGTCCCAGCTACGGTGCAGGCACTTCACCTCGTCAAGGGAGGCCTCGTAAACCTCCGCACTTTTACGGCGTTCCACCAGGGCGTCCCGGATTTCCCGGAAGGCGTTCAGCACGGCCTGCTCATACGCGGCCTGGACGGCGGCGCATCCGGCGTCCGCGGCACGTACGGCGGCGCGCTTTCTTCCCTCGTCAAACAGGGTCTGAAGAATGCCCGCTCCCAATTCATAACTTCTGGAAGTCTGGTTCAGCAATTCGTTCAACCGGGTGCTGACCTGCCCCAGTTCCCCCGTCAGCACCAGGGAGGGGAACCTGTCCTTCCGCGCCGCCTCCCTTCCGTAAAAGGCGGCTTTCAGCCGGGATTCCAGCTCCCAGATATCCGGACGGCGTTCGATCATGTCACCGGGAATCCGCGCCGGAATGGCCGGAGGAGAAGCCAGCAGGGCGGCATTCCCCCCGCCGGGCCACCCGCCCTTCATCACCTGCCTGGGACTGTCTCCCACCAGCACGGACAGCACGCTTTCAGCACGGGACAGTTCGTTTTCCGACAGCCTGAGCTGGGCCAGCGTTTTGGAGAGCTCCGCCTGGACGCGGCGCAGAGCAAGTTCCGGGTACTGTCCCTGCACAAACCTTTTTTCATACATGGCGCAAAGCCTGTTCATAAGAGGCGTGGACGCGACGGATGATGAGGCACTTTTCCTCCCACGTGCGCACATTGATGTAGGAGGAGGCCACCTCCGCCGTCAGCCGCAGATAAACCGCATCCCGCGCGGCGGAGGAAGCCAGCAGTTGCGCCCGGGGCAGCATGGCGGCTCCCTCCTGCGCCGCCAGGTAAGACGCCCGTACGGGCGTCCCGGTCCGCGGAACTGATGCCCGCCTCTTCTCTCACCAGCTTTTCAATGCGTTCATAATCCCGCCGCGCATGTTCCAGGCTGGTGGAGGCCTGGACCGCCCTGGCCCGCTGGGATTCGACTTCCTGCGGGCGGAAGCCGGCCAGCATCTCGTCATGCCTGGCCTGCATCAGCTTGACGCGAGAACGCGCGGCCATCAGGCGTGCCTGCATGATGCGGCTGTCCAAATGGGCAAGCGTCTGCCCGCGGCGAACATTTTCCCCTTCCTCCACATCCACGCTGGTGACGCACTCCGCCGGCTTTGACCCTACGGAAACGATGCTCGCCTCCACACGGCAGTCGTCCGTCTTCATGGAACGGCTCTCGTGGAAATGCCAGACGCCCCAGCCGATGGCCCCCACAGCCGCCAACGCCATGCTGCCCAGTGAAATGGCCTTCAAATGCTTGCTCATGCGCCGCAGGAAGTGCATTGCCGGGAAAATCCCTGAATGAACAGGTCAATGGTCAGCTTCATGGAGGCCACCTTGTCCTGCCACGCCTTGCCGTCGTCATTCAGGCAGCACATCAGCATGTAGCCGTGCAGCGTATTGACGAAGGCGCGCACCATGAGCCGTACGTCCCCCTCCCTGACCTTTCCTTTTTCCTGCATGGCACCCATGTAGTCGCACAGGAAGGAGTGAAGCTCCCGCGGGTCGCGCAAAAAACCGTCCCCGTTCGTATCCACGGAGTCCAGCGCGCTCAAGTAGGCCCGGAAGGCGTTCCTTTTGGCCTTCGTCGCCTGGAAATAAAGCCGCGCGGCCAGTTTCAGGTCATGCTCCAGGTCCCACGTCCTTCCGCTCTCGAATTCCCTTTTCAGTTCGCTGGCATACTCCCGGTACCGGATGATTTCATCCAGCAGGGATTTCTTGGTGGCAAAGTAGCGGAAGACGGTCTTTTCACAAATACCGGCCTTTTCCCCCCCTTCCTGAACGCTGACGCGGTGGAATCCTTTTTCACTCATCAGTTCAATGGCCGCCTCCACGATTTTTCTCAGCGTGTTCTGCTGGACCCGTGTCATTTGTTCCATAGATGTCTGTCAGGCCAACAGACATTTTTTTTAAAGGTCAAGGCCTCTTCCAGAATAAAAACACGGAAATTCACCATTCCCCCACGGCACAAAAAACGACCGCTGCGGAAAACCGCAACGGCCGAATCAAACGGGAACATTCTCCGCCGTTTAGCGGCGAAGGCCAAGACGCTGAATCAGGCTCTGATACTGGGCCAGATCTTCACGCTTGACGTAATCAAGAAGCTTGCGGCGCAGAGCCACCATCTTCAACAACCCGCGGCGGGAAGAAACATCGTGCTTGTTCGTGCTCAGGTGGTCGGTCAGGTGGGCGATGCGCTGGGTCAGGTGGGCGATCTGGTAGCTGGAGCTACCGGAATCCTTTTCATGCATCTTGAATTCCTGCAAATTGATTTCGTTACTCATAAGTGTTTTCTTTGAATGTATTTAGCTCGTGGCAGCGGCTAATCGACACTGTGAGGGCGCCAACTATGCACCATCCGCCCCCAAAAGCAATTCAAATTTCATCATTCAGGAGAATTTGCATCCGTTCCTGCGGAAGCGGCCTCCCCACCGTTTTCCATCGTATCCCAAACCTCACGGTCCTTTTCCGTAACGGGGCGCATCACGCGGCAGGGATTTCCTACTGCCACCACGTTGGCGGGAATGTCCTTCGTCACCACGCTTCCCGCTCCTATCACGGAATTGCGCCCGATGCGCACGCCCGGGCCAATGGCCGTATGGCCGCCTATCCACACCCCGTCCTCAATGGTGACGGGAAGAGCGAATTCCAGACCGTCCCGCCTCAGCCCCGGGTCCACGGGGTGCGTGGCGGTGTAAATCCCCACGTTGGGGCCTATCAGCACGTCACTGCCGATCGTGACGGCGGCGCAGTCCAGCACCACCAGGTTGAAATTGACATACACGCGGTCCCCCAGCCGGATATTGGAGCCATAGTCGCACCGCAGCGGAGGTTCCAGATAACACCCCTCCCCCATTTGGCCGAAAAGTTCCCGCGCCAGGTCCCGGCGCAGGCCCTCCTCCTCCGGGGCGGACTGGTTGTAGCGGAAGACGAGTTTGCGCGCCCTGAGCCGGGCGGCGGCCAGTTCGGAATCCTGGGCATGGTACAAACGCCCGGACAGCATGTTATTCCAGTCCTTCGAGGCCATTGGATGAAGAGGGGGTCACAGCGTCCGCGCCGGAAGAAGGCAGCGGCGCGTTTTCCTGTTCTCCAACAGGCGGCATGGCCGCGGCATCCTTCTCCAAGGACGCCTCCGACTTTACAAGCTCCTTCTTTCCGGAGGAAGCTGAATTTGCGCCAGCCTTCGGAGCGGACGGCTTATGCACCGTTCTGAAAATACCGGACGGCTTTTTCTGAAGCTCGTGAATGCTCCAGTCCCCGTCCCTCACAATCACGCGGGTTCCCACGGGGGCCACTTCAAACAGGTTCTTCGCCATCAGATGGGGAATGCGGATGCACCCATGGGAGGACGGGCGGCCGGGCAGATACCCCTCATGAATGCCCACAGCCCCGTTCACCCTCATGAAGTAAGGCATCTTGGCCGGTTCAAACCTTTCTCCGGGCCGTGCGGAATCCTTCCTTATATCCCCGTCCCGCAGCTCTCCGGCGGCATTGATGAACGCGCCGTAATAGGAATGGTGGTCCGCATCCTTGGAGGCGATGCGGAAATAGCCGGAGGGCGTCATGCCGGAACTCCTGCCGGAACTGATGGGAGCATACGCGATGCGGTGCGTCCCGCGGTACACGTACATCATCTGCTTTTTCTTGTCCACCACGACCAGGAGCTTTCCGGGCAGGGACGGATCGTCCTCCCACTTGAGCAGGTGCCCCGGAATGGTGCCCGTTTCCTCAAAATACCCGGTCATTTCCTCCACCGGAACATTGGAAGAGGAAGAGGAGGAAGAGCCCCCTCCCGTGGTGCCGCAGGAGGAAAACAGGAACGGAACGCACAGGCAGGAAACCAGCAGATGGAAAAGGGATAACTTCATCTCGGGGAGTCGCATCACTGCGTTAGACAACGGAAAGCCGGAAAAAGGAACCGCTTTTTGACAAAACTGTCAACCATCAATCAAAAAAATCTCTTCCCGGCCCCGGTTTCCTTCCATCACCACATCCGGGCGCGCCTGCCGCGGCCCCGGTCATTCCCGGGCCCGTGGAGCAGTCCATGGGACCACGCCTCCGCAAATGTGCGCGCGGCATCCGCCGTGTGGGAATGTCCGTCATGCACGGGGCTCTCCACGACGGAACCGCCCGCCCCCGGCGGCCTGGACCTGTACAATTCCAGATGTTCCACGCCGCCGGGCTCCTCCTCTCCGCGCACGCCGCGCACCCTTTCCTGGGTGCGGGCATGGAAGAAGCTGCGCTCCAGCAGTTCCCGCAGCGTATTGATACCGCGCCAGACGTCCGTGGTCCTGGGAACGACGCGCACGTTCGCCAATCCCAGACGTGCCATGTTCTCCACGTAGGAAACGCCGTGGGCATCCCTCCGCGCGGCGTCGTGGGGCAGCAGATGGGCCGTTACCGCCACGCCGTGCGCCTTCTCCCATTCCTTCATTTTTTCCACATAATGGGCCAGGGGCTGCTGGTTGGCGGCGTAATGGTCCAGCCAGTGGAAGCTGTCCCCCATCACCTGCACAAGCCAGATAGCCGTATGATCGCTCAACCCCAGGTCCCACGCCGTGAAGGTGGGGGCGTCCGGGTCCGCCGCAAACTCCGTCCCCACGCGCCCGCGTTCCCGCAGGGCCATGATGCGGCTGCCGTAAATGCTCCCCTCCTCCCCGGTAGAGAAAGCTTCCTGCGGCGTTCCCGGGTACTCCTGCCTCATGGCCGCCCCCATCACGCGGGCCATCCGGGCGTACCACCTCTTCTGGCCCGCATCCAGCGCCACTCCGGTTTCCCGTTCCAGGGAAAGGAAGTACTCGTCCAGTTCCCGGCTCCATCTGCCGCGCCCCGGCAACGTGTACTCCTCCTGATCAAACCAGCTGAAGAAGAAGAACCGGAAGTCCAGGGGAGAAAGCTCGCTCTTGCCCATGTTCTCCATGGCCTGACGCGTCAGTTCGTAATTCACGCCGTACCGGCCGCCCTCATGGGTACTCTCCTTCAGGATAAAGCCGCCGGGGGGCACCGTATTGATCGCCCCCGTGCGGATTTCCCTGGCACGCCACGGGGCGTGCACGGAAACATGCGCCAGCTCGGAAACGTGCAGGAACTGCATGGTGCCCCCGCGCAGGTTCGTTCCCACGCGCACGTCGCTCCCGTTGGCGAATGCCAGGCGGTTGCGCGCAGACGTGCAGGGCCGCCATTCCCCCTTCTTCTCCACGCCGGACAGGCTCTTGATTCTCTCTCCCAGCCGGGCCAGGGCCACATCCATCGCGGAAGGGTCGGGCGGCACGTAATCCAGATGGTCCCAGGCGAAACGCAGCTTGGCAAGCTTCTGCTGGGCGTCCGGCAGGCTCTTGTCAATAATGCCGCAATGGAAATTGGACCGGAACAGGCTCATGTCCAGCATCAGCATGGCCACATACGTGGAAATGCCCAGTTGGCGCGCCTTCAGGATGTCATTCCTGTACCACAGTCGCTCATGCAGCCGCCGCTGCGCCCTGTTCAGGGAGAAGCGCTGGAGCTGCCCAGCCTTGTTTTCTATCCAGTACAGGTGCTCCAGCCTCCAGAGCTGGCTGGACAGAACGGACTGCCAAGGCAGGCTCCATGATTCCGTCAGATGATTAGAAGTTTCCATGTTCCTCCACCAGTTCTTTCAGCAGGACTCCCTCCCTGGTCATTCCCTTCAGAGCCTCCGTCCCCTTGTCCAGGGGCAGGCGGTAGGCCAGCGGATCGTTCAGCACGTGGGAGACAAAGCGCAGCGTCTGAACCATCACGGGATCAAGCAGGTCAAGCTCCCCCCTCAGATAGCCTGAGCGTACCCCCAGCTCTTCATACAGCCTGACGACGTCTTCCATGAAGCACCCCACGGCCTGTTCCCTGTTCCACCACCAACGTTCCTGCGCGTCCTCATCCCCCAGCGTTTCCAGAATCCGGCCCAGGGACCGGGCGCGGCTCTCCCGAGCGGTTTCCGGAGAAGGCTCCTCCCCCGCTCCTGTGAAGCGCTCCAGCGGAATATAGGAATCCCGCTCGGACGCCGCAGGCAGGCCCCGGCTGTCCAAGTAAACGCCGTTCCACGCATGCACCACGTACGGAGCGCGCGCCTGCCGTACGGGGCTTTCCGGAATGCCCGGCATCAGGCGAACGGTATGCCCCGGGTCGTCCGGGTCACGGTAAATCACACAGTTGGCGTACATCGCACGCGCCTCCTCCGGCTCAGGCAGGAAGGGGAGCATGCCCCCTCTCATTTCCTCCTGCCTGCGGTCCAGAACATCAATCAGGGAGGCGGCTTCATCCAGGGGAAGTTCCCGGCTCCAGGCCGTTGCCACCCCTTCGGGAGCCGTCCCGGAATCAATCCGGTAGGTTCTTCCTTGCCAGATGACGCCGGACTCCGCAGCTTCCGGCCGGGCTGCAAAATCCCGCCTCACCACGTCCAGCGTCTCCACCGCACGTACTACCTCCGGACGGCTGCGCCATGCGGCAGGGGCCGGAACGCCGCGCCTGACGGAAAAATCCTCCTCCACATACAGGGGGGCCTCCAGAACAGGTTCCGGCAGTGGTTCTCCCATGGCTTCCAGAGAAACATCCTTCGCGCGCAGGGTTCCCTTCCCGGCCTTGAACGGCCGCTTCACCAAATGCAGGTACAGGCCGGGATGTTCCGGGTCCGGACGCCATGCATTCAACTGGGGAAACTCCTGAAGCGCCCGGGCCAGTTCCGTCATGCGGTGTTCCGCCAGCCGTTCCATCCTGCGGACGGAGCCGCCCCCGTATCCGTCCAGCGCGGCCAGAGAACGCACCAGATCCTCCCTCACATGGTCCGGAGCGGTGGACAACAGCCGGCCGGTCATCAGGCTATGGGCGTACCTCTCCATCATGGGGAGGCGCACTTCCACGCTACCGGCATCCCAGGCGCGTTCGGCCCGTATCCGGTCATTCATTCCCACCGTTTCACGGAGCATGCCCATGAATTCGGCGGTTTCCGGCCCCTCCTTCAGCGTTTTCTTCAGCAGCCCGGAGCGGCGCACCAATTCCTCCAGAGGCTCCAGGGCCTTGTCCGGGCTTGCTGCCCCGTAGCGCGCCCAGGAAGCTACCGCCTCCGGCACGGCGTCATGGTCCAGATGGGCAAAAAAATACTCTTTGGAAAGCTGGGAAAGCTCTTCAATCAATTCCGTTTCTCCGGGAAGCGCCCTGCGGCGCGGCACGCGGCCCAGACGTTTCAGCATCTCCCACGCGTCCTCCGGGGAAAGCTGGTCCGTGCGCATCAGCCGGTCCCATACGACCTCCGCCTTGTCCTCAATCAGGGCCAGGGGATTCTCCGTATTATGGAGCCGCAGCCGGTGCATCACCAGCCCCTTGGCCGAGGGAACGGGCTGATTGTCCGCATCCACTCCCAGCCGCTGCACGTCCCCCACGTACTTGCCGTGGATATTCATGCGTTCACGCAGGGCGTCACGGCTCATCAATGTTTCAGCGGCCACGCGGCCCCTGCCCGTCACCTCCAGGCGGTCCCCGGACCCCACGGCGCCCCGCACGCCGTAACCGGCCTTCAGCATATCCGCCACCGCCATGGCCGTCAGGCTGTCATACAGGCAGGAAAGCCGTTCCCCCTGCACGTTTTCCAGCCCTGCGGCCAGCCGCAGATAATTGGTATCCCATTCCGGATGCCCGCTGCGGGCGTGCCATTCCCAGCTCCGGATCAAATCCCTCTTGGCCGTGCAGGCGGGGGAAAACATCATGGAGACATTGGCCATCAGGTCCGCTCCCGCCGCCTCCTGCGAAGGATGCCAGGCCGACCACCTGCCATTGGGATATTTTACCCGCCACAGCCTTTCCCCGCCTCCGCTCCCACGCGAGGACTGGAACAGGCGCGGAGTCAGGAGGGAAAGATTCTCCACCGCCTTCCGCGTACCCGGATAAACGCGCGGAACCGCCCGCTCCGGACCGGCATGCAGCCGCGGCGCATCCAGCACGGTGGCATAACGGGCCACGTGTTCCGGTTCCACTTCCAGAAAACGGGACAGCAGCCGCCCGTAACTCTCCACCGGCGTGTAGCCGCGCCCCACATGCACGTCAAACTCCTTCATATTGGGAAGCACCTGGTACAAGCTGTTCACATCCGCCTGGGTTCCCCATACCATGCGGTTCATTTCCCGCAGCTCCGGGCTTACCCGGTGGCGTTCCCGGTCCCCCAGGGAAGCCATCATGCCGCTCATCCTGGACAGGGCGGCGGCCAGGCCGTCCGGGCCGGAAGCCCCGGCCAGCAAATCCGGAGCGTTCAGCAGGGAGCTCCCTTCCTCCAGCCAGCGGCGCGCCCTGGCACAGGAATCCTCATTACGGCAAAACGACTCCCACAGGCGAAGGGCCACATGCCCGGACACTTCCTCATGGGAAACGCCGTGCACCCGTTCCATCACTCCCTCGTAAACATTGGCGCGCGTCCGGCGCTCCATTTCCACGGTGACGGCGTCCCAGTCCCTGCCGGAAAAGCCGTTGCGGCCCGCTTCCTCCGGATAAGCCAGCAGCAGCATCCTGTACGGGCGGTAGGCGCGTTTCTTCAGCCTGTCTTCCACAAACGCGCGGCGCAGGGCGTCCGCCTGCACGTCGTAATCCGCCGCATTCCTCAAACGCCACGGAATTTCCCGTCCGTTCCTGTTCCGGGCCAGCCCCAGGTCTTCCTCTTCCATACGGCACAGGGCTTCATACCAGGAAGAAAGGGCCTCTTCTACCGAACTCCGGCCCCGGGTTCTCTTCATCTCCATGCCGGGGGCCGGCTCCGCCTCATAAACGCGGCGGCCGTCCGCTGCGGCGGACTCTCCCACGCGGGGCAACCCGGCCCGCAGCAGCCACTTGGTCCTGGCCGCCGCATGGTCCGGATGGGGAAAAAGCTTTTTCAACACCGCTTCCGACTCCGGAAAATCCTTCATTTTCCAGGGCTTCGTGCGCACGGGAGAAGGCAGCTCCAGAAAATCCCTCACGTCCTGCTCCGTCCTTAAAAAAGGCTCCCCGGCTTCATCCAGCGCGCGGGACCATTCCAGCGCCTTTCTGGAAATGTACAGGGATCCCCACAGGGGAGAATCACGCAGGGACTTCTGCAGCAGCTCCCCGGCGCGGCGCACGTCCTTCTCCCGCAGGATGCGGGTTACCGCTTCATCCGGAATTCCAAACACCTTCAGCGGTTCGCCGTCCCCCAGCAAGGTTCCGGCATGCCGGAAATGGTGCAGGGAAACCTTTCCCGCGCCGATCAGCAGGAACGGCATCATCATGGCCGCTTCCCTCAACTGGTCGTCCACGGACATCTGCCGCTCCTTCCATCCCTCCCAGTCCACGCCGGACGCCCTGTTCGTCAACGCTCCCACGCCCTCCTGGGCCACCATGGGCGTCAGCTCCATCAGCTTGTTCTCCGCCGCCATCTTCACGGCGTCCGCCGCCATGGCTCCCGTTCCGGAAAGAACCGCTCCCATGTTCCCGGAAGCGGACCTCATGGCCCGGAACGCGCGCATCCCCTGCCCCAGCATCCGCTGGCCCAGCTTCGTCATCCCGAAGGAAAGCAGGGTGTTCATCCCCCCGGAGACGACCGCGCCACCCATCTGGGCGTCAAACACGCCGTCCGGATTCATGCGCCGGGCGTCCGCCATATGGCGGCCCGTCTCCCCGGCCATCAGCAGTCCCAACCCGGCCGGCCCGCCGAACGCCAGCGCCGTGGAAGCGCCCTGCTGGGCCATGTCCACCAGCATCTCCCGGAACCAGGGGGCATCCTTTCCTCCGCGCAGGGGAGCAAACTCCATCCTGGCAAAATTCCGCAGCTCCTCAAAACTCCGGGAATACCTGTCCAACGCCTCCTTATCCCGGCCTTCCGGGAGGGCCCAGGCCGCACTGTTCACGGCCAGATGAGCCACATTCTCCGCTGCTTCCGCAGCTCCGCGTTTCAGGGAGCCCCCCAGGGCATCCCGGAAAGCGGGCCGGGAACGCAGGTAGGGGGCCATCATGCGGAACACCTTCCGCCGGTCCCCGTCCCCCAGGGACGCCAGGCAATCCACGGCGCGAACGACGTCCGGAACTCCGGCGACCGCCTTCCGGTTCACCTGCACGGCGGGAAAACCTTCCGGCGCCGGGGCCTCACTGGCTACCAGCCCTTCCAGCCCTCTGCGGATAATTACAGCGGCGTCCGCCAGACGGTTCCTGTCATCCAGGGCGTCGGACACGGCCCTGCTCTTCAACTGGTCCGCCACGGCCTGCATCTCCTCCGGCCATGCGGAAACGGCTTCCCTCCTCCGTTCGTCCGGAGCCGTTCCACTCCCGGCCAGCGTGCGGTCATACTCCTCCTGGTACAGTTCAAACAAGGTCTCCCTCTGGGAAAGGCGCACCTGGTTGTGCATGGAGACGGCCACGAACAATTCGTCATCAGACTTGCCGGACGCTCCATACTGCCGCGCCACCTCTTCCCGGATACTCTTCCAGTCCCTCCGGATGCGTTCGCGGGGGATTTCCCCCGAATCCGCCACCCATGACTGCATCACGCACGCGGCAATCCTTTCCCGGTCAGCCGTTCCCGCCGGATACATCGCTTCCGCCTTCTGCCTGACCTCCCGGGGAATGGTCATCACATCCCCCGTCAGCACGCTGTTCCAGTACTCTTCCTTCGCTGCCGCCCCCTGCTCCGGGAATTCTCCCGCGCCGGAAGGGACCGCGGATACCGCGTTCCCCTCCTGCAAACGGTTTTCCTCCATCGTTGCGGAGGCCGTTTCCGGCACGCCTTCTTCTACCAAAAATGTCCCGGCCTGTTCCGGATTCCTCTCATCTTCCATCATCACTTGCCTTCCTTTCCGTTATTCATGTTCATATCCGTAAAACCTACCCAGCCTGCATCCTGGAGGCGGTTTTCCTTCTCAAAAACTTTCTCCAGCTCCTCCGCCGGCTGTTCCGGAGACCTCTGCACGGCCTCCGCCAACTCCATCTGGGCGCGCTTCCATTCCTCCACCGCACGGGCGTCCTCCGGCGGTCCCCAGGCTCCGTTCCGGAACATGGAGGACAGGCGGCGGGAAGCCGCGCGGCGCAGCTCCAGGGGAACATTCATCATTACCTCCCGCCGCCGGAGGAGTCTTTCCACCTGCGGCGCAGGCAGGCCGGAAGTAGCCACTTCAATCATGGCGTCCGCATCCCCCTCCCCCCCGCAATCCTCATCAATCAGGGAGGCCATGCGGCACAGCAGCATGTCGTCTGCCGGAATGCTGACGCCGGAAAACTCCGCCGCCTGCCTCCGGTCCCTGGAAGCCGTATAACGCCTCAACTGCTCGGAACTGATCAAGCCGTGCTTCTCCGCATTCGCCAGCCCGTCATCCCGCAGCAGGCCGCCGCCGGATACGGTAGCCGCCACAGCATCCGCATAACGCCGCTTCAGCTCTCCATATGCCGCAGCGGCCTCTTGCGCCACTCTTCTTTCCTCCGGGGTATGCGGCATTTCCCGCTCCCGGGAAACGAGGCGCACTGCCGCGGCCGGATCACGGCGAACCTCCTCCACCGCCCGGTTCAGGGCTACACGGGCACGGGCTTCCTCCGCCATGCGGGAGGCTTCATCTCCGGTCACAAACACGCCGCGTCCTTCTTGAATCCTGCGTTCGGCCAGGGAATCCTCCCCCTGCTCTACGGCGGACTCCACCCCTCCGGCCCAGGACCGCCGCGCCTCCTCCAACTGGCCCAGCCGGGACATCTTCTGCAAATAAATGGTTCCGGCAGTCTCCAGGTTCTCCCTCGCCAGCTCCACGCGCTCCCTCACCGGGGCGGACATCCGGCCCGGCAGGTAGGCGGGAAGCCGTTCCACCAGCGCCTTCTTCCACTTCTCCTGAAGGCGGTCCGGCTCCCCTCCGGCCTCCAGCTCCCGCATCACGTCCTGTTCAAAGCGGTACAGGCCGTCGCGGGCCTGCGCCCACTGCCCGGCATCCCTCACCTCCTGCATCTCCTTCAGCGCGGCACCCGCCGTTCCTGCCAAATCCATCGCGCCCGCAGCCAGGTTCCGCACTCCGGCGGCCTGCGCTTCAAACGCGTTCAACGGAATCACGCCGGACAAATCCGGAGCCACATGCAGCATTCCAAAATCCTGTATTCGTATAGCCATCTTTTTATGGCCTACAAGCTAGGGAGCGGACGGAACGCACGGCATCCATTCCAAACCGTCACCACGCGGCACTTGCCGCTTGCCAAAACCGGACCGTTCCAACACAATCGGCCCTATGCCCCGCATTCGTTTCACCGCCGCGTACGATGGACGCCCCTACCTGGGCTGGCAAAGCCAGCCGGGGGGCCGCACCGTACAGGACGCCCTGGAACGCGCCTTTTCCGCCCTTTTCGGCTCCGCCGTCCGCATCCACGGCTCCGGCAGGACGGATGCCGGCGTGCATGCGCTGGGCCAGGTCTTCCATGTGGATGCGCCGGACACCCACCGCATTCCGGCGGACAAATGGCCCACCGCCCTCAACACCCGCCTGCCCCGGACCATACGGATCACCCATGCGGAATACGTTCCCCCAGGCTTTCACGCCCGGTTCAGCGCGGCGGGAAAAACCTACCGCTACAGCATCTCCCGTGCGCCTGTCCTCAGCCCCTTTGACGCCGGGCTGGCCTGGCACCGTCCACTGGCCTGGAGCACGGACATTCTGGAGCAAGCCGTCCGGCTCTTTCTGGGAACGCATGATTTCACGGCTTTTGCGGCCCTGCGCGGCAATGAACCGCGCCCCATCCCGGCGGACTACTTCCTCCGCACCATCACGCAGGCGCAGGTGGTGCAGGAGGGGGAACATGTCTTCATCACCCTCACCGGAACGGGCTTTCTCTATAAAATGGTGCGCCTCATGGCAGGAGCAGCCCATGAAGCCGCGCGGGGAAAAATCACGCTGGACGAACTGGCGCGCCTCATTAACTACCCACGCCCGGATGATAAAAGCCCGTTCTGCGCCCCGCCGGACGGGCTCACGCTGATGCAGGTCCACTACGCGGAGGAAGCCCCCGGAAACAAGCAGGAATGAGGCAAAACAGGCTGCTTCCCCCCCTAGCTGCGCGCCGCGCCGTACAGGCCTTCCCGCCTGATCAGGCTCTCCACCTCCGTATTCAAATGGGGCACGGGGCATACGCCCGTACGCAGGTCGTGCCGCACACGGGTGGAGGAAGCGGGCTCATCCCCCTCAATGAAAACGGCGCGCACCCCTTCCCTGGGCGCCGGTTCACCACCGCGGTGGTACACGATGAACGTCACCAGCCCGGCCAGGTGCTTCCAGCGGCCCCACTGTTCCAGGGAATCCCACTGGTCCTTGCCCATCAGCCAGAACAGCTCCGCGCCGGGATAACGGTCTGCCGCGCACTCCGCCACTCTCCAAGACCACGAAGGCGGCGGAAGATTCAAATCCGTCCGGTCAAGCACGGCCCAATCCAACCCCTGAAGCGCCAGCTCAATCATCCGGCAGCGCTGGTCATCCGTCACGGCGGGGGCCTGCTCCTTCAGCGGAGACAGGGAGCACGGCATGAACAGCACGCGGTCCAGCCCGCAATATTCACGGGCATGGGCGGCCACACGAACGTGCCCCTCATGCACGGGATCAAACGAACCGCCGAAAATGCACAGCTTCACCGTCCGTCATCCGTCAAAAAATCAAAGTCCTTCCGTGCCCTTGTAAGGCAGGAACCCGCCGATGGGAACGCGCACCATCCTCTTTTCCAGAGGCAGGCGGCGGAAGCGGGTGATGAAATCCGTCAGGCGGCCGTAATTGCGTTCCGTCTTGGGAATACCCTGCTGGCCGCAATTCACGTCCGGATTGTAATGCAGCTCAATATGAAGGTGGGCCGGATACATGCCACGGTTCGTGCCGATGGTGCCCACCTGGGTGCCGCGGAGCACCAACTGCCCCAGCACGACGTTAATATCGTTCAAATGGGCGTAAAGCGTCTGGCAGCAAAGAACCTTTCCGGACTTGGGCTCGCGGAAGGCATGGCGGACAATCACCACCTTTCCCCACGCGCCGCGGGCGTCCGCCGCGTAAGTCACCACGCCGTGGCCCACGGAATAAACGGGATCGCCCAGATCGGAATTGCCCCCGCTGTTGCCGTTCCAGTCCTCGCCCATGTGGCGGGGGCTTTTCACGCGCAGGCCGCGGGATCGGTAATAGCCGTTGCCGTCAGGCTTGCCTACCGGAAAATCAAAACCGTCGCAAAGAGGGACGAGCGCGAACTTGCTGTCCCGCCGGGCCATGTAAACGGGAGCGCTCTCGCTGATAAATGCGGAGCCGGTCAGAAGAACCAGCGCCAGCAGTAAAAAACGGAAATAGGACATGGGAACAAAAGTCCTCTGTATGCTAAACGGACGCCGGTCCCGTATCAAGCGGAATTCCCCGCATGTCGGAGTTAGAGCCTGCTAACCCTCTTCATTCCTCTTCCACCCTCCCTTTCAACTTGACAGCCAAGCCCCCGTATGAAAGAAGGGAGGAACATTCCCCGTATTTTTCAACACACGTTTTTTCCTTCATGAACAAGCTTACCTCCCTCCTCCTCGGAACGGTTCTCTCTTCTTCCATCCTGCCCGGCTGGGCTGCAGACCCTCCCAAGCCCTACGGGGCGGTGCCCACCCCCTCCCAGGTCAACTGGCAGCGCATGGAATTCTACGGCTTCATCCACTTTGGCCTGAATACCTTCACGGGCAGGGAATGGGGCTATGGCGACGAAAATCCGAAGATCTTCAACCCTGCGGACTTCAATGCCTCCGACATCGTTTCCACCTTCAAGAAAGGCGGCATGAAAGGAATGATCTATACGGCCAAGCACCACGACGGCTTCTGCGCGTGGCCCACCAAGTCCACGGACCACAACATCACCAAGAGCCCGTGGAAAAACGGCAAGGGAGACGTGGTCAAGGAATTCGCCCAGGCATGCAAAAAGCACGGCATTAAATTCGGCACCTACCTCAGTCCCTGGGACCGCAACAATGCGGACTACGGCAAGGAAGGCTATCTGGACGTTTACTACAAGCAGATCCGCGAACTGCTGACCAATTACGGCCCCGTCTTTGAAATCTGGTTTGACGGCGCCAACGGGGGGGACGGATACTACGGAGGGGCCAAGGAAAAGCGCAACATCGGCGATGCGGAAAAGTACTACAACTTTGAGAAAATCGTGGAGATGATCCGCAAAATCCAGCCCAACTGCATCATCTGGGGCGCGGGCCACTACGGAGACGCCCGCTGGGGCGGCTCTGAAAAGGGCCACGTCAACTACCCCCATTGGAGCACCGTGGGGCTGAACGGCGGAGGCGGAGGAACCGGCAAGCGCGGCGGAGAACGCTGGGTGCCGGCGGAAGGGGACACCACCATCAACCATTCCGGCTGGTTCTGGCACCAGGGGCAGGCTTCCCGCGTCAAATCCCCGGAAGAACTCATGCAGGTATGGTTTGACTCCGTGGGACGCGGAGCCAACCTCATCCTCAACGTGGCGGCGGACAAAACCGGCAAACTGGACCCTGCGGACGTTAAATCCCTGATGGAATTCAAGGAACTGCGCGACAAGCTGTATGCCAGGGACTATGCCCTGGGCGCCACCGTCACGGCCAGCCAGACGCGCGGCAACGACAAGAAATTCGCCCCCTCCAACATGACGGACGGCAACATGGAAACCTACTGGGCCGTGGAGGACGACAACCTGACGCCCACCGCCTTCATCACGCTGCCCAAACCCGCCACCTTCGACGTCATCCGGCTGCGCGAGCAGATCCGCCTGGGCCAGCGCGTGGACTCCTTTAACATTGACGCCTTCATCAACGGCAAATGGGTCTGCATCGACAATGAAGGAAAGACCATCGGCAACCAGGTCATGCGGCGTTTGAACCGCCCCATTACCGCCCAGAAGCTGCGCCTGCGCATCACGGGCAGCCAGGCCACGCCCTGCATCTCTGAATTCTCCCTCTTCCGCCAGCCGGCAGGCGCCGTGCGGCCCTCCATCTTCCGCCGCGGAGACAACCTCATCATCCTTGCGGACGGCAAGAACAAAATCCTGTACACGACGGACGGCAGCGAACCCAAGGAAGGCTCCCCCGTCTATAGCCAGGGCGCCAAATTTGCGGAAAGCGGCACCGTCAAGGCTCGCTGCCAATTCTCCAACGGCAAGCTGGGTCCCGTCAGCCAGGCCAAATTCGGCATCAGCAAAACCGGATGGAAGGTGAAAAACGCCACTTCCGGAAACGCCGCCGCGGCCATTGACGACAATCCGGAAACCTCCTGGTTCGCCAAAGCCGAGGCGCCTCAATCCTTTGTGGTGGATATGGGCAAACCCTACCAGGTCTCCAGCTTCTCCTACCTGCCCAGGCAGGATGGAAAAACCTCCGGAATGACGGACAAATACCAATTTGAAGTGAGCCCGGACGGAAAAACCTGGACGAAGGCGGCGGAAGGGGAATTCTCCAACCTCCGCGCCAATCCCATCGAGCAATCCGTCAACCTCAAGAACGTCAAGGAACCCGTACGCTACTTCCGCTTCACCGGCACGAACTCGCTGGACGGCAACAGCGCTTCTGCTGCGGAAATCAACGTCTTCGGCACGCCCGCAGGCAAATAAAATCCATTCACTTAGCTGCATGAAGGCGTTCCGGCTTTTTCAGGCCGGAACGCCTTTCTCATGACACTGCCTGTTTGCAAACCATGTTCCGGCGTGGAAAAGAAAAACCATTCCTTCCCGGCTGGAAAACCGGAATGGAGAACGGGACCGGAGTTCAACTCCGCTTGCGCCGCATCAGCAGGCAGGCGATGCCGAACATGCCCAGCATGGCGGAAGACGGTTCCGGAACGGCCTCCGCCTTCAGAGACGCCGGCAAACGCAGCGTCTTGGGATCGGGAGAAGACGTCGGCACCGTATTCTCAGTAAGCAGGGAATCCAGAGAAAGCTCTTCCTTCCCGGAATCAGCCACAGCCTCATCTCCGGCCGCCTCTGTCCCTCCGTCGGGCTTCCTGTCCGGAGAAACAGGCGTCTCCTTGTCGTCTGACGGCTTGGAGCTGGCCTCATTATCCGGAAGACTTGGTTTAAGCTGGTTGGCGGCAAACCCGCTTTCCCTGCCGGGAGGCCCTCCGTAAAATCCTCCGCCGCCGCCATGGGAAACCATCGCGCCGGACAAGGGGCCGTACACGGCCTCCCGCACCAGGACTTCCTCACAATGGGGCATATAGGACCTTCCATAGGAAAACATGGCTACCACTTCCCGTTCCAGTTTCCAGGACAGGTCTTCATCCAGATCTTCCCGGGCCTTCACCTGCACGGGCAGAGCCATCCCAAGGGCCTGGAGCTGGTTACTCTCCAACACGGAAAAAGCCTGTACTACATTCCCGCGGGAGGAAACAAAACGGTACACGATATAATAACCGGAAGGAAAGGAGGGGGAGGAAACAGTCAGGGCCCCGCCTTCATTGATCTCCTTGACCATAGCGGGAGACAAGGACATGACGCCCTTCATTTGAACCACCTTCTCCTCACCAGGGGCAGCGGCTCCGGAGGGTGAACCGGAAGGCAGGGCGGCGCATGCCAGTGGCGCCGCTAAGGATAACAGGGCAATCACAATCTTGGTCATGATAAGTGTATTGAAACCATGACCACTCCGTAGCGCACAACGGATGACCCATAAATGACAATAGCCCACGGACCGCGCCTTTCCGCTGCCCCATCATGCGGCTATCCGGCGCCAGATATAAAAAATAGCTAATCAAATGCAATCCAAACAACCATGAGGAAATCCAACAACGTTTTTTACTCCTTGTTCCCGGTTCAACTGCGGCCGTTGCTTCTTTTTACCGGGCTGGCCATTTCTGTCATGCAGTCCGACCCGGCGGTTCGGGATGCTCCAGATTTCAGTGAACGGCCATAAAAAAGGGCGCATCCCGAAGAATGCGCCCTGTGCAAATCATGCTAACGGAAAAAACTTATTCCTGGCCGCTGAAATCAGGCGTGAGAATCAGGAACTGGTCACTGACATCCTTGCCCCTTCTCTTGGGAATGAAGGTGTCCTGAAGGTTGTCGTTGTCATCCAGTTCCAGAGTCTTGGCGCTCTGGGCGGTCGTGAAAATCAGAACCTTGCCGCGGAAGCTTTCCGGGTCAAAGCGGACGGCGTTGCCGGCCACGACGGTGCTGCCGTCTTCACCGGGGAGCACGGAAGTAACCATCAGGGGATATTCACCCACGGAGCTGCCAATGCCCACCTTCTTGTTATTGTCACCCTTGCGCATGACGTAGGAGAAGCCCACTTCACCGGGGGTCAGGGCCTTGCCGTCATAGATTTCACCGTCGGGAGTAACGGTGGAACCGCCGGAAGGAGTCTGCACCTTGGCGTAGAAGTTGCTTTCGGAAACGGACTCATTGCCCAGAAGCTGGCGGAAGTAGTCATTGGAGGTATCCCCCTGGAGCGCGCCCAGGCCGCTCATGTAATTGTGCTGCGCCACCACGCGGTCCGCGGTGATGTCATCGGGGAAGTTGCCCAGCTTGCTGTTGGACTTGAACTCGTTCATCGCCACACCCACGTTCTTCATGTTGGTCAGGGCCTGCATCTGGTCGCCCTTGTTGATCTGGTTCAGAATCGGACCGTACGCCACGGAAGCCAGCAGGGCGATAATGGCAATAACAACCAAAAGTTCGATCAGGGTGAACCCCCTGCGTAACTGGCGTGTTGCAAAAGATACTTTCATTGTTGGATATGATGGAATGTTTACAGTTTAAGAAAACCGTACGTGGTTATCTATGTTCGTCTCTACTATTAACGTGATTTCCCAGTCAGGACAAGCATATTCTCATAAAAATGTTGGGCCTGGAAGGGCGCCGGGATTCCTCCGCGGCTCCCGTTTGCCGGGAGCCGGAACAATCCCGCGCCATGGGAAATTCATGCCTGCCTGCCGCTGCCGAAAAAGGCGCTCAGCCCTTCCAGCGCGTCGGCGTCCGGCTTGTCCGCCTCGGCGATCACCTGGCGCTGAAGCCCGGCAATCTCTTCCAGGCCCTTGCGGCCCAGTTCCAGCATCCGGCTCATCTGGTCCGCCGTAAACACGGCCTCCTCCCCGGAGCCCTGCACTTCCACAAACTCACCGCGGTCCGTCATCACCAGGTTCATATCCACCTCCGCATCCTTGTCCTCCACATAGCAAAGGTCCAGCAGGGCTTCCCCGCCCAGCATCCCCACGGAAACGGCGGAAACCAGCCTCTTCATGGGGGACTCCGCCAGCTTGCCTTGCGCCACCAGCTTGTTCACGGCAATGGCCAGGGCCACGGAAGCCCCGGTGATGGAAGCGGTCCGGGTGCCCCCGTCCGCCTGCAAAACGTCGCAGTCCACCCAGATCGTACGCTGCCCGATCTTGCCCAGGTCCACGGCGGCCCTCAGGGAGCGGCCTATCAGGCGCTGGATTTCGCTGGAACGTCCGTCCAGCTTCCCTGCCGTAATATCGCGCCGCTTGCGGTCAAGCGTGGAATAGGGAAGCATGGAATACTCCGCCGTCAGCCAGCCGCCCTCCACGCGCTGAATCTTCATCCAGCGGGGCACATCCTCCTCAATCGTAACGGCGCAAATCACCTTGGTGCGGCCAAAGGCCACCAGCACGGAGGCTGTGGCGTTCGGGGCAATGCCCGTTTCAAAGCTGATCGGGCGCAACTGGTCCACAAGTCGTTTATCCTGACGTTCCATGCGGGGAATCATGACGGATGCCGCCATTTTTTTCAAATGGAAAGATGGAATTCCCGCATCAAACCGTTAATATCCCTTCCATGAAACTCCCCCGCACCCGTGTGGCCGTCATTGACGTGGTGGCCCTTTCCCGCCAGATGATGGAACACATGCCGCGGCTCTCCGCCTGGGCGGAGGAGAGGCGCGTTTCCTCCTTCCCCCCTGCCTTTCCGGCCCTCACCTGCTCCGCGCAGAGTACCTACGTTACGGGGCTCTCCCCGCGGGAGCACGCCATCCCCGGCAATGGATGGTACAACCGGAACATGAGTGAAATCCAGTTCTGGAAGCAGTCCAACAAACTGGTGCGGGGGCCGCGCCTCTGGGAAAAACTGCGGGAACGGTACGGCCCCGGCTTCACCTGCGCCAAGCTCTTCTGGTGGTACAACATGTACTCCACAGCGGACTGGGCCATCACGCCGCGCCCCATGTACCCGGCGGACGGCCGCAAGGTCTTCGACATCTACACCCAGCCCATGGAACTCCGGGAGACCATTAAAAAAGACCTGGGGGAATTCCCCTTCCCCACCTTCTGGGGCCCCATGGCCGGCATCCAGTCCTCCCGGTGGATAGCGGACTCCGCCCGGTGGGTGGAACGGAAACACCGCCCTTCTCTCAACCTCATCTACCTGCCCTACCTGGACTATGATCTTCAGAAATTCGGCCCTTCCTCAACCCAGGCGGCCCGGGCGGCGGAAGCCATGGACGGCCTGCTCTGCGACCTGGTCGACTTTCTGGAACGGGAAGGCGTCACTCCCGTTATCCTCAGTGAATACGGCATTTCCGACGTCTCCCGCAGCATTGCCCTCAACCGCCTCTTCCGTGAACGGGGCTGGATCACCGTCAAACCGGAAATGGGCACGGAAATGCTGGACTGCGGCGCCTCCCGGGCCTTTGCCGTGGCGGACCACCAGACAGCCCATATTTACATCAACGACCCTTCCGTGAAGGAAGAGGTGAAAACGCTGCTCGCCGCCACCCCCGGGGTGGAGGAAATCAGGGAGACGGACTTCTCCGGCCTGAATCCTGCGGCACAGGAACGCCTGCCGGACTTCACCGCCGTCGCGGCCCCGGATGCGTGGTTCACCTACTACTACTGGCTGGACGACGCCAAGGCACCGGACTTCGCCCGCTGTGTGGACATCCATCGCAAGCCCGGCTACGACCCGGCGGAAATGTTCTTTGACCCGGCACTCTCCTTCCCCATGTTCCACGCCGCCGCTTTCCTGCTGAAAAAAAAGCTGGGCTTCCGCGCGCTGATGAAAGTCATCCCCCTCAACGGAGACCAGGTAAAAGGCTCCCATGGCAGGGACCGGGTGCCCGCAAACCAGCGGCCCGTATTCATCGGTCCGGCCTCCCTGCCGGAAATCCGTTCCGCGCAGGACGTGCATGAAGCCATCCTCTCCGCCTTTGAAGAAAAGTGACGGCAGGAAGGCTGCCTGTCAGCGGGCGTCCGGGCGGGGATCATATTCCAGGCCCGGAACCTCCCGGTAATGGACGCCATCCCACAGGACGGGAATGCAGCAGAAAAACCAGCCTCTCTGACCGTTGTCCCCCTTCCAGTGGCCGAACACGCTGCGTATCAGCACGCGGTTCAATCCCTTGCGGAGCTTTACCTTCACGGGGGGACGGAAGAAATACCCCTCCCAGGTCAGGGGGGCTTCTTCAATGCGCCCTTTCCCCCAATCCGTCCAGGGCAGGCTCTTGAACGGCCACCTGGGCGGATTCACGCGCTTTCCGTTCAGCCATACGTCCCCACCGGAAAAATCCCAGCTCCCCTGCTCCGGAGCACGGGCACTGCGGTACCCGCCCGAATGCCCCCACATGCCGTTCAGGCCAAACATCAGCCACACCTCCTGATCCCTGGGGCTGCGGATGGAAGTCAGCGCGTAGCAGGTCCCGCTGCCCTTTCCCACGTCCTCTGACATCAGCGTGGGCCAGTGGGCCAGCCGGTACTGGTTCCGGTGCATATTGAACATCGCAAAAAGGTGCCTGACATGCACGGCTCCACCGTAAACGGGCGTCTTCTTCCATTCCAGCGTCCTGTCCCCATGCCGGTAGGAAGGCGCAATCTTCCGCTCCGGTTCAAAGGACGTGTCATTCTTCCCCCGGTGGTCGAATGGCCCCACCAGGCTCCAGGCAACATCCGCCTGCTTCACGTAGGCAAAGGGAACTCCCCGGAAAAACCTGTCCCGGTGGGAGGCCAGCCGCTGTTCAAACTCCCGGAACTCCGCCCATCCGGCCGTTCCCCTGGGGGGGAGCTGCGCCATGTAATCCCTCCTCTTGGTGGCGCTCCCGCGCCAGACGCGCTCCGCAAACGTCAGAGCGCAGGGATAAAAAGGGTACTGTTCCAGCACCCTTTTCTCACTGCTCAGGTTCCCGTCACACCACACGGGCATGATGGCCCCCAGAGCCTTGCCATCCCCTTGCGGCACCTCGCAGGGCTGCTGGAAAAACACCTGGTATACGCCGGACTGGGAATCCGCCCAGTCAATGTAAAAGCCATTGCTGTCAATGCGCTTCATATCCTTGTCCATCCTGGCGCCTGCTTCGTTCTCTCCCCAGCACATCAGCACGGAATCCTTGTCGTGCGGGCCGCCGGGAGACCACACGATCACCTCCTTGCCCTTCCCGCGGATATACTCCGCCATGCGCGGAATAAAATCATTCATCGTAATGTGCACCTCGTCGGACCCCATGTGAAAAAACCTTCCGGGAAACAGGGAAACGGCCTCGTCCACGACATCCTTCAACACGGAAATGCCCTTCTCCGTCTGCATTTCGGTCTTCATGGCCCTGGCAAAAGGCTGGCTGTGTCCCGGCATATCGATCTCCGGAATCACCTGGATATTCAGCCGGGCACAATAATCCGTCAGGTCCTTCAACTGGGCCTGCGTGTAAAACCGGCCCGGCTGCCGGGACTTCCAATGAAAGGCGCCGTCCGTCAGGGCCGGATACTTCTTCACCTCCAGCCTCCAGGCGGGATCATCCGTCAAATGCAGATGCAGCGTATTGATCTTGTAGCGGGAAACCCGGCGCATCAGCTCCCTGATAAACGCGGGAGACATGTAATAGCGCCCCACGTCCAGCATTACCCCCCGCAGCGCGAAAGCGGGTTTGTCACTGATCCGGACAATCGGCATGGAAAATCCCCCCTCTCTTTTGGAAATCAACTGCCGCAACGTTTGCAGGGCATTGAAAAAACCGCCAAAACTCCCTGCTCTGACGGTTACCTTTTCCGGTTCCACGGACAGGGCATACCCTTCCCCCTTCATCCCGGCATCCGGACGCAGCTCCCATGTCATGGAATCTTCCGCAGAAGCCTCCCTGTCCAGGGAACCCGGTATGCCGGACATCCCGAACACATCCTCCATTTCCTTCACCAGGTCATCCCTGCGCGGGACATCCCGCCCTGCATTCACATAAACGCTTTTGAAACGCGCCTCACCCGCACCCCTGATGACGTTGGAAGGATAGGGAATCAGCGCGGGAAAGGAAAACTCCGGCACAGGAGCAGTTACCACCTCCCCGGCCAGCAGCTCCCACGGGGAGCAAACCAGCAGGATAATAAAAAAACGTACCGGAATGCTGAAAACTGTGGGCAAAAACATCCCCCATCTTACGGCATCCCGTCCCGGCTCCTGTCAAAACAGCCCTTCCGGAGCTGAAAACCTGCCCTCTCCCCTGGTCTTTTTAAACACTGCATGCCGGTTCCTCTGCGCCGCCAGTTCACACCCTGGAACGAGCAGGGAAAGGGCTTCTTCACTCCCCCCTTTCTTCCATACGTTAAACCGCTTCCGGGGTCAGCGCAGGCGTTCCAGCAGGGCGTCAATGTCCATGGAATCCTGCCCATGGATCAGCTCGCCGAGAATGGGCGCGTCGGAAAACTCCTCCACCATGCTCCGGTTCGTCACGCAGGCCGTATCCCATTCATCCTTCACGTTATTAAACACAATGCCCAGGCATTCCAGGCCGCACGCCTTGATCGCATTCAGCGTCAGCAGGGCATGATTGATGGCCCCCAGCTTGTTGCCGATCACCAGCAGCACGGGCAGCTTGAAATCCGCGGCCACGTCGCTGAAATTCCGGCCGGGGCCGATCGGGACTTCCCATCCCCCCACACCTTCCACCAGCACGCATTCATGTGCGGCGGACAAGGCGTCATAGGCGCGGCGAATGGCTCCTTCATCCACCCGCGTATTCTCCAGCCGGGCTGCTACATAAGGGCAGGTGGCGTTCTTCAGGAAAACGGGATTCAGCTCGTCCAGCGTCAGCCCCTCCGGTCCGGCCTCACGCAGAAGGCGGGCGTCCTGCCTGTCTCCGCAGGCCACGGGCTTGAACCCGGCGGCATTGACGCCCGCTTCTCTCAGGGCCTTGACGATCAGGCAGCTCACGTAAGTCTTACCGACTTCCGTATCGGTTCCGGTAACAATGAAATTCCTCATAACGGTAAATCTTCAGGGATGGGATCTTCTAATCTCCTCAAGCTGCCCACGCGAGGGCACGCCGTCGTTCGTGGTCACCCAGTGATTGATGAAAGACCAGATGATTACGGCCAGCACCAGGCAGAACAGCTTGGCCGGCCAGTTAAGCAATAGCAGTTTTTTCATTGGAAGGAGAAATATTCAATAGCTCTTCAAGACGGCCCTTCAACTGTTCCGGCGTAAGGTTGCGTTCCAGCTTGCCGCCCACGGCCAAGGCAATCGCCCCCGTTTCCTCGGACACCACCACCACCACGCAGTCGCTCTCCTCGGACATGCCTACGCCCGCCCGGTGGCGCAGCCCCAGGGTACGGTCGCTCATCTCCTTCTGGGAAACCGGGAACACGCAGGCCGCCGCGGAAATGCGGTCGCCGGAAATCACCACGCCTCCGTCGTGCAGGGCGGTCTTGGTATGGAAAATCGTCAGGGCCAGTTCCGGAGAAAAAATGGCGTCCAGCTTCACGCCGGAATCTTCAATGGGCTTCATGCTGATGCTCCGCTCAAAGGCGAACAGGGCGCCGAACCGCTGATTGGAAAGCTTGCTCACCGCCTTGCAGAAATTGTCCAGGAAATCCACCCTCTGAAGCTTGGCGAAGGAGGAGAAAAACGGATGGCTGCCCAGCTTCGCCAGCCCCACCCGCAGCTCCGGCTGGAAAATCACCACCAGCGCCAGCGCCAGGCCGGGGGCGAAAATGCGCGTCAGGATCCATGAAATAACATTCAACTGGAAGAAAAAGGCCAGCACCACCAGGGCCAGGAAGCAGGCGAACAGCCCCACCATGATGCGCGCGCCGCGCGTCGCATGGAAAGCGCGGTAAATCTGGTACAGGAATACCCACAGGATGAAAATTTCAACGATCGCCCTGAGCGCATCCTTGATCATAATCCAGTCCCACATGCGCAACAAGCTACACAACAACCCGCATGAATGCAATACCGATCCTCTCCTCCACTTTGCCATTGGAGGCAGAAGGACAATACCGCCTGCGGCAGACATACATTCCGGAGCGCCCGGCACTTCCATTTTTGTCTATCGCATGCAAGCACGCGATAGAGGACAGCCGGATATGAAACAGTTAATTCGCACCCCGCAAAGCGCTTTCAGAAATAAAATCTCATGCTTGGAAAAGAGAAGACGGAAACTTCCGGAGAGCCACATACAGTAACCGTACAAACCCGCGTTTTCGAAATATACCGTACATGCGGTGAGTATTTCCCGTTCGACACAGGTTTGTTCTAATGAATCCGAAAAACCGGATCATATCAAATACGACAGAAATAAATACTATTCATGAAAACATTACCTGATCTGCTCCGGCAAGAAGCAAAAGGAATTTCAGCATTGAAAGAAAAAATAGGAAAAAAACTTCAAACTACATCTTCATTCCCCATCCCGTCAGGATGCAGTTGCTATGGTTTTCATCTGGCAAAAGGCGAACTTACGCCACCTTTCAACGACATAGATACACAAGGCATTAATATCGTGGTACATAATCCGGAACAAAAAATAACCTGCTATCCCATTCAACATGCGCGTGGAGAAAAAATATACGCCGTCAGCTTTGACTTCAGCGGATGCTTCATGGCCCTGTTTGAGCAAGGGGGTATCTTGTATGCTGCACATATCACCACATCCAGCGATGGAAAGGTGGACGGAAGAACAGCCTTTCAAAACCTTATTGGGAAAGAAGGAACAAATTACATTGTATATAATCCTTATAGCGGCATGAAAGACCACACGGCAGGAATTATGGAATTTACCGATTTTGACAACTTTCACTGCTATTCCTTTGAACAAAACAATCACCTTTTCATTGAAAAAAAGGTGGAAAAAAATGATGCCCATGCATTAACGAAATCCGTATCCCAAGGTAAACAAAGTGGATGCGCTATTCTCTAGGAATATAGGGCGGACTCTTCTGAATGCCGGACACCTCCTCACGGATATATGGTTCATCAGAAATCTCCTGTTCAGAGTGATGCCCACGAGGAGGAAAAGGCTTCCATGACCCGCACATGTGCTTTGCCACATTGAAGTTGTCACGCCTAATGCGGGTTGTTATAAAGGGAGCATGAAACTCCGGGTTTACCTCTCTCTGTTTTCCGCCCTGGCCATCCTCACCGTCTCCACGGGCTGCATCATTTCCCATTGCACCACCCCCGCGGTCGGCGGCGCTCCCGCCGCTGCCGTCCGCCCGGGGCTGGAGCAGGAGCTGAAAAAGGACGTCCTCTACCTGGCCAAAACCTGCCACCCGCGCCCGGCGGGTTATGAAAGGAACCAGGCCAGGGCGGTCCAATACATCGCCCGGTCCCTGGCGGAATCGGGAGCCACGGTCACATACCAGCCTTTCACGGCGGACAAACGCTCCTTCGTCAACGTCAGCGCCGTATTCCCCGGCAAATCCGCCAAAAGGGTCATCGTCGGCGCTCATTACGACACCTGCGGAGACACCCCCGGAGCGGACGACAACGCCAGCGGCGTGGCGGGCCTGCTGGCTCTGGGCCGCATGCTGAAAGGCGTCTCCCCCCATGACACCATTGAACTCATCGCGTATGCCAACGAGGAACCTCCCTACTTCGGCACGGAACAGATGGGCAGCGCGCAGCACGCCCAGAAACTTTATACGGAGCAGATAGGCGTGAAAGCCATGATCTGCCTGGAAATGATCGGCTACTTCTCGGACAGGGAAAACAGCCAGTCCTACCCCGCCGCGGGCATGGGAGCCCTGTACCCGGACAAGGGGGACTTCATCGCCATCGTCGGCAACTGGGACAGCGTCAGGCTGGCACGGACAGTCCAGAAAAACATGCAGCCCTTCCTGCCTACCGTCCGCCTGAACCTGCCGGAAATCAAGGGCATGTGCATGGACTTCTCCGACCACCGCAACTTCTGGGCCAAAGGCCTGCCCGCCGTCATGGTCACGGACACCTCCTTCTTCCGGAATCCGAACTACCACCAGGCCGGAGACCTGCCGGAAACGCTGGACTACCGCCGCATGGCGCAGGTGGTCCGAGGCGTGCACCAGGCTGTCCTGCATCTGGCGGCTGACGGCAAATAAATGGAAAGATAAAACTTCCCGGAACGGACAGCTTCAGACGGCCTGCCCGTCCATGATCGTAATAATGCGGTCTCCCCGGCGGGCCAGGTGTTCGTCATGCGTCACGATTACCAGCGTCTTGCGGGACTCCTCCGCCAGGCCGAACAAAAGGTCCAGCACCTCCGCGCCGTTCTTCCGGTCCAGGTTCCCGGTGGGTTCATCCGCAAAAATGATGGGGGCGTCATTCGCCAGGGCGCGGGCGATCGCCACGCGCTGCTGTTCCCCGCCGCTCAGCTCGCTGGGCAGATGGTTCAGGCGGTGGGAGAGGCCCACACGCTCCATCAGCTCCGTCACGTATTCCACGCGCGGCCTCCTGCCGATGGAGGAAGCCAGGCAGGCGTTTTCCAGCGCCGTCAGCTCCGGCATCAGCAGGTAGTTCTGGAAAATGAACCCCATGTTCCGGTTCCGGAACACGGACCGCGCCGTGGCGGACAAGGCGTAAATATCCGTGCTGTCAATCGTCACCTTTCCCTCCTGGGGCGTTTCCAGCCCGGCCAGCGTGTACATCAGCGTGGTCTTGCCGGCTCCGCTGGGACCGCACAGGAACACCTTCTCCCCGGCGGCAATGTGCAGGTCCACCCCGTGCAGGATCTCAATGGATTTCTTGCCGATGGAATAGCTGCGGTGGAGGTTGGCGGCGGTAATCACGGGCGCAGTATAAGGGAATCCGTGCCGGATTAAAGTTCTATGTTATCAATAAGACGCACGTCGCCGAAATAGACGGCGGCGGCCATCAGGGCAGGATTCCGGTTCTCCGCCAGCGGCTGCATCGTCTCCGCATCCACAATCTCCAGATAATCGATGCGCGTGCCGGGCACGGCCCCAATCATGGCGGCGGCATGCTCCTTCACCGTCCGGACCTCCGTTCCGGCGCGGAACTCGTCCCGCGCCTGAAGCATGGCCTTCCGTATCACCACAGCCTGCTCCTTCTGTTCCGGCGTCAGCCTGGCGTTCCGGGAGGAATAGGCCAGTCCGTTCCCATGCCTCACGATCTCCGCGCCGTGGATGTGCACCGGGAAATCCAGGTCGCGCACCATGCGGCGGATAATCGCCAGCTGCTGGTAATCCTTCTTGCCGAAAATGGCGTCCGTGGGCTGCACCAGGTTGAACAGCTTGGCGAGCACCGTGCAGACGCCGGAAAAATGGCCGGGGCGGGACGCCCCGCACAGCGTAGCGGATAAAAAGCCCTCCTCCACGGTAATGCTGCGCTCCCCGGAATACATCTCCTCCGGAGAGGGGGAAAACACGTAATCCACGCCCGCTCCCTCGCACACCTCCAAATCCTTTTCAGGGGTGCGGGGATAGGTCTGGAGGTCGGAGGAATTATTGAACTGGATGGGATTGACGAAAACGCTGGCTACCACCACGCCGTCTTCCCCGGCCAGCTTGCGGGCCTGTTCCAGCAGGGCGCGGTGCCCGTCGTGAAGCGCTCCCATCGTGGGGACGAGAACCACGTGGTCATGCTTGCGGTGATGCTTGAGAAGGGCCGCCTTCAACTGGGCCTTGGTGGAAAATGTTTGCATGCGCCTAAAGTGGCCCCATGATGACAAAAGTTCAATCCTGAAATATAGCTAGAAGGTTGACGCATGCCGTTCCACATGTAAACTGGCAAAGTCAGAAGACGCTAAAAATTATGAGATTCTTCAAAACAGCATTATGTGTATCAGCTGCAATGGCATTAAGCGCCACTGCCAACGCCGAACTTAAAGTAGCAACGGTGGACGTGCAGAAACTCTTCGCCGACTATTATAAGACCCATGAAGCCCAGGCAGAAGTAGACAAGGCTGCCCAGACCGTGCAGGAAACCAACAACACCCGCGCGGAAACCATCAAGAAGATGGAAGCCGACTTCAACGACATGGTCAAACAGCTTCAGGATCCCATGCTGAATGAAAAGGACAAGAAGGAGCTGGAGCAGAAAGCCCAGATCAAGCGCCAGGAAGTCATCGCGCTGGAACAGGAACGCCGCGGCTTCGTGGAACGCCAGCTCAAGTCCCTCCAGGAACAGATGAAGGTGCGCTCCACCAAGATCATGGGTGAAATCACCAAGATCACGGAAGGCATCGCCACCAAGGGCAACTATGACCTCATTCTGGACAAGAGCGCCCAGGCCCTCCGTTCCAACCAGGTCTTCGTGTACACGAAGCCCAGCATGGACATCACCCCCTCCGTGATGAAGGAACTCAACAAGGACGCACCCAAGGGCTTTGACCCCACCAAGAAAAAGACCCCGGCCGTTCCCGCGGCCCCGGCCAACTAACCCTTGACATTACCCCCGGGAAGGCGGAATCATACTCCCATGAAGCTTACACTTGAAGCCGTGGCCGCCCTCACCGGAGGGAAAATCCTTTCCGGCGACCCCGAACTGACTGTGTTCGGGGTCGCTTCCCTTCTCGATGCCTCCCATGAGGAAGCCTCCTTCCTCGGCAACGAGAAATACTTTGAAGACTTTCTTCACACCTCCGCCGGAATCGTCCTGGTGCCCCCTGCCCTGCCCGCGTACCCGGAAAACGTCGCCTTTGTGGAAGTGGACAATCCTTCCATGGCGTTCAACGCCCTGGTGAAATACTTCATGGCTTCCGCCTACCGGTTCACGCCCGGCATTCATCCCACGGCCATTATCGACCCCACGGCCACCTTCAATCCGGACAAAATCCATGTGGGCGCCTATACCTGCATCGGCGCCCATTGCGTAATCGGGGACGGCACGGACATCGGCAACGGCTGCGACATCGGGGACGGCGTCACGATGGGGGAAAACTGCCGCCTGCACGCCCATGTCATCATCCGGGAACGCTGCAAGCTCGGCAGCCGGGTGACCATCCAGCCCGGGGCCGTCATCGGTTCCGACGGCTTCGGCTTCCTGATGGGGGACAACGGCCGTTACGTGGGCATTGACCAAGTGGGCATCGTGGAGCTGGGGGACGACGTGGACGTAGGTGCCAACACCACCATTGACCGTGCCAGATTCGGCCGCACCATCGTGGGGGAAGGCACCAAGATAGACAACCTCATCCAGCTCGGCCACAACGTCGTCGTCGGCAAGCATTGCGTGATTGTCGCCCAATCCGGAATCGCCGGCAGCACCAAGGTGGGCGACTACGCAACCATCGCCGCCCAGGTCGGCATCTCCGGACACCTTAAAATCGGTTCGAAATCCGTTCTGGGAGCCAAAACGGGAGTCATCTCAGACATCCCGGAAAATGTCGCCTACTGGGGTTTCCCTGCATCTCCGTTCAAGGACGCCAGCCGCCAGTACGCCGCGCTCAGAAAACTCCCGGCCCTCATCAAGGAAGTCCACGCTCTTAAAAGGAACCTGGAATCCCCCGGCAGGTAACGGGCTTTCCCCTCGCCGGACGCAACCAGCTCATCTGTATCTGCAAGGTGCAGCCCTCAGGCCTGCCCCGTCCCCCAGCGGCGGTGCAGGAACCGTTCCAGCGGGGAAAACAGAATCTTGTCAGACAGCAGGCCGATCACCACGATCACGAACATGATGCCCACCACCTGGTTCATCGCGTTCAGTTCCCTCCCGAAGTGCAGGAGCTGCCCCAGCCCGAAACCTGTCAAAATGGGAACGAAAATTTCCGCCGCCATCAGGGAACGCCAGGCAAAAGCCCATCCCTGTTTCATCCCGCTCACCACAAACGGAGCGGAGGCTGGCAGCGTCACGTGAATCAGGCAGTAAATGGGGCCAGCGCCCATGGTGCGCGCCGCGCGGGCATAAATGGGAGGAACGTTCCTCATGCCGTTGGCCGTCGCCAAAATCACGGACCACAGCGTCCCCATGATCACCACAAACAGCATGGCCCCCTCCGTCTGTCCGAACCACAGGGTAGCCAGCGGAACCCAGCACACGCTGGGAAGGGCCTGGAACCCCAGGGAAACCAGGCCCAGGGTATTCTGCACAAGCTGGAAGCGGGAGCACAGCATGCCCAGCGGAATCCCCATCACCAGGCCTATTCCATACCCCATCACCAGCCTCTTCACGGTAATCCATGAAGCTTCCTCCAGAGAGCCGTCCAGGAAGGAGGAGCATAAATACTCCCACACCTCCAGCGGAGAGGGGAACAAATAGGGCTTCCAGACCTTCTGGTCGCTCAAATACTGCCACACCCAGATCACGAGGATGAAAAACACGAGCGAGCAGGCATGGGCGCCCCACTTGGTCCATTTATTCCTGTTCATGCCATGGCTCCTTTCAAATCACGGGTGATGCGGGATGACAACTGCGCCAGATCGCGGCTGTTGATGTCCCTGGGATGGGGTAGGTCCACGAAATACTCCTCACAGACGCGGCCCGGATGCGGAGTAAACAGCACCACGCGGTCCCCCAGGCACACGGCCTCGCGCATATTGTGCGTGACGAAAATGATCGTCATGCCGCACCGGAAATGGATATCCTGGATATCCTGGTAAAGCTGTTCGCGGGTCATGGCGTCCAGGGCGGCAAAAGGCTCGTCCATCAGCAGGATGCGGGGGCTGGTAGCCAAGGCGCGGGCAAGCGCCACGCGCTGCTTCATCCCGCCGGAAAGTTCATGGATATGGGAATGCGCGCACTCCTTCAGTCCCACCAGCTCCAGATTCTTCTCCGCAATGGCGAGCCGGTCCCCCCGCGTCAGGCCGGGCGTCAGCTTCAGGCCGAACATCACGTTCCCCATCACGTCCAGCCACGGAAACAGGGCGGATTCCTGGAACATCACGGTGCGGTCCCGTCCGGGGCCCGTCACGGGGACCCCGTCCAGCTCCACCACCCCGGAAGTGGGAAACTCCAGCCCGGCGATGATATTCAGCAGGGAAGTCTTTCCGCAGCCGCTGGCCCCCACCAGGCAGACGAACTCGCCGCCTCTGATATTCAAATTGATGCCCTCCAGCGCCACCACCTTCCCGCGCCGCCCGTCAAACACCTTGCTCACTCCGGCAATGCGGAGCTTGCACCCTCCGGGGCCGCAATGTTCTTCACCCATAATCATCTTCCGGCAGCCTCCTTCACCATGGTCAACTGTTCCTCCGCCGCCTCCGGCACCACCAGGGCGCCCACCTCCGGAACCTCTTTCATGAAACCCGCCTGATGGGCGTCCTGCACAAACTGCTGGAGCTTGGGAATGGAAATCCTGTCCTTCATGACGATGCTCTTCCAGGCCTCCGCAATCAACGCCGGGTCTATCCTGGAATGGGTCAGCTCCTCCAGTTCCTTGACCACGATCGCCTGCGCCTCCTCCGGATGCTGCCTGATCCATTCGTTCAGCTCTTCATGCGCCTGCACCAGGGCCTTCGCCACCTCCGGCTTCTCCTTGAGGAAATCCGCTCCGCATACCAGCACGGTAGCGATGGACTCCTTCTCGTCCACCAGCACCTTCCCCCCCGCCGTCATCACCAGGCGGCTCACCCACGGCTCCACCGTCCACACGCCGTCCAGCTTGCCCTGCCGGAACAAGCTGAGCTGTTCCGGGTTGGGGGTCGGCAGAATCGTCACGTCCCCGCCGCGCTGCGTCACGTGCAGGCCGCCGCGGGAAAACCAGGCGCGCGCGGAAACATCCTGCGTATTCCCCAGCTGGGGAGTGGCAATCACCTTGCCGCGGAAATCCGCAGGCTCCTTCAGGGTGGAATCCTTCGGAACCACCAGGGCGGCGCCTCCCTCCACGGCCCCGGCAATCATTCTGATATCATCCCCGCGGGAACGCACAAACGCATTGATGGCCGGGCTGGGCCCCACGTAAGCCAATTCAATGGAGCGGGCAAACACGGCCTCCATGGCGCTGGGTCCGGCATTGTATACGTACCAGTTGATCCTGACGTCCTTTCCGGTGGCCTCCTTCACCCGTTCCTCAAACCACCCCTTCCCCTGCCGGGAAAAATGGTGCGCCACCAGGCCCTGCACATGCGTCACGTTGGGAAAATGGCCGAAGTTCAATTCAATGACGTTCGGATCGTCCTTCCCCTTCTTTCCACAGGAAACAGCCAGCAGGCAGAAAAACAGGGCCGGTAAAATCGTCAGGAATCTGGAATGGGACATAAGCAAAAGGAATGGGTTACTGAGGCACAGCCATTTTTCCGCGCCCTTTCAGGCACCGACTAGCAGAAGAAGCCGCCCGCGGCAAGAATCCGATGGCAACAACTTTGTCACAATGTGGACAGCAGGAATGCCCATTTTGTTGAAAAACAATCCCGGTTCCCGACCTGAAACGGGCTTTATTGACAAACCCGCCTGTTCCCGTTACAAAAGGCTCCATTCCCAACCCTCCATGCAGTACCCCGCCAACCAGCCCCATTCCGGAGCATGGCTGGGCCTTCCTCCGGATGAGGAACGCCCGGTGAGCCGGGGCGCCAGGTACCGCTGCATTCTCCTGATGCTCCTGTACTGGGCCCTCCTTTCCGCCGTTCCGCAGGGCGCGGACCGCCACGCCGAAATAGGAACCATCCTTCCCGCCTGGATGGGAGCGCTGGAACTGACGCCCTTCCTGCTGGTGCCCGCTTTCCTGTTCCTGGCGGTGCGTACGGGCGCCCAATGGAGGGCCCTGATGATTACCGTTTATGCGGGACTGGCCCTGAACCTGCTGATGAACCTGGCGCTTCCCGCGGAAGCCATGTGGGGCGACCTCCCCGCTGCCGGCCCCTACGGCACGCTGGTCTGGCCCGGCGGGGACCACCGGGAATGGCTGGTCACGCTGCCCCGCTTCCCGCAACTCTGGGCCCTCGTCATCTACGTCTTCCTCTCCGGCAGCGGAACCCGGCCCCTGCCGCGCCTGCTGGCCCTGGCCTGGTGGTTCCTGCTCTGCGTGGCCCCCGTAAACACGGGCATGGTGGGGTATGCGGACATCCTGGGGCCGCTGGTCATCATCGCCCTTGTCCTCGGCTGCATGCAACTGGCGGAAAAACGCGCCGCCCGGCATCCCCGCCCCCGGCAAACCAAGGACTGAAAAAAACGGGGCGGCCATTCCACGGAGGAAACAGCCGCCCCTGAGTCAACGGGCATCGCCCCGCGGAAGACTGCCGCACGCGGCAGCCCCCGGCGGAACCCGTTACTTCCAGATCACTTCAAAAACATTCACGGAGCTTCCCTTCTTCCCGGTCAGGCCAAGAGCCTTTACCGGCTTCTTGACGGACTTCAGGCTGAATGTATTCACCTTCCTGCCCTTGGCCAGATTGCCCACGGGAACCCACCGTCCGTCGGCTCCGCAGGCCAGCACGGAAGCATCCTTCCCGTCGGACAGGACAATGGCGGAATTCGCGCGGGGGGAATCACAGGGAATCTCCACCTTCTCCGGAGACAGCTCCACCGGAAGGAACGTAGCCAAGTTGAAATCCCCGGCCGCGCCGTTGTCTGCGGACTTTCCTCCCTTGTGGGCAAGATTCAGCTTGAACTCTTCCAGGGTCACCTCCTGCGGGGAGGATCCGGCGTTCAACAGCCTGATCCCCTTGATCACGCCGCCAATCTCCGCAGAACCGTCCGCCTTCAACGGGACCTCCGTCCAGGACTTTCCGTCCATGGAAATGTACAGTTTGGCCCACTTCATGTCCGGCGTCTTCAAATTGACGGAAGCGGACTCCACGGACGCTCCCGCCGGAATTTGAAGCCCCAGGGACTTCTTCGGCGGCAGCGGATGCACCTCCATGATGCGCTTCAGGGAAATATCCTTGTCTCCGGCTTCAACCACGGCGCTCTTGAACGCGGGGGCGTCCGTCAGCACGGAAGGAGCGGCTGGGGCGTTCACCTTGAAATCCCGGATGGCCGTCCACACGTCGGACTTCCCGCCCGGAACGCCCTGCGCCGTAGCGCGGTAGCGTACAAAACGGCCCTTCTTGCCACTTCCCTGATACTCCACGCGAAGCCCGCTGGACTCCGGCATCAGGGGCGACCAGGACTGCCCGTCCATGGACACCTCAAGCTGGCCCTTGTTCACAGCGTCCGTATCGGAATCATTGCGGCCCATCACGATGGAAACGGTGCGTATCTCCCGCGGAGCGCCCAAGTCCACGCCGAAAAAGTCGCCCTTCTTCTGGACCTCCTTGCAATAATAGAAGGACTCGGGATCGTCATCCAGCATCTTCTCTATTCCTCCCTTGGACTTGGTAGAAACATAAGGCTTCACACGGCCAACGGCCTGTCCGCTCACACGGGAAAGCACGGGGGTGGACCCCATGTCCAGCAGCTCCCGCACGGCGGGAGCCATCACCAGTTCGGACGGCTTGACGGCGGTCTGCCACGGGGAATTTTTCTTGGTCACCTCCGTCACGTGCTTGTTGATGGCCTTGCTGATTTCCTTGCTGTAACGCTGCATCTCGGCAAGCAGGCAGGCGGCCTCCATGGCGTAATTCAGCGCTCCGGAGGCATTCCCCGCCTCCGTGGCCTCAATCATCTGCATGCTGTTCATTCCGGCTTTCCCCAGGGACTCGAACTGGATGAGCCACGGCTCCACCTCTGCGACGAAAGCGGGATTGTTCGACTTCGCCCGGATCATGTCCGGAGCCTGGGCCATCTTCGCAAACTCGGCCTTCAGGCGGTCAAACGCCTTGCTTTCAGACACCTTGGCGCCGCGGCGGCACAGCTCCAGCACCTGCTCCACCACGGGGGCAATCTCTACGGACTCCTCCTTGCGGTAATTGTGCCCGCTGGGCCCCCCGTCGCTGTTATGGTCGGCAAACGTCTGCATGGCGGAGGCGCAGCCGGGGAACAAAATCCGGATGCTGTCCTTCCACGTCTTGTCGGAATCATAGGCCTTGGCGTTCCAGGTCATGTTCGCCACGCTGAACAGGGAAATCTTGGAGGCCTCCGGCTTGTCCATCGGATTGGAGGCAAACCCCTGCATGAACGGCATCGCGTCCCCATCCACGCCATAGGTGCGCCCCAGGAACAGGGCGTGGCGCACGTAATCCGTCACCGGGAAATTCCACCAGATGAACGCCGGCCGCTGCAAATACTTGTTGATCCCCTTCAAGGCCGGGGTCCGGATATCGCTCACGATGCTGGACCCGGTCCACATGATGCCGATGTCCTTGTCCAGATGTTCCCCCATCACCTCATGGTAGCGGCCACCGCCGCCGGAATACGCCGTGGGGCACACGATCAGCGGAGTCACGTCCGGCTTCTTGTGGATAAACTCCTTGTTCAGGTAATTCAGGAACTCCACCTGGCCCTCCGGCTTGGCGCCCTCCCCGCCGATATCGTCAAAAAACACGGCGAAGGAGCGGAACCCCAGGTCATACATCATCTCAAACTTCTTCACGGCGGCCTTCCGGTCCGCCTCCCCCCAGTGAATGTCCGCTCCGGGGTGCACGGCCCAGACAAAATTCACCTTGTTCTGCTTCGCGACCTTCACCAGCTCTTTCAGGTCCTTCGCCATATCCGCGGGATACGGCTCGCGCCAGCGCTTGGAAAAACCGTGGAACACGTCATCCTTCGGGCCGTAGATGTAAGTATTCATCTTGTACTTCCCGTAAAACTTGAACTGGCTGATGCGTCCTTCCTGCCCCCAGGGCAGGCCGTAAAAGCCTTCAATCGTGCCGCGGAAGGGAACGTCCGGCCAATCCAGCACCTCCACCACAGGCACCGTTACGCCGGAAGGAGTCTTCTCCGCCAGTTGAAGCAGCGTCTGGGCCGCGTAAAACAGGCCTTCGTCGTCATAGCCCGTCATCCGGATGCCCTGCGGCGTGACGCTCAGGGAATAGGCCCCGGCCTTCTGCGGAACATTCCCGGCGGCCTTTTTGCTCCCCTTGATGATGGACATCTGCACGGGAAGCCCGTTCGGAGTGATGGAAAACATGCTCTTCAACGCATTCACGGTAGGTTCGTCCCGCGCTCCCGACAGCTTCAGGGCCGGAACCGTCACGGAACCGCCGCTCCTGGTCATCTTCTGCGGGATGGGATACACCGGCATTCTGGCCGTTTTTTTAGCGCGGGAGGCCGCAGGCGCGGAGGAAGAGGCCGGAGAAGAGGACTGGGCGAACACCGGAAGGGCAAGGCCGGCTCCCAGCGCCGCAACCGCCATCATGGATGGGAAGGGAATCAAGTTCATATGTGCAAAAGTAAAAAGCCTGTACAGGACAAGTCCACGAAATTACGGACCAATCGCCCCACTTCTAACAGGGCGCCCCCCGTATGTCAAATTACTTCGCCCCCATTCGGAAAGTTGCCCCTTCCTGGGATAAGCCATTCATTAATCCGGTTGTTCCCGCAAACGCCGCCGGATTCCCAACCCGGCTCTCCGTTTCCCTCCTTCATGCCCGGTTCCACATCATGACAGCCGCCGCTGGAGGAGCAGCTCCCGGAACGGGAAAACGGGAATGTGCTAAAACACGGGAACGACCGGGCGGACAGCCGGGGAAGGCATGCCATCAAGGGCTGCAAAAGAACGGCCTCCCCTATTCTTCACGATTGAAGAATTCGGAAATATCGAAATAGACGACCAGCTCCTTGCCTTTTTTCGTCCTGATCGTGACCAGGTCATAATACTTCCCTTCTTCCTTGACGAGCGCCTGCTTGAGTTTTTCGTAATTTCCGTACTTCTTCTTGAGCCATTTCCGTTCGGCAGGAACGCCATCCATCGAACTTTTCGCTCCGGCAATCACGACGGCCTTCTCAAAGCTGGAGCCGTCTCCGCCCTGATAGGTGATGCGGGTGGCCGCCTCTCTTTTTTCCAGCCGCTCGGGCATGCCCGGCTCTGCGGTTTGGGCAGCGGCGCACAGGCCGGGAAACAACGCAATCAATAACAGGGGTAGCAAGGTTTTCATCTTATTGGATAGATAAGAAATATTCATTCCCCTGTAAAGCTTTCTTTTTGAAACAGGAACACCCATCATCCCATCCCGGCGCCCGGAACACGGGGAGGGCTGCCAGGCCAGCCCTGAGCAATCATTCCCAAGCTCACAGCCACGGCGCTACTTCTTCCAACGCCTCCACACGGGCGGTGGCGAGAGTCGGGGCATCTTCCGTGGAAAAAAGGAAATTCCGCCCCACTCCGGCGGCAAGCGCCGCGCGAATATCGCGCTCCCGGTCTCCCACGGACACGCAGGACGCCATATCCAGTCCATACGCGGCCCGAGCCTTTAAAAACAGGCCGGAATTCGGCTTCCGGTCAGGATGGCCGTCATCCACGCTGGGACAGTGGAACACGTCCGCAATCTCCGCTCCGGCAGCGGCGAACACATCTTTCATATGCTCCGTCAGCCGCGTGAAATCCTCCTCCGTAAACATGCCGCGTCCTATGCCGGACTGGTTGGTCACCACCAGCACCAGGTATCCCTTCTCCTTCGCCCGGCGGCAAAGGTCCAGAATACCGGGAACCAGATGAAAATCCTCAATGCGGTGCACGTAGCCGCCGTCCAGATTGACCACGCCGTCCCGGTCCAGAAACAGAGCCTTAGCTGCCATACATTTCCTGCTCAACCAGCTCGCAGACCAGATGCCCCACGGCAATGTGCATCTCCTGAATGTTGTTCGTGGCATCGGAAGGAACGGCAATGCAGAAATCCGCCACGGCTTTCATCTCCCCGCCGCCACGGCCCGTCAGGGCCACGGTCCGGACGCCCATGCGGCGCGCCAGCTCCATCGCCAGGACGATGTTCCGGCTGTTGCCGCTCGTGGAAAGCCCTACCAGCAGGTCTCCGGGACGGCCCACCCCCTCCAGTTGCCTAGAAAATACCGTCTCATACCCGTAATCATTCCCCACGGCGGTCAGGATGGAGGTATCCACCGTCAGGGCCAGCGCATTCATGGCGGGACGGTTCAGCTTGTAGCGGCCCACCAGTTCGGCGGCCAGGTGCTGGGAATCCGCAGCGGAGCCTCCGTTGCCGCAGAACATGATCTTGCTCCCGGCCTTGAGGGTATCCGTGCAGACGCGCGCGACCTGTTCAATGTCTCCGGCCATGGCGGCCAGAGCCTTGAAATTGTCCGCTATTCCTAAAATCTGATTCCTGATGTACTCGCTCATTCCGGACTGTTCTTCATGCGGTTGATGATATTGGTGGAGGAAAAGCCCTCCAGGCGGGGCAGCTCAAGAGCCTGCCCCCCGTAAGATGTGACGTACTGCCCTTCCGGCCAGCGTTCCAGGGGATAGCCCTCCTTGGCGATCACGTCCGGGCGCAGCTTCTCAATGAGCGGCAGGGCCGTATCCTCGTCAAACGGCACCACGTAATCGATAAAATCCAGGGAGGCCAGCAGCAGGGAACGCATCTCCTCATTATTGATCGGCCTGTCCTCCCCCTTCAGCCGCTTGATGGAGGCGTCCGTATTCAGCCCCACAAAAAGCACGTCGCACGCTTCACGCGCCTTCATGAAGGAATGCAGATGCCCCAGGTGCAGCAGGTCAAAACAGCCGTTCGTAAAACCCACCACCTTCTTTTCCCGGCGGAAGCGGTCCGCCAGCTCCGCGGCCGCCTCCGGCGTCAGGATATTGTTCCGGTGATGCCAGGAGGATGCCTTCCGGGCTTTCTCCTCCAAGGCCTTTTTCAACTCCGTCCCGGTCACGCTGGCCGTCCCGAACTTGCCCACCACGATTCCGGCAGCCACGTTGGACACCACCAGCGCCTCCGGCACCGTAGCTCCGGCAGCCAACGCTGCGCCCAGGCTGGCGAGGGAGGTATCCCCCGCTCCGGACACGTCAAAAACCTCACGGGCCTCCGTGGGAATGCAGACAAAATCGGAAGGATTGGAGGAAGGAATGAAAATCATGCCGTGCTCGCTCAGGGTGACGAGCAAATTCTCAATGCCGAACTCGGAAAACAGCCGTTGAGCCCCTGCGATGGCATCCCTTTCCCACCCTGTCGCGGAAGGATTCAGCGTCACCCCGGTCGCCTCCTGGAACTCCTTCATATTGGGCTTCACCAGCGTGGCCCCCTTGTAACGGGAGTAATCCGAACCCTTCGGATCCACAATCACGGACTTGCCCGCCGCACGGCACCGGGCGATCACGTCAGGGGTTGTCTGCCCGTCAAACAGCCCTTTCCCGTAATCGGACAAAAGAATAAGGTCCGCCTCCGGCAGGCAGGCGTCCACCCGTTCCAGAAAACGGGAGGCCAGCTCCGGAACCATCCGCAGCGGCTGTTCCTGGTCCGCCCTCAGCAAATGGTGCTTCCCCGCCACAAAACGGACCTTCACGGTCGTCTCATACCCTTCGCACTCCACCAGCTCCGGAACGCAGCACGTCTCTTCCAGAAAACGCCTTACCTGCCGTCCATGGCCGTCATTCCCCACCACGCTGACGAAGGCGGTGCGGCATCCCAGCGCGCACAGGTTGGTCACCACGTTGCCCGCGCCGCCCAGCATGCGCGTCTCCCGGTCCATCTTCATGATGGGAACCGGAGCCTCCGGGGAAATCCGGCTGACGCTCCCGTACAGGAACTTGTCCAGCATTACGTCACCGATGCAGAGAATCCGCACGCGGGGAAATCCGTCAATCAATGTATGCAGCCGATTCATGGGAGACATTCCTTTCTACCATGCCCCATACCGTAAGGCAAGGACAGTTGAAGCCCGTTCCGGAGCCGGAAAACGGCGCAAGACAGGCTGTCCCCTCCGCCCCGGGCGCCGGAACCCTTCTTTCAGAGGCAAAAAATGGGTCAGCCATGATAAAAATCTTGACCTGTAAGCGGGAAAGCACTACGTATTGTCTCCCGTTCCCGGACGAATAGAAAAAGGAAAACAAATCATGCGTGAAGTTACCGTAAGAAAAGGTGAACCTATCGACCGCGCTCTTAAGCGCCTCAAAACAAAACTGGATGTTGAAGGCATTCTGGATGAAATGCGCCGCCGCCGCGCCTTTGAAACCCCGATGGACGAACGCCGCCGCAAGGCCCGTTCCGCCAGCAAGCGCAACAAGGTAAAATGGCGTTACAGCAACAAGAGCGAAGAAGCCGCTCCCGAAACCGCTGAAGCTCCCGCTTCCGCTCCTGAAGCTTAAATCAGTATTGGTTCGGGAATAGAACCCATTTCAATGAGGGCAACCCTTTCTCAAGGTTTGCCCTTTTTGCTTCCCCAGCACATGAATCAATCCGCACAGCTCTTCTCCCGCGCGCGCGCCGTCATCCCCGGCGGCGTCAACTCCCCCGTCAGGGCCTTCCGCAACGTGGACGGCGACCCCTTCTTTGTCCAATCCGCCAAGGGAGCCTACATCACTGACGCGGACGGACGCCAGCTCATCGACTACATCGGCACCTGGGGCCCGGCCATTCTGGGCCACGCTCCGCAGACCGTTCTGGACGCCGTCCATGCCGCCGTGGACAGGGGGCTGGGCTACGGCATTCCCGCGCCGGCGGAGGTGGACATGGCGGAAATGATCACAGGCATGGTGCCCTCCGTGGAAAAAGTGCGCATGGTCAACTCCGGAACGGAAGCGACCATGTCTGCCATCAGGCTGGCGCGCGGCTATACCGGACGCCGCAAAATCATCAAATTCATCGGCTGCTACCACGGCCATGTGGACTCCCTGCTGGTGGCGGCGGGCTCCGGGGCGCTCACCTTCGGGGAACCGGACAGCGCGGGCGTGCCCAGGGAAATGACCCAGCTCACCATTACGGTGCCCTACAACGACCGGGAAGCGGTGAAAAAAGCCTTTGAACTCCATGGGTGCGACATCGCCGCCGTCATTCTGGAACCCTTCCCGGCCAACGCCGGCCTTTACTTTCCGCAAAACGGCTTCCTCCACTTCCTGCGGGAAATCACGCTCCGCTACGATTCCCTTCTTATCTTTGACGAAGTCATGACGGGCTTCCGCGTCGCGCCCGGCGGCGTGCAGCAGCTTCACGGCATCACTCCGGACCTCACCTGCATGGGGAAGGTCATCGGCGGCGGCCTCCCCGTGGGAGCCTTTGGAGGCCGTGCGGAAATCATGGACTGCCTCTCCCCGCTCGGCCCCGTGTACCAGGCGGGTACCCTCTCCGGCAACCCCGTCGCCATGGCGGCGGGCCTCGCCCAGCTCCGGGAGCTTGTGGACGGAAACGCCTACGGCCGCCTGGAACAGCTCGGCGCGCGTCTGGAAGAAGGCATCCGCGAGGCCATCCGGAAGCACGGCAGGAACTACACCTTCCACCGCGCGGGCTCCATGTTCTGCCTCTTCTTCACGGAGGAGGAAGTCTATGACCTGGACTCCGCGCAAAAAGCCTCCAAGGAACTCTTCAAACCCTTCTTCTGGAACATGCTGGAACAGGGCGTCTACTTCGCCCCCTCCCCGTATGAAACCGGCTTCATCTCCACGGCCCATACGGAAGAAGACATTGACCGTACGGTGGAAGCAGTCCATGTCAGCCTCTCCAAACTGGGATAATGCCCCTTATTTGAAGTGACACGCCACTTTCCTTCCCCTATAAGGATGCCATGAGACAAATGACAGGGTCCGTGCTGCTTCTGTCCGCAGCAGCCGTCGCAGCCGCCCCCCTGGCGGATGCGGAGGAAAGGTCGATCCAGCTCACGGAAGCGGAAAAGCAGGAAATCCAGATGGCAAATGAAAAGCTGCTGGGCCTCACCCTCCGTTTCCTGCACGACTCCTGGCCCCTGGAAATCATGTTCGCCGGAGAGGCTCAACAGGAATTCCACTCCATCCTCCAGTGCTACCGGATGCTGGAGCAATTCCGTCAGACCGGCAACCTCCTGCTTCAGGCTCCGGACCGCAACACTCCCCTGCATCTCTGCATTGCCCTGGGATTGAATCAACTGGCCATCCGGATGATAGAAGCGGGCGCTCCCGTCAACGCCCAATCCATCTTCATGCATGACGGCACTAAGGAACCGGGAGACACCCCCCTCACCTGGGCCTGCCTCTCGGGCCTTTACATGAACTCCACGGCGGAAGACAGGCTGCCGCTGGTGCAGTCCCTGCTCAAGCACGGGGCGGACCCGGACCAGCCGGGACCATGGGGCGTCACCCCGTTCATGTACTCCGCCGCCCTCAATGACTCCGATCCGGGGCAGGAAAAAATAGCCCTGGCCCTGCTGGACGCCGGTTCTCCGGACCTCAAGCGCAGACTGAACGCCCAGGCGCGCGGAGTCGGCTTCCTCAGCCTTTCCCCGGCCATTTACGAACGGCTCATCAAGGCGGGCTCCGACGTCAACGAACGCTTCTTTGAAAGCAAGCAGTCCCCCCTGCATCTGGTCTGCACCAAGGAAAAACCGGCGGAACACCTCATCCCCCTCATTGAACTCCTTATCAAGGCGGGAGCGGACCCCAACCAGCCGGACATAGACGGCCTGACGCCGCTGATGGCCTGCAACTCTCCGGAGATAGCCGTTTGCCTCATGGACAACGGCGCCAATCCCGCCCTTCGCAACGATGACGGCCAGACCGCCTATGACTTCCACATGAAAAACGGGTATCCCCCCATTGCGGAAGCCATTAAAGACTGGCAGGCCAAACAGAAAAAAGCGCAGCGTACCGAGTAGCGTCATTTTCGCGGACGTTGCCGCCATCCTCCTTTCCAGTGAAAGCGGAAAAAGGGGTCTGCCCGTTCCCGCCCTCCACGGGCCTTTCAAGCGAGCCGCAGCAGAGCCTTGACCTGCCCTTTCCGGATTCATCCCCAGACCTCTCCGGTACAAAAGAGACCTTACGCAAGCCGCCTCTTCCGGTCTTTAAACACGCCCGGCATGCTCCTTCCGGAAATGCCGGAAGCCCGGAACAGCCAGGTTTCCGGAGCCATGGAGCAAACATTTTCCTCTGGCGGAACATGAAAAAGCCGCCCCCCGGACAGGGAGGCGGCTTTGAAAACCACAGGAGGGAAGATTATTCTTCCGCTTCAATGCCTTCACCGATCATCTTGAGATCTTCCGGCATCTTGCCTGTTGTGAAGTAGCCTTCAATTTCCTCCAGGGAACGGCCCTTGGTTTCAGGCAGGAAGAAGGTCACCGTAATGAAGTACAGCACCGTAATGCCGCCCAGCGTAAAGAACACGCCGGAATAGCCGCAGCTTCCCACCCACGGGAGGAAGGAACCGGCAATGATCGTGGAAACAAGCTGGTTGATCAGCAGCGCAATCGCCATGCCGTTGGAACGGATGCGGGCCGGCATCAGTTCGGACAGGGCCAGCCAGACGCACACGCCGGGACCGGTGGCATAAAACGCGATGAAGATGATGAAGAAGGCGGTCACGCCCCAGCCCATGGAGGTATCCGGCTTTTCGCCCAGTTCCGCCTTCAGGATGGAAACGGGCTTCATGGCATAGCCGTCCTTGCCGTTCACCACCATCTTGTTGGTGGAATCCGGAACGGCCTTGATCACAGCCAGGGAAGCCTTGTCCTCTTCCTTCTTGATATCCTTGGCATCCTTGGTCAGCTCGGAGAATTCCACCACGGAAAGCTGGGTGGAAGAACCCATCAGGAACTGGTACCAGGCGGGATTGGCTTCCGGCTGGTCATAGGTGATGATGAGCTGCATCCTGTTGATGTCCTTGTCGCCCATGCCGTTCTTGGCAAGCAGGTTCTTGACGAAGGGGGAATCGGGCGTGCGTTCCAACTGCAGCGTGCGGATGGAGCCTATGTCCTTGCCCTGGTCAAATTCCTTCTGGACGGAAGGGCTCTGGGCGGCCAGCAGGGCGGCCACGTCCGTGGTTACGTCCTTGCGGGCTTTTTCCACATTATTGAACAGGAACCCGGTGCCGAGCAGGCCCACCACAATGCCGGCGGTACCGATCTTGAGCAGGAACTTGCGGCCCTTGCGGTCCACCAGGATCATGGCGACGATGGTCATCAAGCAGTTCACCACCTTGATGGTGAAGTCCGCCCAGTTGGCGGTGGTGCCTTCCAGGCCCGCCTGCTGGAACACCTTCACGGAGTAATTCAGCACGGAGTTGATACCCGTAGCCTGCGTAAACGCCAGGACGAGCACCGCCAGAACGAAGGGATAAATGTACTTGCGCTGAAGAAGGGACTCTCCGGAAGAACTCTGCTTCTTGAGTTCCTCCGCTTTCTGCTTCTCTTCCTCTTCAATGTGAACCATTTCATCAAACACTTCCTTGGCGCGCACCTCTCCGTAACTGCGTACCAGCACGGACATGGCTTCATCCTTGCGGCCGCGGCGGAACAGATAGCGGGGGGATTCGCTCAAACGGAAGGACCCGAAGAACAGGAAAAGGCCGGGAACGGCGCAAACCCAGAAAATGGCCTGCCACGCAAAAATCTTGGCGGAAGTCAGCGTTTCCTCGCTCGCTCCGGAATTTTCCACGCCGCCCACATAACTGGCGGCAAGCAGACCGACTACGGCGGCGAACACCAGGCCCACCGTCAGCAGGAACTGGAACATCCCCGTCCCTTTGCCACGGGATTCCGCGCTCAAGCACTCAGCCAGGTACAGGGGAACCACCACGCCTACAATACCGGCGCTGGCGCCCTGGAGAATACGGCCCAGCAGCATGATGCCGAACACTTCCTGGGAAAGGCAGATCACGGGAATACTCACCGTGAACAAGGCGGCCGCTACGGTAATCAACGCCTTGCGTCCCATCTTGTCGGCCAGGTAGCCCGCAAACAGGGAAGAAAGCACGCTGCCGAACAGCACGGCAGCCACCACCTGGGAAAGCTGGGAGGGGTTAAAACCAGCCGTCTGCTCAATGTAGGGGAGCGCCGCAGCAATCACGCCAACGTCCACACCATAAAGAAGGCCGCCCAAACCGGCCATGATGAGGAGGTAGCGCATATATCGCCTGGCCGCATCCGGAACGGCGGCCTTCATGTTTTCTTGGTCTGTCATGGTCGTTGTATTCTAGTAAATTGGCTTTTCTCCGCAACCAAAAAAGAGACGCTTCCCGGACAAAAACAACTTTCCTCCCCTCAAATGCGCCCAAATGGTAAAAATGTTACAAGGGAAACAACTGGGAAGCCGTGCAGGAAAGAAAGATCGTTTAAAATGACTCCAAAAAAACCTCCTGCCATTTTCCCCGCATCTTCATGAAAAAACAGCCGTAAAAGAAAAAAACGCAGGCGTCATCTCCGGCCTCGTGAACCATTCGGCAGAAAAAGAGCGGCGCGACGCATCCCATTCAGACCGGACATAAAAAACCTTCCGGCCTGTCCGCCCGGCCTTCTTCCGGAAACGAACGCCGTCCCTACTGGGGGCTTTTGGCGGAAGAATCTATCCCCAGCCTCTTTTCAATCAGGTTCACGGACAGCTCCGCGCACAGGCGCAATTCATTGTCGGCGTCATGGGTGAAAGCCTTGAGCGCGGACAGGGAAGCCTCCGAACCGATTTCCCCAAGAATACGGGCGGCGGAACGTTTCAGCACAAAATCGTCCGACTCGTTCAGCAACCGGATAATGTCGGCTTCCCCCGTGGGACCAACGGCCTTGCACTCGTCCTCCCATTTCTGGGGATCCTGTTTCCATTCATCCAGAAGCAGCGCAAAGCTCTTCTTCTCCGGGCCGTGCAGCAAAAACCTGACCAGAGAAGCAGGAATCTCGCAGTCCGCCTTCTTCAACTCCGTAGCCACATAGTAAACCACGCGCTGTGCCTCCGCGTTATCCGGCTCCGCCCATACGACGAGGGCGGAAGCCAAAGCGGTCACATATTCCGCATCACGCCCCCACGGCTCCCGGAGAAGCTCCACCAGCTTGGAGGAAACTTCATGGCGCATCTTGTCCGGCTCCACGGACGCCAGGCGCTTTGCCGCGGCAATCACGCGCCGGATGTCCAGGCAGGACAATTCCTTCAAATTGGCCAGTACGAAATACTGGTGGCGTTCATCCTGCAACGCGGCGGAAGCCGGGCGCGCTTCAAACTTGTCCCGATTCAGAACCACTTCCACAAAAAAACGCTCCTTGTCCTGCAAAGTCACGTTCCCCATCTTGGCCGCCACGTCCACAAACTCCTTAAATGTGATGGGAGTAGGAGTAATCACGAACAAGCCGCCCCCCGTGCCTTTGCGGTCATAAAAAATCGGTTCATCCTCAGACTGGGCCATCCTCTTCAAATACGCCTTCACCATGTCCCGGTTGGCCGCATTCACCCCGACCACCCACACGCCCAGAACACCCTGGGCCTCTTTCCGGTCAATGGCGGCAAACAGGGGCTTCAAATCCCCTTCCCCGTAATTCTGAACGGAAGCGTTCTGGGCGCCCAGCTGCTCCAGGCTCATTCCGATAAAGCCGGAGACGCCTTCCTCCTCAGCCAGGGCGACCGCTTCCTTCCCGCTGAGCAGAGATGGATTCAGTTTGACCGGATACACGAAAGGCAGCGAGGCAATGCCCCCCGCCACCAGAAAGCCCAGCAAAATGAAAACAATCTTGTGCCTGCGTCCGGCGCAGGCCATCAAGCCCCCCGCAAGACAGGCGAAAAACAGGGCGAACGCCTTCTGCTGGGGCTGCTGCAGCATGGAAAGGAAAAAGGTCCCGTCCATCTCGGAAGAGGCATTGTAAAAAAGCCAGACGCAGCCGGCGGCAATGACCAGGGAGGCGCAAAGGCACATCAGTTGAATCAGCCCCGTTTCCATCAAGGCGCTCTGAATGGCCTCCCTGCGGTCTTTGGGGGTATGGACGGAAACCGCCTTCTTCGCCTTGGCAAAAGGCTTCTTGGGAATCAGCTTTTCCCTGTCGCAAAGAAACTCATGGCCGCATTTGCTGCAATTCACCATGGTCCCCTCCTCAGCGGAAGGAACATTGATATGTCGTTTGCACTGTGGACAATTCAGATTCACCGGAGTCCAATATGCACGTTTTTGATTCTTTTGCAATACCTGTCTTTCAAACTTTCCTTTTGCCGGCTATTCTGCATAAATTTTCAAGGATGTCCCATTGAACTCCAGTCCAACCGCTTCCCCGAACCATCCCGTCCCGCCTCTTTTTTCCTGAACTTTAAATTTAACCTAGATGTCTTACATTTAAAATATTCTACAACTTCCAACCGTTCCGCAGAATAGGGAAAACAAGACGAAGCTGCCGGCGACATTTTTTCCTAGTAAAAGACTGGGGATTTTTTAGCCGACGTTCATCAAAAAACCACATTCCCAAACATTCCTATATATAAATTATTTAAATTTTATAACCGGAGCCTTCCGGGAAAAGATAAAAAACTCTCTTTATCCGCCGCGTTCCGCCCCACGTCATTCCGAGTGAACACGCTTGCAGAGAAGGAAATTTGGTAGTAGAATTTTCGCCATGTCATTGCAGCCTGCCGAACGCCGAGATTTCATCCGCGATATGATTTCTGATGACCTTGCCTCCGGCAAGCATCAGGCACCGGTAACCCGCTTCCCCCCGGAACCCAATGGTTACCTCCATATCGGACATGCCAAATCCATCTGCCTCAATTTCGGTATCGCCCAGGAATTTCCGGGCGCGCGCTGCCACCTGCGCTTTGACGACACCAACCCCAGCAAGGAAGACCAGGAATATGTGGACAGCATCCAGGAAGACATCCGCTGGCTGGGCTTCGACTGGGGGGACAATCTCTTTTTTGCCAGCAACATGTTCGATTTCTTTTACGAATGCGCCGTCGCCCTCATCAACAAGGGACTGGCCTACGTGGACGAACAGACGGTGGAGGAAATACGCGCCCAGCGCGGCAATGTGAACGTGCCCGGCCAGGAATCCCCCTACCGCAACCGTTCCGTGGAAGAAAACCTGGCACGCTTCCAGGCCATGAAAAAAGGGGAAATCCCGGAAGGCAAAGCCATTCTTCGCGCCAAAATAGACATGGCCTCCAGCAACATGAACATGCGGGACCCCGTGCTGTACCGCATCATGTTCGCGGAACACCACAACACGGGAAGCACATGGTGCATCTACCCCATGTACGACTTCGCCCACCCGCTGGAGGACGCCTACGAGCACATCACCCACTCCCTCTGCACGCTGGAATTTGAAAACCACCGCCCCCTGTACGACTGGGTAATTGAAAACTGCCCCGTGCCGGCGCGCCCGCGCCAGACGGAATTCGCCCGCCTCAACCTCACCTACACCGTCATGAGCAAGCGCAAGCTGCTCCAGCTGGTGCAGGAAGGGCACGTCAACGGCTGGGACGATCCCCGGATGCCCACCGTCTCCGGCATGCGCCGCCGCGGCTACACGCCCGCCGCCATCCGCAACTTCTGCCAGACCATAGGCATCACCAAATTCAACGGCTTCACGGACGTGGCCCTGCTGGAATACAGCGTGAGGGAAGACCTGAATGCCAACGCTCCGCGCCGCATGGCCGTGCTCAATCCCCTCAAGGTCACCATCACCACTCTGCCGGAAGGCGCGGAGGAAATGGCGGAAGTGCTGAACAATCCGGAAAAACCGGAAGAAGGAACCCGCCGTCTTCCCATCACCCGTGAAGTCTGGATTGAACGGGACGACTTCATGCTGGACCCGCCCAAGAAATACTTCCGCCTGGCCCCCGGCCGCACGGTGCGCCTCCGCGGCGGCTACTGCATCACCTGCACGGACTACCGTCAGGATGCGGACGGAAACATCACGGAAATCTTCTGCGAGCATATCCCCGGCACCATCGGCTCCAACCCTCCTGAGGGAATCCAGTGCCGGGCGGCCATCCACTGGGTAAGCACCAGGGACGCCGTGGACGGTGAAATCCGCATCTACGACCGCCTCTTCACGGAAGAAAACCCGGATGCCGCGGAAGAAGGCTTCCTCTCCGTCATGAATCCCGGCTCCCTGACCGTCATCACGAACGCCAAGCTGGAACCCTCCCTGGCTGAAGCGGAACCTGAATTCCGCTGCCAGTTTGAACGCCTCGGCTACTTTGTGGCGGACCGCAGGGACCATGTGCCGGGCAAGCGCCCCGTCTTCAACCGCACCGTGGCCCTCAAGGACTCCTGGGCCAAAAAGCAAAAATAACCTCCTCTCCTTTCATCCCCTTTTATGGACAACCAACTTCAATTCTGCACCGTTGACGAAGCCGTGGAAGAAATACGGCAGGGACGGATGATCATCGTTACGGACGACCCCGGCCGCGAAAACGAGGCGGACCTCATCATTGCCGCCGAATTCGCCACGACGGAAGCCATCAACTTCATGGTCACCCACGCCAGGGGCCTCGTCTGCGCCCCGCTCTCCCCGGAACGGGCGGACGCACTCCAGCTCCCGCTCATGACCTCCGTCAACCGGGAAAACATGTCCACCGCCTTCACCGTCTCCGTGGATGCGGCCCATGGCATCACCACGGGCATCAGCGCCGCGGAACGCGCCCTGACCATCCGCACGCTGGCGGACCCCAAGGCCACCGTCAACGACTTCGTGCAGCCGGGCCACACTTTCCCGCTCCGCGCCGTTCCCGGCGGGGTGCTGCGCCGCGCCGGCCATACGGAAGCCACCATTGACCTCGTGCGCATGGCGGGCCTCCAGCCTGCCGGCGTCTGCTGTGAAATCATGAAGGAAGACGGCACCATGGCGCGCGCCGGCGACCTGGGGGGCTTCCAGAAAACACATGGCTTGAAAGCCTGCACCGTGGCCCAGCTTATCGAATACCGCCGGGCCAAGGAAAAGCAGATTCGCCTGGTGGAAACCGTCAAGATGCCCACGGACTACGGCGACTTCATTTGCCACCTTTATGAATCCCAGCTGGACGGAGCCCTCCACCTGGCCCTGGTGCACGGGGAAATCTCCCCGGACAAGCCCACGCTGGTGCGCGTGCACAGCGAATGCCTTACGGGGGATGTCTTCGGCTCCCGCCGGTGCGACTGCGGCAGCCAGCTCCACACCGCCATGCGCCGCATTGCGCAGGAAGGCGGCGTGCTCCTCTACCTGCGCCAGGAAGGCCGCGGCATCGGCCTGGCGGCAAAACTCAAGGCCTACAAGCTCCAGGAACAGGGACTGGACACCGTGGAAGCCAACCTCAAGCTCGGCTACCCGGACGACCTTCGCGACTACGGCATCGGCGCCCAGATTCTGCATGATCTGGGAGCGGACCAACTACGCCTGCTCACCAACAACCCCCGGAAAATCGTGGGGCTGGAAGGCTTCGGCATTAAAATCACGGAACAGGTTCCCCTCGTCATTCCCCCTAACGAACAAAACAGCAAATACCTGGCTACCAAAAAATGCAAGCTGGGCCATATCCTGTAAACTCCCACTCCATCTCATCCCTCCATGTCCACGGAACTTCCACGCCGCCAGCGCGCCACGGGCACGCGCGCCAAAATCTGCATCGTCGCCTCGGAATACAATGAGCAATACACCCAGGCCCTGGTAGACAACTGCTCGGAAGAACTGGAAGCCGTGCTCCCCGCAGTCCGGCTGGAAATCATCCGCGTACCGGGAGCCTTTGAAATCCCGGTCACCATCAAATCCGTCCTCTCCCGCTCTCCGGAAAAACGCCCGGACGCCGTGGTGGCCCTGGGAGTCATCCTGCGCGGCAGTACGGACCACGCGGACCTCATCGGCTCCACCATCACGCAGGCCCTGATGCGGCTCGCGCTGGAATTCACCACGCCCGTCATTCATGAAGTCCTGCTCCTGAACGATGAAAAGCAGGCGTTCGCCCGCTGCATCGCCTCCCAGCTCAACCGCGGCCGGGAAGCGGCCCGCACCGCAGCCCGCATGGCGGAACTCTTCCTCAACTCCCTCTCCCGGCAATAAGGCCCATCCTCCCTCTTCTCTACCGCCATGCTCTCACGCAACCAAATCAGACAAGCAGCCCTCCAATACCTCTACGCCACCTCCCAGACTCCGGAAACGGAGCAGGAACAGGACGAGGGCATCTGGGACATCCTGATGGAACCCTTCCGGGGGGACTACTGCAAGCTCAGGGCCAAGGCCGTCTCCGGCCACCTGACCCGGGACTATCCGGACAAGCTGCGCCTCTTCGTCACCCGTGCGCGGGAAACGGCGGACAAGCTTCAGCACGACCCCCTCACCCTGCCCGTCCGCGACCTGCTACAGGACCTGCTGGTCAAGGAAGGGGAATTCAACGCCTCCCTGCTCCAACTGAAAAAAGCCCTGCACGAAGACCCCTCCAACGACAAGGGCGAGCTTTCCGCCGCCTGTGACGCCGCGCAGGAACTCAACACCACCCTGATGCAGATGCGGCGCCGCCTGCTGGATGCCCTCAAGGACTTCCCAGCCTACAACGGCATCTGGGCTCCCCTTGTTTCCTCCTGCAACAAGCTCCAGGAAATCAACGACCGCATCAACTGCCTCATCCACCCGGACGGCCGCCCCTCCCTGGCGGAAATGAAAAAAGTGGTGGAAGCCGGACAGGATGCGGATGAACTCTACCGTGAAGCCAAAGCCCTGGGGGAAGACATCCTGCGCCGCCGGGACGAACTGGACGCCGCCATCAACGGCACCCTGGAAAACTACTCTCCGGAACGCGTCAGCGCCATTGACCGCGCCATCCTGCGCCTGGGCGCCTATGAACTCCTTCACCGCAAAGACCTGGCCGCCCCCATCGTCATCTCGGAAGCCATCCGCCTGGCGGAACGCTTCTCCTCCGCGGAATCCCCCCGCTTCGTCAACGGCGTGCTGGCCGGCATCTCAAAAACGGAACGCCCGGCGTAACCACCACCCTGCACCATGGCTGGATTCTTTAAAAAACTCTTTACCAAATTCTCCCGCGGCTCCCGGATAGACTGGGATGAACTGGAAGCGGACCTGGTTACTGCGGACATCGGCATCCGGCGCGCCATGACCATTGCGGACCAACTGAGGGAAAGCAAGGGACTGGATGCGGAAAACCTGGTGGAAGCCACCCGTGAAGTCCTCCGCCAGGCCTTTCCGGCCGCCGCTCCGTCCCTGCCCGCTCCTCCGGAGGGAAAGCCGCTGGTCATTCTGGTGGTGGGCGTCAACGGCACGGGAAAAACCACCTCCGCCGCCAAACTGGGCCACCTGCTGCAAAAACAGGGCTCCCGCGTTCTCCTGGCCGCGGCGGACACCTTCCGTGCCGCCGCCGTGGAACAGCTCCAGAGCTGGGCGGACAATCTGGGAATTCCCATCTACAAGGGAGCCCCCAACCAGGACCCGGCCTCCGTTTGCTATGAGGCCCACACGCAGGCCATCCGGGAAGGTTTCCAATACCTCATCTGCGATACCGCGGGGCGCCTGCACACGCGCCACAACCTCATGGAGGAACTCTCCAAAATCCGCCGCACCCTCGCCAAGCAGGATGCAGCGGCCCCCCACCGCACCCTGCTGGTGGTGGACGCCACCACGGGCGCGAACGCCCTGGCCCAGGCCAGGGAATTCCACAAGGCCACCCCCCTGGACTCCGTCATCATCACCAAGATGGACGGCTCCGGAAAAGGCGGCGTGGCCGTAGCCATCATGGATGAAATGCACATCTCCCCGGCCTTTCTGGGAACCGGGGAAGGAGCTGAAGACTTTGAACCCTTCAACCGGGACCGCTACGTGGATTCCCTGCTGTAACGGGTCCGTTCCAATCCCATGCCCCCCCTTCCCCTCATCACCGCCCAGACGGAGGAAAAGCTGCTCGCCTTCCTGACGGAACGCGGCCACACCAAATTCCGTGCCCAGCAGGTCCTGGACTGGGTATGGCGCAAACGCGTCACCTCCTTTGACGCGATGACCAACCTTCCCCCGGCGCTCAGAAACCTGCTGTCGGAAAACTTCCGTTTCCACACGCCGGAAATCGTGGAAATCCACGGCTCCGCGGACACCACACGGAAATTCCTGACCAGAATGGAAGACGGCAGTCTGGTGGAATCCGTCATCATCCCCGCCGCCGCTGCGGAAAACGGGGAACAGGCGGACCGCATCACCCTCTGCGTTTCCTCCCAGGTGGGCTGTGCCTTCGGCTGCAAATTCTGCGCCTCCGGCCTTCTGGGTCTCAAACGCAACCTCACGACCGGGGAAATCATCGGGCAAATCCTCTCTGCGGAAGCCATCGCCGGAAAACGGGTCAACAACCTCGTCTTCATGGGCATGGGGGAACCGCTCTCCAACTTCGACAACCTAGAGGACGCCCTGGAAATCATCACCTCCCACCGCGGGTTGGAAATAGGAGCGCGCCACATCACCATCTCCACGTCGGGCTTCGTTCCCGGTTTAAAAAAACTGGCCGCCTATCCCAGGCAAATCCGTCTGGCCGTCTCCCTGCATGGAGCCACGGACGAGGTGCGCGACCAGATCATGCCGGTCAACAAAAAATGGCCCCTTTCCCAGCTCATTCCCGCACTGGAGGAATGGGGGGAGGGACAGGAACCAGATGCCCACGCTGGAATACATCCTCATCCGGGACGTGAACGACTCCCTGAACGACGCCTCCCACCTCGTCCGGATCGCCAAGCGCCTGCACGCCAAGGTCAACCTCATTCCGTACAACACCGTGGAGGGGCTTCCGTGGGAACGCCCTTCGGAGAGCCGCTGCCGCGCCTTCCGGGACGCCGTCCACAAGGCGCGCATCCCCGTTACCATGCGGTATGAAAAAGGCCATGACATCAACGCCGCCTGCGGCCAGTTGAGACTGAGGAAGGAACGGGAAAACAACAATAAGTAGGACAACACGCCTCTCTGAACCGAATTTGCTAACCCATGGTTAGTATTTGCCCGGCCCCCTCCATTGTGCTATTTCTTTTCCGCCGGATACCTCCTTCTACTAGCATCGTCATGGACACCACGGATACCAATAACGCTAACTCCCCTTTGGAAATGACCAAGGCTCCACGCAAAGCTATGGCACTGGACGTCCGAGATATTCCCCAGGCACCAGGGCCAGAAAAAGGCGTACTTGCCCTCATGACCATGGATCCTGCTACCTACATAGGCCAGTGCATCACCATCGGCATAACGGAAGACTATTTCTATCTGCCGGCTCATCAACTACTCTGGAATCTCTTTCAAACCCGCTACAACAAAAACCAACCCATTGACATCGTCTCCATTACCCAAACCCTGGAAGACATGCACCAGTTGGAAGCTGTGGGAGGAAGTGCAGGCTTGGCGGAAATCTACACTTTTACCACCACGGGGGCCTACTTTGAGCATTATCTCAATATCCTGAAGGATAAATTTATTCTGCGCTCCATCATCAAGATCGCCACACAATCTACTACGCAAGCTTTTGACAATCCAGAAGATGTGCCAGAATTACTGGATTCCGTAGAAACTAACATCTTTCAGATACGAGAGCGCTATACTAGCGCCAAAGATGAACAAAGCTTGGCTAATGTCCTCAAGCAGGCTGTCACCAACTTTGAAAAATTCATCGCCAGCAAGGGACAGATCCAGGGGCTAACCACGGGCTTTGAAGAACTGGATAAAAAAAGTAACGGACTCAAACCGGGAGACATGTTCATTATAGCAGCACGCCCCTCCATGGGGAAAACTTCATTCCTGCTCAATATCATAGAACACATTGCCCTCAATGAAAAAAAGCCCACCCTGCTCTTCTCCTGTGAAATGCCCGCGGTCCAAATTGTAGAACGCCTTCTCTTTGCCCGTTCCGGCGTGCGGCGTGCGGAAATTATCAAGCGCGGCAATTTGACACAGTTGGAAATGAAACATTTCAAGCAGGCGGTCAAGGAAGTAGGTGCATCTCAGCTCGTCATTGACGATACGGCTGCCATCTCCATCAACGAACTCCGGGCCAAGGCTCGCCGAGTTATGAGGGATCAGGGAGGGTTAGCCGCCATCGGCGTGGACTATCTGCAACTTATGCGTTCCCACTCCAAGCAGGCAGTTAACAGCCGTGAACGAGAAGTCGCAGAAATCTCCTCCGGACTCAAGGCTTTGGCCAAGGAACTCAAGGTACCCGTCATCGTCCTGGCCCAGCTCAACCGCGGCCCGGAAAGCCGGACGGGCGCCAGCCTGGGCGTCCCTCGCATTTCCGACCTGCGTGAATCCGGCTCCATCGAACAGGATGCCGATATGATCGGCCTGCTCTACCGCTCCGCCTACTATGCGGAAGATGAGGAAAAACGCCAGCAGATGGCCGGACGGGCCAACCTCCACGTGGCCAAAAACCGCAATGGCCCCACCGGGGACGTGCCGCTCCACTTTGAAGCGGAGCTCATGCGCTTCTCCACCCGTGAAGCGGATGAATACGACCAGGAAAACTAATGAATCCCTTCCGCGCTTCAATTTTCTGCGGATTTACAATCCGGAGTCAAGCTGTGATTCTAAGGGAAAAGAACTTGCGACGGCATTCCTTCGCCTATCGGGAGCTGTTTACATAAAATGGGGAACCGTCCGGAGTTGCCGGACTCCGGCGAGGAGCGCTGCAGGCGTCTGCGGCATCTGAAATTTAAAATGGAGCGTTAGCGAACTCTCTTTCCTGGAAGCCGGTACGCCTTGTCGAACGCATGTATTTCAATGGCCGCAAGGCATGCGGTGCTTCCTGCGGGGAGATGGACATTTTTCCGTTTTCAGTCCATAACGGATTGTAAATCCGGTAGCCTCATTGTAGCGCCAGCGTCTCTTCTGGGCTTATTTATCAAGTTATTTCTGTTTTAATATGAAAAAAACCTTATCTATCGCCGCCTTGCTCTGCGGATTGTGCGTTTGCGCCAATGCCGCCAGCATGGTCACGGAATGGACCGGTGGAGCCGGCCCTACGGAAGGAAGCACCTATGAACTGGGCAACGCGGGCAACTGGAGCAACGGCGTTCCCAGCCGCGGCAACGGCCAAGGCCCGGATGTCATCTTCAACAATGCCGGGACCGTCAACGTCAACGGCGCCATGGTGGACACCTCCGACGGCGGCAGCATCACCGTCACGGGCAACAGCAACGTTACCGTCGGCGGCACCCGTTATACGGGGAATGTGACGGTCGGCTCCGGTTCCACTCTCAACCTCGGGCAAGTGGACTTCAAAAGCAGTGACATTACCCTTGACGGAACCCTCAACCTCACCGTCTGCGGCATTGATCCCGGCGGCGACGGCGCACGGCTTGTCTTCGGTATTGGAGGCATCATGAACGTCAACCAGAAAATCTGGGGCGCGTCCAGCTTCTCCGTCTCCGGACTGCTGGCCACCACGTCCACGGACCTGACCGTGGGAGAATTCCAGTTCGTCACCCGCACGCTGGTCACCTCCGACGGTTTTGACGGCGGTTCCATCTCCCTGGGGGACTTCACCGCTGAAGACGGAAGCGCGCTGACCAAGGCCTCCGGCCTCATGGAAGGAAATGCCGCTGACTATCAGGGCCAATACTACCTCTACACGGAAAATGGAGACGTCAAGGTGCAGTACGTAGTAGCGGGCGCCGTGCCGGAACCCGCCACGGCCACCCTCAGCCTGCTGGGACTGGCAGCTCTGATGCTGCGCCGCAGGCGCGCCTGATTTCCGGAATCCCATTTTTTCCTCAAGAGGCTGTACGCTGATGCGTACAGCCTCTTTTGCATTCGCCGGGCGGGTGACGGAAACGTCACGGAAAACATCTTCACGCCATTGCCGGAGGCCATAACATCTTTCCATTACCCTTTATTCAGCATTATGCAAGCCCACGCAAAATCACTCAACGAGCGCTTCCGCACGCTCATCTCACTCCTCTTCGGCCTGGCTATCGGCGGCGGCCTGCTCTTCGGGGAATCCCGGTGGGAAATGTCCCCGCTCATAGAAGAAAGCCTCATGCTCCTGGCCTGCTTCATGGCCGGCATAGGCGCCTTCGGGCGCATCTGGTGCTCCCTCTACATTGCCGGTTATAAAAACAACGTCCTGGTCATTGAAGGGCCGTACTCCATGTGCCGCAACCCGCTTTACTTCTTCAGCTTCATCGGCGGCATCGGCGTAGCGTGCGCCACGGAAACCTTTACGGTCCCCCTGCTGACGGCATTGGCCTTCGGCGTTTACTACCCGTCCGTCATCAGGAAGGAACAGGAACGGCTCATCTCCCTCTTCGGAGACGCCTACCGGAACTACTGCCGGAGCGTCCCCTCCTTCATTCCCTCCCTCTCGCGGCTGAAACCGCCTCCCGCCACCTACTCCGTCAATCCCGCCACCTTCACGCACAACATCGTGGACGCGCTGTGGTTTATCTGGTTCATCGGCATCTTTGAATTCATCAGCGGCCTGCATGAAGCCGGAGTGCTCCCCGTGTGGTTCCTCATTCCGTGACCGGCTCCCTTCTTCTGGCGTCCAGAAGCCCCGCCAGGGCCTTCTGGGAAACCATCTGCCGGAAAGACTCCCGGTCCCGCGGATAAAGCATCATCTCCGTCCGCATCTCTCCCCCCCGGAAAGCCCAGGCGAGCCATACGGTGCCCACAGGTTTTTCCGGCGTGCCGCCTCCCGGCCCCGCAATGCCGCTGACGGCAACCGCCACATCGGCTCCGGAACGGTCCAGGGCCCCTTCCGCCATCGCTTTCACCACGGGTTCGCTGACCGCTCCGTGAAGCTTCAGGATATCCTCCGGCACCCCCAGCATCTTCGTCTTTGCCCGGTCGGCGTAAGTCACCCAGCCGAACTCAAAAACACCGGAGGAACCCGGCACATCCGTAATCCTCTTGGCAATCAGGCCTCCGGTGCAGCTCTCCGCGGTCGCCACCTTCAACCCCTGTTCCGCCAGATGAAGCACCACCGCCTTCTCCAGGGATACTCCCGCGGGAGCCAGCACATACGCTCCGGCCAGGATGCGCAGGCGCGCCTCCCCCTGTTTCAGCGCCACTTCACTGCCCACCAGGCGCACGTCCACCTCTCCGATGCGCGCGCAATACGCCACCTCCAGTCCCTCCACCTGGTGGAGGGAATCATCCACCAGCTCCTGAAGGTCGCTCTCCCCGATTCCTACCAGCCGGAAAACGCGCAGATGCGGAATGTCCTCATCCGCCAGATCTTCCAGAAGCGGCATCACCGACTGCTCCACCATCGGTTTCAACTCCGCCGGAGGTCCGGGAAGCAGGATGAACATGGGGAGGGAACCACTGGCAGGCATCACCAGGCCGGGCGCCGTGCCGTTGAAATTCTCCAGCACCGCAGCGCCGTCCGGAACCATGGCCTGTTTGAAATTGCATTCCGCAATGGAAATCCCCCTGCGTTCAAAATAGCTCTTCAACCTCTCCGCCACCCGCTCGTCACGGTGCATGTCCACGCCGCAAACGTCACACAGGGCCTCTCTGGTCACATCGTCGCTCGTCGGCCCCAGGCCTCCGCTCACAATCACGATATCCGCGCGCCGGGCGCTCTCCCTCATGGCCTCGCTAATGGCATAGCCGTCGGGAACCACGGTCTGCCTCTCCACACGGAATCCGGCTTCAAACAGCCTGTTGCCCAGCCACGCGGCATTCGTATTCACAATGCTCCCCAGTAGAATTTCCGTCCCGGTGTTGATCAATTCAACCCTGATCTGCTTCATGCCGCCAGTATGCTCCCGCATCCGCTCCGTGACATGCAACAATCCTGCCATGTACCACAAAAAACTTCATTTGAACGCCCCGTAGGATACAGTATGGGCACTGACAAAGACCATGAGCATACCTTCCCGGCCCCGCGCCACCAAAATCATCTGCACCATTGGACCAGCAACAGACACTTCCGACATGCTGGGCCAGCTAATTGAAGCCGGAGCCAACGTTTTCCGGCTCAACATGAGCCACTCCAAACACGACTGGGTCCGGGAAGTCGTCTTCCGCATCCGCCGGAAAGCTGCGGAGCTGCAGGCGAACATAGCCATTCTCTTTGACCTCCAGGGGCCATCCATCCGCACCGGGGACCTGCCCGAACCTTACCATCTGGAAAAGGGGGACACGCTGGAAATCCGCCTGGGCACGGCCAAGCCGGAGCTCCCCTTCTCCACCACGGTGAACTATGACGGGCTCCTGCAGGACGTCCAGGCAGGACATACGATGGTGGTGGACAACGGCGGCATCCTCATGCGCATTGAGGAAGTGCGCCCGGACAGGCTCATCTGCAAGGTGCTCACGGAAGGAGTATTCGGCTCCCGCCGCCACATCAACCTCCCCGGCGTGGCGCTGCGGCTCCCGGCCCTGACGGAAAAAGACCTGGCGGACCTGGCCGTGGCCGTGGAATGCGAGACGGACTACGTAGCCATGTCCTTCGTCCGGGACGCCGCCCACATCGCCCAGCTCCGGGAGCATATCGACAACCTTGGAGGAAGGGCCCAGATCGTCGCCAAAATCGAAGACCAGCAGGCCATCCGCCACATTGACGACATCATCCTGGCCGCAGACGTCATCATGGTCGCGCGCGGCGACCTGGGCATTGAAGTCAGCATTGAGGAACTTCCCATCATCCAGCGCCGCATTATTCGCCACTGCCACAGGCTGGGGCGCCGCTGCATCGTAGCCACGCACATGCTGGAATCCATGATCACGCAGCCCACCCCCACCCGTGCGGAAGTCACGGACGTTTCCAACGCCATCTTTGAACAGGCGGACGCCGTCATGCTCTCCGGAGAAACCTCCGTAGGCCATTATCCCGTGCGCTGCGTGGAGGTCCTGGACTCCATCGCGCACCGCATGGAGCGCTCCGGCAACCTCAACTTTGCCGCCTCCGCCATCCTGAACGGAGACAGACAGAAGGCCACCAAGGCAGCCATCTCCCTGGCAGACTCCGTGGAAAACGCCTGCATGGTCATCTTCACCCGCCGCGGCCTGGCCGCCACGCAGGCAGCCGTCCTCAGGCCGGAACGGGCTCCCATCTTCGCCTTCAGCAATGACCCCGTTGTCGTCCGGCAGCTCGCGCTGGCGCGCGACGTGACCGCCTTTGAATCCCCCTTCCTGAAAGACCCGGCCCGCATGATCTCCACCGCTCTGAACCTGCTGAAGGAAAAAGGGCTTATCACCTCCGGCCAGCCCGTCGTCATCCAGGGGGACAGCCTGCAGGGGGAACTGCTGGCGGACTCCATCATCTTCATGCGCGCGGAATGACGGCCCCAGCCTTCCATGTGGCGCAGGAAACAGCCGTGTGGCCTCCGCCCCCTCCCCTCAGGGAACTTCTGCTGGATGCCGATCCGGACGAACGCCAGGTAGCGGACCATCTGGCCCACGGCGAACTTTACGTCGCACGGAGCCGCGGCGCTGCCGCCGGAGCCATCGTCATCCGGCAAACGGGGGAAGACACATGGGAAATCATGAACTGTTCCGTAGCCCCTGAATACAGGAGGCACGGTTGCGGAACCGCCCTGGTGCTGCACGCCCTGGATGTTATCAGGAACAAGGGGGCACGGCATGCGGAACTGGGAACGTGCAATGCATCCCCGGGTCCGATGGCCCTGTATGAAAGCTGCGGCTTCCGGATTTCAGGCGTCGTTAAAAACCACTTTACGGACAACTACCCGGAACCCGTCTGGGACAACGGCGTGCAGTGCATTGACATGATCCGCATGCGTGCGGACCTTTTCCCGCAGGAGGGGCAAACGCCTCCAACCGGTCAGAAGCTATAAACCAGGCTGACGCCCGTCACCCAGCTATTGCCCTTCACCAGCGTTCTCCCATACGCCCTGTTCACCCCGTGGGCTCCCTTGCCGAGCCAGTGCAGCCCCACAAACGGTTCCACAAAAATATTCCCGAACAAACGGTAATTCGCCGTCACCCTGACGTACAGGGACTGCCAGCCGTTGCTGCCGGAAGGCCAGTAGGAGGAACTCAGCACCGCGCCGAACTTGAATCCCATGTAAAGGTTCTCCGTCATCCGGAAATCCGACCCGGTGCACATGTCAAACCACCAGCCCGTAATCCCGTAAAAGGAATAAGCGGCGCTTCCCTGCGCATAAAAACCGGGCAGGAAGCCCAGGTCATGGCGCAGAATCAGCGCCGTTTCATACGTCGTTCCACCTTTGCCGAACAAACGTTCGGAGGCAAACCCCGCCAGGCCGCCGTCATTCGCACGGAAGGATAATGCGGCGTAAGTGGCCTTCCCGAACTTCCTTTGAAGCCCAAGGTCAGCCATTGTCTCATTCTCCATGTCAACCGCCGGATGCCCCAGGAAAATCTCCTCCTTCAACGCCAGAATCAGGGAATACCGGTCATTCAGGTCGCTTCTCCAGTCCAGACGCAACGGGGCCGTGGGATTGCAGCCGCCGGGAATCAGGCCGCGGAATTCGTAATTCGTGGAATAGCCCGCCTTCAAGCTGCCGCTCACGGGTCTCAAAGGCGGATCGGAAGGAACATCCGGAATGCGTGACTCCGCCAGGGAAATTGAAATGGAACCGGCCAGAACCGCCCCCATAGCAGAAAAAAAGGAAAAACTCATAAATTTGGAACTCCTGTTCCACGGCATTCTGAATAAAAAAACCGCCTCTGGCAACAAGCAAAAAAGGAGCGGAGCAATTCTCCTTCAACCCGGAAAGCCAATGCCTCCGCAATCCGCTTATGCTGCAAGGAATAAGAAAATCCGGCCCTGCGGCTGCCCAAATTTCCCCGGAATTGCCACCGCAGCCATATCCCTGCCAACTTTTCCTATGCCATCACTGGCCGGAGCAGGAATGATAGCCGGATTCCGAACCCCGCCTTAATAAGCAATTTCCCTTTCCTTCATCCGGATCATGAAAGCAAAAGAGCGGCGGATTGCTCCGCCGCTCTTGAAACATGATTCAATCGTAAGCCGGACAGCTTAGAAGGAATAGACGAGGTTGGCGCCAGCCACCACGCCGAAGTTCTTGTAAGGCTTGGAACCTGCGTCCACGCCCTTGTTAGCCTTCAAGGCGCCGTTTCCGGCCCAGTTGAAGCTGACGAAGGGAACCACGGCCAGATTCTTCACGCCCAGCTTGACAGGCAGTTCAGCCTTCACCCACCAGGCTTGCGCGCCGTTGGACATGAAAGCGGACTTGCTGTCAAAGTAGCCGGCAGTGGCAGACATGCCGCCCGTAATCACAATGTCCGTGGCGGGGCAGATGGAAGCCTTCCAGCCCACATACGGCTGGAACCACCATCCGGTCATTCCCTGGAAGCCATAGCTCGTGGTCACACCGGCGAACCAGTTGCTGCACAGGTCATAGTTCAGGTTCAGATAGAATTCCTGAGCCACGGAGTGGGCATGACGCTGGCCAACGACCTCGTTTGCAAGAATGTTGCTGTAATCATACTTGGCAAAGTTGCCGAGCAGACCGCCATGAATCAGATTCCAGCCGAGGGTGGTGGACAGGTTCTTCAGCAAACCGTCCTGGTTCTTCCAGCCAAGGTTGAAATTGGTTTCATTGTGGAAAGCAATATCTTTCATGCCAAGCAGCTCGTGACCGGAGGTCAGGGAGGTGTAGGAAGCGGCACCCACAATGGAGTTGGCGTCGCTCAGCTTGTAATTCAGATTTACACCGGCAGGGATAACGCTATCCCCTCCCACCAAGGCGTGGGAAGCCACGATGCCGCGGCTGGTGTAATTGGAGGCATAACCGGCGTAAATATCGCCGGACAGCGGGCTGACAGTCGCCACGGGAGTGGGAACCGGAGTCGGAGCAACAATCTTGACGGGAGTACCCGCAAGAGCAGCGCCGGCAAAGGATGCCACAGCTGCCGCAACACTGATGATGTTCTTGGTTTGCATGACTATTACTTGGTTAGGGTATTAATTGTTGATTTGCTAGCAAGGAAAGAAAAGTATCTTTTCCCCCTTGTTAAGGAAAGTGAAACATTTCCGTCACAAATGTAAAGCCTTTTCTCCCCCACAGTTAGCTAATCATTGATTTTCTAACATTTATATTTACCATCCCCATGACAAAAAGAGCAATCTTCCAGATCTTGCCAAGCTTTCCTCTCCATGGCCGGGCAGGATACAGGCATTCCGCCCCGGCCAGGCGTTCATCTTCCTTCAGGGAAGGAGAGGGATTCACCAGGGTCCTCCGCCCGCAGGAAAGCAGCATGGGCATATCCGCGGAACTGTCGCTGTAGGCGGCGGCGTTCTCCAGAACGCCGTGCTCCGGCAGCACCTTTCGCTCGCGCAGGCGCTCTACCTTCATCTGTCCCTTGTTGTTGCCGTTCGGCAATTCCGGCATCGCCGGCATGCGGCCGTCCAGAAGCACGTCCGTTCCGAGAACGCCGTCAAATCCCAGCAGTTCACCCAGAGGTTCCGCGTAAAAAGTAGGGGAGGCGGAAACCATGAGGCACAGATCCCGCTTCTTCCGGTGCTCCTCCAGCCGTTCCTTCAACTCCGGATAAATCCATTCCTGCGCCAGATATCCGAACTCCCTTCCATACTCCCGCACCGTTTCTGCGGGGAGACCCCACAAATAAATGAGATAGGCCCGCTTCATCCGGTTTTCATCCCATATCCTCAGAACATAAAGAGGAATGCAGGCCAGGAAAAGCAGCACCAGCAGGCGCCGCCATGGATGGCGCCTCACCACGAAGCAGGAAAAAACGTATTGCGTATCCCAAGGCAGCAACGTCCCGTCCATATCAAAAAGGGCCACTCCCCTTCCGCTCAAATCATCCGTCATACCCCCATCCTATACTCGCCGCCCCAAACTCTCAACTCTCAACTCTCCCGCCTCTTCCCTTAAACGCCCAAAACCCCGGCCACCAAAAGGCAACCGGGGTTTTGAAGCAAATCCAGAAGGAAATAAGATTAACGGGAGTAGAATTCCACGATGAGCTGCTCATTGACGATGGGAGCAATCTCTTCCTTGGAAGGTACGCGAGCAATCTTGCCCGTGAGCTTGTCACGGTCGCATTCCAGCCAATCCGGAACCACGGTGGCCTGGGTCAGGTCAAGGAAACGGGTGGCAAGCTGCTGGGAGGAGGCCTTTCCTCCGACGGCGATCACATCGCCAGGGCGGCAGGAGTAGGATGCAACGTTCGTCTTTTTGCCGTTCACGGTGATATGGCCGTGGGAAACGAGCTGACGGGCGCCGGCGCGGGTGTTGCTGAAACCGAGACGGTACACAACATTGTCCAGACGGAGTTCAAGGAGCTGAAGCAGGATGTCGCCGGTAATGCCGCGGCGGCGGGCGGCTTCTGCGTAATACTTGCGGAACTGGCCTTCAAGCACACCGTACTGGAAACGCAGCTTCTGCTTTTCAGCAAGCATCACGCCGTAGTCGGACTTCTTCTTGCGGCCGGCGCGCATGCCATGCTGGCCGGGGGGGAAGGGGCGCTTTTCAAGAGCCTTGGTGGAACCGAAAAGAGCAACGCCAAAACGGCGGGACACTTTATCGCGGGGACCGGTATAACGAGCCATGATATATTAGATCTATAGGTAAAAGGATTCAATTAGACGCGGCGGGCCTTCGGGGGACGGCAGCCGTTGTGGGGAATGGGGGTCACGTCCTTGATGGAGGTGATTTCAATACCGATCGTCTGCACGGCGCGCACGGCGGATTCACGACCGGAACCCGGCCCCTTCACACGCACTTCCACTTCACGCAGACCGTGGCCCATGGCCTGGCGGCAGGCGTCCTGGCAAACCACCTGACCGGCGTAAGCCGTGCTCTTGCGGGAGCCCTTGAAGCCCATCTTGCCGGCGGAGGACCAGCCGATCACGTTGCCGCGCTGGTCGGTGACGGTCACGACGGTGTTGTTGAACGTGGAGGAAACATGAACCACGCCGGAGGAAACGTTCTTGCTGCCCTTGGCCTTCAGGATTTTGGGCTTGTCGTCATCGCCGCCCAGACCGAGTTCCGCAAAAATGTCCTTGCGGGGCTCAGGCTTCTTGACTTCTTCAGGAGCGGAAACAGCGGCGGCCGGAGTTTCAGCAGCGGGAGCGGGAGCTGCCGCTTCCACGGGCTTTTCGGCGGTTTCGTTGATGATTTCTTCGCTAGCCATAGTAAAGCTATATATATAAATTCAGGTTGGCGGATTACTTCTTCTTGGCCTGCGCGCCAACGGTCTTCTTCTTGCCTTTACGGGTACGGGCATTCGTGCGGGTACGCTGGCCACGGACCGGAAGGCCGCGGCGGTGGCGCTGACCGCGATAGCAGTTGATGGAGGTCAGACGCTTGAGAATGGATTGCTTTTCACGACGAAGGTCACCTTCAATCAGGATTCCGTCAGTGGTGATCACTTGAACAATCTTCGTGAGTTGTTCGTCGGTAAGCTGTCCCGTACGGATGTCGGGATTGATGCCTGCTTGTTCCAGGATTCTCTTAGAAGTCGAGTGCCCGATTCCGTAAATATACGGAAGGGAAGCCTCGATGCGCTTCTCGTTGGGTATTTCTGTACCGAAAAGGCGTGCCATAATGGATTGGATTTGCTAGCTGTTATTTTTCTCTGCCTCGCGCAGAGCTATTGCTTGGGGCAAGATGGATACCATAAATTGAGGTTTTGACAAGAGCAAAACGTCATTTTTTCTATTTTTAATCTCTTGCGCCGCTTGAACATGCATGGAGCCCGTGGCGGCGCAGGATGCGTTCCACCGCCCAGGAAGCATGTTCCGCCACCAGGGGGGATTCTCCGGAAAGCGCCTTCAGAAAATCAATGTCATCCGGAGCTCCCGCATTCCCCAGCACAATGCAGCCGTTGCGCAGCAGCCCTTCCCTCTTGATTCTTTTCAGGGGGGAATTCCGGAACAGGTCCGCAAAACCGCCGGCATCCAGGGAAAGCAGATCGCGCAGCGGAATGGAGGCCAGCAGGCGGGACATGCGGAACCGTTCATCCGCATCCGGCAGGGGCTTCCCGTTCCAGGGGCAGACTGTCACGCAGGTGTCGCACCCGTACAGCCGTGTTCCTACCAGGGGGCGTATTTCCTCCGGAATGGAGCCCCGGTGTTCAATCGTCCAGTAGGAAAGGCAGCGCCCGGCATCCATCTGGCCGTTTTCCATGATCGCGCCCGTCGGGCACAGGTCCGCACAGCGCCGGCAGCTTCCGCACCCGTGGGAGACCGGAGCGTCCGGCTCCAGCTCCAGCGTGGTCAGCAGGGTGGCGATGAAAAAGCGCGAGCCCCCCTTCCTGCGAACGATCAGGCCGCTTCTTCCGCGCCATCCCAGGCCGCATGCCTCCGCGTGATCCCGTTCCATGACGGGTCCGGCGTCCACATACCCCTTTTGCTCACCGCCGTAAATGGAAAGCAGTTCCTGCAAATCCGCCAGCTTCTCTTCCAGAATTCCGTGGTAGTCCCTTCCATGGGCGTAAAGGCAGATGCTTCCCTCCCCTTCCGGACGCATGGAAGGACTATCATAGTCATAGGACAGGCAGATGACGGAACGGCAGCCGGGAAGCACCTCCGCGGGGTCCGCCCTCCGCTCCGGGGAACGCGCCATCCATTCCATCCCGGCGTGCCAGCCCCGTTCCAGCCATTGGAACAATTTTTCCGCATGCGGGCTCCTTCCCGCACGGGCCACCCGGCAGCCGGAAAATCCAAGCTGCCGGGACACGGCGCACAGGGAATCTTTAACAACAGCGGGATCCGGCGTCAGCACGCCCGCATCATGGACAAGAGCGCCCCTTCCACCAAGAATTTTCTTCAATCCGGTGGAAATTGGATTGCCTGCACCCTGCCGCCGCTTCATAATAGACCTGTATGAACATCCGGATTCTGAGCGATGGGAAACAGGGCCATCTCAACCAGTCCCTGGGGCTGGCGCAGGCCCTGATTGCCAAAGCAGGGGGCGCCGTGGAAACGGTGGACCTGCAGGGACTTTCCCTTCTGGGGAAAATCCGGAAGGTCGTCTCCGGCAGCGACACGCCGCGGCCGGACCTGTTCATCTCCGCCGGGCACGCCACGCATATCCCGCTCATCTGCGCCCGCCATCATTTCAAAACCCGGGCCGTCCTCTGCATGAAGCCCACGCTTCCCTGCACCTTTTTCGACCTCTGCCTCATTCCCCGCCATGACTTGCGCCCCGGACGCGACTATACGGACACGGGCATTTTTCCCACCCATGGAGCGCTTCACCCCATGAGGCCTGCCCCCTCCATTCCGAAGGATATCACGCTGATCCTCATCGGAGGCCCCAGCAAGGATTTTGACTGGGATGACGAAGCCATGCTCAACCAGCTCTCGGACATCAGCATCAACACCCCCGGCAACATCGTGCTGACCACCTCGCGCCGGACGCCGAGGGGTTTTGCAGAGAAAATCCAGACGGCCGTCCCGGAGATCACCGTCGTCCCCGTGGAGGAAACGCAGCCGGGGTGGGTAGCGCGGCATCTGGCGCACGCCTCCGCCACCTGGGTCAGCCAGGATAGCGTCTCCATGGTATATGAAGCGCTGGGCGCGGGCGCGCCCGTAGGCGTTCTGGCCGTCCCCCGCCGCCACGGCAACCGTAAATCCCGCATTCTGGCCGGCCTGGAAATGCTGGAAAAGGAAGGTCTGGTCACCGGATACCGGGATTGGAAAAAGCAGGGCTTCCGCCTGGCAGCTCCCGGAGCCCCTCTTCTGGAGGCGGACCGCGCCGCAGATTACATCCTCACCCGATTCTTCCCCCAGTTTCACGCCTTATGAAAATAGTACATCTCGTCCCCTCCATGGAATCCGGCGGCGTGGAACAAGTCGTCATGGAACTGGGCAGCGGCCTTTCCGCCCGGGGCGTGGAAAACATCGTCGTCTCCGGCGGCGGACGCCTGGTGCCCCGGCTGGAAAAGGAAGGCTCCCGCCACATCCTGATGCCGATCGGCAAAAAAAGCCTTGCCACCTTCTTCCGAATCGGCGCCCTCCGCGCCCTGCTCCAGGCCGTCAGGCCGGACATCCTGCATCTCCATTCCCGCGTTCCCGCCTGGGTGGGTTACCTGGCGTGGAAAAAACTGCCGCCGGAAGACAGGCCCGGCCTCGTCACCAGCGTGCACGGCTTCTATTCCGTCAACCGGTACTCCGCCATCATGAGCCGGGGGGAACGGGTAATCGCCGTTTCCAACTGCATCAGGGACTACATCCTCACCCATTATCCGTCCACTCCCGAGGACCACATCAGAATCATCCCCAACGCCATTTCCCCGGACCAGCACCACCCGGACTACTCCCCCTCCCGGGAATGGCTCACGGGCTGGCACATGTCCTATCCCGAACTCAAGGGGAAATTCACCCTGTGCCTGCCGGGCCGCATCACGCGCCTGAAAGGGCAATTAGACCTGATTCCCATTGTCAGACAGCTTCTGGAACGGGGAATTCCGGCCCACGCCGTCATCGTGGGAGAGACTAAAAAGGGAAAGGAAGAATATAAAAACGAAGTCCTCCGGGAAATCGAGCGGGCCGGCGTCTCCCACGCCTTCACCTGGACCGGCCACCGCCAGGATCTGCGGGACATCATTTCCACGTGCTCCGTCACCCTTTCCCTGACCAAAAGCCCGGAAGCCTTCGGCAAATCAACCCTTGAGGCGCTCGCCCTGGGCAGGCCCGTTGCCGGATACGCCCACGGCGGAGTCAAGGAACAACTGGACTCCTTCCTGCCGGAAGGAAACATCGCCGTGGGGGACACCTCCGCCATGGCCGACCTGCTTTCCCGCTGGTACGCCCAGCCTCCGCCCCTGCCCCGGCAAATACCCTCCCCTTACAAGATGGAGGATATGATTCAGGCCCATCTGGACGTTTACCAGGAACTGACCCCTTATTCATGACGCCCCGGGAAGCCGCCATAACCCTGAACCTGATACCGGGGCTGGGACCCGTCAGAGTCATGCGCCTCATGCAGGTATTCGCCTCTCCGGAACTGGTTCTGGAAGCCCCGGCCTCCATGCTGATGGAAATTCCCGGCATCGGGGCACAGCTGGCGCGCCACATCTCCTCCTGGCGGAGCATCGTCAATCCGCACCGGGAGCTGGAACTGGCGGACAAGGCGGGGGCCGCAATCACCACGGTCTTTGACGCCTCCTACCCCGCCGCCCTGCGCGATCTGCCGGATCCTCCCATCGTCCTTTATTCCTGGGGATCCTGGACCGCGGGGGATTCCGAACGCTCCATCGCCGTCGTCGGCTCACGCATGGCCACCCACTACGGCAGGCTATGCGCCAGAACCGTCTCTCATGATTTGGCGGAAGCCGGGGTAACCGTCATTTCCGGACTGGCGCGCGGCGTGGATACGGAGGCCCATACGGGAGCCCTGGATGCAGGAGGACGCACCGTCGCCGTCATCGGAGCGGGGCTCAACAGGCTATATCCCCGGGAAAACAGAAACCTGGCGCAGCGCATTGCGGACGGCCATGGAGCGGTAGTCTCCGAGTTCCCGATGGAGCTGCCGCCCTCCCGCACCACCTTTCCCATGCGCAACCGCATTGTGAGCGGCTGGAGCCGCGCGACGCTGGTGGTGGAAGCCTCCGGACGCAGCGGAGCCCTGATCACGGCGCGGACGGCAGGGGAACAGGGACGGGAGGTCTTCTGCATTCCCGGCCCGGTTGACCGGCATTCCTCCGACGGCTGCCACGCCCTCATCCGGGACGGAGCCACGCTGGCCGCCAGTGCCACCGACATCCTGCATGACATGAAATGGACCGCACCGGAACAGGGTCTGCCTCTTTTCTCCTCATCCTCCCTTTCCGCCGCCGCGCCTCCCCTTCCTCCCTCTGCGGAGGAAAAGGAAATCCTCCACGCCGTCAGGCTGGGCTTCAACACCATTGACACCCTCTGCGCCTCACTGGGAAAACCGGCATGCGCCATTACGCCGCTTCTGTCCAGAATGCAAATTGCAGGCCAAATCACGCCGGATGCAGGCGGATACTTTTCCATCAACCACAAGGAGCACTAGACAGTTCCCCCCTTCCCGGTAATGCCTCAACAAAGGCAGCCCCCCGAACGGCGGCGGCGTGCGTCAACACGGTTAAAAGGAACAGGGAAAAAGCTCCTACTGCTTAACCTCCTTGCGCACGGCATCAATCCAGGCGGAAATCGTCTCCGCCTGCTCCCACTTGACGGGGACGGCCAGCTTCTTCTTGGAGACAGGGTCGGAAACTTCAAAAATCACTCCATACACAAACTTGATGTCGTCCGGGTTTCTTTTCTTCTGAAAACGGCCTTCCTGCTGGGCCTTGAAATCTATCTTTTCATAGGACGCCAGGAAAAGCGCCAGCATCAAGCCGTCTTCCCCCTTGATCGGGGAAACGAGCGGCACCACCGGGCATTTCACCTCCTTGCCACGGATCATGGTCTTGACCAGCCTCGGCTCCGCCTTCTTCAAAACATCAAGCTTCTTTGAAACATTCTCCTTGGCAAACGCCTTTTCAAAAACGGCCAGGTTGCTGTAATCATTCTTGTCCCGGAAGGGAACCATTACCTCCATGCCGTCCTCCCCGTCCGCCAGCTTCACCTCAACGCACGTTTCCTTCTGCTCCATGGACACGGAGGACTTGGCGCTGTCAGCGCATCTCTTGGTATCAAAAGAAGGAGTCTTGAACGGAAGAACTTCGGCGCAGGCCATGCAGGAGGCTGCCAGTGACAAAAACAGGACGGAAGCTTTCATGATGATTCAAATTTATGGTAAGAAACCATAATCGTCTATGCTCCGCAATAACTTTTTTCTTTGCTTCCGGTCCGCCTCCACCAAAAAAACTTTCTTCTCCGGATGCAAAACAAATACTCTCAAACATCTAAAAAAGCCTTCAAGCTACCTCCTAACAGTTATCATTCCATAAATTAAATATGTCAACAAGGGAAGCTCCCCGCTTCAAGGCCTGCGGAAGAACTTTCATGCCTGCAACAGGCAGCACACGCAAGGCCAAAACCACATAACGTATTTATATTAAGTCAAAGATAAAAACATGCAGGAATATCTCTTAAAATAATAACCGTTTACGGACATATTTTGAACGTCTTTTTGCGGGATCAAGTCTCACCCTTCACAAGATCTATCCGACGGGTGGGAAAAGTAACTCAAAATCCGTCCAGGGTGGTTTTTGGTTCCATAGGTAGTTAATAGAGAGAAAAGGCCGCGGATCGAACAACCCGCGGCCTTTTTTTGTCCAACTCCCTTTCAAATGCGGAGTTTGGGCTTGATGAATGAAACTTCTTACTGTAGCAACAAGACATGCGTTTGTTCGCCCTTCTCGCAGGATTCACCCTTTGCCTGAGCTCCACGAGCTGCCAATCGTATGGGGATTCAAGTGATTACATCCCCCTGGCAACGCCTGTTCCCCCACAGCTTTCCCAGCCGGTAGCCAACGCCCTTCCCCGTCCCGCCAACTTTCCCACGCGCCCGGTGGCCATTCCGCCGAGCGCCCCGCGCACGCCCCGCTGCGCCAGCGCCTGCGTCATGGACGCCCTCACCGGAAAAGTGCTTTTCTCCCACAACGGACTGCAGCACCGCCAGGTAGCCAGCACGCAGAAACTCGTGACGGCCATGGTCGTGCTTGAACACGGCAGCCTGGACAGGAAGGTGGTTATCCAGCCTTCCGACACCAAGGCAGACCCCACCAAGCTGGGCTTCCGCGCCGGAGAAGTCTATTCCCGCCGGGAACTGCTCAATGCCCTGATGATCCGCAGCTTCAATGACGTAGCCGTGGCCCTGGCCCGCGACACGGCGGGTTCCGTACCCCGTTTCGCCCAGTTGATGAACGCCAAGGCGCGCCAGATGGGCATGTACAACTCCCGCTTCGTCAACCCCAACGGTCTCCCCGCGGACCAGTACTCCACCGCCATTGACATGGCCCGCTGCGCCTATTACGTCTACCGCAATCCGGAACTGCGCAACATCATCTGCAAACGCCAGTACGCCTTCACCCGTGCCAACGGCAAGACGCTTCTGCTGAGAAACACCAACAAGCTGCTCACCCAGCACCCGTGGGTCACCGGCATGAAAACCGGCTACACGAACGCCGCCGGCCGCTGCCTGGTCTCCTCCGCCGGCTTCAACGGCCGCCATGTCATCGTCGTCGTTCTCGGCTGCCATCCGTCCCGCATCTGGACGGAATCGGAAAACCTGCTCAAATGGGCCCTGGGGGACGCCGCATAAATGCACGGAGGCAATTGGTATTTGACTTTCACGGCGTGAGCCGCTATCAGTCCTGCCTATGTTACAGGCAGGTATTGTAGGTCTCCCCAACGTCGGCAAGTCCACCCTCTTCAACGCGGTCACCAGGACCCGCAAGGCCCAGGCGGCCAATTATCCTTTCTGCACCATTGACCCGAACGTGGGCATGGTCACGGTGCCGGACTCCCGCCTGCAAGTGCTTTCCGACATGTCCGGCTCTGAAAAAATCATCCCCACCCTTATTGAATTCGTGGACATTGCCGGCCTGGTCAAGGGCGCCTCGGAAGGAGCAGGCCTGGGCAACCAGTTCCTGGCGAACATCCGTGAAGTGGACGCCATTGTGCAGGTGGTGCGCTGCTTTGACAATGACGATATCATCCACGAGCTCGGTTCCGTGAACCCCCTGCGCGACATTGAAATCATCAATTCGGAACTAATTCTGGCGGACATCGCCACCATGGACAAAAGGCTTTCCTCCCGGGAGCGCAAGGCCCGCAGCGGAGACAAGGAAGCCAAGGCGGAGGTAGCCCTCATCACCAAGCTGCTGCCCCACCTGAATGAAGGCAATCCGGCCCTCACCTTTGAAGCGCAGCTGGATGACGACGAACGCAAGCTGCTCCATTCCTTCCAGCTCCTTTCGGGCAAAAAAAGCATCTTTGCCTGCAACGTCAATGAAGACGAACTGGCGGACGCCATCAACAATCCGGACGCGCACCCCTACGTCTCCCAGGTGAAAAAATACGTGGCGGAACACCACAACGCGGAAGCCATTGTCATCTCCGCCCGGATTGAAGAAGAGCTCATCGACGTCTCGGAGGAAGAAGCCCGCGAATTCCTGGAATCCCTGGGCGTGCAGGACTCCGGCGTTTCCGACCTCATCCGCGCCGTGTACCACCTTCTGGGCCTGCGCACCTACCTCACCACCGGAGTCAAGGAAACGCGGGCCTGGACCATCCCGGCCGGGGCCAAGGCCCCCCAGGCGGCGGGCGTCATCCACACGGATTTTGAACGCGGCTTCATCGCTGCGGAAGTGGTGCATTACGATGACCTGGTATCCTGCGGCGGCAAGGCGGGAGCGCGGGAGCACGGCAAGCTGCGCATTGAAGGAAAGGAATATGTCGTCAAGGATGGAGACGTGGTCGAATTCCGCTTCAATGTTTAGCCCAAAGCTTTACCGGAATTCCATTGACTTTTCCTGATGCAGAGAGCAGATTGCTCATAACCTTCACATCGCCTCATGACTGATTCCGACGTCAAATCCACCCCTTTGGCAGCCAAGCACGCTGAACTGGGAGCCAGAATGGTTCCCTTCGCCGGCTGGAACATGCCGGTGCAGTACACCGGCATCCTGGACGAACACAAAGCCGTGCGCGAAGCCTGCGGCATTTTTGACATCTCCCACATGGGCCAGTTCACGGTGGCCGGCGCCGCGGCGGCGGCATGGCTGAACTCCATGCTGACCAATGACATCAATAAACTGAACATCGGCCAGGGGCAATACTCCATCATGCTCAATGACCGGGCCGGAGTCATTGATGACCTCATCCTGTACCGGATGGAGCCGGAAACCTTCTTCGTGGTGGTGAACGCCTCCAAGATTAACGAAGACTTCGCGTGGCTCTCCGCCCACAAGCCCGCGGACGTAGTCTTGGAAAACCATTCCGACGAATACGTGGGCCTGGCCGTCCAGGGCCCCAAATGCGGGGAAGTCTTCGCCCGCGTCATTCCCGGAGTGGAACTTCCCCCCCGCAACGGCATCTCCCGCATCACGGTGGACGGAACGGACCTCCTCGTCTGCCGCACCGGCTATACCGGGGAAGACGGCTTTGAATTCTTCTGTCCGGCCCGGGAAGGTGTCAAATGGTTTGAAGCCTTCCTTGACGCAGGAGCCAAGCCCTGCGGCCTGGGCGCCCGCGACAGCCTGCGCCTGGAAATGTGCTATCCTCTGAACGGTTCCGACCTCGCTCCGGACAAAACGCCTCTGGAAGCCGGGCTCGGCTTCTTCTGCGCGCTGGATACGGACTTCACCGGCGCCGATATTCTTCGTGAACAGAAAGCCAACGGCCTCACCCGGCGCCTGGTGGCTATTGAATACACCGGCAAGGGAGCTCCTCCCCGCGCCCACTATGCCGTTCACGTTCCCGGAGGAGAAGCCATCGGAGAACTTACCAGCGGCGTGCTCTCTCCTTCACTGATGAAGGGCATTGCCCTGGCTTACCTGCCTGTCGCCCATGCCAAGGTCGGCACCGAGCTGGAAATTGACGTAAGGGGAAGGAAATTCCCTGCCGTGGTAGTTAAAAAACCCTTTTACAAGAAAGGCTGACACTACGGCGCAAAAATAAACTGACAAACACTGCATTTTACTACACTCTCACCTCAAACAATTACATCTTATGCACGACGTACCAGAAAATCTGCTGTATTCCAAAGACCACGAATGGATTGAAATTGACGGGGACATCGGCACCATCGGCATCTCAGACCATGCACAGGCGGAACTCTCCGATGTAGTCTTTGTAGACCTTCCCGAAGTAGGCGCCACCGTTGCCGCCGGCGATCCCGTCGCCGTCGTGGAATCCGTCAAGGCCGCCAGTGACGTGTACACCCCCGTTTCCGGTGAAATCCTGGAAGTGAATGAAGAGCTTTCCAATGATCCCTCCCTCATCAACTCCGATCCCTACGGCGCAGGCTGGCTGTACAAAATCCGCCTGGACGTTCCCACGGAAACGGAAGACATGATGAACGCCACGGACTACGAGGAATATTGCTCCTGACCCGTTCCTCCTTCCCCCGCCCCGGTGATCCCATCCCGGGGCATTTTGAATTTAACCCGGCCCCCGCGGCCGGGCTCCATTACCTGCCAGATACCACATGAATACCCACTCAGACTTTGCCAGACGGCACATCGGCCCCCAGGGGGAAGAACGCCGGGAGATGCTTGACAGCCTCGGCTACCAAACGCTTGATGAACTCATTGCGGACATCGTTCCCGCAGACATCCGGATGCAGGAGCCTCTGGACCTGCCCGCAGCCAAATCGGAAACGGAAGCCCTGGAGGAACTCCGTTCCATCCTCCGGAAAAACAAGCTTCTGAAAACCTTCATCGGCCAGGGCTACTACGGCACCGTCACGCCCTCCGTCATCCTGCGCAACGTACTGGAAAATCCCGGCTGGTACACGGCCTACACGCCCTATCAGCCGGAAATCGCCCAGGGGCGCCTGGAAATGCTCATGAACTTCCAGACCATGGTTTCCTCCCTGACGGGCCTGCCGGTGGCGAACGCCTCCCTGCTGGATGAAGGCACCGCTGCCTCGGAAGCCGTCACCATGTGCCGGAACGCGCGCCCGAAGGCGAACACCTTCTTTGTGGCGGACACCTGCCATCCCCAGACCATCAGCGTCATCCGCACCCGCGCCGCCTTCCAGGGCGTCAACATCCTGGTGGGGGACTGGGCCTCCTTTGACCCCGCCTCCGTCGGCGCGGACCTGGCCGGAGCGCTTGTCCAGTATCCGGACACGCTCGGCCGCATTTGCGACTACACGGACTTCTTCTCCCGCGTGCATGCCGCGGGCGCGCTCTGCGTCGTGGCGGCGGACCTTATGGCCCTCACCGTCATCCGGGAGCCCGGCGCCTTCGGCGCTGACATCTGCATCGGCAATACGCAGCGCTTCGGCGTTCCGATGGGCTTCGGCGGCCCCCACGCCGCCTACATGTCCTGCACGGACGCCCTGAAGCGCCGCATGCCCGGCCGCCTCATCGGCATGTCCATAGACACCCAGGGACGCCCGGCCTACCGCCTGGCCCTGCAAACGCGGGAACAGCACATCCGCCGTGACAAGGCCACCTCCAACATCTGCACCGCCCAGGTGCTTCTGGCCGTGCTCGCCGCTTTCTACGCCGTATACCACGGGCAGGAAGGCCTCAAGCGCATCGGCACGGAAATCCACCGGAAAACCAAAAGCCTGTACAAGGCGCTCACGGCCGCCGGCATCACCATTGAAAACAAGGACTTCTTTGATACCCTGCTGCTGACCGTCCCCGGCCAGGCGGACGCCATGGTCCGGAAAGCCCTGGAAGCGGGCTACAACATCCGCAAGGCAGATGCCGACCACGTCACCATTTCCCTGGATGAAACCGCTACCTGCGCAGACGTAGCGGCGCTGGCGTCCGCCCTTGCAGGCGCGGAAGCCTCCGCCCCCTGCTGCTGCGGGACTCCCGCCTGGGCCCCAGTCCATACGCGCCAGACGCCCTTCTGCACGGAAAAGGCCTTCAACTCCTACCATTCCGAAACGGAAATGATGCGCTACATCCGCCGTCTGGAATCACGGGACCTGGCCCTGAACGAAGCCATGATCCCTCTGGGTTCCTGCACGATGAAGCTGAACGCCGCTTCCGAGATGATCCCCATCACGTGGCCGGAAACCAGCTCCCTGCATCCCTTTGTTCCGGCGGACCAGTCGGAAGGCATTCGGGAAATGCTCTCCATCCTGTCCGACCGCCTGGCGAAAATCACGGGCTTTGCCGCCGTCTCCCTCCAGCCCAACGCGGGCGCGGCGGGGGAATACGCCGGCCTGCTGGCCATCCGCCGCTACCAGAAGCACGCCGGAGAAGGCCACCGCGACGTCTGCCTCATCCCAACCTCCGCCCACGGAACGAACCCCGCTTCCTCCGCCATGGCGGGCCTCAAGGTGGTGCCCGTCAAATGCGACGAAGGCGGCAACATCGACATGGAGGACCTGAAAGCCCAGGCGGAAGCCCACCGGGACAACCTCTCCTGCATCATGGTCACCTACCCCTCCACGCACGGGGTATATGAACAAACCATCAGGGAACTCTGTGACATCGTCCACGCCAACGGCGGCCAAGTGTACATGGACGGCGCCAACATGAACGCCCAAGTGGGGCTGACCTGCCCCGGCTGCATCGGCGCAGACGTCTGCCACCTGAACCTGCATAAAACTTTTGCGATGCCGCACGGCGGCGGCGGCCCCGGCATCGGGCCCATCGGCGTGGCGGAACACCTCGTTCCCTTCCTGCCCGGCCACCTCACGCTGGGCCATGAGGAAGGAGCTGTGGCCTCCGCAGCGTGGGGAAGTGCCTCCATTGCCGCCATCTGCTGGATGTACCTCTCCATGATGGGGCCGGAAGGCCTCAAGGAAGCCACGGAAATGGCTATCCTGAACGCCAACTACATCGCCAGAAAACTCGGCCCCCTCTTCCCGGTCCTCTACTCCGGCAACAAAGGGCTGGTGGCTCATGAATGCATCCTGGACCCGCGCCAGCTTACCCATGACGCCGGCCTCACCGTGGATGACATCGCCAAGCGGCTCATGGACTACGGCTTCCACGGCCCCACCATGTCCTTCCCCGTTCCGGGAACCCTGATGGTGGAACCCACGGAATCGGAACCCAAGGAGGAACTGGACCGCTTCATCGAAGCCATGGAACGCATTCATGCGGAAATCACGGCTGTCATCAACGGCACGGCGGACAAGGAAGACAACGTCCTGAAAAACTCCCCCCATACCGCGGAAATGGTCTCCGCCGACGAATGGCGGCATCCCTACTCCCGCAGTGAGGCGGCCTATCCGGCAGCCGGCCTGCGCATCCATAAATTCTGGCCGTATGTGGGCCGGGTGGACAACGTCTACGGGGACCGCAACCTGGTCTGCACCTGTGACACGGTGGAGGAATTCTCCAAGGCCGTGGAAGCGTAACGCCAAATATAACTTTTAACCTGGAAAGGGCTGTTCCATTCATTGGGGACGGCCCTTTTTATTTCCGCAGAACAAGACCGCTCCTTGGAGGAACAACCTCTTCCCTGGACAGCACGCCACCAACGGACAACCCGGAACTCACTTGATAAACTCAAGCACAAACTGCTTGGACAGCTCGTGCTGTTTCTCCGTTCCGCCCCCTTCCATGCCGCTATGCGTACCCCCCTCCAGCTTCACCACCCTTATATGAAACTCCTCCTGCTCCTTCCTGCGGGCAGCACTCCCCCTCCGCCTCATCATCACGTCCCCTCAAGGTATACAGCCGCAGTTTCCTGATTCTCGGCATCTTCATCCTGCGGTGATCCAGGGACATGGCCTTATCGACCAAACGGGGGTGCCTGGCCGCAAAAAACATGACCATGCCCCCGCCGTTTGAGGGCCCTATCAGAAAGCCTTCCCCAATCCAATCCCGGTTTCAGCGTCCTGAACTTCTGAATGGCAAACAGGATATTTTTCACTCCCCTTTCCCGATTCGGCATGCGTGTCTCCATCAAATTCCCTTCCATTGCCAGAAGCGGATCATGGGGCAGTTCATGCTGCACGCTGATCACATAATACCCCTTTCCTGCGAGAAAACGGTCCAAACAGGAATACGTCCGGCTGGACTTGACGTTCCTGTTTCCGTCATAGCCATGATTGAAAATGACTGTTTTTGTCTCCGAGCTTTGCTTCTCCGGCTGATAAACGGTTACCGGAACAACTTTATTCCTGCCGCCATCAAAAAGGCCAATGGTCAACTCCTTCTCGGAGAAACCACGGGCAGCGCCTTGAACTAGAACAACCAGTATAACAAAAAACTGTTCATTTGCGACGTCACAATCATGCAGAACTTCCCTTAACCGGACGTTCCATCCCGGCCTGTCTCCCTCCAATACGTCCCGTTTCCGGCTTTATTCTTCAATTCCAGGGCGGATCACCGTACTTGTTCTCTCCCGGCAGGCTCTCCCCATAGCACAAATACAGCAACAGCAGCCAGCCCGCTACGGGCACAGCCAGCCATATCAGGAAAAGGCCGCTTTTCCCCACATCATGCAGGCGCCGCACCATCGTAGCCGCCAGAGGGAGAAACAACACGGGAAGCATCACGTAAGCCAGGGGAAAAATCAGTTCCAACAGGGGCGATACAGAAAAAAAGCCGCTTTTCACGATGGACGGACCCCCCGCCACGGCCAGCCACGCGATACCCATGGTGGAATAAACCTCGCGCATTTCCTGCTTTCCGGCGCGTCCTTCAAAACTGCACCATCCCTTAATGACACGCGTCCAATACTTCTTCCGGGTCCAGGCGGGAACGGCGGCCCCGAACCCGGTTTCGGGCTCCGGCATGGCGGATTCCTCCATATCCGCATCCATGACGGTCATGGAGGGAATGAAGGAAGACAGGGGCTGCCAGCCCCCGTCGGGAAGCTTCCTCACCAGGGTGCGGTTGGACAGGCGCCCATGGTTGCGGGCCTGAATCAGAAGAACCAGGGAGACGGGGCCCTTGGAGGAACCGTCAATAGCCTGGTACTCGTAAAGGTCGCTCATCAGAGGCACTTATTTGGCCGCGCCGTCATGGCTGAACGCGGAGGATGGAATCTCCTGCCTGGACAAGCCGGGGCCTTCCCACTTCAAGGTCAGCTTGGAGCCGGGACCGGCGTTCCCCACGTAACCGATGCGGATGGGATGCAGCCCGGCCTTTAAATAAACGGGATTCTTCCGGTCGCCCAAATCGGAGGAAACTTCGGCGCCCGGCTCGTAAGTCTTGTCCGCGTCAATCAATTCCATGCCGTGCAGGCGGACAAAAGCCTTGCTCCCCTTGTTCGCGTCCGTGGACAGATAAAAAGTATACTCCCCGTCAGCGGGCACCTTCACGTACCCCGTCAATTCCACCCCGCGCTTCCGGGGCCCGTTCATCTTGACGGATGGAGACGGAGTCACGCCGTGCGCGGCAGGCTGCTTCTTGAGCTGGCGGAAATCCGGAACCCAGGGGAATTCCCCTTCATAGAGGGACCACTTCAAACCGGGGGAGGCAGCTCCTTTCGTCTCCACTGCCGGGACCAGCGCCGTATCAAATACCGTCTTGGCAAAATGAGAGGCGCGGCGGTTGGACAAGGCCTCCGCTTTCATGCGGGCCTGAAGCTCCGGCTTGGTGGAAGCCAGGTCCTTGCTTTCCTGCGGGTCCGTCAGGGTATCAAAAATCATGAAATCCATATCGGCATCCTTCACGCTCCGGCGCAACCCTTTCAGGCCATCCACAAAAACTATTTGCTGCTGTCCCCGGGGGGCTCCTTTGTGCTCACCCAAGAAATCCTTGTAGCCCGGAGTTTTGCCGCCTTCAAAATACTCGGAATAAATAATGCCGGGCTTTTGCTGGTCCGCATGGCCTGTCAACGTGGGCAGCAGGGAAACACCGTCGCTGCGGGCCGGGACCGGCACCCCGGCGGCATCCGCCAGCGTAGCCAGCCAGTCATGGAACTGGCCCGGCTGCAGGCTGACCTGCCCCTTGGGAATGCGTGCGGGCCAGCGTACCAGCGTGGGAACGCGCATTCCGCCTTCCCAGCAGTCGCGCTTGATGCCATCCATCATGCCGTAGCTCTTGAAAAACTGAGGATTCTGCGCTCCATGCCTGTGCTTGGGGTCCGCGCCGCCTTCATGGTGGGGGCCATTGTCAGAGGTAAAGACGATCATCGTATCGTTGTCGATCTTTAAATCCTTCAGCAGATGAATCAAATCCGCCACGGCGTCATCCACGCGGCGGATCATCGTGGAATGCCGTTTGGCCACCTCATTCGGGAAATGGGCATTATCCGGATGAATATAGGTATCCTTGTTCTTCTCCGCCTTGGAGTCAAAAGCCGTATTCACGGATTCCGTGCCGTTTTTCTTCACCCATTGCAGGCCGCCCTTCAAACCGCCCCCGGAAGGATAGGGGGTTCCCGGAACCACCAGGTTTCCATGGGGGGCGGGAAAAGCCAGGTACAGGAAAAACGGCTTTCCGGTCTTGCGGGCGGACTTGCGCTGGTCCACAATCCACTGCTTGGCACGGGCCGCAAACAAGTCCGTGGAATAGGCGGTCTGAGGAACCTGGTCCTTGATATTCTTCCATTCCGGATTGGAGGCATAACCGTTGTACTCAAAAATATCGCGGGACTCGGAAGGATAATGGAAATGCCCGGCCAGATGGTCCAGGATACCGTAAAAATAATTAAAGCCGCGCTGGTGGGGGCCGGCCGTCACCGGTCCATTGCTCTGGCCGCCGCCTCCCACGCCCCATTTGCCGATGGCGGCGGTATCATAGCCGGCATCACGCATCACGCTCCCCAGTGTGTGGGAATCTTCAATCGGATAGTCAAAGCGGTTGTTTCTCACCACGCGGGAAGTCCCCTGGTGCACCCCCAGCAGCAGGGAGGCGCGCGCCGGAGCGCAAACGGGAGCGGCGGAATAATGGCGGCGCAGCTGAATTCCCTCCCGCGCCAGGGCGGACAAGGCCGGGGTCTTGAACTCATTCTTCCTGTCCACCGTGCGCCCGTTCAGCTTCTGCTGGCTCCAGTTGCAATCCAAGTCTCCCCAGCCCATATCGTCCACCAGAATGAAAATAACATTGGGTTTTGAATTCTTGACGGCCCGGGCGGCGGCCTTCGCAGCCTGCCCGGAAGCGCTCATGCACGGAACCAGGGCAGTCAGAAGAACGGATAGGAAAGATACCAGCTTCATGATTCAGATGAAAATAGACTTTAGGGGAAACGTTAAAACAGAGCGTGATCTTACATGAATTTTCCCATCCCTCAAGATAATTAAACGGAAAGAGAATTGACTATTGATGCGTCATACCTACAGTGAAGAAACTGTGAAACTGCCCCATACTCTATTGATTGCATGCGCCCTGCTCCTCCCCTCCGGTACGCTCTACGGGCTGGACGGCTGGATGACGAACCTGGAAAAAGCCAAAATCCAGGCCAAGGAACAGCACAAGGACCTCTTCATCGTGTACAAGGAAAACTCCTGGCGCCCTGAACAATATGGAACCCCGGAAAGCATGTTCACGTGCAGGGCCTTTAAAGAACGCTTAAACAAGAATTTTATTCTGCTCATTCAAAACTATCCTCCGGGATATTCAGGAGCCCGTTCCATGTTTCTTTTCAATCTAAAGAATATCCGTCCTACCTGGCCGTTATCCCTGTCGGACTCTGTAAAAAAAGAGCGGCAAAACGTCCCCCAGTGCGTTTTTGCAACGGCAGACCACATTCCCTACCACGTCATGGAGCAAAAGCCTTCATGGATATACTTCGAGGCGGAACAGGAGGAGGCAAAAGCAAAGAGGGAAAAAGTTCTTCATCTGGTGAGCCTGACGCAAAACGTCCAGGGAGAAGAAAAATACCGTCTCATGGGAGAACTATTCCATTTGGCGAATTGGTTCCCGGGCATACCGGCAGCCCTATATCCCGGGATGCATGCAGAAGCCACCCTGCATGACGTCGATAATCTGAGCCATGCGCGGTATAATTATTTGAAGGAGATGACGAAAGCGTCCTAGTACCTGTCGTGCCTTTATCTAGCCCTGCAATATTTATCCATTCCGGAAAAGAAGGAAATCCCCCCAACTATCTATTCCAATTTCCCTGTGGAACTGGCGCAAAATATCCGATTCCTCAATCTTTTTCTGAACCTGCAGTTTTCTCTTTTGGAAGGCACGGCGCCGGAAGCGACGGATCAGTTACTTAATGAAAATTACAGGAAAATCCGTCAAATTCTTGCATCAGCTCCCACAACTCCAGCCGCCAGAAGAATACGATTCCAAAGTAAAAGAATCTTTCCCCGGCTCTACCATTGCTACAAACTTCTCCCGCTGGCCTCCCAGCCGGAACTGCTCCTCAACTCCCTGCCCGGCCTCATGGAACAACCGTGGGCAGATGAGGAATCAAAACAGCTCTTCCTGCTCATGGAAGCAGGATGCCATATGAAAATGGGCCATCTGGACAAGGGGCTGGAACTCCTGAAAAAAGCCAGAGACGCCGCACCATGGTTGGAAAGCGCAGCACATGCTGACGCCTCCATCCGCTCCATCACCGCCAAGCTTCCAACACTCCGGGAATTATGGAGGAAAAAACAGGCCGGAAATGAAGAGGCTGCAAAGAAATACAAAGAAGGCACCACCTTACGGATAAACCCCGCCACTTTAATTTTCTAAACTCTATCAACGGCAATTTTTCAAGCCGCAGATAGAGCAGAAGAATTATGAATCCGGAACTCCATTCCGGGGAAAACCAGCAGACGTCAGAACCGCTTCTTCCTGTCGTCCCTGCGGGGACGGTCGCCCCAGCGCTCACCGCGGAAGCCGCCGCGGTTTCCCCTGAATCCGCCGCGGTCGCTGCGGTCCCGGTCTCCGCGGTAGCCGCCGCGGAACCCTCCGCTGCGGCGGGGCGGACGCGGCCCGTCGGAATATTCCGGCGTGCCCTTGTCCTCGCGGACGTTGACCTCATACCCGCAGACGGTGGCCGTAGCCAGGGCGTCCAGAAGCTGGGGCGCCACGGAAGCGTCCACCTCAATCAGGGAATGCTTGGGAAAAATCCGGATATCGCCCACGGCGCCCTTTTCCATTTCCACCGTATTGTAAAACAATCCGGCGATATCCTTGGGCCGCAGGCCGATCATCTTGCCGCCATTCATGAACAGCGTGACCGTATCCCCCTTATGCTGCCAGGAATCTCCCTTTTGAGGGCTCTCCGCCTCTTCTCCGGGCTGGGAAACATGGCGCGTCCTGCGGGCGGGCTTGTCCTCCGGAATGGGCTGTACTTCCCGGTGCGTCCGCTCCCGGAGCAAATCAAACAGGGCGGCGGCCATGGCTTCCGGAGCGGCTTCCACTTCCTTCAATTCCTCCGGCAGAACGGCCTCCGGCTTGAGGCGTTCCAGAATGTCGTCCACCAGGGATTCCGTCCGGAGCTGGTCCACCTGCACGGCGGTCAGCACGGGTTCCGGAGTCAGCTTGACGCCGATGAAACGTTCAATGCGGCTCATCAGGGAAAAATCACGGCGCCCCACAAAAGTGATGGCCTTTCCCTTGCGCCCGGCACGCGCCGTGCGGCCGATGCGGTGCACGTAATCCTCCGGATCACGCGGCAGTTCAAAATTCACCACGGCATCCACATCGTCCACATCCAGGCCGCGGGCGGCAATATCCGTAGCCACCAGCAGGCGCAGGCTCCCCTTGCGGAAGGAATCCATCACGCGCTCCCGCATGATCTGGGGCATGTCCCCGTGGAGGCGGTCCACGGGATAACCCCGGGCCGTCAGGCCGTCCACAATGTCATCCACCACTTTCTTGGTATTGGCGAACACCAGCCCCATCTTGATCTTTCCGGTATCAAGCAGGCGGCTGAGTACCTCAATCCGGGAAGAAAACACCACTTCGTAATAAGACTGTTCAATGGTGGGCACCGTCAGCGTGGGCCGTTCAATGGTGATCTGGACGGGGTCCTTCATGAACCGGCTCACCAGGCGGTTGATCTCCGGAGACATGGTGGCGGAGAAAAACAGGGTCTGCTTCGTTTCCGGCATGAACTCCGCAATACGTTCAATATCTTCCAGAAAGCCCATGTCCAGCATCTCGTCCGCTTCATCCAGAATCAGCATGCGGAGATTGTCCAGCTTCAGCGCACCGGACTCCATCAGGTCCATGACGCGTCCGGGCGTTCCCACCACGAACTGAACCCCGCGGCGCAGGGCGTCCAATTGCGGGCGGAAGGAGGAACCGCCATAAATAGGAACGGCGGAAACGCCGTCCATGAACAGGGCCAGCTTGTCCACCTCCCGGCAAATCTGGACGGCCAGTTCCCGCGTGGGGCAGAGGGCCAGCACCTGGACATTCCGCTCCTCGGGATCAATGCACTCCAGGGCCGGAATGGCAAAGGCAAGCGTCTTTCCGGAACCCGTATGGGACAGCCCCACGATATCGGACCCTCCGATCGCGGCGGGAATCGCCTGCTCCTGAATGGCGGAAGGAGTATCGAAGCCGAGCACTTCAATGGCTTCCAGAATCTCCGGCGAAACGCCAAGCGTCGAAAAAGAAGATGTTTGAGTCATGGGGAAAAAATGATCTGTCAGAGTCACGGGAGAAGCTGAACATTATTCACACCTGTGTCCAGCCAAAAGAACGGAAGATGCCGTCAGATGCCACGATTTCCGCGGGGTCGCCTGCGGAGGAAAAAAACGCCTCCCCCCGCTTCTGGTCTTTACATTCACACACGGGCTTGCAACTTGCGGGGACGCATCTGCGTATGATACAAGTACCTGCCTCCGAATTCATGGATAAAACGCAAAACAACTCACGTTCCTCCCTGCTGGGAATTTTCATCAACATCCTGCTCCCGGTATTGATTCTGGACTACTGCAGCGCAGGCCCCGCCAATCCCCTGGAACGTCCGGAGGGGGAAAGCTTCTGGCACATTGGCCCGGTATGGGCGCTCGTCCTCGCCCTTTCCCTTCCCCTTGTCTATGGAATCCGTTCCCTGGTCGTCACCAGGAAATTTGACCTGATGTCCGGCGTAGGCATGGCCGGCGTGCTGCTGACGGGCGTCATCAGCATCTTCGTCATCGGACCGGAGGGGCGCATCCACAGCGCAACTCCCTGGCTGTTTGCCGGAAAGGAGGCCCTGATTCCCCTCATTCTGGCGGCGGCGGTCGTCGTCTCCCGCTCCACCGGCACCCCCCTTCTCAACATGTTCATTTACACTCCGGAGCTGTTTGACGTCCGCAGGATAGAACAGTCAGTGGCCGCCAACGGCGAGGAACAGGCCTACCAGCGCCTGCTGGCAAACTCGTCCTGGATTCTGGCGGGCACGCTGGTGGCCTCCTCCATCGGCAACTTCTTCCTGAGCCTCTCCTTCATGTCTTCCGTCATGCGCCAGCCTGAGGCGGAACAGCAGGTGGCCTACAACGTAGCCATCGGCAGCATCACCTGGTGGGGATTCCTGATCATCGGGGTGCCCATCCTGGTCGCCCTCGTCTTCATCATGACGCGCCTGATCAAACGGCTCGGCCAGCTGACCGGCCTTACACGGGACGAACTCCTTCTCAAATAATCCGTTAAACCATGCATCTCCATACTCCATGCATCCTGGTTGCCGCCATCGCCCTGAATGCGGCGTGGGCGGCCGCTCCGCAATTCAACCGGTCATTCGGTTCCCACATGGTCCTTCCCCACGGGAAAAACGTGCCCGTCTCCGGCACGGCGGCCCCCAACCAGGAAGTAACCGTCACCTTCGGAAGCTCCACCCTGAAAACAAAGGCGGATTCCAAGGGAAAATGGAGCGTCACCCTGCCTCCCATGAAACCCAGCGCAGCGGGACAAACGCTGACGGCCTCCCAGAACGGAGACTCCTCCAAACTGGACGACGTGCTGGTGGGAGAAGTGTGGCTGGCCTCCGGGCAGTCCAACATGCTGTTCCGCCTGAACCAGACCTCCACGGCCAAGGAAGACATAGCCGCCTCCGCGGACGGGCAGCTCCGCCTGTTCAACAACGTCCCCCAGGCCCACACGAACAACGCCCCCTATTCCGACAAGGACTTTGACGCCGTTACTACGGACAAATTCTACAAGGGGCAGTGGGCCGTCAGTTCCCCCTCCACCTCAGGCCCGATGGCGGCCGTCGGCTACTACTTCGGCAAAAAACTCCGTGAAGGGCTCGGCATCCCGGTAGGGATCATCCACTCCTCCCTGGGCGGCTCGGAAATAGCGGCGTGGATACCCCGGCAGGTCATCAACTCCAACAGTAAATTCAAAAGCCTGCGCGGCAACGACTGGCTGGAATCCCCCTTCATCTCGGACTGGGTAAGAGGCCGGGCCAAAAAAAATATCTCCCCGCGTCTCAACCAGGGGTCCCCGGACCATCCCTACAAACCGGCCTTCCTTTATGAATCCGGCATCGCGTGGATGACGGACCTCCCCATTACGGGCGTCATCTGGTACCAGGGGGAATCCGATGCAGAAATCATTGATAACGAACAAAACGGCATGCTGCTGAAAACCATGATCGCCTCCTGGAGAAAAGCCTTCCATAACCCGGACATGCCCTTTGTCATGATTCAGCTCCCCCGCATCAACGACCCCTCCAAAACACGCGCAGGCTGGCCTGAATTCCGCGAGATGCAGGACACGGTAGCCAAAACCGTCCCGCATGTTTACAGCGTCAACACCATTGACCTAGGGTCCACGAACGCCGATGTCCATCCCCCCCTCAAGCGTCCCGTGGGGGAACGCGCGGGAAACACGGCACTCAACAAGGTTTACGGCAAAAAGGTTCCCTGTGAAGGCCCCGCCTTCAAAGCCTTCAAACCCTCCGGCAGCACCCTTCTGATCCAACTGGAACACGCCAGGGATCTGACGACGACGGACGGCAAGGAACCGGCCCAGTTTGAAATTGCCGGGGCGGACGGAGCTTACCATCCCGCCACGGCGGAAATCACGAACAGGAAAGGTACTACCGCCGTCATCCGCCTCACCTCCCCGGAGGTTAAATCCCCCAAACACGCACGGTATTGCTGGAACCGCTTCGTGACTCCCAACCTGGTCAACGGCGACCAGCTCCCAGCCCGCCCCTTCCGGACGGATGCGCCCACTCCTAAAAAATAACCCTCCTCACTCCACCATGCCATGAACCTTCATCTTCTCTTCGCCTCCCTGGCCGCGGCTCTTTCCCTGGGCATCGCGGCACAGGCCGCCCCCACCAAAGTAGCCTGCGTGGGGGACAGCATCACTTTCGGTTCCGGACTCAAACCCGGAGACGCCCGGTATCCGCAGGTGCTCGGCACGCTGATGGGCCCGGACTTTGACGTCCGGGGATTCGGCAACCCCGGAAAAACGGCGGGAGACTATCCGGGCCAGACAGGCCGCTGGTACGGCAGCACCAGGGAACACAAGCAGTCCCTGGAATTCAAGGCGGACGTTTACATCTGCAACCTGGGCATCAACGATACGGGCCGCTGGTGGGACCCCAAGCTGTTCGCCAAGGGCTATGACGACCTGTTCAATGCGTGGAAATCCGCCAATCCCAAGGCCAGATTCTTCGCCTGGGGACTGCTGGGACCGGACTACCGCGGCCCGCTCAACAAAAAGGCGTTCCCCGGCAACTGCTACCCGGACGTGCGCAAATACGCAGGCTCGGACAACGGCTCCGCGGCCAACCGTCCGGAAGCGGAAAAACTGATCGCCACTGTGGCGCGTAAGCACAAGGTCGGCCTCTTTGACGCGCTGCACCCCCTTTCCGATCATCCGGAATGGTATGTGGACGGGCTGCACCCCACGGAACCGGGCGCACGGCGCATTGCGGAAATCACCTTCGCCAAGCTGGCAAAAAGCATGAAGCTCAAGCAGCCCGCCCCCAAACTGGAACCGGGCACCGGCAACGTGATTATCAATAATCCCGGAGACTCCGGCATTCTGCTGGACGGCTGGAAGCTGACGGACGGCTCCAACACGCTCGTCTTTGAAAACGCCACCGTCATCCACCCCAAAGACAGGCTTATCATCACCATCGGCGCGGAAACTCAAAAGGACCCGACCAGGCCCATGGAAATCAAATCCTCCAAATCCCCCTCCTCCTTCCGCCTGGTTCCCGCAAAAAAGCGTTGAACACCCCTTGAAAAACCTATTGAAGAGGCTGGCTGTCAGCCTCTTCAATAAGAAACATGATCCCTTTCCCCACCCATGCGCGGCAGCGTCTGCCGCCGGGCCGGATAACTGCGGGAAGTGCCCGGCTTTTCCTCAAACGGGCTGCCCGTGCAGCAGGCCTCTTCCCCCTTGTCCCGGATATTTCATTTCATCCTATTTTATTTGAGCATTTCTGCCGCACGAACGGTCTACAGTGCATGGAACAGAATAAATGCAAATCATCCGCATGCTGCCTGCTGGGCTCTTTTGCCACCAACACCAGCATGGACTTCGGCGTCCTGTTGCTGCGCCTGGGCGTAGGCGCGATGATGCTTGTGCACGGCATCCCCAAACTGGGCATGCTCATCAGCGGAAACTGGGCCGCTTTCCAGGACCCGCTGGGAATCGGCAACTTCCTGTCCCTGCTGCTGTGCGTAGGAGCGGAATTCGGATGTTCCATCCTCATCTTCCTGGGGCTCTTCACCCGCCTGGCCGCCCTTCTCCTGGTCATCAACATGTGCGTGGCTCTCTTCCTCGTCCTCGGCCTCTCCGGCTGGGGCGCACAGGAGCTCGCCGCCATCTACCTGCTGATTTACCTGACCCTCTTCTACACGGGCCCTGGCAAATTCTCCCTGGATGCCTGGTGGCTCTGGCGCGACTGCAAGATAGAAGTGGAATAAAAAGGCTTCCTCCTGCGCGGCCTATGGCAAAAATACTTCTTTTTTCACTCGCCGCGGCAGGAGCCTTCCTTTAGGATGCTGGCACACCCAGTCCATCCGTTCAATGTCCGGCAAACTAACCTACAAGCAATCGGGGGTCGATACCAAAGAAGCAGCCGCTTTCGTATCCGACATCAGCTCTCACGTTAAAAGAACGCAAAAGCAGAGATCCCTGCACCAGGCCTTCGGTCTTTTTGCCGCCGCCTATGACCTGAGCTCCTACAAGGAACCGGTCATCGTCACCGGATGCGACGGCGTAGGCACCAAGACGGAAATCCTCTTTGAACTGGACATGGTGGAAACCGCCGGCAAGGACCTGGTGGCCATGAACGTCAATGACATCCTTACCACGGGCGGAGACCCTCTTCTCTTCCTGGACTATCTGGGCATCTCCAACCTGGAACAGGAACGCACCCGCATCACCCGCCTGGTGGCCGGCATGTGCGACTATCTGGAATCCTGCAACTGCATCCTGGCCGGCGGAGAGACGGCGGAAATGCCCGGCGTGGTTCCGGAATCCATCGTGGAGCTCTCCGGCTTCTGCATCGGCTGCTGTGAAAAAAGCAAGTTGATCGACCCCAAGACGGTGCGGCCCGGAGACGTATTCATCGGCTACCAATCCGACAGCTTCCATGCCAACGGCTGGAGCCTTATCCGCCGCATTCTGGAGGAAAACCCGGACGTGGTTGATGAAGAGGAACTCCGTTCCCTGCTGCAGCCCACCCGCCTGTACCATGACGTGGTGGCGGACATGCGCCGCTTCAACGTCATCCCGAAGGCGTACGCCCACATCACGGGGGGCGGCCTTCCGGAAAACCTGGAACGCTTCCTGGGCGACTACGGCGCAGACCTCACCATTCCCTGCTGGGACAACACCGCAGCCCAGAAAATCCTGAAGCATGTGGACCCGCAGGACCGCTTCAACACCTTCAACATGGGCATCGGCTGGGTAGCCATCGTGAAGCCGGAGGACGTGGAAGCCGCGTTGAAGGCAGGTCCCGGCGGCACGGTCATCGGCACGTTGAGAGAAGGCCGCGGCATTCATGTCAAGGTACAGGGCGAATAGAGAAGGCACCATCTCCTTGCAGCGGATACACCACACTTACAGGACAATCTTTTCATCACAATCCCATGAGCGATTTTCTTAAACACGAGTGCGGCGTAGCCGCCATTCGTCTGCTTAAGCCTCTCTCTTATTTTCAGGATAAATACGGCTCCACCCTCTGGGCGTTCAACAAGCTGCTCATCCTGATGGAAAAGCAGTACAACCGCGGCCAGGATGGCGCGGGCATCGGCTGCGTCAAGCTGAACATGCCGCTGGGGCAGCCCTACCTGTTCCGCACCCGGGACGCCAGCAAGGACGCCCTCACCACCATCTTCAACGGGCAAATCAAGAAGCTCAACAAAAAAGTCCGCCGCGGCCAAGTCAGCCTGAAGGACGCGGAAGACATCAAAAACAACTTTGACTACGGCGGGGAAATCCTGATGGGGCACCTCCGCTACGGCACCTCCGGCCTCTTTGACGAAGGCTCCTGCCATCCCTACCTGCGCCGTACCAACTGGCCGACGCGCACGCTGATGGTGCTGGGCAACTTCAACATGACCAACACGCCGGAGCTGAACCAGCGCATGATTGAACGCGGCCAGCACCCCGTCTTCGGCACGGACACGCAGACCGTCCTTGAAGAAATCGGCTACCATCTGGATGAAGCCCATACGGACCTTTACCGAGCCCTGCGGGACAGCGGGATGCCCGGCCCGGAAATCCCCCACGCCATCTCCTCCCGGCTCAACATCCAGGAAATCATTCACAACTCCGCCAGGCAGTGGGACGGCGGCTACGCCATCATGGGCGCCATCGGCAACGGGGACTACTTCTGCCTGCGGGATCCGCACGGCATCCGCCCCTGCCACTACCTGATTACGGATGAATTCATTGCCGTGGCCTCTGAACGCGTCCCGCTGATGACCGTCTTTGAAGTGGAAAGCGAGCAAGTGCAGGAACTGCCGCCGGCCAACATGCTTTCCATCAAGGCGGACGGCACGCACCTCATTACGGAATTCACCACGCCGCTGAAACCGACGCCGTGCTCCTTTGAAAAAATCTACTTCTCCCGCGGGAACGACCCCATCGTGTACCGGGAGCGCAAGGCCCTGGGCGCGGCGCTGACCCCGCAGATCGTGGACTCCCTGGAAGACCGCTTTGACAAATCCGCCATCACCTATATTCCCAACACGGCGGAAACCGCCTACTACGGCCTGCTGGAAGGCCTGCGCGTCTACCGCCGCAAGCGCGTGCACGCCCAGCTCCTGGAAGCCCTGAGAAACGGGACTCTGGATGAAAACATGCTGGACAGCGCCATCCTGAAACGGTGGCCGCGCGGTGAAAAGATCGCCCACAAGGATATCAAGATGCGCACCTTCATCACGCAGGAAAAGAGCCGCGCGCAGCTTGTCTCCCACGTGTATGACCTCACCTACGGGGCCGTGGGGCCGGAAGACGTGCTCGTCGCCATTGACGACTCCATCGTCCGCGGCACCACGCTGAGAAGATCCATCCTCCGCATCCTGGGCCGCACCAATCCGCGGAAAATCGTCGTTGCCTCCACCGCTCCTCAAATCCGGTATCCGGACTGCTACGGCATTGACATGTCCGAGCTGGGGAACTTCATCGCCTTCCAGGCGGCAGTCTCCCTGATCAAGCAGCACGGGCAGGCCCGGCTGCTGGAAGAAGTGTACAAGGCATGCAAGGAGGAACTGACCAAGCCCAGGGAAGAACGGCGCAACTGCGTCAAGGCCATTTACGAAGGCCTGACGGACGCTGAAATCTCCCGGGAAATCACGCGCTTGGTCACTCCGCACGACGCCCCGTGCCCCGTGGAAGTTATCTTCCAGACCATTGAAAACCTGCATGAATCCATAGAAGGTCCCTGCGGCGACTGGTATTTCACCGGGGACTACCCGACTCCGGGCGGATATACCACAGTTAATGTGGCATACATGCGCTGGTTTGAGGGTAAAGGGGGGCGTGCATACGATTTGCCCTTGTAGCGGGTCCCTATTTTTGGGTATTCTGCTGCTAATATGTCGGGACCCATTGCATATACGACCTTGGAAGACACTGAACTGGTCGCCAGGGCGCGGGAGGGAGATTCGCGTGCTTTTGACGAACTTGTCATTCGTCACAGCCGCAAGCTCCATGCCACCCTGTACCAGATGACGGACAACTACGACGATGCCTATGACATCGCCCAGGAAGCGTTCTCCAAAGCCTACCGGGCCTTGCGCTACTTCAACGGACAAAGCGCCTTTTATACATGGCTGCACTCCATTGCCGTCAACCATGCCAGAAACTTCCTGAAAAAACGCAACCGCAGGATGACCTACAGCCTGGACGACGACGAGTACGGCGACCATACGGAAAAGGACATGAACATGGCTGACGAAACGGACGGGGCGGACCCGGAACGCCGCACCCATCTGAACGAACTTCAGCTCAAGATTAATGAAGCATTGAAAAAACTATCCACCAAGCACAGGGAAGTTGTTGTCCTTCATGATGTAAAAGGACTCAACCACACGGAAATATCCGCCCTTCTGGGCATCTCTGAAGGAACGCTCAGATCACGTCTGCATTATGCCCACAAGGAACTGCAGGGCCTGCTGGCGGAATATCTGAGTTAACGGTGGAAAAAATATTGAACATCGGTTCCCTCCGCCCTGTCAAACGCATAGTCCTAGATTCGGGACTAAAACACCCTAACCTTTATTACACTTAACATCAACGACGATGGATAAACAATCCACAGAACATAACGAGGAAACTCTGGTTGCCATGCTGGCATCTTTCCGTAAGGAAGCCTGTTACCATGACAACTTTGAAGAAGATTTCCTCCGCAATTTTCATCTTAGAAAGGAAACCGATCCGGCTACCCACTCTGCTTGGAAATTGTTACTCGAACGCCTGGACAACTATCTGCAGAACTTTCGTGGCTGGCAGTGGGTCTATGCTTCCATGTCCATCGTGACATTGGCTGCGGTAGGCGTTATTATCGCATCCGGGAACATGGATGATCCTTCCGATTCTTACGCATCCTCCACCAAGGATAAGGAAGAAATTCTCTTGAAGGAAAAAGCAGTTCCCGTAAGCAAGGAAACTATTGAACAACCCTCAACCGAAGTCGCCCCTGCGGAAAAACCCGAATTCACCACGGGAGCGCCTTCATATGAAACATCGGCCAACGACAATCAGCTGAAGACTGATTCCAATACCGATAAAAAACCGGTATCCCGAGTTCTCATTGAGATGTAACAATCCATGATGAACCTGGCTCCGATATTGGCAGGCATAGCCGTTGCGGGCTTGATTTATCAAGCGGCGGCCGTGCCTGCCCCTTTTAAGGTGGAAGCCATTCCCCACCAGGCGGAAGGAGAGCCGTACACGGCCATGGCGGCGCAGGTCGGAAAAGACATGCTCGCCTCCCTGATTCCCTACCGGGTCTTTAAAAACGGCGGTGTGACCTACTACCTTGGGGACAAGGACACCCCTCCCCTTCAGGTATGGGCCCAGGAAAAGCTCACGGGCCTGACAATCTTCAAAGTGGACGCTGCCCGCATACACGACGGGCAGGCGGTTGTGACGCCATCCGGCGTTCTCAAGCGCGGCGACAAGCTGGCCTTTGCCAGCAGCCGGAATGAAACCACTCTGGGAATTTACGTGGGCATGGAGCACTCCATAGGAGACACCAGCTTCCCGCTGCGGCTTGTCCGCGCCCAATTCCCCAAGCTGGCTGCGCCGCCCATCGGCCAGCCATGCTACGACGCTGAAAACCGTCTGGTCGGCATCGTGCTTGGAGTTTCCCGCAAGGGAACCTGCCATCTGCTGCCCGCCCAAGCCATCTCCTTCCTGGCAGCCCATCCGGAAGCCAAGAGGGTGCGCCTGGGATGCCTGCTGGATATCAACTCCTCCACTCCCGTCATTGAAGGCCTCATTAACGGTGGCCCCCTCGCGCGGGGAGGCATCCAGACAGGAGACATCCTCATCAGCATCAACGGCACGACCATCAACAACTACGGGGACATGCTGGATGCCACCTATTACCTCACGGGGGAAAAGCCCCTGACTATTGAAGTCATTCGCGGCACCCAGGTGGTAAAAAGCAGGGGCATCATCCCCACGCAGGACTCCCGTTAATCCGGAACCCCGGCTCCCAAGGGAATGCCGGGGTTCCGGATGGTCCTTCTCAAAATCGGCCCGTGCCTTGTTTCAGGCTTGAACTAACTTGCCGGCGCACTTAAAAAAGGGCGTGCTTCAAATCGTCTTCAATAAAATCAGCGCTGCGGAAGTATCCAGCATCCCCACCCTGGAACAACTGGACCTGCTCGGGGACTTCCAGGTCTCCGAATCCACTCTTCAAACCCTGGATGACGCCCGCTTCGGCAAGATGGAAAAGGATGGCAAAATTCTTTACCGCTACGTAGCGAGGGACTACCGCATCTACTTTGAAGTCATTGAAGGCAAGGTGGTCGTCCACCGCGTTCTGCACGCCAACAGCCTGAACGACTTCCTGTTCCGCACCAACATCTCCCCGACCGCGGGGGAAGATGAAATCCTGAGCCAGTCCAAACACTTCTGGAAACTCATTGACGAAGGCAAAAAAGCCTCCAAAGCCTGACCCTTTCCCCATCCATGGCCTGCATCATCCTGGGCATCACCGGCTCCATTGCCGCGTACAAGGCGGCTGACATCGCTTCCGCCCTCGTCAAAAACGGGCATGAGGTGCACTGCGTCTGCACGGCCAAGGCCCTGGAATTCGTCACAGCCCTCACGCTGCACACGATCTCCCGCAATCCCGTCTTCTCCTCCTTTGAGGATGAAAAGGCGGACTGGGTTCCGCCGCACATCCAGCTGGCCCAGCGGGCGGACCTTCTGCTCGTGGCCCCCGCCACGGCCAACACCATGGCCAACTTCGCCCACGGCTTCGCTCCGGACATGCTCAGCTCCCTCTATCTGGCCTGCCAGGCCCCGGTGCTCATCTGCCCGGCCATGAACGTCCACATGTGGGAACACACGGCCACACAACAAAATGCGGCCGTCCTGAAACAAAGACAGGGCCACCACATCCTGGGCCCTTGTGAATCCGGCGTTCTGGCCTGCGGAGCGGAAGGAGCGGGAAAACTGATACCCGTGGACCTGATTGTTCAAAAAACGCTCTCCCTCCTGCCGTAACGGCGGCATAAAATTACTCCATGCCTGTTTATTGGTTTGCCCCCGGAGAACTAATTCTTTTATCATGGACATTATGAAAATGCTCCTGTTCTTCCTTGGCTCCCTCATGCTCTGCTCCTGCGGCCCGGACAAATACCCCGTCAGCTTCCACATGGAGACGGGAGCGACGGACAGCAAAAAATTCGCCTTTGAGCGGGACGGGCATTACTACAGCAAGGCTCCTTTCATTTCCCAGAAGGACATTGAATCCTACTACTCCTTCCCGGCGCAGGACAATACCTACGGCATTGTGGTCAATGTCAGAAAAGGCCTGGAGAGCCGGGTGGAAGGAGTAACCGCCGCCAACCTCGGCAAGCAGATACTGCCGGTCGTCAACGGCCATGCCATGCAGCCTCTGCGCCTTTACAACAAACCCGTTACCTCCGGCAAACTGGCCGTCATGGGCGGCTTCTCCCCGGCGGACCTTGCCGCCATGGCGGAATTCATTCCTCCGGCGGATCCCAAGAGGGAAGAACCCATCAACAAGCTGGCTGCCGTCACCAAGCCCCTTCTTCCCATCAAGGACCCCACCCAGGAGAAGAAGGAAGCCAAGGAGCCTGAAGAACATAAGGACCGTACCGTGGTCAGCACCCGCCGGGGGCGGATCTGATCCAGCACCCCTTGTATGAGCATGCACGGCAAGTTCTTCCCTTTCCTGATCGGCATTCTCTTGTTCTTCTGGAGCATGCCATTCCTGATGGCGGACATTATCGTGCGCTTCCCCACGGAAAACACGGCCCTGCTGGACAACCGTCCGCAGGACTTCTACATGTATGTGGACCGGAACTTTGAAGGGAAGAAATCCCAGCCCTGGGAGGCGGGAGCCTACGGCTTTACCCGGACCCTCGTCAGAACCCAGGCAGGCCCCGTAGCCGTCAAATTCCATGAGGGCATCGACATTAAACCCCTCAGGCGCGACGCCTCCGGCACTCCGCTGGACGACGTGCATCCCGTAGCCGGAGGCACCGTGGTCCACGCCTCCTCCAACCCCACCCACAGCAACTACGGACGCTATGTGGTCATTGAACACCAATTGCCGGACGGCCCGCTTTACAGCCTGTACGCCCATCTGGCTTCCGTCTCCTGCAAGGAGGGGGACCGGGTAGGCACCGGCAACGTCATCGGAAGACTGGGCTACTCCGGAGCGGGCCTGAACAAAACGCGCGCCCATGTGCATCTGGAACTTTGCCTCAAGCTCCAGGACGACTTTGAAAACTGGTATTCCAGCCTGAAACTGGGCACCCCCAACCGCCATGGCGCGTACAACGGCCTGAACCTGGCCGGTTTTGACCCGGCCCCCGCCCTCATGCAGTGCAAGGACGGCGCGGAATTCTCCCTCTCCCGCCATATCTCCTCCCTGCCGGTTCAGTACGTCGTACGCGCTCCATCTACCGGAAGCCTGCCCAATCTTGTCAAACGCTACCCCTTCCTGCTGAAACCGGGACCGGCCAATCCCAAATCCTGGGAAATCAGCTTTACGGGAACGGGAGTTCCCGTTTCCGTGACGCCCTCCGGCCAGCCCTGCACGGAACCCTCCGTCATCCGGGCTGTTCCTCATCCCTTCTCCCAACTGTACAGGACCTGCAACCGCGTTTCCGGCTCCAGCAAGGACCCGAAGCTGACCGCCTCCGGCAAGCGCTACATCCGGCTCATTTTCATGGGGCCTGAATCATAATCCTACGATGATGCATACCTTTTTCAGTCCCCGTTTTTCCCTTGCCGTTCTTACATCCTGCGCGGCTTTTCTGCTCACTCTGGGAGGCGCGACCCACGCAGCAGCGGCAGCTCCCCCTCCGGAGGCTCCCCTCTCACAGGACAGGCAGGCACTTCTGAAAAATAAAAAATACCAGCAGGGTCTGAAAGCCCTGGAAGAGCGCCTGCCCCTGGAAGCCAGCAAGCATTTTCAGGAATGCCTGAACTCCAAAAACCTTCCGGAATCCCAGAAAGACCTCATCCGCCCCTTCCTGGCGGAAGCCCTGATCCGCGCCAGGAAAACGGAAGAAGGGCTGGCCGCCTGGGAACAGCTTCCGGACTCCCCCATGAAATCCTACTGGATGGCGGTGGGCCTCTTCAACAAAGGCTCCTTTACCACGGCCCTGGAAAAACTTTCCTCCATCCCTGAAACGGACCCGCTCTCCCTCTACGGCCTCCAGTTGAAAGCCCAGCTCGCGCGCCAGCTCCAAGACCGGCAGCTTTTACTGGACGCCCTTACCAGGCTGGGGCGGGCGGAATCCCCCGCCATCTCCCGGACGGCGCATGTCCTCCTGGCGGACGTTCTGGTAAACCTGGGGCGCTACGCGGAAGCCGCCGCCATTCTTGAACAATTCAAGACGGGAATGGACGGCGGCACGGCCAGGGACCTGCCCATGCGCTCCTATGCCGAACTTGTGGAAGGCAAACTGGCCGACAAACAGGGAAACCTGGACCAGGCCATAAAAATCTTCGCCGCCGTCATGGACAACAAGGCCTATCCGGAGAAAATCCGGGATCTGGGCCGTCTGGCCCTCGCCAAGGCGGAAATCGTCCGGGAGAAAAACAACCCGGAACAGGCGGAAGAGGAAACGCGCGCCCAGCCTCAGGAAGAGGAAGCCCCTCACACCGCCGGAACGGCGGAGGAACGCCTGCTGGCGTTCATTGGCGGCAAATCGGAATCCTCCCTGCTGATGGACGCTTTCAACATCCTGCTGGAGGAAGACATCTTCCGCATCAACCCCCAGGCACTGGAAAAACTCACCGGCTGGGTGAACACCAGGGATGCGGCCCGCCAGCCGGCGGCCATGTATGCCATGGGAAGCCTGCTTCTGGCAAAGGACGACCTGGCGGGAGCCGTCAAAATGGCGGAGGAAGGGCTCTCCAAATATCCTCAGAGCCTTCCCGTCCAGACCCTTTCCCTGAATACCATCACCGCCCTGCTGGACAAAAACCGCGTGGAAGACGCGGAACGCCTTATCTCCAAATATCCCGGCACGTCCCCCGGCATCGTCTTCCAGCAGGGAGCCCTGGCCTTCCGCAAGGGAGACTACCCTCTGGCGCAGAGCCTCTTCCGGGAAGCAGCCCGGCTCGCCTCTGAAAAAACGGCGGAAAGCGCCCTCTTCAATGAAAATCTGGCCGCGCTGAACGCCAATGACGCCGCCGGAGCCGCCGCCCTGGCCAAGGAAGCCGCCGGCTCTGCCCAGCTCCGGGAACACATCCTCTTTGAACAGGCCCATTACGCCGCCAAAAGAATGACCCCCCAGGCTCCCGAACTGCTGGCGGCCTTCGTGGCCCTGGCGACAGACCCGGCCCTGAAAACCCAGGCCCGGCTGGACCAGGCGGAAGTGGCCCTGAACCTCAACCCGCCGGACCTTGAAACCGTGCAGGCCGTTCTTCCGCCGCTGGAAAAAGAACAGCTGACTCCGGAACAGACCATGCAGCTTGCACGGCTGAACATCCTGGAAGCGGAAAGCCGGCAGGAATGGCCAAGCGCCATCCAGGCCTGCCGCCAGGCCATCGCCCTGGATGCGGAAGGCAAACAGGCGGACATGCTCTATCTCAAGCTGGGGGAACTCCTGTACAAAAACGGGGACTTCCATGAAGCGCAGCTTGTCCTCCAGCCCTTCCCCTCCAAATACCCGGGCAGCCCCCTCCAGGCAGCGGCCCTCTTCCTGGCCGGAAAAGCCGCCCAGCAAAGCAACACCGGCAACACGCTGAAAGCCGCCCTGAACATCTTCAAAACCCTGGGAGCGGGGAATACCCCCTTTGCGCAGCCCGCCAGGATAGAAGAAGCCTCCGTCCTGCTGCGCATGGGAGAAGCGGACCAATGCATCGCCGCTCTGGAAAACCTGCTTTCCTCCCCCCTTCCGCGCTACATGCGCCTGCTGGCCCTCTCCATCCAGGCGGACGCCTGGGTGACGAAGGAAGACACCCACTCGGACACCCTCCGCAAGGCCATCAACCTGTGCACGGAAATTCTGAACACCCCCAACCTGGGCCTGGCCTGGAAATTCAAGGCCCTCACCCAGCGGGCCCAATTCTACGAGCGGATGAACGACCAGAAAAAGGCGCTGGACGACTACGCTTCCATCCTGGCCCATACGCCCAGCGGCAGTTCCGCCAACAAGCGCCGGGACTGGCACTGGTTCTACAATGCCGGGTTCGCCTCCATCCGCTTGCTGGGCCAGCTCCAGGACTGGGACGGCGCCCTGGCGCTGGCTAAAAAACTGGCGCAGACTTCCGGACCCAGAGCCAGGGAAGCGGCGGCCTATGCGCGCCGCATCCAGCTGGAGCACTTCATCTGGCAGGATGAACCGGAAAATGCCGCTCCGGAAACCGGAAAGCCGGAAACGCCGGTTCAAACCGCCAGTTAAGCCTCCCTCCCGTCATGGACACTCCCTCTACAGCCAAAAACTGGAGACTCAACGCAGCGGCCGTCATCATGGACGCTGACGGCTACGTGCTGCTGGGCAAGGACAACGGCCGCAACCCGTACTGGCACTTTCCGCAGGGAGGCGTCATTAAAAATGAAAGCATTGAACGGGCGCTCGCGCGGGAAGTATGGGAGGAAGTGGGCCTGCGCCCCACGGAATACACCATCGTCAGCCGCCTCCCCGGCCTGCGTTACAAATACCCCTCCGGCAACCGTAAAGTCACGCGCTGGATAGGCCAGGAACAGACCTACTTCCTGGTGCGCTGCAAAGCCAGGCGCCCCAAGACGGACCTGCACCGCAGCCCCGAATTTTCAAAAACGAAATGGATTCCCCTCCAGGACCTCAAGCTGGAGATGTTCCCCAAATTCAAAAGGAAAGTCATCAAGGACGCCCTTCAGCAATTCTTCGGGCCGGGCTTTCCGGCCAAACTCGCCGCCATGCCCCCCCCTTCCACCTCCTCTCCCGCTTCTTCAACATTAACTTCGCATACAATGAACCGTTACCTGGTGCCTCCGGGCAAAAAACTGCGTTTAAAGGATTATTCTCCGGATGACAAATCTCTCTTCTCCGGAACCAAGGAAGAATCCCTGGTTGAATTCGACAAGCTGAGGGAAGAACTGCAGGAATTGCAGAAAAAGCTCTTCGCCCAGCACAAGCACAGGGTTCTCGTCATTCTCCAGGCCATGGACGCAGGCGGCAAGGACGGCTGCGTCAAGCATGTCTTCTCCCGGGTGGATCCGCAGGGGCTGCACGTGGTTCCCTTTAAAAAACCCACCATTGAAGAACTGGACCACGACTTCCTGTGGCGCGTGCACAAGGAAGTGCCCGCCAAGGGGCAGATCGCCATCTTCAACCGTTCCCATTACGAAGACATCATCGCCGTCCGCGTGAAAAAAATCTTCCCGGACCCCGTCTGGAAGCGCCGTTACAAGCACGTTCTGGATTTTGAATCCATGCTTGCGGAAGAAGGCACCGTCATCATCAAGCTGTTCCTGAATATTTCCAAGGCGGAACAGAAAAGACGGCTGGAATCCAGGCTTCAGGATCCGGACAAACTTTGGAAGTTCTGCATGGACGACCTGGATGACCGGAACCGCTGGGACGAATTCCAAACGGCTTATCAGGATCTCATTGAAAAAACGTCCACTCCGGACGCTCCCTGGTACATCATTCCGGCAGACCGAAAATGGTACAGGAACCTCGTCGTCGCCCGCCTGATGGTGGAAAAACTGCGCCATCTCCAGCTCACGTTCCCCACTCCCAACTTTGATCCGGCATCCATTATCATTCCAGATTGATAAACTCTGTCATACCGATAACTAGTTTGTGCATCATAAAATTATTTTTGTACATTTCTCGGTATTCAATTGTCCCATTATTACAAAATCTGCATTATTCACAATAACAATCAAAACTTAGAATTTCTAACGCTTGACTGGGATAGTGAAAAATTGTTAGAAAACAACTTAACACCTAGAACGTGTAAACATTCTATATAGAAAAACAGAACCCAATGTATTTAGCATCCCAACGTAAAGAGTTCATTCTGAAAACGCTGGCCGAACATGGAGCCGCAAGAACCATTGCTCTGGCCAAACAGATGAAGGTCACGGATGAAACGGTCCGTAATGATTTGATCAACCTTGAGAAACGCGGCTTTCTCAAGCGCGTCCACGGCGGCGCTCTGGCGCTTACCCATAAATCCCTTCATGAAGACATTGTCACTCAAGACGACGTTTCCATAAGGATTGCAAAAAAAGCCGTCCAGAACATCCCCGCTTCCGTGGTCATGTTCATTGACAGCAGCACCATGGGCTACCAGATCTGCAACCACATCAATTCCAGGGACACGCACGTGGTTTCCAACAATCCCACGCTGCTGACCCGGCTTGAAGGCATTCCGAACCTGAGCTTCTACTGCACGGGCGGACGCTTCGACCGCGAGGCCCTGGTCTATGTGGGACAGGAAGCCGCCAAGGCCGCAGGTTCCCTGAGCATTGACATGGTCGTACTGACGCCGGACTGCTACTCCCCCAAGCATGGCGCCGGATACAAGAACATGCTGCAATCCGAATTCATCAAGAGCGTCATCCCTCCGGATGCCAAGGTCATCATCGCCATGCCGTCCACCAGCGTAGCGAACAACCCGGCATTCTATACCGTTGCGCCCTCACAGATCTCCATGCTCATCACTGATGAAGCCCTTTCTCCTGAAATGGCTGACCAAGTTGAGAAGAGCGGCGTCAAGGTGGAACTTGCCTGACGCTTATCTGCTTCACCGGGGCGGAGGTTCATTGAAACCTCCGCCTTTTTTATTGTTATCAGGTATTTTCTCTTTTCCATTCCATCCGGTACTCCCGGCTTCCTGTCAGCTCGTCATCCCTGGAGCCGATCTCCTCAAATCCTCCGCGCCTGTAGAACGCGCGGGCGCGGGCGTTCTCCTCGTAAACGCCCACCGTCAGCATCCCCTTGCTGCGCTCCTTCACCCAGTCCAGCAGCGCCGTGCCTATTCCTTCGCACTGCCGTTCCGGAGCCACGAACAGGGCGGCCAGCTCTCCTTCCCCCACCAGGCAGGCAAACCCGACCACGCCGCCGCCGTCCCGGCATACCCATGTACGCGCCCTGGGCAGGTACACTTGCTTCATTTCCTCCACCAGGCCGCACCAGAATCCCACCCCAGCAAAAGCATGGGCCTGTTCGGACGCTTTCAGCCAAATATTCAGGACCTCCGTTTCATCCTTGTTCTGGTAATGTTCTATCTTCATACATCCACGACAGGTACGTAATAATTCCTTTCAGATTCTATATAAATTAGCATGGAGCGTCCACAAAGCTCAAGAAAGAAAGTCTTGCTCCACGGCGAAAAAAGGATGGGCACGGCCATGGCTTGATCTCCTCTTTTCCCTTACGTTTCCAACGTCCTGCCGCAACCGGGCCGGGCCATCGGCGACTTCCTGAATCCAGGGCGGCAAACGGCGGGAGGAAAGAACGCGCCGTCCTTTCCCCGCTATCCGCCTTCTCCGGAAAAACCGTCGCTACGGCTTATACACAAGCACCGGTCCGGTCCGTGAAGACTGAACGCCGCGCACCTTGCGGACGGCGGACGCCACCAGGGCTACAGCCTGCTCCACTTCCTCCTGCGTCGTCATGAAAGACAGGGAAAAACGCAGGGAGGAACGCACCGCTTCGTCAGAAAGACCCATGGCCACCAGCACGTGGGAAGGCATGGGCTGCAGCGTGTGGCAGGCGGACCCCGCCGAGCACAGCACTCCCGCAGGCTCCAGCAGCAGCATCAGCGCCTCCGCCGTGCATCCGTCAAACGCCAGGTTGGAAGTATTCGGAATGCGTTCCATCCCTCCGGAATGCACCGTCACGCCGTCCACCTGTGCCCGCAGGAGGGACTCAAAGGAATCCCGCAGCCGGGCCAGCCTTCCAGCGTCCTCCTCCAAATGCCTCAATGCCGCGCGCGCCGCGGCTCCAAAGCCGATGATCCCCGGCACATTCTCCGTGCCGGACCTCAACCCGTGCTCCTGCCCTCCGCCGAACAGCAAGGGGGAAAAGCCAGCACCCGACCGCCTGTACAGACAGCCCGCCCCCTTGGGGCCATGGAACTTGTGGGCGGATACGGAAGCGTAATCCACCTCCATCCCGTGCAGGTCCACGGGGATTTTCCCGGCACACTGCACCATGTCCAGATGCACGGACGCCCCATGCCGCCGGGCGGCGGAACACAAAGCCGCCGCATCCTGCAACGCGCCCGTCTCGTTATTGGCCCAGGCAAAGGAAACGCCGGACACCCCAGCCGCGCACATGGCCTCCCATTCTTCCGGGACTGCGCGGCCTTCCCGGTCCACCGGGCAGACTCGGCCGCGGCCCAGCGCCGCGGCGGTTTTCAGGGAGGCGTCATGATCCGTGGAAAGCACGCCTATTCCCCCGGCCCGTTCCCCGGCCATCTGCCGGAACGCCATATTGGTGGCCTCCGTGCCGCCGGAGGTAAACACAATTTCCGAGGGAAGCGCGCCCAGCAGGGCGGCAACATCCGCACGGGCTTCCTCCACCGCCTCGCGCACGCTCCCGGCGCAGCCGTAACCGGCGGACGGGTTGAAAAACCGTTCCTTTAAAAACGGCTCCATGGCCGCATAAACCTCCGGGTCCAGCGGAGTGGTGGCGTTGTTGTCCCAGTAAATCACGCCTTCATAACTCCCCCAATCGAGGGAAGGAGTCAAGCCGGAACATAATGTGCGGCTGCACAAGATCACTCTTCACTTTTACCCGTGATTCCGCATAATGCCGCCCATGCGTTTTCTCATCACGGCAGGCCCCACCAGGGAAGCGATTGACCCCGTCAGGTACCTCACCAACCATTCCTCCGGAAAAATGGGGTACTCCCTGGCGGAAGCGGCAGTTCACGAAGGCCACAGCGTCCTTCTCGTATCCGGTCCCACCTCCCTGGACGTTCCGCACGGCGTGGACTTCCTGCCGGTGGAAAGCGCGCAGGAAATGTATGACGCCGTAAAAAACCAGGCTCCCTATGCAGAGGCCGCCATCCTCAGCGCCGCCGTGGCGGACTACCGCCCCGTCTCCGTCCCGGACCGCAAGATCAAGAAAACGGGTGAACGCATGATTCTGGAACTGGAGCGCACCGCGGACATCCTGGGTTCCATGCGCACGGAATTCGGCTTCAAAGGCATCCTGGTGGGCTTCGCGGCGGAAACCCATGACGTGGAGGGCTACGCACGCGGAAAGCTGGAGCGCAAGCGGTGCGACATGATCGTGGCCAATGACGTTTCCCGCAGCGACATCGGCTTTAATTCCTCGGAAAATGAAGTCCTGCTCGTTTATCCGGACCGGACGGAGCTGCTGGAAAAAGCGCCTAAAACACAGATTGCCCTTCAGATCATCGAACGCGCGTGCCGGCTCGCAGGGGAAAAAGGTCCGTCATGCCGGGCGGCAGACCCGCTCCGTGCTTGAACCGGAAGAGCGTTTGCAACATCATTAAATGCTGGTCGGCTACGGACGCCGCCACCCTTTCCCACAACCGCATTTTCACTTTTCATGCCCGTTACTCTTCAGGATTTAGGCTGGAACGACCACTTTCAACGCGCTTTCAACGCCGTCGCCAAACCCGGCTGGGTTCCGGGACGCCTCATCCGGGAAACGAAAATCAACTTCACCGCCCTGCTGGACGGCGGGGAGGACGTGGACGCCGTCGTCAGCGGCAAGCTCTGGCATGAGGCCGCCACGGATGCGGAACTGCCCGCCGTAGGAGACTGGGTGGCGATTGACCCGGGGGAAGCGGGAGATGAAGCCGTCATACGCGCCATTCTCCCCCGGCAGACCTGTTTTTCCCGCAAAGCTCCGGGAAAAAGCAGCGCGGAACAGGTGCTGGGAACCAATGTGGACATCGTGGCCGTGGTGACGGAGCCGGGAACGGACTTCAACCCCAGGCGCATGGAGCGCTACTTTACGCTCATCCGCCGCAGCGGAGCCACCCCTCTCATCCTGCTCAACAAGACGGACCTTTTCTCCAGGGAGGAAGTGGACGAAGCCGTGCGGACCCTGCGGGAACTCTCCCCGGAATGCTCCATCATCGGCATCAGCGCCCTGCACAACAAGGGAATCAAGGAATTCCGCAAATGCCTTTCCAAGGGAAAAACCATCTGCATCGTCGGTTCCTCCGGAGTAGGAAAATCCACGCTGGTCAATACCCTGCTGGGGGACGAATGGCTCTGGACGGGGGAAGTGAATGAGGTGACCGGCAAAGGGCGCCATACGACTGTGGCGCGGGAACTGGTGCTCCTCAAGCATGGCGGTTTGCTGATTGACAATCCCGGCATCCGGGAAATCCAGATGTGGACGGATGAACACACCCTTCGTGAAAGCTTCGCGGATTTGACGGAGCTGGCCCAGGAATGCAGGTTTGCGGATTGCAGCCACGGCACGGATTCCGGCTGCGCCATCAGGAAAGCCGTGGAGGAAGGAAGATTGGACAGGGAGCGGTACTTGAACTTCCTGAATCTGGAAGATGAAATCTCCCGGCTTGCCAAACGCCAGAAAAAGAGGCAGATGAACGTGGAACGGGCCGGGAAGAGAGAACGGAAGGTGCAGGCCCGGAATTATGAGGACCGCGTGGAGCTGGAACGCCGCCACAAGCCCAACCACCGCAGCCATGACTGATTCTCCGTCAAATTGGCTTGTCAAACCGCAGAGGCGCGCCTACCAGTAAGGGATGCTCTTCTCACGCAGCCTTTTCCGCGCTTCCGCGGCCCTTCTGGCATTGGGCGCGCTTCCTCTATCCGCAGAGGAACAGCCGGACCCCGCCCAGGCCAGGCCCGTTGTTTCCATCACGGACCTGAATCCCGTCCGGCTGACGAGAGACGCCCACAGCAAACTGCTTGTGGCGCAATGCACCATCAACGGCGTTCCATGCAATCTCATTGTGGACACGGCGGCCTCCCACACCACGTTTGACATCAAATTCATCAGGAAGAATTTTCCCGGCCTGCCGCTTGAAGATGTGCAAATCGCCCCTGGCTCCAACGTCAATGCAGCCCCCCAACTATTTGCCATGCGGTCCTTCTCCATGGGAGGGCTTCATATTAAAAACTTCTTCGGCCTTGCCCTGGATCTTACTCCCCTGCAAAAGGATATGCAGGTGAAGGTGGACGGCATTCTGGGCATCAACTACCTGGGGTTCTCTCCGTTCCTGCTGTCCGTCAGGAACGCTTCCCTCCAATTCCTGGAACGCTCCCGCTTCCCCGTCCAATACATGAAGCCGCTGGATGTGGAACGTGATCCTTCCGGAATTTTCTACATCCGCTGTTCCCGTGGGGGAAACACTTTCCCGCTGGCTCTTGACTCCGGCTCTTCTCTTTCCATGGCCCCGGTGGAACAGTGGCCCGCGGATCCGAATGGCAATCAGCTCACCACCAAGGCGACCGACATTAACGGACACAACGGAGACTGTACTGTCATGAAACTGGGCATTCCCTCCACGCTCCGTATGGGACCGGACTTCCAAATGGACGGCCTTTCCTTCGCCGTGACGGGAACAGGCGGCAGATGCCAGATCGGCGTGGATACCTTCCAGCATTTTGACATCATCATTGACGCGCCGCAGGGGGAAGTCTTCGCCCTGCCGCCCCATTCCAAGCCGGAGGCCCGCGGGCAAAAGGTTCCCGCCGTTAAACGGGAATCTTGAGCATGACGCAGATCATGCGGATGGTCCGGGCCGTAGCGCCGAAATGGGCTTTCAGCGCCACCTGCGCGCGGGAGGACTGGGCATGGGCCAGCAGCGGATTGTCCAGCATCTCCTTGAGCACGTCCGCCAGGCGCTCCTCATCGCACCGGGTAATGCCGTCCACGCCTTCAAGCAGCTGGACCAGCGCATCGAAATTCTCCATGTGCGGCCCCGTCAGCACGGGTACGCCGCAGGCAACGGCCTCCGCCGGATTCTGCCCCCCGTCCGCCAGAAAGCTCTTGCCGATCACGGCCACATCCGCCAGCGCGGTCCAATCCCTCAATTCTCCGGTCGTATCCGCAATGTAGCAGACATTGTCCTTCAGGGTTTCCGGAAGCTCGCCGTCCGTCCGCAGCACGCACTGCCAGCCGCGGGCCTCCAGCTCGCGCACCACCGTATGGCGGCGTTCCGCATGCCGGGGAACAATCAGGGGGAAGCCCCCCGCCTTGCGCGCGGCCTCCGCAATCAGCACTTCCTCCCCGTCATGCGTGCTGGCGGCCAGCACCACGGACTTGCCGCGCTTCAGCTTGTCCAGAATGGCGGCAAACTCCGCATTGCTTTCCTTGCGCTCCGCCATCTGCTGGTCAAACTTGATGCTGCCCGTCACATGGATGATGGAAGGGCGCACCCCAACGGATTCAAACCTCCGGACGTCCCCCTTGTCCTGCACGCCCATGGCGTCCAGCGTGGAAAAATAATACCGTGACACCCATTTAAAAGCGCGGTAGCGGCTCTCGGACCTGGCGGACATGCGGGCATTGATCATCGCCATGGGAATGCCGCGCACCTTGGCGGCACGGGCAAAGTTCGGCCATAATTCCGCCTCTACCAGCACAATGGCCTCCGGTTCAAAACGGTCAAAGCACCTCCCCGGCAGGCCCAGCAGGTCAAAGGGGGCATAAATCACGCGCACGCCGGGCACCTGGGCGTTCACCGCCGTATCATGCCCCGTAGCCGTGCTGGTGGCCAGCACCGCGGAACCGCCGCGCTCCCGGAGCCACGCCCGGAGAAATTTGAGGGCCAGCACCACTTCACCCACGCTCACGGCATGCACGTACAGCACCCCCTTCGGCTCCCGGTTGTAGGAAACCCGGTACAGGCCGAAGCGCTCCAGCAGCCCCGTGCCGAAACCGCCGCGCCTTTTCTGCTTGAGCAGGTAGGAAGGCAACGTCACCAGCCACCCGACGGGGTACAGGACATTGTAACAGAAGGAGAACAGGAAGGCTTTCATCTTACTTCTCAGGCAATCGATAGAACAACAGCATATTTTTCCCGTACCGGCGGGTATCCACCAGGTCCAGGCCGTCAAATTCCGCGGCGCCTTCCATGCCGGTGCCCCAGCCTTCCTGCACTTCCGCAATAAACACGCCGCCGCCCTTCAGCAGTCCGGCAACTCCGGCTTCCGCCAGCTCCACAATAAAATCCCGGTCCGCCGGGCCCTTGCAGTAGGGAGGATCCGCAAAAACAACGTCGTACTTCCTGCCGGCCAGCAGCTCTCTTTTAACAAACTGCACGGCGTCTCCCTGGATGACGGCGCCGCCCTCCAGGCCGGTTTTGGCAAGATTTGCCTTGGCCGCCGCGCAGGAAAGCCGGGAAAAATCCACCATGCGGGAACTCCCTGCCCCGCGGCTGAGGGCCTCCAGGCCGAAGGCTCCGGAGCCGGTGAACAAATCCAGCACGTCGGCATGGTCAATCAGCGGGTTCAGGATGGAAAAAAGGGCCTCCCTGACCCGGTCGGTCGTGGGCCGCACTTCCCCTTTGGGAACAGACAGGGTTATGCCGCCGGCCTTTCCGCTGATGATACGCATGTTTTTACCGGAATGAAAGGAACGTCTTGTTGTCCCTACTGGCGCGCCTTGGCCTTGGCCTTTTCCAGCAGGGGGTCTCCCGTAATGCGGGTAATGGGGATGCGCAGCACGATGGACTGGTTGGCAATGGCAATATTATCCGGATTCTTCTCGGACATGTTGTAAACGAAATAGGTATATTTGCCGTCCTTGGTCTTGCCCGCGATGATGGTCTCCGTCAGGGTGGAAAGAATGGTCTTCTTTTCCATGGTCCATTCCTTGCCGCTCCACGCGCCGTACACGTTCAGATCGTCATAGGACACATCCCCTTTCAGGGCCAGGGCGCCGTTGGGGGAAATCCAGGTCTTGGTATTGGAGTCATACTTCAGGGTGCTCATCGGCAGCGGTCCCTGCTGGGCCACCGCAGCCAGAGTCCAGATGCCGCGTTCCCCGGAGGCGAAAACGCCCACAGCCACAGGAGCCACTTCCTGCACCTGCTTCAGCTTCCAGCATTCCAGATACCTGGCATACTCGTCCTTGGTCCAGCCCAGGCGTTCGTCATACGGAACGGGCTGGCCGGGAATGATCTGGCTGACGAGCTCCTTCTTGTCCTTGTCGGGCAGGGAGGCAAAAACACCGTCAATCTTTTCCATGAAAGGCTGAAGGCTTTCATCAAGCACAACGCTGACGGCGGAAGCTTCCGCCATTTTGCCGACCGGGAGATATTCATCGATTATTTCCGGCTTTTCTGCTGCGGACAGGGAAGAAACCAGAACGGGGACCATCAGTGTTAAAGCCAGATTGCGGAGCGCTTTCATAACGTGTTCGTATATTTTACTCAACAAAACACCCTTGGCAAGAGTCAAAGTGAGTGTTATCCGTATGTACATCATGAACTGGAAGTTACTTTTCACTACCCTGGCCGCCGCTCTGAGCCTTGCTTCCTGCGTGTCCACCCCGGCATCCCGCATCCAGAAAAACCCAGCCCTTTTCAATTCCCTTCCCCCCAGCCAGAAAACGCTGGTGGAAGCCGGACAGATTGCGGAAGGCATGTCGCCGCCCGCCGTCTTCCTGGCGTGGGGAGACCCCTCCGCCGTGGCGGAAGGCAACCTTAACGGAAAATCCGCCACCCGCTGGATTTACTCTTCCCTTCAGCCGGTTTACACCCCGCCGCCCTCCTTCTGGGCCGGGCCCTACTGGGGCGGCCCCTATTGGGGACCGGGCTTCTACCGTCCCTATTACCCGTATTACAATGACGTCACCTACGTCCCGGTGGATACCGGCTACGTGCTGTTCATCAACGGCAAGGTGAAATCCTGGGAACGCAGGCGCTGATTGGAGAACCGGCAGGCCCGCACGGGACGGAATGCGGTGGCGCAACAGACGGAGGGAAGCTTCCGCATGATGCGCCGTTTTTCTTTTTGCCGTTCTTCAACAGCCTTTTCTCTTCTCTCCTCCTTTTCCGGACTCTTCGTTCACTCCGTGTCCCCAGACAGGGGGCGTTCCAGTTCCTCCCGGAATTCAGGGAAGAACGCCTTCAATTCCCCGGAGACCTTAGGGTATTCCAGTTTCATTTCCGCCAGCGTCTCCACAATGGCGCACATGCAGACAAGCCTGGAATACCACTTGTTGTCCGCCGGCACCACATACCACGGCGCGTCCCGGGAAGAAGTATGACGTATCATTTCCTCATACGCCTTCTGGTACTGGTTCCAGAACTCGCGTTCGTGGATGTCCCCCTCTGAAAACTTCCAGTTCTTGTGAGGGGTGTCCAGCCGCGCCAGAAGGCGCTTTCTCTGCTCCTCACTGGAAAGGTTAAGGAATATCTTCACGATGCGCGTCTTGTTGGCGAGCAGATGGCGTTCCAGATTATTGATGGATCTGTACCTCTCCTTCCAGAAGGCTCCCCCGGCACGGGCGGGATCAAACCCCTCCCCCGCCAGAAACTCCGGGTGCACGCGCACGCTCAGCACTTCCTCATAGTAGGAGCGGTTGAAAATGCCGATCATTCCCCGCCGGGGAAGACGGGCCACGCACCGCCACAGGAAATCGTGGCTACGTTCCAGCGTGGAGGGCGGCTTGAAGCTGCTGACCACGCATCCCTGCGGATTGACGCCGCCCATCACATGCTTCACAATGCCGTCCTTGCCCGCGCTGTCCATCGCCTGCAACACCACCAGCAGCGCATAGGATTCGCTGGCATACAGCACCTCCTGAAGCTGTTCCAGCAGCTCAATGCCCTTTTCCAGCTTGTCCACGGCGTCCTTCTTGCTGTCCTTGTCCAGCTTGCCCAGATCACCCGGATCATAGTGGGATAACTTGAATCCCTTGCCGTCCGTCACCCGGTACGGCTCAATGAATTTTTTGCAGCGTTTGACCAGACGGGAAGGAATATCCATCATTCCGGTAATGACACCGTCGCTTCTCAAAATGTTGAAACAACAGCAAAAAACATCAATACACCTCTCTTTGAGAGATTCCATCCCGGCGATAAACGACAAATCCCCGGCATAATTCGGAACGTTCGTATTTGCCGGAAGACTCCATGGAATGGAGAAAAGCGGCATAATCGGATGGCCGGGAAACCACGATCACTTCATAATCAAGCCATTTCCCCTTTAACGGACCGGGAATCCATCCATAAAACTCCTTTCCGGCCCCATTGCACAAAAGCAAAACGTCAACATCATTGCCCTGCAATAATTTGCAATAAGATACAGCAGAGCGGTAATCTTCACGGCCATATAATTCATTGAAACGAATACGAATATCGCTCACCGCCCAAACAATCGTCATTAATAGAAACAGGATAGTTTGAACAATCCTGGGGAATGACCAATCCCATGACACCACCAGGGACCAGGCCAGACATAATACAGGCAATAACGGCGCGCAATGCCGGCCGGAAAAACGGAAATTCATCATCTCCGTTCCATAAAAGAACACGGCCCCCGGAAGCAATATCAACACCAGCAAGGCAGGAACCAAGGGCCTTGCAACCTGCTTATTCCACAAAATAACGCCGCAGGCTGAACCGGCCAGGAGAATTGCGCCGGAGATCATCCCGGCCCCCAATCCGTTCATATTCCATAAAGCATCAGGAGTCATGCACATTCTCACTTCAAGACGGGAAGGCCCCATGCCGGCCAATCCCGATAATTCATACATGGAAGCGCATGCATTGACTATCCAGGAGGAGGATATTGAAACCGCACGGGCTCCCATGAAAAGAGTGTAAAGATAATATGCTCCCAATCCGGTAAATGGGAAAATCCACCAAAGCAGGGATCTCCAAAACTTCCACCCTCCAAACTGCCGGAACGCCATCACCATGAATGCCGCAGTAAAACCGAGCGCCCACACAACCCCTGTCAGGCTCGTAAGACATAAAAAAAACAGGGAGCCAAAAAATACATGGAATCTTACCGGTTCTCCCCGGCTAACCCGCCAAAACAACATGGAAACAGCACAGGAGGCCGCTATCTGCAACATATAAGGACGCAACTCGTTAGCATAATAAATAAAAAACGGCGAAATCAAAAGAATAACCAGCGCCTTTGGTTCCTTCCTGAAAAACCAGGATGATAAAAATACCCAGAATATATTAAATAACCTTAGCGCCCATTCAGATTCCGCCCCCGCCAGATGATGCCACAAAAATAAAAGGTAGTAATAAAAGGCAATCTGAGCATCGCTCCCGCCAATTTCGCAAATCTTCCGCCAACAGCCCTCCATTCCCTGCTGCATGGCGCACAATGCGGTACAACATTCATCAATCCAAAAACTTTGACTATTCAGGGAAAAAAAGAAGGACAAAAAAGGTAAAATCCACCAATATTTTATACCTTCGCTATTGCCTTCCCGCGCCCTCTCTTGTCCCCTGCACATAGTGCAAGGCAACATAGCGGATTACATATCCGCAACCTGTTTTTTTACAGGAAGAAATCACACATTTATATGAATATCAATGGACAAATCTCAAAATAGATTTGTTTTTTCTTCTTATCTTTGCAACTTTGAAAAGCTATTAATGTTTTTACCTTAGAAAAATATGTTGCCATCGGATATGTAATCCGCAAAAAACATTGTTTATATGGATATTGCGTAAAGTAAAAAACTTATTCACCAAAGTGGACTTGATCTGCGGGAGTATTTTCCAGCTTGCAGTCCTCAAGGGTCCATGTGCGGGGCGGCTGAACCTTGTTATTTTTAATCAGGATGTTGGCGCATCTCCTGAACTGGAAGGGCTTCTGCCCCCAGCTCTTGAAATCATTGTTGTAAATGATCCTGTTGTTGATGAATTTAAGGTTATCCGTGGAAATGGCGAACAGCAGCGGCACGTCGAACGTCTTGAACACATTGTTTTCTATCAGGACATTGCGGTGGTAATAATCCTTCTGCTTGTTCAGCTGCTTGACTTCCGGGTAAATGGAAATGATGGCGTTCGTGAACTGGTAGCGGGAGGTCAGGTTGTTGATGAACGTATTCTTGCGGATCACCACTTCATGACAGGCTCCGCTCTCATACCAGCCCTGGGCGTCCCCGGCCAGCAGAATGGCCGCACCGGAGGAATGGTCAAACAAATTGCCCTCCACCAGCACCTTCTCGGGCGTCGTGAAAAGAGAACCGCGGGCGCGGTTGTTGCGGACGATGTTGTTGCGGAACACCACGGAGGGATAAAAATCAGCATTCTCCACGGCATCCCCGGCTTTCACCTCCGCAGGCAGCGGATCTTCCAGCGTAATCACCAGTTCCGTCGTGCTCTTTTTGACGGCGGTCTTCACAGTGCCCGTATGTCCCGGCTCCAGGGTGGGGCCATTGATGAAACGGATCTTTTCACCGGGCAGGAACACCTCAAAGCCCACTGCCTGACCATGCATGTACCTGCATTTCAGCGTATGGCCGTCCACTATCTCCGTCACGCCCAGGCAGGTGGAATGAACGTTGATGGCGTCATCCATCATTCCTTCAAACAAGGCTTTCTCCACCACGATCTCGCCACGGGTGTTGGAAAAATGGGTGGCGTCCGCTCCGGCGGTGTGCACGCGCCCCGTCCCTTTCCTGACCATGACTCCTCCGCCTTTCATGTGAAAATCCTCCGACCGCTGGACCAGCAGGGCCATGCCCGTGCTCTGGTGCAGGGATACGTCATTCAATGATGTTTTCCGCGCCCGGTACACCACGCATCCCGGATGGGGACGGTTGTAGTTCCGCAGCACCAGCGTATCCCCCGGCTTGATTCCCTTCTGCTTGAGGTTCCAGTCCAGCCGGAGGCGGTTCCCTCCGAGGGGTTCCACCCGGCCGTTCCAGCCTATGTCCGACGTATTGGCTATAATATGCCCGGTCCCTTTCTCAAAGGCCATGCAGCTCCCCATTCCTTCCTCCCAGCCTTCTCCCAGGAAAACGAACCTGTCATTCCTGATTTCGTAGGGATAAGTTTTTTTGTCTATTTCCACCTCCGTGGACTTGTCATCCACATTCACGACGCGCGCTTCCGTGCACCAGGACCGTTCATAATCCACGGCCAGACGGTTGATGCTGACGTTCTCGCTGTCCATGACCAGCAGGGGAATCACTTTGCCGTGAAACAGGAACAGGGAGCCGTTGCCCTCCACGCGGACGTTACGCAAATCGGTCAGGGTCACGCACACCGGATGAATCAGGGGCTGGTCATGGTTGGAGATATTGAAGCTCATGTTCAAGGCTCCCTCCGGATAAAAATGATAGACCCCCCTGGGGATGTTCAGGACGCCCCCTCCCTGCTTCCGCAGGGCGGAAATCGCGGACCGCAGCGCCGGACCCTGATCTTTCCTGACGCCGGGGACCATGCCGAATTTGGCGGCATTCACCACGGCACCCTTCATGCCCTGCGGCTCTCCGCCCGTCTTCCAGACCAGGTCCACCCAGTCCGCGTGGTCGTAGGAATTATTTTCCACCCGGTCAGCCATCAGGTAAAGATACCGTATGCCGTTTTCCGCCACCGGAACGGAAAACTTTTTCGCAGGCATTCCCCTCTTCATCACGCCGGAACTCCATAAAACTTCGGAACCGCTCATCACGCGGAACTCCACGCTGCCGTCTCCGTCCGTACCGTCGTCAATGCCGCACGCCCCTTCCAGCTTCAACACTCTTGAGCCGCTGCCCTCCGGCACGGGGAGCGGGATCATGGACGTGGCGTGCGTACCGATGCCCGAAGCGTATTTTTTACCCCCGATGCTCAATTCACCATTCTTGAAAGACCGGTCCAACCGCGTTTCCCCCGTCTCCTGGCGGGCCATCAGCAGACTGACGGCAGGCACCTTCACAGCCGCGGAACCGGATTGCGCCGCGCCTTCCTGCCCCCGGGACAGCGCCGGGAATGATCCCGCAACGCACGCTGCGGCCACAAAACTCCATGAAAACATCCGGTTAAACATATCCTCTATTATACCTTTTCCCCGGTTTTCTTCTATCAGAAAAATTCCAATTCCTGCAAAAGCCGCCCATGGAGAGAAAAGAGAGATTGCCTTCCTCTTCAAATTCGGGGACACTCTTTCCATGCGACCAGCTTTCCTCTTCCTTCCCGGCATGCTGCTGACGCTTTGCGCCTGCGGGCGCGGCGGCGCCACGCTTGAAACGGATAACGTCCAGGCGGAATGGTTCCCCAACGGCAGCCGTACGTCCATTGTCCTGGAAGGTGAAACGGAACCTGCCCCCGCACGGGAAATCCAGCGCGCAAACTCCGGCATGACTCTTTTATACAACTCCCTGGGTGACGGCAGAGGCGCCCTGGGAGTCAACGGGGCTCTTCCGGAAACGGCAACGGTGACGTACCGACAGGGAACGTCACCCGCCGTCCTGCATTTTAAAACCTCCTCCCGGGAAATACTCCTCAGCGGGGTGTGCCGCCTGGACGCGGAAGGCAAAACGTCCTCCCTGACCGGCTGGAGCTGCCAAGAACGGGGAGCAGCCTTACCCCGCACCGGCACGGCCGGGACCATGACCACGGAAAAATCTGGACAATGAACCTCATGCGGATGCTGAAACCGGGAAAATGGAAAATCCCGAGCGCCCTGCTGGCCGGAGCGCTGGCCCTGGCGTGCGTCCAGTGTTCCGTCCGTTCCCTGGTGTACCTGCCGCCCCAGCCCAAGGACAAAACCGTGTATCTGGAAAAACGCGCCGCATGGGAGCCCCACCGGCGCACTTTCCACCATAACGGGGCCCAGCTCAGCGGCTGGCTTATTGAAAAGAAGGGACAGCCCCTGCTGGTGTATTATGGAGGGAACGCCATGGACATCTCCATGATGCTTCCCTACCTGGACCGGTTCCCCCACGCCAAGCTCCTGGTCAATTACCGGGGGTATGGCCTCAGCACCGGCACGCCCACGGAGCAGAACATCATGGGGGATTCCCTGGCGATTCTCGACTCCGTGCTGAAGGAAACCGGAAGAACGCCGGACGACGTCATCCTCGTCGGGCAAAGCCTCGGCTCCGGAGTCGCCACGCAGATAGCCTCCGTCAGGAACGTGAAAAAGCTGGTCCTGCTGGTCCCCTTTGACAGTCTTCTGGAAACCGCCCGCGGCCTCTTCCCCTACCTTCCCGTCAAGCTTCTCCTGCCGGACCATTTCCGGTCGGACCTGGCGGCGCCCAAAGTAGCCTGCCCCGTCAGCATCCTGGCGGCGGGATCGGATGAAGTCATTCCGCCTGACCACGCCAAACGGCTCCGGGACTGCTTCTCCACGCCGGTCAACTACCAGGAGTTCCCCGGCGCCATGCATAACACCATCTGGCTCAGCCCCGGCTTTGACAAGGCGTTCTCCAGGAGCATCAGCTACTGACCCGCCTCATTCCACAGGGGCCAGAGACACACGGCGCAGGCATTCCCCCTCGTGCTCCAGCAGCAGCCAGGAGGTTCCCTCCGGCAGCGCGTCCGGAAACAGGTTGGCCCATTCCACGATGAGCACCGCGTCCCCGTCCAGATACTCGTCCCAGCCTATGCCGAGCAATTCGGACTCATCCTTCAGCCGGTAAAAATCAAAATGGCACGCACGCAGACGCCCGTCCGCATGCTCGTGCACCAGGGAAAACGTCGGGCTGGCCGCCGCATCGGAACTCCCCAGCCCTTCCATAATCCCTTGAGTCAGGTGAGTCTTTCCGGCACCCAGCTCCCCCACCACGCCCAATACTTCCCCGGGCATTAAAATTTTACCTATTTGCCGTCCCAGCTCCCTCATTTCCTCCGGAGAATGAGTTAAAACGGGGCCGTTTTTAAAAATTTTATACCATTCGCTCATTTTTTCATGAAATTTTGCTTGTCTAAAAGATGGTGATATGGTTTATTGCGGCTCCCGCATCCGCGGGTGAACCTTAACAGTGATAGCAATGGCATACGCAATTTTCAAAACAGGTGGCAAGCAGTACCGCGTTCAGGCGGGCGACGTGATCGACGTTGAGTGCATCAATACCCTTGAAGAGGGTGCTGAAGCAAGCTTTGATCAGGTGCTTATGGTGGAAAATGACGGAAACGTGACCCTCGGCACCCCGACGGTGGCGGGAGCTACGGTCTCCGCCAAGGTCGTCAGCCAGTTCCGCGACAAGAAGATCATCGCCTTCAAATTCAAGCGCCGCAAGGGCTTCCACAAGAAAAAAGGTTCCCGCCGCGCCATGACGAAGCTGGAAATCACCGGTATCAACGCCTAATTTCAACCCTTAATTTTATCCTAATCTTATGGCTCACAAGAAAGGTCAAGGTTCTGTCAAGAACGGTCGCGACTCCCGCAGCAAGCGCCTCGGCGTTAAAAAATTCGGCGGGCAGGAAGTGATCGCGGGCAACATCATCATCCGCCAGCGCGGCACCAAGTGGCACCCCGGAAAGGGCGTGGGCATGGGCCGTGACTACACCATCTTCTCCCTCGTGGACGGCCGCGTGTTCTTTGACCGCGAAGGCCGCCGCGTCAATGTGGCCCCGGAAAGCTCCGAGGCTGCCAACTAAATTGCAGATAACTCTATCTCCCTGCAGGGGCGGCCATCCACAGGGATGACCGCCCCTTTTTTACCCCTCCCCGCGCCCGAACAAATAACAGGAATTGTTCTTGCAAAACAATTGCCCCTCCCCCACTATCCACGCAGAGCATGAAAAATAAGATATGAATCCCAAAACAGATTCCAAACAAGCCGCCCGCACCGCCTCTACCCTCCCGGTTATTTCCGGTTTGAGACTCACCAAGCAGCGACAGGAAGTCTACCAGGTTCTCCTGGAACAGAGAGACCATCCCACCGCGAATGAAGTTTACCAGCGGGTGCGCAAAAAGCTCCCCAGCATCTCCCTGGCCACCGTTTACAACTGCCTGGAAGCCCTGGTCAATCACGGCCTGGTCAATCAGGTCAACTTTGAACGCAGCTCTTCCCGCTTCTGTCCCAATCTCGTTGACCATGGGCACTTCCAGGACACCCGGACCGGCTGCATTTACGACATCACCATCAAGGAGGGCGTGGATCTGAAGGAATTCATCAACCTGCCCGACGACGTGTGCATAGAAGAAGCCCAGATCACCCTCAGGGGCTCCATCATCACGCCGCAGGGCTAAATCCCTTTCATCATCATGAGTCTGGTCATTAAAAATTTGCACGCCAAGGTGCAAGGCACGGAAATACTTAAAGGCATCAATCTTGAAATTCCCAAGGGAGAAGTGCATGCGATCATGGGACCCAACGGTTCCGGAAAAAGCACCCTCTCCAAAGTCCTCTGCGGCCACCCGGACTATGAGGTGACGGAAGGGGAAGTCTGGCTGGACGGACAGAACCTGCTGGACATGAGCATTGACGAGCGCAGCCGCGCGGGCCTGTTCCTGGCGTTCCAGTACCCCATGGAAATTCCCGGCGTGTCCAACGCCAACTTCCTGCGCGCCGCCATGCAGGCCCGCATGCCTCAGGGGGAGGAACTGGACGCGGTTACCTTCTACAAGACGCTGTATGCAAAAATGGACCAGCTCGGCATGTCCCGCAAATTCACCTCCCGCGCCGTCAACGAAGGCTTCTCCGGCGGTGAAAAAAAGCGCAACGAAGTGCTGCAGATGCTTCTTCTGGACCCCCTTTACGCCATTCTGGATGAAACGGACTCCGGCCTGGACATAGACGCCCTCCGCATCGTCTCGGAAGGGGTCAACTCCATGCGCTCCCCCTTCCGCAGCTTCCTGGTCATCACCCACTACAAGCGCCTGCTGGACTACATCAAGCCGGACGTTGTCCATGTGCTGGCTGACGGACGGATCGTCCGTACCGGCGGGGGAGAGCTGGTGGACGAACTGGAAAGCCGGGGATATGAATTCCTGAAAGAGGCGGAAGGAGCGGAAAAGGCGTAACGCCGCCAATCCGGCAGTCAATCATGAGCGACACACCTGACATGTCAGAGGACGGGAACACACAGAACCTGTTTGATTTCGACCGGAGCAAGGGGAACTTCTCCTTCCCGGAACGCCATAAATTCGACGCCGGCTACGGCCTGACGGAGGCCACCATTGACTACATCTGCGACGTCAAGGACGACCCGGAATGGGTGCGCCAGTTCCGCAAGAATGCGCTTGCCGTCTTTGAAAGCAAGCCCATGCCCATCCACTGGGCGTCCCCGGACATTGAAAAAATAGACTTCTCCCAGATCCGCTACTATCTTTCCGACGGCGAACGGCCCAAACGGAGCTGGGACGACGTGCCGGAAGACGTGAAGCGCACCTTTGAACGCCTGGGCGTCCCTGAACAGGAACGCCAGTTCCTGGCGGGCGTGGAAGCCCAGTATGACTCCGAATCCGCCTACTCCAACATGAAGGAGGAACTCCGCAGCCAGGGCGTCATCTTCGTCAACTCCACGGAGGGCCTGAAATACCATGAAGACGTCTTCCGCCCCTGGTTCGGAAAAGTCATCCCCACGGGAGACAACAAATTCTCCGCCCTGAACAGCGCGGTATTTTCCGGCGGCTCCTTCATTTACGTGCCCAAGGGCGTGAAGCTCAAGCACCCGCTCCAGGCGTACTTCCGCATCAATTCGGAAAACTTCGGGCAGTTTGAACGCACCCTCATCATTGCGGATGAAGGGGCGGAGCTCATGTACATGGAAGGGTGCACGGCCCCCCAGTTTGAAACCTCCACCCTCCACTCCGCCGTCGTGGAGCTGGTGGCCCTCAAAGGAGCGAAAATCCAGTACGTCACCGTGCAGAACTGGTCCTCCAACGTCTTCAACATGGTCACCAAGCGCGGCCTTGCCATGGAAGACGCGGAAATCCGCTGGATAGACTGCAACATAGGCTCCGGACTCACCATGAAATACCCGGCTGTGGTGCTCAAGGGCAGGCGCGCGCGCGGGGAAGTCATCTCCATCGCCCTGGCAAATACGGGCCAGCACCAGGACACGGGGGCCAAAATGATCCACGCCGCGGACGACACCACTTCCAACATCGTTTCCAAATCCATCAGCATCGGTGAAGGGCGCGCCAGCTACCGGGGCCAGGTGGTCATGGGCAAAGGCCTCAAGGGCTGCAAGAACAACACGGAATGCGACGCCCTCCTGCTCGCGGCCAACAGCCGCACGGATACCTACCCCGCCATCACGGTGAAGGGGGACAGGAACACGGTGCAGCATGAGGCGTCCGTCTCCCAGGTCTCTGAAGAAATGCTCTTTTACATGCAGCAGCGGGGCATCCCGAAGGCGGCGGCCATGTCCCTGGCCGTCAATGGGTTCATTAACGACCTCGTTCAGGAATTCCCCATGGAATACTCCGTGGAGCTGCGCAGGCTCATTGACCTGGAAATGGAAGACAGCATCGGATAAGGAGGGAAATGATGAATCACTTGCTCAACGAAAAACAATTCCCCGCAGGCTTCCTTCCCGCATGGTTTGAAGCCAGGCACCGCCAGGCCCTGGAACAGGCGGACCAGCTTCCGGAACCCTCCCGCCGCATGGAATCCTGGCGTTTCGGAACTCCAGGCAACGAATCCCTGGAAAACGTTGAGGCCGCCCCACCCGTGGCCCCGGAAGCCCTGGCCTCCATCATCAGGGAGCATGCCTCCATGCCGGACGCCATCCGCATCGTTTATGCCAACGGCCTCCCCGTCTCCATCCCGGAAGAACTGCCGGAAGGCCTCGCCGTGATGGATATGGAAGACTTTGTGCTCCAATACCCGGACGCGGCCCGGAAACACCTGGAAACAACGCCGGAAACGCTCGGTTCCGGAAAACTGGCCGCCCTGAACACGGCTCTCCAGCACAACGGGCTGGTCATCATGGCGGACCGGGAAATCTCCCGCCCCCTGGAAATCTTCCACTTCATCTCCGGGGACAACGTGGCCGTCTTCCCCGCCACGCTGGTCATTGCGGAAACCGGAAGCCGCCTGCACATCCTGGAACGCCATGTCAGCGCGGACCACGGCAGCCAATTCTGCGGAGCGCTCCAGGAACACCATCTTTCCTCCTCTTCCTCCGTCAAATACGCCCTGGTCCAGGAGCTCAACAGCCGTTCCCGGGCCGTGGAGCTCTGCCACATCATGGCGGACGATTCCGCGGAAATGGAGCACCTCGTCAGCCATCCCGGCGCGGCATGGGCCAGGCAGGAGACGGTCTGCCTCCTGAACGGAGACGGCGCCAACGTACGCCTGCTTTCCGCCAGCCACCTGAAGGAAAACAAGGAGCTGGACCAAAGAACCTACCAGAAGCACCTCTACCGCGGAGCCTCCAGCAACCTGCTTTACGTCAATGTTTTGGATGACGAAGCCAGCAGCATTTTCAGCGGCATGATCCTGGTGGCGGAAGGCGCCCACGATACCAGCGCCTACCAGAGCAACCGCAACCTCATCCTCAGCCCCCGGGCGGAAGCCAACTCCATTCCCGGCCTGGAAATCCTGGCGGACAGGGTGCAGTGCTCGCACGGTTCCGCCACCTCCTCCATCTCTCCGGAAGAAATCTTCTACCTGCTTTCACGCGGCATTCCGGAGCGGACGGTGCGCAGGATGATCGCCCAGGGCTTCCTGAAACATGCGCTGGACCAATTCAGCGATGAAACCCTCCGCGCCGCTGTGGAGGAAATCGTCCTCTCCTGAACCGTTCTTCATCCTGGGGAAACCGTGTCCCTTTCCTTTTCCTTCTTCTGCGGAGGGAAAACGGGGAAAGATGCGCCTTGTCCCTTCCCTCCACCTTCCGCTTCCGTCATAAAAGCCTCCGGCACGAAACACGGCTTTAGTTGCCGGCAGGCATTCTCCGGGAAAAACAGTCCCGCGATTGACAGGGACCATCTTCATTCCTGATGGAAAAAACAGCGGATTGCGAATCCGGCCAAAGAAACGGCGACTGGCACAAACCTGAAATCTTTTGCAAGGCAGAATTTTATCAAGAATCCGCACCTTCAAATTAAAGAAAAATTTCTTTCCTGATAACCGGTCTTTTCTATTAACTAATTCGGTTTCAGAAAAACATGTTGACTTCGAATTCGCAATCCGTAATCTCTGGTAAGATACTCAATTTTCAAAAGGTCTCACATGATTTCCATCGCCATCATTATCCCCGCCTACAATGAAGAATTGACCATTCGGGAAGTGATGCAGGATTTTCATTCCCACTGCCCGGAAGCGGCCATTTATGTAGTTGATAATAATTCTTCCGATAAAACTGCGGAAATAGCCAGGAAAACTTATGAAGAATTAGGCTGTTCCGGCACGTTGCTTCAAGAAAAACGGAAGGGTAAGGCCATGGCCATTAAAAAGGCGTTCCGGGAAATAGATGCGGACGTTTACGTGATGGTGGATGCGGACCTGACCTATCCCGCCGCCGACCTCCCCCGCCTGCTGGAACCGGTTCTCCAGGGAGATGCGGACATGGTATGCGGAGACCGCCATGACGCCGGCATTTACAGCCGGGAAAACAAGCGCCCCATGCACGATACGGGAAACAAGGCCGTCCGCATGCTCATCAACAAATTGTTCCAGGGCAACCTGCATGACATCCTGACGGGCTACCGCGTCTTTTCCAGGCGGTTCGTCAAAAACTTCCCCATCCTCTCCACGGGCTTTGAACTGGAAACGGAAATCAGCATCCACGCCCTGGACAACGGCTACTCCGTCGTGGAAGTCCCCACCAACTACATGGACCGCCCGGAAGGCTCCGTGTCCAAGCTCTCCACGGTATCCGACGGGGTGAAGGTCATCAAGACCATCTTCGCCGTCCTGATGAACCACCGCCCCCTGTTCTTCTTCTCCATCATCAGCGCGGTTCTGCTCATCCTCGCCATTCTGGCCGGCATCCCTGCCGTTCTGGACTACTTCCGGTACGACTACGTCTTCCACCTTCCGCTGGCCGTCCTGTCCATGGGCCTTTTCACCGTATCGGCCCTCGCGCTGACCATCGCCTTCATCCTTCACGGGCTCCGGTCCGCGCAGCGGTACGACCATGTCCTCTCCCTCATGCATTGGGAGGAACGCAATCTTAAGCATGAAAAACACTAACTCCCTCTCGCGTCGCTCTTTCTGGCTCTGCTGCCTCCTCTGGGCCGTCCTCGTCGGGGCCTGGTTTGCCCCGGCCATCTTCGGGGGCAAAGTACTGGCGCCCATGGACATCATGGACTGCCTCATCTCCCCGTACGCCACGCAGCCCATGGAAAACGTCCACAACCACTTCACCGTGGACGCCATCTCCCAATACCTGCCCTACAACTATTCCGTAGCGCAAAGCTTCCGGCAGGACGGCTACATGGGCTGGAATCCGTATACCCACAACGGAACGGCCATTGCGGAAAACACGATGCTGTGCCCCGGTGACTGGCACCACGTCCTCTACTTCTTCCTGCCCTTCTGGACAGCCTGGGACACGGGCATCATCCTGCAATTCTTCCTTGCGGGGCTGGGCATGATCGTCTTCCTGCGGAGCCGTCAGGTTCCGGCTCCCTACTGCCTGCTGGGGGCGATAGGCTACGGCTTCTACTCCCAATTCGTCCTGTGGATTTACCACCGGTGGGTGCTGGGGACCATGTGCTGGGCCCCCTGGATATTATGGGCGCTGATGCGCAACAGGGAAAAAAGAATCATCGACCTTCCTTCCATCCTCTTCATCGCCCTCGGGTTCCGGGGCGGCCACCTTCAGGCGTGCCTGTTCATCGTGCTGCTCACGGGGTGCGTTTGGCTGGCGGACTGGTGGACGTCCCCCTCACGCTGGAAGCTTAAAACCCTCTGGCGCGTCTCCCTGCCCTACCTGGTGTCCGGCATCATCGGGGCCCTCCTCTCCATAGACGTGCTGGCCCAGACCATTCCTCCCCTGATGGAAGGGTGCAGGCCCATTCCCTTCCTGACCGGCATCACGCATCTTCCCTCCCTGGTCACCGTCCTGTTCCCCACGCTTCTGGGCGTTCCGGAAACGATTGACCTGTTCAAACTCATGGGCCAGGACCTGTTTGACCTGAAATTCACCGGCGGCGTCATCTTCGTCCTTGCCGTGCTGGGCCTCTTCAACAAAAAAGCCCCGCTGACGGCCAAATTCCTGATGGTCATCAGCCTGGTTCTGGCCTTCACCCCCCTCATCACCTATTTTTATTCCCGTTCCACCACGGTCTATGCCCTGGGCGCCTCCTGGCTGGCCGCGTGGCAGCTCCATGCCTTCACGCAGGAACCCGCAAGAACGGTCTGGAAGAAAATCTTCATGGTGCTGGGAATCCTGACGCTGGGATGGCTTCTGTGCTCCATCCTGATTCAAATCTTCCACCAGGACATTCTCTCCACCCTCCAGAGAAACCTTGTCTCCCGCCTCTCCCCCGCTGAAACGGGCAGGGAAGCCTGGTACCTGCTGAGGACGGAACGCCTGCTGGAACAAACCTGCATCTGGTATCCCCGCACGCTGGCCCTGCTTGCGCTGCTGTGGGGAGGCCTGTGGGCCGCATCCCGCATCCATCTCCGCGCACGGCACAAGCTGCTGCTGGCCTCCGCGGTCATTCTCTGCTCCCTGGGGGAACAGCTTCTCGTTCAGGCCACCTGGGTCCACTATGCGGACAAACCTGAATCCGCAGACCTGTACAGGGAACCCGAATGGCTGCCGCGCCTGAAACAGCAGGTGGGGGACGGTTCCGTCCTGTGCTACACCTCCCACCGGGACAAGGACTATTTCCACGACAACCACCTTTCCACCTTCGGCATCAAACAGGCGGAAGGCTATGAAACCGTCAGGCCCAAACGCCTCCACGCCCTTCAGGACATCCTGACCCGTCCGGAAGCCGCCGCCAGGGCAGGCATTTCCCACCTTCTCGTCAACCCGCGCCAGAAACTCCCGGAAACCAAAGGCTGGAACCTGGTGGAAAACACTTCCCGGTACGTCCTTTTTGCCAATCCGCATTACAGGGGCAGATACTTTGCAAACGGCCCTGCCATGGAAGAAAGCGCCGCCATACGCCCCAACTGGCTCACGTACAACAAAATGGACTTCACCGTTCCGCCGGGGGCCTCCTCACTGGATGTTCTGGAAAGCTATTCCCAAGGCTGGACGGCACGCATCAACGGAGGGGAGCCCGTTCCCGTGGAATGCTCGGAAAACTACGGCATCATCGTTCCCCTTCCCGTTTCCGACGCGCCCGCGCATGTCCTCCTCCAATACAGGGACCACCGCCAGAACGCCTATTACTACATCATCATCGCCACGCTGCTCCTGGTCTGCGGCGCCTGTCTCTGTCGGCAGGTGAAAAAGAGGCATTCCTCCCCGGATTAAAACGCAGCGGCTGGTCTCAACACAGCACGCCGGGCAGAACCGCCATTACCGCCGCAAACCGCAGTCTCATGACAAGGCCGCCGGCATCCCGGACAGGAAGCGCAAGCCCTCTCCGAATTCCCGGCTCTGCACTGCAAGGCCCAGGAACAGCCGGACAAATGGGGAAGAACGGACGGATTTCCCATGATCCGTGAACCCCTTCATTCTGCCCTTGACGTGAACCGCCGCGGGGGTAGTCTTTCACGCATGAGTCTGACATTTTCCCTTCTTTCCAGGGTGCTCGGGGGCGGCTCCTGCACCAGAGAAGAACTGATAGCCCTCAGCCGGGAACCGCTGGAGGAGCTGTGCCGGGCGGCCAACGCCATCCGGGAGCACTTCTGCGGAAACGTCTTTGACCTCTGCACCATCATCAACGGACGCAGCGGCAAATGTTCGGAAAACTGCAAGTACTGCGCCCAGTCCGCCCATTACTCCACCGCGGTGGAGGAATACCCCCTTTTAAGTGATGAAGCCCTGCTGGCGGGAGCCAGGTACAATGACGAACGGGGCATCCTGCGCTATTCCATCGTCACCTCCGGCAAGAGGCTGACGGATGAGGACGTGGACCGTCTCTGCGCCAGCTACAGGCACATCGCCGAACGCTGCGGCATTTCCCTCTGCGCCTCCCACGGCCTCATCTCCAAAAAGCATTGCGAACAATTGAAGGCAGCGGGCGTCTCCCGTTACCACAACAACCTGGAAACTTCCCGCCGCAACTTCCCGAACGTCTGCACCACCCACACGTACGACGACAAGCTGCAAACCATCAAGTGGGCCATGGAAGCCGGACTGGAAGTGTGCAGCGGCGGCATCATGGGGCTGGGGGAAACCCTGGAGGACCGGATAGACATGTACATGGACATCGCCGCGCTGGGCATCAAGTCCGCGCCCATCAACTTCCTGACGCCCATCCCCGGCACCCCGTACGCGGACATGACCCCGCTTGGGGAGGAGGAGCAGCTCCGCATCGTGGCCCTGGTGCGCTTCATCATGCCGGACGGCTTCGTCCGCATTGCCGCCGGAAGGAACACCATGAAGGACCACGGCAGGAAAATCTTCATGTCCGGGGCGAATGCCGCCATCTCCGGGGACATGCTCACCACCTCCGGCGTCACCATCCGGGAAGACCTGGCCATGCTGGCGGAGCTGGGCTATGAAGTCCGCATGAAATAAGGGCTGTTCCATTTTCCCGCTCCTTTCACCATGAATCACTCCGACTGGTCAAAAAAAGATCTGGAATACATCTGGCACCCCTGTTCCCAGATGAAAGACTATGAAACGCTGCCCCCCATCGTGATCGAACGAGGGCAGGGAATCAACCTGTACGACGTGGACGGGAAACGCTATCTGGACGTGGTCAGCTCCTGGTGGTGCAACCTGCTCGGGCACTCCCATCCTAAAATCAACCAGGCCATCAAGCACCAGCTTGATTCGCTGGAGCACGTCATCTTCGCCAACTTCTCGCACAAGCCGGCCATCACCCTGTGCGAGGAGCTGATGAAAAAAATCCCGCGGGGACTCTGCAAGTTCAATTTTTCCGACAACGGTTCGGCGTCCATCGAATCTGCCATGAAAATGAGTTTCCAGTACCACTACCAGACCGGAAACCGCCAGAAAGCGCGCTTCATGTCCCTGAGCGACGGCTACCACGGGGAAACCCTGGGCGCCCTCTCCGCAGGCGGCCTGGACCTTTACTCGGAACTCTACAAGCCCCTGCTGCTGGACATTGTGCGCATTCCCGCTCCGGACTGCTACCGCTGCCCCAAGGGGAAAAAACGCGGTTCCTGCCAGGCGGAATGCATTGACGCGGCGCAGGAGGCCTTTGCGCGCCATGGGGATGAATGCGCCGCCCTGCTGGTGGAGCCCCTGCTCCAGGGTTCCGCAGGCATGCGGATGTATCCCCCCGCCTATCTGGCGAAGCTGCGCGCCCTGTGCGACGCCTATAACGTGCACCTCATTGCGGATGAAATCGCCACCGGCTTCGGCCGCACGGGCAGCATGTTCGCCTGCGACCAGGCCGGCATCTCCCCGGACATCATGTGCGTCTCCAAGGGGCTCACGGGAGGCTACATGCCCATGTCCATCGCCATCACCACGCAGAAGATTTACGACGCCTTTTATGCGGACTACCGGGAAGGAAAGGCTTTCATGCACAGCCATACCTACTCCGGCAATCCCCTGGGCTGTTCCGCCGCCCTGGCCGTGCTGAAGGTTCTGGACGAGGAACAAATTATTCCCCGGGCGCAGGAAAAGGCCCCCCTGTTCCGCCAATTGATCGTGGAAGCCCTTGGAGACCATCCCCACGTGGGGGAAATCCGCAGCCTGGGCCTGGTGAACGCCATTGAACTGGTTGAAGACAGGGAAACCAAGAAGAGCTTCCCGTCCGAACGGCGGCTGGGATACCGGATTTACAAGGAAGCTCTTAAACGGGGCCTGCTGCTTCGTCCGCTGGGAGACGTTCTGTACTTCAACCCGCCCCTCGTTATTTCCCCGGAGGAAATGGAGGAGGCCGTAGCCGTCTGCTCCGCCTGCATCCGCAAAGTGCTGGGGTAAACATTTCCCCCCCGCAACAATATGCGCTGTTCTTTTTTTGAAGAAAAGCTGCAACTTTTCTTCCGGGGAGGGGTTTGTAAAAATACCCCGTAACCTCATACCGTCATGATACACTTCACCCCGCTCCGCAAACGTCCGGCGCTTTCCGCGCTGATGCTTCTCATCCTGGGCTCCGGTTTCTGCCAGGCTCAGGAAATGCTTACCGATTCCGCAAGGAAGGAAGCCACCGAGTGGCTTAAGGAAGTCAAATCCGGCTACCTGAACACCAGCTCCGCCCGTATCCAGAAGGCTGTGACCGCCCTCACTGCGGCCACCAGCACGGAAAACGCCGCCATGAAACTTTACGTGGACGCCATGAAAGACCGCTTCCTGAACCCGACCAGCATGATGTCCCGCATGCTGAACCGGGGAGGAGGGGGAGGATTCCGGATGATGCGCATGCCGGGCTCCGGAGGAAGAGGAGGCAGCAACGGCAGCAGCAAGCCGGACAGCCCCAGCACCGCCTTTTCCAACTGGCGCAAGCAGAATACGGGGAACAACGTGGCCCCCGGCTTCAAAAAAGCCCTTCAAATCCAGTGCAAATGGATGCTGCTCTGCCTGAAAAAAGCGGATGCCGAGAAGAACGAGCGCGAACTCAACGTTTCCTCCAGCGTCCTGTCCATGCTGGATGAAGTGGCCGCCAACGCCAAGGATGTGGGCGAACAGCTCCCCATGGTGGGAGGAGCCAGTGAAGTAATACGCTCCTACCTGAACATCAGCGACTACCGTTCGGAAACCCTGCCGGATAACCTGATGGACCTCAACACCATCTTCGACCGCGTGCTGCTGGCTCCCTACAAGGAGAAAAAGGATGTGGAAAACTTCCGGAAACTCTGGAACAAGCGCATCGGACTGGAAGCAACCCTGCTGCAAAACAATTCCGCCAGCGACAAGAAAACGGCGGAAGTGGAAAAAGCCAGCTTCCTGGTCAAAAGGCAGTGGGAACGGGAAAAGGCCTGCTTTGAGCTCGGCGACCAGGTGGCCGCCCTTGAAAAAATGAAAAGCCTGATTTCCGGCATCAAGGATCCCGCTGAAAAACAGCGCGCCATCCGCGACCTGGAATTCCTGCTTCTTACCCCGGCGGAACAGGCAAAACTTCGTGAAGAGCGCACAAACAGGCGCATGCCCGGCGGCCCGCGCTTTTAATGACCATTGACAGCTCCAATTTCCCTTTCATCCCCCGGTGCGCTGCGTGCACCGGGGGATTTTACTTTCCGGCGCGGCGCATTGCCGGAGCAGAGGCAGTTCCTACTTCCCGGGCTGGAACCATGTCTTGCGCAGGCGGTAAATACGCACGCCCTCAATATTTTCATCCAGGTGCCAGGCCGTGCGTACGCCGTGCCGCTCCCAGATATGGCGGCTGAGCATCCCCATGAACTTGCTGTCCATGTCGGAAACGTCCCCCTGCGGAGTCAGGCAGACAATGAATACGTTATCCCTGCACAGGTTCAGGGAGGACTGCCCCTCCCAGCCCATCTCCTTCAGCTTCCGCTGGACGGGCTTCAACGGGAAATTCCAGCCGCCCAGCGTCACGACATTCTTCCGGGAACAGCTCCATGCCTTGCGGAAGACGGACTGCCCCGGAGCCAGGTCGTCAATGGTGCCTCCGGACATCTGGACGCAGAACAGGGAATCCGGCTCACGGTCCACCCGCTCGCACAGCAGGCGGCCGGCATCCGGGGAAAAAGACTCCAGGTTGGCCTCCCACACGGCGGCGCACGCCTGTGACAGGGAAACGGCGAACGCGCAGAACATGGGCACACCGCCCGTCAGGACTCCCTTCCCCGTCCATTTGAAACGGATGGGGCAGTACTTATCCGACCACAGCAGGCACAGCCCGGCAATCAGGAACGTGGGATATACCACGCGGAAATAAAGGCGGTCTATGCTGGACATGTACAGCAGGATCAGCACCAGCAGGGCGCCCACGCAGCACACCAGAGCCGGGGAATCCCCGCGCCGGAAAGACACGCGGCAGGCCAGGCCGAATAAAATCCAGCACGGCAGAAGGTCCATGACGGAATCCCAGGAAAACAGATGAAGGGCCTTCTCCCCGCGGACCCAGGCCCTGGGCCAGAACTCACCCCCGTCCCGCGCCAGCAGAAGCCGTTCCAGATAATCCGTGTTAAACGCGTCCATATCGCAATTGGTGAACATCCGGACCATCTTGATATCGTTGGCGAACACGCCGTACTCCTCGCACTGGTAGGCGCTCTCCGGCCTGATGGGGCATGTGTCGGAAAGGAGGGCGCGGGCCTGGTTCCACGCCGCCACGTCACAGCCCTCCAGCACATTCCGGTGGGCATGCTTGTTATACTCATTCAGACCGAAGGAGACGGCCAGCACGCAGGCCAGAGCCAGCCAGAGACGGCCGCGGGCGCGCAGCTTTTCCCGGGACGGCTTAAACCCGTCCAGGCTTCCCGCCAGCAGGATGGCCCCCCAGAAAGCGTCGCATACCAGGGCGGCGTCCAGCCGGATCATGCTGCCCAGCACGCACAGGAATCCCCCCGTGCACAGTCCCTTCCAGGAGGTGGAACCGTACTTCAGGCACACCAGCACGCCGGTGAATCCCGTCAGGAAGGCGGCATGGCTGAATTGCAGGGCGGCATAAAAACCCGGCATGATTAAAAGCCACACCAGCAGCAGGACCAGCGTATTGAAATCATAACTGCGCGCCTTGCGGGCGTGCGCCGTCAGCATCGTGAAAATGGCCGAACCGCTGGACAGCGTGGCAAGCGCCAGGAACACGGGCCAGACGGACAGGCCGCCCAGCACGGGCGCCGCTTTCAGAAGCAGTCCGGTCAGCAAGGGGTTGACGAAAATGACATGGGCGTCCGCGTAGGAGGGGTCGCCCCAGCCGTCAAGCACGGACGCAATCACCAGATCGTCATTGGATTGGTACGCTACGCCCACAATGCTCCAGGCCAAGACCAGCAACAGCAGGTTGAACCACACGGGATGGAGCAGCGGAAAAAGCGATATCCATCTCCAAACCTGTTTCAACATAAGCAAATTCCCTGACTTTGCGGGCCGTTCTCCCTGCCCGGGCCCGCATACTAGAAACGGGGAAAATGAAAGTCAAGAGCCGATCCCGGCGCAAAGCCCGGAAGGACCAAAAGGCCATGGCCGCCGCTTCAGCGGTTCAGGCAGATGATGATGCCCACAATAATCATCAGGTTGCCGCCGACCTTGCGCATGGTAATCGGCTTGCCGAAAAAAATCCGGTCGAAGAAAAGGATGTACACGTACGCGGAGCATTCCAGTACATTCACCGTAATCATCGGCAGATGGGACAGGCAGTAAAACGTCAGCAGGCAGCAGCCCAGGAAAATGGAATACGCCGTCACGGTGGCCGGATTCACGAAATAGGAAAGGCCGGACAACCGTTCGTTCATGGCGGATTTTTTCAGAATCACTTGCGTGCAGGAGGCCAGGAAAACGGAAAACAGGTTCAGGCCGATGTAAAATTCCTCATTCATGCGCGTCCTCCTCCGTGGAAACCAGAATGATGCCGCTGATAATCAGCACCGCCCCTGCCGCCAGCGTCCAGGAAAGGGCCTCCCCCAGGCAGAGCCACGCCAGCAGGATTCCCCAGATGACCACGGCGGAACGGTTGGCATAAGCCACGCCCAGATTGAATTTTTTAAGCATGACCTGCCACCCTGCCGCATAAATGCCCAGCAGGAACAGCACGCCGGCCAGCAGGGCGAACCGGTGCCAGTCCGTCCAGCCATAGGGGGCCGCCATCCGGCCCAGAACGGTATTCAGGGCGTAAACGATGAACAGCAAGTGCAGAATAAGGTAGTTGATCATGAGAGAAAAAAGAGCGGGGGAGAAACTCACTCATACCGGCGCGCCACCACCACGGCGGGCCGGTGCTTGGTCTCCTTGTAAATCTTGGAGATGTAAATGCCGATGACCCCCAGGCTCATCAGAATCAGGCCGCCGACCAACCAGATGGAGGCCACGGAGGAGGCCCAGCCGGGAGGCGCCACATTGTACAAAAGCTGGCGCACGACTACCCAGATGACGTACAGCATGGCAATCAGGGTGACCGCCAGGCCGAAGTAGGAAATGTACACCAGCGGCCTGGCGCTGTAGGAAACCACGGAATTTATCGCCAGCGCCATTTTCTTGCGGAAGGTGTAGGTGGTGGGGGAAGTGGACGCCTTCTTCACCGTGCACGGCACCTGCCGGAAGCCGGCGGAAACGCACAGGCCGAAGAAAAAGGGTTCCCGGTCCTGGAATTTCAGCATCTCCCGCAGGAAACGCGCGCTCATCAGCCGCGCCGTGACCATGTTCCTGGTAATCTGCTGGTCGGAAAGCAGGTTGAACAGTGTGTAAAACAACTCTCCGGAAACGGCTTCAAACAGGCCGCCCTTTCTCTTCTCCTGCACGCCGTACACCACGTCCGCCCCGGTGGAGGCCATCTCCCGGGAAAAATCCGCCAGCCATTCGGGAGCTTCCTCCAGATCACTGTCAATCAGGAACACGCGCTCTCCGCGGGCTTCCTCGCAGGCCACGTACATGGCCAGATGATGTCCGAAATTGCGGGATAAATCCACCACGCGCACACGGCTGTCCTTCTCCCGTTCCTTCAGGGCCTGTTCCAGCCCTCCCCTGGGGCAGCCGTCGTTGACCAGCACCACCTCCGTGCGGGAGGGGTCATAACCCGCCTCAAGCGCGGCGGCAAAACTGCGGGAACAAAACTCCGCCAGATAGCCGCCCGTGCAGTACACGGTAGCCACAATGGACAGTTGAACCTGTGGATCAGTCATAACGTTTTTACATACATCAGAACGCGTTTTCTTTCCCCGTTCTTCTCACACTCCCCGTCCTCCTCCGGAACACGGGCAAACCCCATGCGCTCATGAAAGCGGATGGAAGCGGCGTTATCCTCCAGAATACGGGCGTAGAGCCGTTCCAGCCCCAGCTCTGCGGCGGCCATCTCCATCATCCCGGCATACGCGGCAGATGCCGGGCGCAACTCCATGAACCCCCTGTCGTAAAGATAAATGCCTATTTCCCCGCGGCGCGCATTCCGGTCAAACCAGGGCAGGTAAACCAGCCCCAGCGGAACCTGGTCCGCGCAAATCACGCAGGCGAGGGCGTCCTCCCCGCGGATACTCCTTTCCAGCCATGCCCGATGCTGGTCCTCCGTCACCCGGTCCAGCAGAAAAAACGGGCTGACCAGAGAGGAATTGCGCCACACGCGGAGACGGCTGCGCATGGCTTCGTCCACATCGGACACGTTGACCAGGCGAATCTTCATCATGCTTCAACCCCTTCCAGCCCGAACCCGGCCCGCAGCACCTCCCTGCATCCCTCTTCCCCCAAATCATAATACAGCGGAAGCCTCAGCAGGGTGTCGCTGGTGCGGTCCGTATGCGGCATGGCGCCGGCGGAACGCCCGAACTTCACCCCGGCGGGGGAGGAATGCAGGGGGATGTAATGGAACACGGCCTTGATGCCGTGTTCCGCCAATTTATTGATCAAATGCGTGCGCTCCTCCATGGAACGGAGCAGCACGTAATACATGTGGGCGTTGTGCGTGCAGTGCTCCGGAACGCACGGACGCCGCAGAACGCCCTGCTTTTCCAGAGGCTCCAGCGCGCGGTGGTACATGTTCCACCACTTCAGCCTTTCCCCGTTGATTTCCTGCCCGTGCTCCAGCTGGGCATACAAATAGGCGGCGGTCATCTCTCCGGGCAGGTAGGAGGAGCCCACGTCCACCCAGGTATACTTGTCCACCTGCCCGCGGAAAAACTTGGCCCGGTTGGTCCCCTTTTCCCGGATAATCTCCGCGCGCTCCATCAGGGAGGGGTCATTCACCAGCAGGGCGCCGCCCTCTCCGGAAATGACGTTCTTGGTCTCATGGAAGCTGTAGCATCCCAAATGGCCGATGGAACCGAGCCTGCTCCCCCTGTAGCAGGAGCCCACGCCCTGGGCGGCGTCTTCAATCACGTACAAATGGTGCCTCCGGGCTATCTCCATGATCGCATCCATCTCGCACGCCACGCCCGCATAATGAACCACGCAGATGGCGCGGGTGCGGTCCGTAATGGCAGCTTCAACCAGCGTCTCGTCAATATTCTGCGTATCGGGCCTGATGTCCACGAACACCGGAACGCCGCCGCGCAGCACAAACGCGTTCGCCGTGGAGACGAACGTGTAGGAAGGCATGATAATCTCGTCGCCGGGGCGGCAGTCGATCAGCAGGGCGGCCATCTCCAGAGCGGCGGTACCGGAATGAACCAGCAGGGCCTTCCCGGCCCCGGTCCGCTCCATGAGCAACTCATGGCATTTCTTCGTATAATAGCCGTCCCCGCATAAATGGGCACGCTGGATGGCGTCCCGGATATAATCCAATTCGGGACCGTGTTTGTGAGGTTGGTTGAAGGGAATCTCCATGGCTCCAGAAAGGACCGGCTCATGACGAACGCCCGGCGCAGGCATGCCGGTCCCCGCGGAAGACGCTCCACGCGGCAGCGCCGCCCGCACGCGGAAGACCCTACTATGAACGGAGGGCTGAAAACAAGCCTAGACCTTGATGAAGGTCCGGTTTTTGTACATGTAATACAGCACGCCCCAAATCAGGGCGTAATTGCACAAATAAAAGACAAACCGGTCCGCATCCCCGAAGCACTCGCTGAACCCGGTAAACAGCACGCGGGAGAAATTGCGCGTGGGGGGGCACAGCTCCGCCCACATGTACACGAAAATGGCATTGCTTCCGATCACGGAGAAAAAGAATGTCAGCCAATTCAGCTTCAGCACGTCCGTCAGCAGGTAGAACAGGGCCAGCAGGAAATAGCACCATCCCGCCGCCCACAATACCATGGAGCTGGTGAACAGATGCTTGATGATCGGGAAATCCAGGCTCCAGACATATCCCAGAATCAGGCAGCCCGCACCTGAGCCAAGCAGCCACGCCAGCTTCTTCCCGTGCCCCTGCACCCGTTTCAGAATCTGGCCGCCCAGCAGTCCGAGCATGGTCATGGCGCCAAAACCGAACTGCGCCAGAATCCACGCATAATTCGTTCCATCCTGCCAGTGCCCCATCAGGTACTTGTCCAGCAGCAGGGCCAGGTTCCGTCCCGGCTCCAGCATCCCTGCCGTGCAGGAACCCACCACGGGGTCGGAAAAGGGAACAAACTTCATAACCAGCCAATACACAACCAGCAGCCCCCCCGTTGCCACTACCTGCCACCGGATGGACAGATGAAGAAGGCAAATGGCCGCAATCAGGTAGCCGGAGGCGATAGCCTGGAGCGTATTGCAGTACAGGGACATCTTGGACGGTTCAAAACTCAGCAGGTTCCCCTGCACCACCATGCCCAGCAAAAACAGCACCACCACCCGCTGGGCCACCTTCAGGTAAATCTTCCACATGGGTTCCGTGCCGATGCGTTTGGAAAAGGAAAACGGCATGGCCGTTCCCACAATAAACAGGAAAAGGGGCATCACCAGGTCCCAGGCCGCGAAGCCCTCCCAGTTCACGTGCGAGCTGTGCTTCACCAGCCATGCCGGGCTCCGGTCATAAAAAAGATTGATGCCGGCCACGGCCAGCGCCAGCCCCCCGGTCAGAAAAAACATGTCAAAACCCCGCAGGGCGTCAATGGCCGCAATCCTCTGCGGCCTGGTATCGGAAGATGAACTCATGGCAGTATTCCAATTTACGGCGCTCCGGCCTTCAACCTTTCCCGCTGCTCTCCTTTTCTACAAGCTCCGCAAAGAAAAACGGCTGTTTCCGGAAAAAAAATCGCGGTCTTCGCGGCAACTCCGTCATGATTCCCTTCTCCATATTCTTTTCCCCCGCGTTTCATGCTATGCTTGCTTCCGTAGCATGACCATCGGAAACAACCAATCCGGCAACCGCGACAGCTTCCGGAACATTGAAACTTACGCCCGGATGAAAATGGATGAATTTGGCCTGGCGGACTGGCAATTCGGCTGGGACCGTGCCCGGAGGAGGCTGGGAGTATGCCGCCTGCTGGAAAAAAGCATCACTATCTCCGTTCACTTCGTCCGCGCCAATCTGGAAGCCCCCCATGAAATCCGTGACACGATTCTGCATGAAATTGCCCATGCCCTGGCATGGACCCGCCACGGAGAGCGCACCCACGGCCCGCAATGGAAACAAATCTGCCGGGAAATAGGGGCCGTTCCCTGCGCAGCCGCCAAACCGGACGCCATCCGCGTCACGACGTACAAATACCTCCTGCGCCTGAAAACGACGGGGGAAGTCGTCGGCAAATACCACCGCCGCCCCGCCTTCGCCAAATACCTCAAGCGCATGGCCCTGAAAGGCCGCCCCGACACACTGGGCCAGCTGGAATTGATTCCCAGCGAAAAACAGGATACGTCATTATTATAAAAGCTCACCTTCTGCATTCTTCCAGCGGGTCATCAGGGAGTTGTACCGGCATTCGTATGTGGCCATTGTTTGACCATTCCATCCTGACCGTTGCCGATGGCAGTCACAAGATTGAGTTGGAATGGTGGATATTACTGCGAAGCATGGCGGTAGGATAGGAGAGCCGGTAAAAGAAAACGCCGATCTTGTCACATGCAGTTTACCACCTCTATCCACAGACATTATTTCTTCATTACTTTTACTTTAAAGTATCTATTGTACTTCAGGCTTTTCATCCGATATGACTGGATACACAAATTGATGTAAAAACTCCGAATGCAGAATAAGAGCAATATCCATGATCATATCCTGGAATTTGGTCAAATTTTCATCATTCACAATGGATGAACTTTTTTTCCATTCCAGATCATTGGGCATTCGGATATAAAATAGTTCGGAATGCGATATTTCTTCTTTCCGTTGAAAACGTAATTGGGAAAACAAGGTTTTCATTTTTGAAAACAGATCATTTGAAATGATAAGACCTCTTGTGACACCATCCAAACTAAGAACCATTTCCCAATACTCTTGTTGAGATAATTTACGCAACCCATATTGATGTTCCAGTTGCTCGTAACCTGCTGGAATAGGCAATGTCTTATGAAAAAATAAATCATTGAACAAGTGCATTTTATCATTTTTGATCATGGCGTAATAAATATACTTCCCGTGAATTGACAACCCTGCTGTATATTGGAAATCCAAAAATAAAATCCGGATGCTGTCGGGATAATCTTTCGGGAATAATATATTCCATAACCGCTTCGAATCAAACTGATCAGCCAAATAATTATGATTATCTTTATTTTTTAATTCATTATTTGCTTTGAATTGATAGGAAATCCATAATTGCTCATATACCCCAAGATGAGCAAACTCCGACGTATTATAAATCAGTCTATATAAATACTGATATTTTCTGACTACGCGACTAATATACTCGCTGCACCACACAAGCCATGATTTGTCTTTCAAATCAGTTCTGCCGGTGAAATATGAACATAAGGCAACCCATGGCATATTTTGGTATTGGATCATGGAAAGGGTTCCTCCGTATTCCTGCATATTCAAGGAACCTATATCTACCCACTCCATTCCAAGTCTTCTCGGTGAATGTTGAAATAGACTCATGGTATCTGAAAGCTGTTTCAAAAGACATGGCCATAGTTGTATGGCTTGCAATTCAGGAGCATTGATATAATCAGTCAAACTGTACATCCAGCAGGGCATTAAACTTAGGTATTCATACCAGAAATGCGTGAACGGGTAATAATGCCGATACAGGAGTTGCTGGCGACATATCCTCCATGTCTTAATGCCATACGGGTTACTGGGCAAATCCGGTGATATGGGAAATTCCAACCATGAGAGAGAGCCTGATTCAGGATAGATTTTCCGCAATTCTGATTCCAACAAGTTGTTCTTATCTTTTTCCAAATTTCCCCAACATGGATCACTCACCAAGTAAAAAATCTGTATATCACTATCGTTAAGACTCTTGCTGCTGGAACCTGTAGAAGATACAAATATATCATCTAAGTTTACAGAAGGCTCTCGCAGGTGATCATCCCCCCACGAAAAACAACCTAAACATAAATATATTATTAAGATATTAGTACCTAGTCTTCCCAGATTTCGGAGGACGTGGCTTCGGTAGTAAAGGTTTTCCGTGTTCATCTAAAATAACAATATTTGCTTCTTTATTTGATTGAGGGTCATCGATCTGTCGCGCTACCAAGATAGCTGTGAAATCTTCTTCTGAGAATTGTGTTTTTATATCTTGATCCAACGTTTTTAGTCTGAGATTTTTGCGAGCTGGTTTCGGAGTACTTTGAATAACATATGCAGGGACACTTTCAGGATTGTCCATTTTAGGAACTCTATGTCCATTAGCCCATACAAATCCATATCCAGTACGTTCGTCTTCCGGAGAAAGGGAACCAGGTCCAAATACGCCTTCCAACCTTCCGCCTAGAACGAATCCTGTTTTTTCATTTATACCATCATGTTTGAATACGATATTGTGAGAATGCCAAATTGCTACTTCACAATAATTTTTTGGAGCTACTTCTGGTTGGCGGTGATATGTTTTACTCTTTGCTTCGTGATTACTTACTTTATATGAATAGGAATTAGCTGTTTTTTTTCTAAATAAAGCTCCTCCATGCTCGACAGTTTGCCTACCACCTAACATCTTAAAATTTGCTTTTTTAATAATTCTACTTAGTGCAGCTAAAATATGCTTAGATACTTCTTTTTTCAAGAATTTTGTTGCATTATCATAATCATCCATCAAAGCAGGCTTTAATCCTAACAAGTCTAATTTATTTATCACAGCATTTCCTGAAAATGCATATAAATTTGCTCCCCCCTGTTCATCAATAGGATCTCTGTTAATCCACCTGCCGTCTGCGGGATTGAGATGGCGGTAATTGTAGTAGACAAGTCCCAGTTCATCATCCGAGAACTCGCAGGAAAACCTGAACTTGTTCTCCCGGGCCATATCTCCTTCAGTGGTAAGTAAGCTACCGAAGGGAGCATGCTCGTAACGAGCTCTTCTCGTCTGTTGTCCGTCAAAAATGGAAGTGACGTTCTTCAAGGCATCGTGCATGAAGTAGA
>CANQLV010000001.1 GCA_947624785.1 Akkermansia muciniphila | reverse complement strand
AGCGTCATGTTGCCGGAAGCGTCCACCTGCGGCATGGCTGCCAAAGCTTGCTGGGCCGCCGTCGCGGAATTGGCCGCGCTAGTGGCAGATGTTGCGGCGTTATCGGCAGCCGTGGACGCGGTAGCGGCTGCCTGGCCAGCCGTCCGCGCCGCAGCCTCGGCGGTCGCGGAAGATTGGCGCACATCCCGCCCCAGGCTATCCAGTTGCCGCGCGGTGGCCAGCTCCATCCCTCCCAGGGTGATGCCGTCGTCATAGTCCACCACCACGGTCATCAAGGGAGCCATCGTACCATTCACGGCGGGCGGGTTGGACACCTCCGTGATCAAACCGCGTCCGGGGACGGAAGGGGTCAGGACAGCGTGCATGCCCAGCGCGTAGGGCGTCATCTCCGTCCCCTCGCACACCTGGATGATGATTTTGTCTCCGCGCTGCAATGTAACGCCCGGCGTAAATACCCACGTGGCCGTCTGGCCGCTGGACAGGTTGGACACATAGGCGGAGGTGCCAATCAGGCTGTAAGCTCCGTCCGTCAGCCGCCAGACACGCAGGCAATATTGATTCAGGGCCGGGTCGGTGAAAAAATACACGGTGGAAATGCTTTTCAGGCGGCAGCTGTCGGGCAGATGCCCCGCCAGAATTTCGTCTCCCCAGGTCATCGCGTAGCCTCCGACGATGGTCCAGGTGTCGGCGGCATCTCCGCTGGACAAGGTGGATTGCCCGGTTGCGGCTTCCAATTCCACGCCCGCCTCCTTGAGCGCGTCCGGCAGCTGCGCGGCCAGAGCGTCGGCTACCAGTTCGGACCAGTCGGCCAACACTTCGACGGGCGGCGCGTAATCCGCCGGCAGGATGTCCCGGCGCACCGTCACCCGGATCGGGCGGGACGTGTGCTGCGCTCCATCAGGGGCCACCAGCACCACCTCGGCCACCAGGGCCACGCTGTCCGCACTGTCAAGCGCCTCCTGGAGCGGCACCGTATTGACCACCCAGTCAGCCGTCTGCCAGTTATCTTCACGGACAAACCCGGTCACGGTCATGACCAGGTCAGGGCTGCCTATCGTCTGCTTGACCGCCAGCGCCGGTGTGCAATTATCCAGGGCATGCTCCACACGGATGCGTACCGGCACCGTATCGCCCAGCACCAGGGACACATCCGTCACCGGCACCCCGGAGGGCCAGCGGAGCGCCATTGTTCTGCCATCAATTACCAGTTCCATGTCTCGTGATTAGGGTTGCGGAGGGCGGAGGCTGCCTGCCCCCGCCGCTCCGGGTTTTCATCAGGCCGTCGCCGGAGATGCCAATGCCTTGGGCGTCAGCTTTTGCAGCGGGCTGTATTCAATGCTCAATTCCCATTCAGCGGTTGCCGGGTCGGATGCGAAATTCGGAGTATTCGTCAGCCGCAATCTCCCCATGACGCACCACTCCATCAGTTCCTTGCCGTTTTCGGCGTGATCCGTCAGGCGGCCATATAGCCAAACCTTGATTTCTCCGTTGGACACAAACGGCACGGCTTCCTGATTGTCCGCCAGTTCATCAGCCACGCCAAAGGCAAGTTGAATCACTTCCGGCGCAATGTACTGCGTGGTGAATTTAAGCTTGTACTGCTGCACCATGGTAACATCCTCCGTCTCATACATGCCGGTGGCGTCATTCACGCCCTCAATCTGGACGTTCTTCTTGACCTGCTCCACCTGGCCGCTCTTGATTTTGCCCAGGTACAGCCAGGGGCCGGGAGCTTCGGAGGTGGGGATTGCCGGACATGCGTCCGCTCCTACCGTCTTGCTGCCGTCCGTCGCTCCGAATTTGGCAATCCTGACCGGCATGCCGCCAATCAGGTAGTTCACTCGTCTTGTTGCTTCACTCATGATGTTTAGTCTTTCTTCTTTAATAGTTGAGCCTGATGTTAATACACGCGCCTGGCGGCCTTGTCGGCTATAAGGGTCTCGGCCTGTTTGGCCGTTACCGTCACCAGCGCGCCGGCGGCAAAGCGCCAGCCGTCAATCTCGGTGCCCGTTTTGAGGATGCGCACCTTGACGGCGGCTTCCTGCGTTGCTTCCCCCACGGCTGCTGCCGGGGCCTGTTCCTGTTTGGTTTCTGCTTTTGCCATGGTTTAATTTATGGTTCAGGGTTAATAAAAAAGTCTCGGAGCCAGCACGACGGCCTTGCCTACCAGGTTCTTGATTTTTTCCAGCTTGCTCAAATCCAGCGGCGTTACGCCAATAACGACCGGTTCTTCCTGGTTGTCCTCTTCATCACGCATCCAGTTCTGGACACGCGCAATAATGGTAGCCGCGACGTCGGCCAGATATTCATCCACGGATTCATACCCTGGCGGCAACAGGGATTCCTGCTGCATGTAGATGCCGACTACCATCGGGCAATCCATCCGTGTGGTGCGCGTGCGCTGCGCCTGGTCCGTGTTGGTTGGATCGCCCGGTGTGACGGCCACGCAGCAATACTGGGAATTGGCCGTCATCAGGAGCAGGTCACACTGGCTCACGCGGTCAAACAGGCCCGGCATCACCAGCGGGGCAAGATCTGTGTCCCCCTGTAAATGTCCCATCAGTTTACGGGCATAAAGGTAACTGGGCGCTTTCTTCATGATTTCTTCTTTCTGCTTAAAAAATCCAGGGCATCATGTACGGCTTCCTCGGCCACGCTGCGCACTTCGTCTTCATCGGGCATCACATCCGGGTGTTCCGGTATGGTGACCTCCCGCATCAGGATGTAGAAAATCGGGCTTTGCGGATCTGCCACACGCCGGGTCTGCCCCTTGCGCGGTCCCCTCGTGATGGGAACGTCTTTGCCGCCAACCAGCACCCCCGTTGCAGGCCCCTTGCAAGGCACAAACACCAGGCTTCCCCCCAGCCCTGCCTGCTGGATGCTCAACCCATACGGGGCATACTCCGTCGGGATGGCCAGATTTTTGGTCGGTTCTCCCGTCACTTCGGACGGTCGGCCGCTGGCGCGTAGCGGACCTCCCAGGGCCTTAATGGAGCCAAGCCACTGGTGCCGGACGCCGCGCTTGTACACACGCACGGCCAACCGGTCATTGCCGTCCGGTTCCACGACGGTGGCGCGGGCAGCGTCCGCCCAAAAAGACCGGCCGCCGCGATCCTCAAAGCGGGTACGCAGGTTGTCCTGAAGGTCCAAGGCAATGGCTTCATTCACCTGGGCCTGTTCTTTGCGCCCAAGTTTCAAAGCAATGCCGCCCGTGATGGTCACATTCAGACTGATCATAATTCGCGCACAGTGATGGTTGCCGGCCTGGTGGCCGTGTCGATGCCGATGACGCGGTACGCCGTACCGCCCAACAATACCCGGCTGCCGGGCGCCACCTGGCGGCCGATGGCAGCCGCCGCCAAGTCAATGCGCCGGGCGCTGCTGCCGCCTTGCACCACCAGGCGCACGTTGCCGGAGGCAGGGGACGCACTCCCGACGGGCACAGCCGGTAATGCGGCTACCGTGAGCGGCACGCGATAGACGCCGGATTGCAGGGCTGCCAGATCCTGCGCTGTCAGGGTGAGGGACGTTTCCAGTTCCGGGGCTGCGTCCGGCAGAATCCGGCCAAACAGGCGCGCCACGTCTTCAATCATGTCCAATCCCGCGCGGTTCTCTGGCGCATCGGCCCGGAAGCCGTCGGGATTGCTTAAAAATTCAGCCAGGGCGTCGGCCTGGTAGTTGGTGCGCAGAGATGCCGGCACGTCCTCGCGCGGTTGGGTGGCGATCACCCGGCCAATCTCTCCGGCATCATAGGGACGTGTGCCGTTGCGGTCCACCAGGCGCAGGGAGGAACCGTCCCATTCTGCAATGCCCTTCATCTGTTCGGCCAGGGCTGCGCCCAAGTCTTCATCCCGGATATTGGTGTCCAAGGCAACATCATGGTTGAACGACTCCGGCCGCTGAGATTCGATGCGGGCCATATCTTCGTCCGTTACCAGGCCTTTTTTCTCGGCAACACGCCATTTCACCGGACGCCACCACATGCCGCTGCCGTAGTCAAAAGGCGGGTAAGGCGTCCGCCACCGGGACAGCGCCGCCCAAATGGGGGAATCATTCAGAGCAATGAAAGAACCGTCCCTGGCCACACCCTCATAATTGACGGAGGCGGCGGCCTCATTCCAGCGCGTTTGCCAGTCCCTGGGCTCGCGGGATTGACGGTTGCGGTGCAGCTCGCTGGCCGGGTACATGGCATTGCCCGTGAGCCGGTTCTTTTCCGCATATCCGCGCGCCATGTTGACATTGGTTTTCAAGGTTACATCCAGGCGGCGCGGGGTGTAGATGTCTTTAATCGTTCCGGCGGTTCCCGGCGTGGGACGGTAGCCGGCGCGTTCCAGTTCTTCCCGGACCGCCCGGCGCGCTTCAATCAGAGACACTTTCCCGTTGGCCAGAGCAGCCGCAGCATTCCGGCAAGCCTGGGCATCCTCAAATCGCACCTTGCCCGCCATCACAAAGGCCCGCTCCATACGCCAGTAATCCACGCGCGCAGCTTCCCATTCCCGGCTGCGCAGCTCGGACGGGATGACTTGCTTGTTAAGGATAAACTGACCGGGAGCGGGCATGCTATTACCTGATAACTATTCACTATTAACTGCCATGATGCCTCGATCATGGCTCCGGGTACCAGCCTGTGCCGTCGTTGCCGTAGGCCGGAGACGGGGCGATAATGGACGGCTTGTGCGATGCGGGCACATGCACCTTGCCGTCCGGCCCCATTACCTTGCGTTCCGCCCTGGCAATGGAGGCCAGCAGTGCGGCGGCATCATCCGCCGCCTTGCGCCGCTCGTCGGTGATGGCCATGCTGAAACGCTTGAGCAGACGCACCGCCGCAATGTCCATCGCGGCAGCGCGCAGCGTGCGCGGTATGGTTGCCTGGTCATCGTCCAGCGCGTTGGCCGGATTGCTGGCGATGGATTCCCTGACCATGGCTGTCACGTCGTCCAGGGTGTCCAGCGTCCAGGGATTGGCGGAGTCCGGGCCGGACGGTGCCACAACGGCCAATTCCTTGGCGTTGAATACCAGGGCCAGGTCATCCGTCGTCAGCTTGATCCAGGCTTTCATGAAGCGGTCAGGCTTGGGGGTTAGCGGCGGAGATCAGGGCATCGGCCACCCGCAGGGAGTTGAGCGCCAGCTCGCGGATCATGCGCTCGTCGCGCAGCAGTGCTGCATAGCGTCCGTGAGCCACCAGGCCGGAGGCAATAGTCGCGGCAATTTCCACGCGGGAAGGTTCAGCTGTTCGCAAGGTGGCGGCGGATGATACAGGTTCCTGTCCTTTAATTTCTCTGTTTTCCGTTTTAGGAGGATCCTCTTCTTGGGATGCCGTGCCGGTCAAGGCGTCATATTCTTGCTTGGTCATGTTGGGGGCGGTGGGTTCTCCGTCTGCCGGTTTGGTATTGTCGCCCTGGGGTTCAGCCATGGGGGCGGATGTTTTGGTCTTGCTGGTATTAGGTTTTGTCATCATGATTTGGTCTTTTAGTTGTTGTTAGTCTTTGCCTCCCGCTTCCGCAACGGAAGCGGGAGGCCATGATCAGCTGATCGTCAGGCGGCTCACGCAGGGCGGAGCCGTTACGGCGTACGTATGCTTCATATTGATTTCGTACCAGGTGGTATGGATGCCGCGCTCGTAGTAGCTTTCTACGTTTTCCGCGTAGGCGTCGCCGCCGGCGCTCAGCACCTTGAGGCCGGAGAAGTCCCCGACGGTCATTCCCTCCTGGGCATAGGTCAGCCATACGTCGTCACCCAGCAAGTTGGTTCCTTCAAACTCCACGGATGGTCCTGCTTCATCCTTGCCAACGGAGACATTGGCCACCATTACCTGGAGATCGTCGGCGGCATGGACGCCCAGCAGTTGCTTGAACAAGTCAACGGTCAGTTCCCTGGCGCTGTTGTAGGTGATGGCATCCAGGATGGCGGGGGAGGCCCCCAGAACATCCCACTTCTTGCTCGGAATCAGAATGCGGTTGGGCTTGATGCCGGCCTGGGTTTCCATGCGGTCAATCTCGTCCTTGAGTTCCTTCATTGGATCGGCGGAGGAAGACGACCAGTTGCCCACGCCGGAACGCGCCTGAACCTGGCTGCGGAAATGGTCAAACCCGTCGGCAATCATGGACCTTTGCCAGACGCCCAGAAGCGTTCCCGTCCTGGCCTCCGCTTTAAGGGCGGCCACTTCGGAGCGGCGGGCGTCCAGTTCTTCCCTGGACAAATGCAAATCCTGATCGTCGATGCCGATGCGCAGACTGTGGTCCTCCAGGGCAAATGGATGTGGTGTGCAAACCAGGTCCAGGCTGCGGGCGGATTGATGGCGTCCGCGCGAGGTGTCCACGCGACGGAACGCATATCCCTGGGGAAAATAGTCATACGTCCCGCTGTCTCCGTCCACCTTCACGGACGGCGCGATAAAGGACAATGGATTGACCGGAGAACGGCGGAACCAGCCCACCACCATCTGGTGCAACGAGTAACAGTAAGTGTAATTTGTGCTCATATCAGTTAATGGTTAAAAGTTAATAATGATGTTATTCGGAGGCTGCCTCCACTTTGTAGGGCTTGCACATGATCACGTTGATCAGCTGCCCGGCCTTGGTGGTGGCCACGTCCTGAACAGCGTAACCCACAATCAGGTCGCCGGCGGTTTCCGAGGATGCGGAAACGGTACCGTCAGCGTTACGCTTGAGCGGGGTGTTCATCTTGATGGTGCCGGGGTCTGTGCCCAGCTGGGCCTGCACGATGGACTGGCTGGACCACAGGATGATGGATGCCCCGGTCCGATTGCCCAGCATGGAGCGCAGCTGGCCGTCCGGCTCGCTGATCACGCCATGGGGCATTGTGTCGTTGTCTTCCAGGGCGATTTCCCCGGCAGCATTGATGGAGGCAAATTTGCCTTCATGGAGGTGGCCCTGCTTGCTGGCTTCCTCCGTGTATTGCCGGCGCAGCACCGGCTTGTCATAGACGATCATGGTTGATTTCCTTTCGTGTGTTGGTGTGTTGGTTGTTGCCGGATGCCTTAGCGCAGGCCGTCCTGGTAGTCCTGGCGGGCATCGCGCCAGACGCGGGCGTATTCGGCAGAGTTGAGTTGACGCCCCAGCTTGTGTTCTTCCTTATCCACGCGGCCCTGGCAGTAGTCCGTCATGGCTTTCTCCTGGGTGTTCACGTCGCGCCTCATTCCGTTGATGCGCACGCTCACATCCCGGTTGGGTTTCTGGCCCTGCATCCGCGTGTTGACGTCGCGCAGGGGAGCCAGGTTCGGGTAACGCCGTTTGCGGCTGTTGGTGTCCGGTCCTCCGGATGCGTTGGCGGCAGCCAGAGCAGCGGTCAGTTCCTCCACCTTGGACTTGAGGCCTTGGACGGCGGCCAGCACGTCCTCCGCGTTGGCGGATTCGTCCAGATCCATCTCTTCCGCGAGTTTCATCAGGATGTTTACGGCAGCGCTGCCGTCGTCGTTGGTGTCCTTTTCCGGGTCATCTGGGTCAGTGTCCGAATTCGTGTCGGCGGGTTTGTTATCCTCCTGGGCCGGAGGGGTGGGAGGCGTCTTTTCCTCGGTCGGTTCATCCGGCGTCTGGTCCAGCTCGCTGTTCTTGTCACGCTTCGGCTTGGTGATGGCCGTGCGGGTCTTGTTGGTCGGTTTCATGTCTTTGTCTTGTTGGTTATCTCGGTTTGCTTGTTTGCGAGAATTGGTCATCGGGAGTTGTCCCTTGTGGTTGGGGTAGTTGGTTACGCTCAGGCCGGCCAGCCGGACCGGAGCCACCACGCGGTTGTCAATCACTTCAAAATCCGGGTAATCGTATTCTGTGGAAAAGAACACATATTCCCCTTCATTCACGGCCTGGTGTCCCTTGGGGGTCCATTCAATCCAGGCCCAGAGCATATCCCCTTCCGCGTGCAGCGCCTTCACCCAGCCGAACGCCTTTTCAAATTTGTGCTGCTCGGAGGTGGGCAGACCGCGCCCGTCGGTGTCTTCCAGGGAAAAACTGTCTTCCAGGATCATCAATCCCTGGGCATCCAGCCGGGCCTGGTACACCGTGTCGGAAGGATCGTTCAAGGCTCGCCGCAGTTCATCCTGCATTTTGGGCGTCCACTCGCAGGTTGGCTCCACCGCAAACCATCCGGCAGCCGGCACTTTCCCCAGTTCATAGGGCGCATGGGGCGCTTCGTTAAACGGTATCACTTTCATGTCTTAAATTCGCTCTTGTTCTTTAGTTCTTGTGTGTTAGCTTAAAGATCCGGTCGGCAACTTGCTTTTGCGGTGACGCATGAGCTTGAGCAAGTAAACTGGGGCCAAAGCCCGTGTTATCCGCCCGTAGGGCCTGGTTCATGACCGGGCCTTTCTCTTTTATGGTCGTTTGTCTTTGTAGGCCGTGTTCAGTTTGATCTGTTTTTTCCCGTCGTTGAACAAAACCGCTTTGGAGCCTTTCTTGCCCCGTGCCACTACTCCGGTCCATCTTTGGAGCGTTTGCCCGTGACAATGGCCTGGGCTGCTTTCCGGGCGGTTGTCTCTCCCTTGTCTATATGCTTCTGCGCGTGTTTGGCTCCGTAGTAGTCCTTATGCCCTCCATCCACCGTTAGATCTTTCTTGCCGACCTTCACGCCAGTTTTCACGCTGCCGCCTTTCATGGCCGTCCTGGTGATGGCCTTTTCCACCGCATCCACTTTTTCGGTGACTGTGGCATTTTGGCCGGCTTTCAATGGCGTGTTGCTCCTGCCGGATCTGGTTTCCCCTTCACGCCCGACGCCACGGTTCCGGCCGGTTCTTCCTTCCTGCCCCCAGCGCACTCTGGCGGCGTGTCTGGCCGCTTCCGACCGGCTCATCTTCCCGTTGGTGTCCTTCCTTTCGTCGTCATCCTCCAAATTTGCGATTTGCAACGGGGTTGCAACGAGGGTTCCCGGCTCTTGCGGGCCGTTTTGCATCTCGGTGTCCATGGCGGCTTTTAAGGGGGCCTGTAGCGTTTCCGCCAATTTGGCCACTTCTCCTATTCCCGGCACCTCCGCCATACGGCGCAGGGTATCGAGTTCATCCTTGCTCAATGCCGGTTCCTGGGTGCGGCTGTTGCAGTCTTTTCGCATGCAGGACTGGTCAAACGCTTCACGCGCTGCCGGCCACAGCATGGTTGGCGCATAACGGGTGTGCATCTCCCGCAGCAGGGGAGATTGCAAGCCCAGCCCGTCAGCTCCCGGCATGGCCTGGGTGGTGACGTTGTACCCGGTCAATTCCTGCACCTGGTCGTCGGGAGTTCGGTAGCCTACTCCGGCCAGCTGGGAAATGTTGGTGACGCTGGCCACCGTGTCGTCCGCTTCCGGGTGCTTGATTTCCAGTTCCACGTAAATTTCCTGGCCGGGGTGCCATTGTTCGATGATGGGCCGCACCATACCCCGGTTGAGAACGCCGGCAATGTCCTTGCCTTCGGCCGCAGCCAAATCGTCAAAGCCGTCTTCGTGCGTTGAGCCGGTTTCCGTGTTGGTGCCTGCCCCAGGAGCGGTCAGCATGGTCATCTGGCCGTTGGTGGAGCGCAGCACCAGTTCCTGGGTGGACAGGTCGATCAGTTTGAGAAACATGTCCGGCGTGCTGGCCGGTACGCTCACGGCCTTGACATCAGCACCGGGAGGTAGTGTGCCGCAGCTGTTGCTGATGCACTGCATGGCCATTTTCAGATAAAGCGTCTTGGTGTCTTCATCCGTTCCTTCCGGCATGATCACAAAAAACGGCGGCGTGCCGTAACGTCCGTTGCAGGTCATCCACTGTGCCTTGGCGTTCTTGCGGTCCAGGCACAGCATCATGGCCACCTGGTCAATGGGACGCGGGCAGAGCCGCGTCAGGATGGACCATTCTGGCACGGGTACCTCTTCCGCCCGCGCCGTTCCAAATGTCGCGCGTGGGTTCCACTGCCATTTCCCATTGTAGCCGTCTCGGCTCCAATTCCAGTTATCGGTAACTTGCAGGATAAATTCACGGGAAGTCTCCACCATTTGCAACCGGCGGAAATGCCTGAAAGATGCCTGACCGAACGCGGCGATCGCTTCGTCCATATTGGATATGGCATTGCAAAAGTCCTTGGCCGTTCTGAGTTGGGCGTCTGCAATAGCGTCTTCCAAATCGCTCAGGCCTTTCTTTTTGACGATGCGCCAGGGTAGCTTTTTCAGGGCGGTGTCCCTCTTTTCCACGCAGCTGGCCAGCACGGCATCGGCCGGTTCCAGCTGTTCCCATATCCACTGCACCTGTGCGTACGCTCCGCGCAGGGCTTCATTCATACAGGAGCGCACGGTGGAAATGTTCAAAAAGTCTAGGGGAGGCGTATAGGACAGATGCCGGGATTGGTCGCCCAGGATGTCGCGCAAGTCCTGCTCGGTAAATACCACCGGCTTGCTGTCGCTTTTCAGGCGGGCAGCCTGTGCTGGTGTCAGCGTGAGATTGCCCAGAGTTCCTCCCTTTCTGAATTTATTGTTCCGGCTCATGCAAACGGTCTTTCATCAAGGTTTTGGTTATTCCACAGGCCCGCCTGATTAGCAGCTTGTGCCCAGGAGTTGTTCACGTCGCGCCGGCCCGGTTCGGGGGGAACTACGACAAAGCTTTTGCCCACAAATCCCCAGTAGGCCAGTTTGCCGCTGTCAAACGTGTCGGCATGGTTGCCGTTCTTGTCCGGCTTGCACTCAAACTTGGCCCCGTTGCGCTTGACCAGCCGATGATCATCCCTCAGCCATTTGCCGGAGGGCATGGCGATCAGGCCATCTTCCAACGCGCCACAGTACGCGGACCCCATGGCCGTTTTGGCGTCGGTCTTTTCTCCCTCGTAGATGACATTGTTGTTCCCAGCAAATCCGATTACGCGAATTTCGCCGGACAGTCTTTGTCGCAGTTTGTTAGCCGCAAATTTTTCATTGGATTTATCGACCACCAAGGCCTTGCGATATGATTTGGCGATGGGTTTGAGGACGTGCCGGATGATGGATTCCATCACGTCCAGGTCTTCCGTCTTCCATCGCACAACCAGCCGTTCATAATAGACGCCTTCCCATTGCTCCATCACTGTCAGCGAGCTCGGGTTGGACTTGTCCTCAATGGTGGACGCCACATCCAGGCCTAGGCATACCTTGCCGCCTTTCAAGTGTTCCGCCCATGTGGACGGTATCAATGTCTCATAGTTGCTCATGCTGCCAGTACCTCCTTGCTAAGATCAATGCCCGTGCAGCACTGCGCTCCCTTGTACATGGCGTTGTTGAGCCACGCCAGCTGCACGGCGGATTGCCCGCCCTGAACAAACTTGAGCGCATAGTTGCGATCGGCAGATGCCTTATCCATGGCGTGGGCGCGGTATTCTTCAAACGCCACCGGCTTGCCGGAGAGCGGATCGAACAGGGACAGTCCCGCCAGCTCGCTGTCAAAAATGTCCACACGGTGGACCGGATAGCCGGCCTCCGTCTTGTAAAAATTCCCCTGGGCGTTGGGCGTGAATTCCAGCGGGCCGGGGTTGAGAAAATCATAGGTGAAATGCTTGTCGTCCTCCGGCGGCGTCGTGAACATCCACATCAGAAAATCAGGATTGCGGGAGATGATCGGCTCCACAGCGTCCAGGACCGCCCGGAAGTCTGGCCAGAACCCTACCTCGTCGCCAAACACATCTCCGGTCCAGCCGCGCGCCGTGTCCGGGTTGGGGGCCAGAATCTTGGTGCGGCTGTAAGAGGTGCGCGTATGGTAGATGCGCACCTGGGCCGTCTGCTTGTCCATCAGTTCCGCCAGATCATCCACGGCCAGCAGCTTGTGAGAACGCTTGTCCACCACATTGCCGCCCAGTTCCTTGCCCAGGGCTTCCTGTTTTGCCCGTAGTTTGGCCAGCGCGTCGTGCCAGATTTGGGCCTCTTTTTCCACGATTTCCTTGCCCGTGGCAATGGATGCGCTGACAAAATAACAACTCCGTCCGGCACGTTCCAGCATGCGGTCTATCGCCTTGGCGGCAATAAGGTAGGACTTGCCGCGCTGCCGAGCCCACAAAAAAAACATGGTGCGCAGCCGCAGCCAAAAGGCCACTTCCTGGAAGGTAAGCAGATTGATCAGGGGCTGGGAGTTGCCTTTATCCATTGATAAATTCCGGTGTAATTGTTTGTGCCTTGCCAAACAGCAGCGGGCGCAGCATGGCCACCTTCTGGGCGTCACTGCCCTCGCCATTGACGATTGCCTGGACCTCCGGCGAAAGCGCCTTGTCCAGCAGTGCCTGGGCGGCCATCGTCTGCCATTTGTCGATGTCCAGTTGCAGGCGAGTGGATTCCAGCTTGCCCTTGGCGTAACTTTGCACGATGCCGAACAGAGTTTTCAGGGTTTTGGGGTCGCTGCCTGGTGAGGTTGCCAGGTCAAACACCGTGGAGCGCACAGCCTGCAAGGTAGCCTCGTCCAGGTCGGAGGCGTCCATCTTGTTGAGCTTGGCGGCTATGTCCTTGCGGCGTGTCGCCATCAGCGGCTGGACGTGGTTGTGGTAATACTGCGCGATGCTCGTCAGGCTCCAGGTGATGCCGTCTTCCGCCACCCGTTCCTGCACGGCCTTGTAGGTCGTGCCGGAGAAAAACATCTCGTCCACCGCATCCCGGAGGTAGGGCGGCAGATTGGCAGCTACGCTGTCCTGACGGAGTTTCTTCATCGGTATTTAATGAATAAATATAAAGCGGTTAGGCTAAAGGCCATGGAAGCAATGGTAACAATAGCGTCCGGGATGGTCATATCTGTCCAAGTTGTAGTATTCCGGCATCCGTGATCATCCACTTGCGTTCCCCGGTCAGCTCGTTGCGGGTGCCGATAATGCAGGAAGATTGTTCCAGGTCCGTAAGAGCGTCTTCCAGTTCCAGCAGCGTGGGGCGCGGCTGCACGTCCAGACAGACCTCTGCGCGCAATGCTTCGTCGCGCATCGTGTAGGTCTTGGGCATCCGCTTGAGACTGCGCAGGATGGCGATTTTAACCTTGGCATGTTGGTTCATAGTGATTTCCGTGATTTAAGAATTTCAATCATCATGTTTTGCTGTCCGTACATCTCATTGAGCTTGACCGTGATTCCGGTTAGGCGCGCGTGGAGGTCGGACACCTCCGCCCGGTGTTGTTGCTTGATTTCGGCAACTTCTTCACGGGTGGCGAATTTATCTTCCAGATAAACGCGTTGGGCATCCTCTGATTGCTGGGGGGATTTGCGCCCCCTGGCTACCCATCCGCCGGACGCACTCAGGACAGCCACGATGATGCCTCCGACCACTTCAGGGGGAATACCTGATGCGGCATCTGCAATCAGGCCCCACATTGTACTGCGTAAGCATGGATGCCGTGAGCAACGGCCTGAGCCAGTACCTCACCCTTTTCATGCAAGAATTCCACATCGGAATCCACGGACAAAAACGCCCCTTCCACAATCACCGCCGGGCACACGGTGCCCTGTAAAAACACGTCGCCACGGTTGGCATAAGGCGTCCGTATGTTGCGGTCGGCCAGCTCCGCAATCAGGTCAAACTGCGCGTCTATCGCTTTGGCCAGGGCAATGCCTTTCTTGCTGCCGTCGTAGTGCACCACTTCATGCCCCCCCTTACAGGCTGGGCTATCGGCGGAGTTGAGATGCAGGCTCACGGCTACATCGGCGCCCCAGGCGTTGATGGCTACGCATTCATTCTTGATGCTGCGGCTGTAATCCTCGCGCCGGAAGACGCGCACCTGGTGCCCCAGCTTTTCCAGTTCTCTGACGATTGCCGGCGTGTACTGCGCCCAAAAAGGATGCTCTGCCAGGCCGTCGCGGCTTACTGCGCCCTGGTCGCCCGTGGAGCAATGCCCTATGTCCAGTGCTACTTTCATAATTAGTTAATAGTCAAAGTTAATAACGATTATTTGGAAGTAGCCTGCACCACGGGCGGCACCACAACCACGTCCGGGGTGGACTGGGACCAGGAAACGCTGTGATTGTCACGGTCCACCACCAGGGACGAGCCGCCACGGATGACCACCACCTGGCCATCCGTAAGAGCCACGCTGGCGGCGGTCTGCTTATCCGCGCTGCTGCAAGCCCAGGTCATCATAACCAGGGACATGCCGATCATCAGCAGGAGGGCGGAGCCGCCGGCGCAGGACGTGTTGGACGCTCTCGGCGCTGACTCGTCAACGCCTCCATCCTGATCACCGGTCGGCTCCGCAAATTGATATTTGCCCACGGTCACAAACCGGAGCAATACGTTGACCGCCCCAAGAGCGGCTGTAAATTCCACAGGGTTGGATTCAAGCCAATCCCTCACTGCCGGCACCAATAAAGAGGCCAGGGCGGCAGCGTTGATCCAAAATGTCCGGCTCAAATACCAGGGCGTATTATTCTTTGCCGTTTGCTGCGTGGCAGCTGCCCCGGCGTTTGATTCGTTCGCCTTCGGCTCGCTCACCCCGACGTTTCCCAACGTGAGGGTTTGTTCGTCATGCGTTCCACTATCCGTTGCAGCTCCAAAATCTTGTTTTTGCGCGTCGTTCATGTGGGCAGTTTAGCCCATTTCCCGGATGGTGCTGCGGCGTTTGCGGCAAAAGCGGCGTTTGCCGCAAAAGCTGTATTTGCGGCATTTGCGGCAAAATTAAAGGGGCAGCGTCAGTTGCTGCATGTCCCGCGCATACTGCACCGCCTGAGCCTGCGCCCTGGATGCGACATCTTTTACTTGCGCCCTGTACATCAAAAATTTACGGCCTCCGCGCCTGGCACGCCAACCGATCAATTCGCCGTCCTCTATCATCCGGCGCACGGTGTCCTGGCTGTAACCAAGGATTCGGGCGGCCTCCGTCACTCCACAAGTTCCCCCCTTCACCCAGCGAGTGATATTTGCGTCCATGTGCATAATATAACACACGGGCAACAGCCTTGTTCCAATATTTCAGGCCATGTAAAAACCCCATGCAATGATATTGCATGGGGTTTGTAAGAGGAATGTAGGAAAGATTATTTGAAAGGATCACAATCCTCTGGATTATTGGGATCATGATAGAAAAAGTCTTCCGTGGTAGCGTGGCTTGTTTCTGTTTTCTTGTAAACGATAACTACATCTTTATCAGTTTCGTACAAAGTACCGACATATTCTTCATCGTAAATAGGATCTAGTAATTTGTGGAGATTATCTTCAACAGTATCTCGATCAACACTCCCCTTTTTTACAAGGTCATCATTGTCTATTTCTTCTTGTACATATTCTTCCGTCAATTGATCTTTTGGGATAGCTCTCCAGTAATAAGTAGTTGTTTTTAATGTATTTAACTGTTTATCAAACTCTTTCTTCTTTAGATATTGAACTGCTTTCATTGGAAATACAGCCTCTGATTGCACCATACGGTAAGTGGTCCATGCTTGCATCAAGGTTATACATGCCGCAAGGCCAATTAGAGTGTATATCTGCCATGTTTTCATCCTACTATTTTTCTCCAAATTACAAATATCCTTTATTCTATGGATTTTAAAATGTACCTCTTATAAATAGGATTTCCCTTACCATCTCTGATATAAACAGCATAAATATCTGCACGAAAAGGCCTATCTAGAGAGTGGGCGAATATCTCTTTTTGTAATTCTGGTGAATCAACAATGAGCTGTTTTACTGTTTTAGGTAAAGGTATATTTTCATCCTCCTCTACTTGTGCTGACCAACTTACTTTCTCCTTACTCTTGCTCATTCGCGTTACGTTTAACAAGACTCCACCAAAAAAGGCTTTTTGCTCCTTTTGTTCCGGCTCTTCGTATTTATCAGGCACAAAATTTAACTGATCTTGTGTCAAAATTGGCGGCGGTAATGCAGACCCTTCTTCTTCATTTCCCAAAGTAATTGCGGAAACAGGTTGTCCATTAGGGGATTTTAATTTAACTAATCCTTTTTTTGCTGATTCAAACAATGTAACTTTTTTTTCCAAGGCTTTATCCACAGCCTCTAAAACCGCATCTATTTCCATTTCTCGTCCTGGATATTGTCTTAGTAATACTTCCTTGAGTTGTGGAGACGTATTTTCCCCAATAATGATGGGAGCATTGTTTTCTATACGGATATCATTTCCTATCAAATTATTCGTTCTACCGCCCTCTTTAAAAACGTCTATTCCCTTCCATAAGACAGCGGCAAGACAGATGGGAATAACGATTTTTGGATCCATACTATTCAATGCTGGTAGAGTTTTTTCAGTAATAAACTTGAGTTTTTTTAACCAAGAACTACCTGATTGTATTGATCCAATGGCAAGCCCTTCCAATGCTACCCGTTCCTGATATACCTCGGAAAGAATCGGAGTACAACTTTTTATTACGCTATCTAATCCGCTCAGAACATCCCTTAAGGAACGTGATGTCATAACTCCATCGTGTGATAATTTGATAAAAAAATCACCAGATAGTTCGTATTCAGATCCTTTCATAGCTATCTCTTCACTCATATTATTTCCGGCAACTTCTTATTTTTTTTTGGTTATGTCAAGAGAACTGTTCCCCCGCGAACATTTTTGCTAAATTTTTTTCAGCCACCCCTGCATGGCTGATTTCAGCATCTTCAGCTTCTCTTCAGACTTGAGAGCGCGGTCTCGCCAATGATTGTCCTGCGGGGCAGGATCTTTTGTGCGAGATGTTTCTCCAGATATAAGCCATTCCATAGACACTTCCAGTGCTTTTGATAGCCTATAAAGCACCTCCGAGGATGGCATGCCTTTCTCATTACAATAGTTTGATATAGCTCCTTGAGGAACACTTGCAATTTCTGAAAGCTCTTTTTGGTTAATGCCTTTCCGCACCATTGCCTCCATCAGTCTGTGAGAAAAATTCATAATTATGATATTTCTTCCTTGCTCTCAATTCATAAATCGTATATCTGATTTCTTATGTTCGCACGAGCACAAGAGAAACACAAGGCCAAAGCCCTGACCGGGAATCTGGTGAAAGCACGGCAAGAACTCAAGGACAAGGGCTGGAGCTATAGAACAGCTGCCCCGGAATTAGGTGTCTGTTACCAGCACTTGGCCAGCGTCCTCACAGGGATAAGACAGAGTAAAGCTCTGCTGGACAGGATTAGCAAGCTTCCTGAACGCCTCCGCCATTAACATCAATATCACTATGCGGGACATTGCAAAATTTGCTGGAGCCGTTGCCGTTATGGCCCTGATGGGCTGGCTGGTGGCCTGGGCGGTGGTGTATTGCCTGGACAAGGAAGCCGCCCAGATCCGCGAGGGCCTCAAGGATGCCCGCACCGCCGTGTTGCCTGTACCCCTCACCAAGTAACGCCATGCAACCTGAGGCCGACGTGAACATGAACACCCCCATGACGGAGGAAGAATGGGCCATTTGGCAGGCCCTCTGGCGGGTGCCGGAATTCCGGCGCCATTATGGCCTGGATCATGCCGGCAGCCTGACACAGCGCGAAATTGGCCTCTATCTGGGCCTGACCCGGCAACGGGTTTTCAGCATTGAGCGCGCCGCCATGCGCAAAATCAAAATCGCTTTCAGAAAATTCAAAGATGAAATATGAGATTCAGATCATGCCTCAAAATGAGGTGACAACTACCAACCGGGATTGGGAAATTGCAATCGTCCGGGCCAACGCGCTCCACGGCCAAATCACCGGATTGACAAATCAGATTCAAAACCTTGAACAAAAACGCTGGATGACGGCGGTGGTGTTGGGCGGGTTGCTAGGTAGAATGAAATCCGCCTCTCAACATGGTGATTTTCAAAAACTATTTAATAGTAAAAAGGATAGCCCCAAAAGCGAATCATGGTTCGTTTTTGATAAAAGGACGGCTCAAAAATACATGAAACTCCACCGGGAAGTGCTCAAGCGCGCCAAAAGGCTGGGCACGGTGGATGTGGCGCTTATAGAAAGCGGACGCCGAGACGCCCGCACGCTGGAAGAGATCAGCAAGCTTTCCGACGCTGACAGTCTCCGGCAAGCCTACTTTGACTTTGGCGTGGTCACTCCGCCCAAATCTCACGGATTCCAGGCATCCGGCAACCCTGACGGACGCCCGGCAAGGGAAAAAGAAACCGATCCAGAAGCGGAACTCGCGGAAGCTAGGAAGCTGGCCGCCTATGCCAAAAACAAACTTTGCCAGGGCTTAAGCGAATTCTGCGATCTTGGCCGCCATGCTCTACTGGACAAGGACGACCTGGCCGCCCTGGAAATCGTGCTGCGCTCCACCCTGGACCAGGTACAGGCCGCCCGCAAATCCGCCCAGGACCGCCCCAGCAATCCGAACAACCTTCCTGTGGCGGATGTGTTTGCCGGTCACGGCGACGGCCTCCCATCAATCCCTTTCCCCGCAGTTTAAGCCACTATGAAAAAAGTACCCGTACCTGCCCATGATCCAGACTGGCTGGCACTTGACATGCCTACCCGCGACCGGGTTTATTGCTGGCTGGCGGCCCTTTCCGACTTGCCTTCCGGCTTGCCGGTATGCGGTACGGGCGGCATCATCGACCGGCTGTCCAAGGCCATGGGGTGCAGCAAGGGGCTTGCCAAAAAAAGATATTATGCCTGGCGGGAAGACCCCGGCAACTGGCGCGCCCTGGTGAACGGCAACACGCTTAAATCCCGCACCGCCGACACGGGAGTGCATTCCCCCCGTTTCATTGCCTGGGGCAAGGCCATATTGGACAAGCACCAGAGATCGGAACAGCAGGGCATTCTGGAAATCCAGCACCGCATCATTTCCGGCCGGGAACAAGTGCCGGGGTTCGAGGACTGGACCAAAGCCACATTGCCGCCCGGATGCTCTGCGGCCAATCTCCGCAAAGTGCTGGCCCGCACCAAAGCCGAAAAACAGCAGGGCAAATGGGGATCGCGCGCCGCCGCTGCCGTGCTGCCTTACGTGCGCACTTCCCGCGTGGGGCTGCCCGTGGGAGGTCAATACATGTTCGACGACGTATGGCATGACCACTACGTCACCTTTGCAGGCAAGCCTGTGCGCGTGCTGGAATTCGGCGCCCATGACGTTGCGTCCGGCTGCCGGTTCGATTGGGGGCACATGCCCTTTGTGACGTTGCCGGATGATCCCAAGAAACGCAAAGCGCTGGATAATGAAATGTTCCGCCTCTTCCTGGCCAACATCCTTTATTCCACCGGCTACCACCCAGATGGCTGCCTGCTGATGATGGAACACGGCACGGCCAACCTTTCAGAAAAATACATTGCGGCGCTTCACGACCGCACGGGCGGCGTGATCCGCGTGGGCATGGGCGGCATAACCGGAGCCGGCAACGCCCTGATGGGCGGCTGGGCCGGACGCGGCGCGGGTAATCCCCGTTATAAAGCCATGATCGAATGCTTGCACAGCCTGATTCACAATGTGCTGGGGGCGTTGCCCGGACAGTCAGGCCGCGACCGCCGCCAGCCGGAAAGCACCGACGGCATGATCGCCTACCAGAACCAGCTGTGCAAGGCGCTGCCGCGCCTGGGCGAGTATGCCGACATGATCAAATCCCCCTTCCTGGATTTTTACCAGTTCAGTCTGATTCTGCGGGACGTGTACGCCATCATCAACAACCGCACCAACCACATGCTGGAAGGCTGGCGGGAATGCGGCCACATGATCCGCGAGTACGCGCTGGCGGAAGGCGTCTGGACGCCGGAGAACAAGCTTCCCGATCCCACCAGGGGACAGGCGGAATTGCAGGCATGGCAGGCCATCCGCGCGCTGGTGCTGGCCGATCCCTCCCGCCTCCGGGAAACGCGCCTGTCTCCCTCCGCCGTGTGGGAACAGGGCAAAAAGCAACTCTGGCGCATACCGCTGGACCTGTACGTCACCCTGCTGGGACCGGAAAAGGTGCGTACCCTGACCGTCAAACGGGGGTACATGACCTTGCAGGACAAAACGCTTTCCCCGGAACCGCGCATCTATCACGCCTATTATACAGACCTTGACGACGGGCGCCGCCATGAACTGGCGGACGACAAGCACGACGTAGTGATCAACCCGTTCAAGCCGGACACGGTGATCGTGCTGGACAAGCGCGGCGGCATCCTGGGGGCGGCTCCGTTGAGCGTGGCCGCCGCCCGGAACGACGAGGACGCCGTGAAATCCCAAATGGGCCTGATCGCTTCCCGCCGCGCTGATCTGATGATGGACTACAAAGTCCGCAATGCCCCCGCCAGGGAAAGCGCGGCGGCTCTCAAGGAACACAATGATGCCGTGCTCCGTCTGGCGCGCCAGCAGCCTGACGTTCTCCCGGATGACCGGGACGCGCTGCCCGGCGCCCCCTCTGTCCCCGGCGTGGACGTGTTCGCCGCTCCATCCTTGCCTGACAGGGAAGACGAACCGGAGCCAGAAGCAGGAGCGGAATATCACCTTTCCCTGGAAGACATGATCCCCGGCTAAAGCTCTTTTTTCAAACAACAACCAAACCAATAACAATATGGACGCAATAGAAACAACCGAATCCCTCTGGGACAATTACGCCGCATCACTGGCGGCATCCGGCTACGATCCACGGACCAAGGACTTGCTTTCCTGGCTGGTGGCGACGGCCAAACAGGAAAAATGGACGCTCAAGCAAACCGCCGAAACTGTGGGCTATTCCCCCTCCACGCTTTCCAAACTCTTTTATGAGAGCCGGGAAGCCGCTCCGGACCAGGTAGTGAACAGCATTGCCAACTTCCGGCGCAGGTACAACAACAAAACGTGGGTTGCGGGCATTCCTTTTGTTGATACGGACATATTCCGCAAAATCACCCAGGCATTTGAATACTCCGTGGAGTACCAGGAGATTGTCAGCTTGGTGGGGAACCCTCAAATCGGCAAAACCTGGGCTTGCGAAGAATACAAGCGGCGCAAGGATATTGCCGACCGTCAAGCCGGTTGCGACACAAGCCGTGTGGTGCTGGTACGCATACCCACGTCCCCATCCGCCTTGCGTGTCGTGAACCTGATTGCCCGTGAATTGGGCCTTGGGCAAAACCTTCGCTATGAAAAGATGGTGGACCGTATCAAGCAGACGGTTACTCCGTCCCATCTCCTGATTTTTGACGAAGTGCATCAGGTGTGCATGACCGGAGCGCGGGGCCTCAAAACCATAGAAACCCTGAGGGAAATCTATGATGAAACGCATTGCGGCATGGCCCTGGTAGGCACGGATGTATGGGGGAAGACCCTTTCCGGGCAGTCCAAAAACGGACAGGTAAAATGGCATGGGATGCCTGCGAGCTGGGAAGGAGTGTTGAGCCAGACCATCCTGCGCGGCATCAATATCTACTTGCCCAAGAACATCACCTATGCCGACCAGCAGCGCGTCTGGCAGGCGTTCGGCTTGCCGGACCCCGACCCGGCCACGCTCAAAATCGTGCAGGAAATGGTCAAGCAGTACGGCCTAGGACGTTATACCAAGCGCATGCGCTCCGGCGCCACGACCGCCCGCAAGGCCGGCAAGGAATTTACATGGGGCTATTTTGTAGCCGTCCACAAACAACTGGAAAAACTGGCCACTGCCTCCTGACTATGCCCGCGCCTTTATACATTGCCCTGATCCGGTATGCCAACGGCACGCTGGACATCCGCACCTACATCACCTCCGCCACCATGCGGGCAGACAGCAAATGCGTCCGCATCGTGGTGGATTGGGAGGAAAGGAACAAACTACAGCACATCATCCGCACGGGCCAGGATTGGCCCGTGAACATCCCCGCAGACCAACGGGACGCCATGCTGGGCAAGCTTACCCGCCTGATCGCCCTTCATGATGATCAAGTTTCATAACCACACCACGATCATGTACGGCACCAACAACAATAAAAACTGCGGCACTTTGGCGACGCCATACACCTGCTCAGACGGTTACTCGAGGATGAGATATTCCTTGTAGGAAACCATGATCCAGCAAGAAAAAACTAACCTCTGATCATCATAGCTATCATGAAAGATCTAGTGGCAGAAAAGTGATCAAATGAGAAAACCGGCCGTTTTCAGAAAGAGACGAGAGGGAAATATATGAGGGAAAAATGTATTTTGAAAATGCTCCTGAATAGTGAGGGCGCATTTCATGCATACCTCACGAACAGAAAAAAGAAAAAAATGAATAATTCCCATATTCGTCGATTCAAGTCAAAACTGCTGGCATGTTCCGTATCTCGAAATTTCCACCTTGCTAAATTGGAATGGAAACACGTAGAAACGTATTTTCCCGAAGACGGAGAATTTGGAACGTGTATTTGCGGCCATCTCATCATTGAGCATTGTGTAATCAGAAATATTCACAACGGAATTTCTCTCATTGTAGGAAACTGTTGTGTGAAAAAAATTCTAAATATTGATGTATCCAAAAATTTTTCCGCTATGCGGAGAGTTCTGAAGGATATTACTAAACCACTTAATCTATCATGTTTACAGGAAGCACTGATCAACAAAACTATTAATAATACCGAATATATATTTTATTCTGAAACATGGCGTAAGAGGAACCTTTCCTCTAAACAGATAAAATGGCGCATTGCTATCAATGAAAAAATCTTGAGGACAAAAAAAATGACCATTGAACTTGAAACTATCTGCACAAAAATCTGCATGGAATTAAACCGTTTCCCCGGTCTTGGTAACGCTTGGACAAACTGCGATTCCCGTTGGCCTGGGAAAGTTGCCATCAAGCTAGAGCAGGTTGGGGATGTATGGATTCCGGTCAAGGGACAAGAATTCTATGACTGGATTACTGACCCCAAACGGACCTTGAAAGATGTTCTCCAAACAATCCACCGCAAGCAAAAATCACTTAACAAAAAACGTACACACAACAATGGCTAAAATAACAACACGCAACACCGGGCTGTCCACATTGGCCGAATATGAACAATGTCTGGACAAGATTGCCGATTTGACTGTCAAGCGAGACAAGGCACAGGCCCAGCTGGACAAGGCCATCCTGGCCGCCCGAGAAGAATACGGCGGCGTGATTAAAGGTCTCAACAACCAGATTACCGTCAAGCTGGCCCAGGCCGAGCAATACGCTACCCGCAACCGGGAAACTCTGCTGCAAGGTGATTCCAAGTCCGGAGAGACTGGCAAAGCTCGCTGGGGCTGGCGGCTGGGCAACCCCACCTTGGTACTACTCTCCCGCAAATTCACCTGGGGAGCCGTCTGCGCCAGAATCAGGGAAATGGGCCTGACCTCCTATCTCAAAGTGTCCGACCCCAAGCCCGACAAGGACAAGCTCAAGGCCGATCTGGATGACGAACGGCTGGCCTCCCTGGGATTGCGCATTGAGCAGACGGAGGCTTACTGGGTAGAACCAAAAACCGACACGGCGGAAAGGATCAGCGCATGACTAAGATTGAGGTCGAGCACATGAGCTTCCAGACCGTGCTAACTATCTGGACAGGTACTAATAAAGGCGCAGCAACAGCCACCCTTATCTATCTGACGCCCAAGCAGCGGCAACAACTGATCAAGGCTCTGCAACATCCCAAGCAACAATCCGATCATGAGCAATAAGCCCCTCACTAATAAGCAAAAGGCTGTGCTGGCCCAGCTGGCCTCCCAGGCTTACAAGCAGCTACAAGCATACGGCTGCCCGGTGCCGTTCCTAGAAGAATGGCGGCACGACGAGACCTGGAAAGCCACCGGACACACGGATTCTTTCACCCGCGCAACACAAAAGGATTATACGCTAATTTACAATCGTTTTGCCACCTACCTGGGATATGAAGCCATCAGAGACAACACCTACACGGAAATGGACAAGGAATTGCACCTGCTTCGGGACAGCATGCAACGGTTTGAAACTGGGCCGGACTATCTGGCAGAAGTGGTGAGGGATCAGCTGCATCTGTCCTGCACGGGCAAAAATGTCTATGACCAGCTGCGGAAATATGCCAAGCCTGAACACATCCGCCATCTGAATTACACGGTGATCAACCGGGGCCGGGCCGCCGCCCGGAAGATGGCGGATGAAACGGGCGTGGAAACCTACGAACCGCACGCCCTGCCGGGAACGCTCCCTCCGGGAGGGCTGGCGGATCATATGGGAGCCGTCCGAGTGCCCAGGGCCACCCCGGCCCCCGAACCGAAAACGGCCAGGGGATGGAGTGGAACAGTAATTGAAGACGAATTCCCCCTGTAACTTTTCGCATCCCTGCGGAGGCGCGGATTGAAACAACAGAAAAATCATCATGCCTCCCTTAAAGCCAGGAGACAATATCAACTGTTATGTTGTAGATGGCAATGGCCAGCAGTCCGGCTATGCAGTACATGCGCTTGTTGTTGCCACCAAGCAATCACTATTTGCTGACGGTCTTTATTCAAGCGTCCTGTGCATTATGGACGAAAGGACAGACAAGCTGATAGAAGACCATCAGGACGAGGAAATGACGCCCTTTGTCCGTGCTTTATGTTGCGATGATTAGCCCAATGGGCAGATACAATTCAGGCCGTCAGGTTGTTCCTGGCGGCCTTTTTCAATCATCTTCTCTTTCGTTCCTGATCACAATCCACACGTTGTCGAGCACATCCCGCACCCAGCATGTCGTCTTTCTTCTTTCACGGGTTGTCCACATCAACACGACAGCGGTATCATGGAGATGATAAATTTGCGGATTCTTTTTCCTTCGGTCTTCGGGCGAGATAACAGTCATGGAGCCATACAAGGGGATGCAATATGCAGGTGTACACATGCGGGACATCTTACCATGATTATTTTCCACGATGCTTGATAATTTCCTCTTCTGACGCCGATATTTTCTACACAGTCTTTCTCTGATCACTCAATGCTTGCTCCCCTTGATTTTCCTAGCGTTCACCCCTATTCACCCTAAATTCACCCCTTTCCACCCTTCATTGATAAAGATCAGAAAAACAATCCGGAAGACCCGTTTGCGCTGGTCGCACCCTCACGGGTGCGTGGATTGAAACAATTTTTGGATAGGGTCCCTGCCTACAATCACCGTCGCACCCTCACGGGTGCGTGGATTGAAACATATTCAATCCTGACACCAATACATTCAATGCTTGTCGCACCCTCACGGGTGCGTGGATTGAAACCCGTACTCCACTCCGCCAAAATGGGAAATATGTGGTCGCACCCTCACGGGTGCGTGGATTGAAACAGTGCAACATGGTATCAGGGAGTCACGCCCCATTGTCGCACCCTCACGGGTGCGTGGATTGAAACGATGCTTAATGGATCAATATCCTCGCCAAATGCAGGTCGCACCCTCACGGGTGCGTGGATTGAAACAGCATTGTTGATTTTATGCGCGGAATGCGTGTAAGTCGCACCCTCACGGGTGCGTGGATTGAAACGATTATATCAAAGCCAAGCAGGCGGGGGATAAGGGTCGCACCCTCACGGGTGCGTGGATTGAAACAATTCTAACAATGATTATTGAATACGACACCGAAGTCGCACCCTCACGGGTGCGTGGATTGAAACCATAACTTTGAAGTCCAGAAAGGCGGCAAGCTTTGTCGCACCCTCACGGGTGCGTGGATTGAAACTGCGGATGTGCTAAAGCTAATATCAGATTTTAAGTCGCACCCTCACGGGTGCATGGATTTAGATGTCGCAGTAATATCCCTGGAATGAGAAGGAGCAGTTGGCTATAACACTCATTAAAAACACCCTTCATTTTTAGTGAAGGGTGTTTTGACATTCGTGAAAAGAAACGGCTCAGAAGCCTTCTATCATTTCCGGGGTTAACCCCAGTAGATCATATTTCTTTACAATATTTCCATCCTCGGAGATTTCAATGGAATGGTGAACCTTGGCAGAAGAGTATTGACCGCTTTTACAGTTATGTTCCCACCAAATGACTTTTTGAATAGACATGCTACCTTCCGGTCGTGCAGAGGAGGCATCTCCTTCAAACATCTGAGGAAGCGCTTGTTTGAAAATGGATGCATCTTCATCCGAGAAGCCTGTGAGTTCTGCCAGCTGCGGATTGATTGCTCCAAAGAAGACATAGGTGCCCTTGTCCACCCGGTGCTTCATGCCCATGGTGTCGGAAGATTTTTTGCTGCCGTCTCCGTCATTGCTGACGCTTTTCGTGATTTGTGTACTAGTGATATTCACCGTATCTCTGCTGAAGGCAGGTTGAATAGTGACCGGGCCTCTGATCCCTATGGAGACGCCGGTGCCTTTTGCCGCATCTTTGTCTTTTAAGGCAAAGACCTGTCCAAAAGCTCTCACATCATACCATTCCTGACAGGCTTTTTGTGCCAGTTCAGCAGACGTACCTTTTTGTTTCAGGATGGGAGTAGCACGTTCTTTCAATGTTTTATAGTCGTCTACACGTCTGTCGTCTGACTGGACAAAGATGTTTTGTCCCATGTCCATCAGTTTATTGCGGATTTTTCTTTTAAGACAGACATCGGAGATTTCTCCGAGTCCTTCCAAGGTGGTTCTGGGCCGGTTGCCATCGAGAGGGTCTCCGTTGGGGTTAGCGTTCGTAACGGTAAAGATGACGGCAAAGTCGATTTTGTGATTAAGGCTCATGATGTGGTTTTATAGTGTTGAATTAATATTTTATTCTAAGATTTATTCTGCCAGTTCAGCATTTTTTTCTTCTTTAGTTTTGTAAATGAAGGCTCTCTGGCAGTGGTAGCCGAGGAGGTAGGCTCCGGTTAATGGCGCGTTATCCATGAACTGTCCCATGAGGAATGTTTCCATGATATTGTCTATGTAAGCATCATAGCTTCTCAAGAAAGAAACGGTGTTTTCATTTTTTTTCAAAATGTTGCGATAGGGCTGAATGCTTTTTTCCAGCATGGGCCATGTTTCTGACGGTCTTTGCTGGAACCGCTGCATAAGTTTTTCCGCATTGGTAGGGCGGGAGGTTTTCGTGATATTTAACGCTGATGTTTCGATGGCTTCTGCAACGGCTAAAAGACGGCCGAAGAGGTAACTGCGATCTGTGATTTTTGGATCAAGGCTCATGGTATCTGAGGATGAAGTGTTTATTTGTGGATGGTTATAAAGATAAACGGAACAGGATATTCCCAAGGTCATTTCCCATTCCCACCATTCCATGGCATGCCGTTTGGATGCCTGGATGATGCATTGCTTTTCCAGGTCCGGAGGGATGGGAAGATTGTGAAGAATGCAGGGTAGTAGTCTGGAGAGGGCGTGTTTGCGTAGTTTATCATCTACCTTTATTCCATACGCTGCTTTGACAATCATGGAGATAGACGGCGCGCCAATATAAGATCGGTCGTTTCCTTCCTTGTCTTTAGGAAGGCGTTGTTTCCAACTGGCTTTGGAATGCCAGGAAAGCAGGTTGTTAAGGTATTCGGAGACGGTAAATTCCTGAAAGCTGGAGAGGGACATGCGCCCCGGCGACGCAGAATTCAAGCTGAGAACAAGAACACGGTTTTTAATATCGTTTTCATTCAATGATGTCCGCAGCAGCTCTTTTCCTCCTCCGGAGAGTTCTTTTTTAAATTGCTTAACCAATTGGGGGACCTGGTCATTCGGTGTTGGCTGGTCGGGCTTGTAGTGTTCCCATTCCTGCACATTGCCGCAGGGAGACGGAACTTTCAACAGACCGGGAGACCAGGCGAGAACGACAAGATCTCCATCATACCAGCCTTGGCGGGAGATAAGCCAGCGAAGCGCGCTGTGGGCTTTTTGGGTGACTTCCGTACTTACTCCGCACGCTTCATCCGCTTCAATGAATCTGCCGCGATAGGTATAGCCGGAACTGTCATTGGAAGAAATGAGTTTGGCCTTGTCTCCGGCGTTTCTGATGCGCGCCGGGTGAGTGGTTGCCAGCGGTGCTGTTTTTCCCAGGATATAGCACATCCCTTCTTTGTTGGCCTTGGATTCCGTATAAATCCGCCAGGATTCGTACATGGCGGGGTCTTCATACACTTCCGGAGGGCCTCCATCCCTGCTGTTGACCTTCCATCTTATGAACGCATTTTCCTGGGTGGATGCCCCCAGGATTTCAAAGATGGCGGGCATTTCCTGTTTATCCCCTTTCCATACAGGAAGCAGAGTGTTGGTGGAATCTTCCGCATATAGGATTCCCCCGTTGATCAAGTCCGTGATCAGGGATTTTTTACGAATATAGGCCAGAACGGCATTCAGTTTGACATTACCGGGATCAAACGCCGCCCATTCCGATAATTGCTGTTCGTATTGTTCATAGGATTCCTGAAGGGTTTTAAGTTGTTTGGTCCGTTTGGCCGGGGATTCTTCCGGAGGGAAATAGTCAGCGTTATCACCTGCCACGTATTGGAGCTTGTCACACAGAGGGTGGGCACAAGCTCCGCTGGTGCGTCCTCCTGAGGCTTCCGTAACGGGGATGATGGTGGGTTGACTGTTCTGATTGTTGAGGGATGCATTAATTAGCTCTCCCTGTTTGTTCAGTGTGATGGTGACATGAGCATTCTGCATGCTGTGGTACAGCGGGAGAAGAGGGGTAATGAGGCGTTCTTTCCTGTTGCCGTGGGCCGGTTCTTTGTCAATACGACCCACATAATCACGGTTTTGTTCATAGGTGGCGTATAAGGCATACATCCAGTTCATCTTTTTCTTTTTCCTTTCATTCTCCCAGGCTCAGATCATTCAGTCCGCTGGATCTTGGCGGGCATGCCTCCATGGGGCGTACATGCTTGACAATTTCGCATGCTTCAGGGCGCACGAAGCGGATCGTTCCTTTTTCCATGACCGGACGCCAAAAACGTATGGAAAGCTCCTCTTTTCCCGTTTCATCCGGATAATTGAAACCATGGAACATGAGTCCGAAGGAGGTGTCTCCATATTGATCATAGAATCCCTTTCCTTCTCCAAACCGGCATGGTTCCACGTATCCCTGGCATTCCCTGGTTCCCAACGCGATGTCCCTACGTCCTCCGCGGTCAATCATGCGACGGGCAATTTCATAATGCTTGCCGTCGATCCGGTCCTTGGACATATCCGGACGGTTCATGTTCCATTCAAAATGAGCCTTGACTTGATATTCCACATCTTGAAGGTAGGTATATACGGATAAATCCGCCCCGGCTTCATGATATTTGATCAGTTTCATATTTTTGGGAACCAGACGGATAGGGCGCATTATTCTCACCTCGTCAATTAACCAGATCAGGGTGGGTTTCCAATAGACAGCCTTTACAATTCCTTTCAGGGCTTCATAAGTGGGGATTTGATAAGAACATTTTTCTCCGCCTATCCGGGTGAGAGGGTCAGAGAAAAGCGCATATTTCCCGTAGACCTTAAATTCGATTTGATTAAGCATGAATATAAAGCTGTTGAAATTTTTAAATCCGGGAAACGGTCAGCGCACCGGAAGTCTCTCCGGGATCTGTGAGAAAGCCCAGAAATGGATCATATTTATTAGGTATTGTTGTATAAATATCCACTCCTTCCTGTATACGCATAATGTCTCCCGAATTCAAGTATTTTTCAAGAAGTTGGCTGGAAATCGCGACGGAATAGGCTCTGGCTTTTTGGATCCATTCATTCCATTGTTCCCATTCTTCATCCGTATGAGGATTCATGTTCCAAAGCTTTTCCATGCATTCTTCCCCTCTTCCATAAGGGGTGATAACAGCTATTGTATCATCCTGGAGCGGATGATAGTGGCGTGCTGCCGAGTCAAAGGCCTGGAAAAGACGGAGGGGAGCATATTTGGACAGCTGACGGGGATATATCAGTTTGAAATTTTGAGATAGCGCATCCTCCATGTTGGTGGCGACGCCGGAGCATATAAACGGGTAGGATAGATGATCATGATTCTGGGAACGGGTGAGCTTGCCATAGAATTCCTTAAAATAGAGCGAAACGGATTTATTTCCCAGAATTCCTCCTTCTTCAGGATCACAAATCATTCCCATAGCAATTTCTCTTCCGATTTCAAGTTCCGGTAGAAAATCCAGTTTTTCCAGATTGCATGCGGGATTAATCAGGATAACTCTTCCCCCGGGTCGGTTGGCGTCCCTGTTGCATCGGCCTGCCGCCTGAGTGCAGGAGTCCAGGCCGGCCACGCTCCGTATGATCACGTCAAAATCTACGTCCACTCCGGCCTCAATGAGGCCGGTACTGATGCACACAACGGCTTTTCCCGTCCTTCTGGCCTTTTCCAGAGATTTTTTGTCAATACGGTTCGTGATGATTTCTTTCCTGTGGGCAGGGCACATATTGGTGCTGAGGTGGAAAACGTCCGCCTCTGTATTCAGGTTCCGGCAGGCGCAGGCCAGTTTGGAGGCCAGTTTTTTGGTGTTTACGATGACGAGGGTGGGGCCTTTGGAGGAAGCTTGCTCCATGATGGAGTCCCTCATTTTTTCTACAGTCCAGTAATTGGAGGGTTTCCGTTCACAGACAACCTCGCATTGACGGAATTGGCTAAATTGATCGAAGTAAGTTTGACTGTCCGGAATAATAGGTGTTTCGATGAGATGAGCATGCGTTCCGTCTTCCGTGGCAGTTTCCGGAGGAGTAGCCGTACAGCGGATGGTGCTGCTGTGGCAGATGCCGGAGAGAAAATCCAGCGAATGTTCAAAAAGCCGTAGTGAGGTTGGGGGAATAGCTTGCACTTCGTCAAAAATAACAACGGCATTGGCCAGGGAGTGCATGCGCCGCACATGCTGTTTGCCGGATGCATATAAGGCATTCAAGTATTGGACGGATGTAGTGAGTACAATGGGAACGTTCCATGTCTGAGTGGCTTCCATATACCAGGTTTTTCTTTCCGGTGACCATGGTTCCATTTCTCCCTCCTTGTTAAGGGTTTCCTTCACCAGATTGGAATGATGCTCCAGGATGCAGTCTTTATATTCATTTCCAAGTACTTTCCGGATGGCATTGGCCGTTTGGTCAAGAATGGAAGTATAGGGAATGATGTAGATGATGCGTGACAAATGGTGCCGCCGTGCATGTTCCAGGGCAAATCTGAGGCTTGAGAGGGTTTTGCCTGCACCGGTGGGAAGTGTAAGGTTCCACTTGCCAACTCGTCCTGGCGCAGCTTGAAGGCACTCCTGCGACATGGCTGCCCGGCTTTGATTGATGGGAGTATCAGCCTTGAATTGTTCGAGATGTTTATTCAAGTTTTTTAACATTCCTTCCCAATCCGGTTCCGGAATGCTTTCGTAGCTTCCTTTTCCGGAAGCACTGGTGTAATCCGCTTCGATAAGGCTGCTCAAGCAGAACCGTGCGATTAGTCCGGCATGGAATGCTTGTTTTTTTGGACAGTGGCCAAACAGGGTGGTAAGGAGGGTGTAAACATTCTTGAATTCCGTGGCCAGTTCCGTTTTTTTCAGGAGAGAGTAGTAATGATCTTTCTCCTGAAACGTCAATTTGGACAGGATTTCATCAAGATGGGTTTTCTCTCCGGATTTTTCCATGCGCTTGGAGAATACGTCATCTCCGGACATCGTGCCACGGAAGCAGTCAATGAGAGCAGAGTGGTGATGGGAGGCAATACATAAAGCAATGATTTGCCGGAAGATAAAAAATTCTTCAGAGTCCTCCGGGATGGGAAAATAATTCCAGACAAACTGGGCTCCAGCAGTGGAATGGTCTATGCCGCCTTTTGGAATTGGAGGACTGATATGTTGAGAGAGAGCATCCATGTATTGCTGAAAGTCTGCACTCATTTTGCCGAAGTCGTGCATGCCGCCGATCAAGGCCCCAAATTGCGATAGTCCTAAGGGAGCAAGCAGGGTGGACATCGTACGGGCACATTCTTGTTCGTGAGTGGAAAGAGACTGATGGGGACGAGCCTGATACATGTGAAACTATCATAGGTTCCATATGATCATTTGCAATATATGAATTGATTAATTTAGTGTTTTATTTAGTGTTTCACCCTGAACAGAATTTCCAAGATGTCTTCTTCCTTTTTTTCAGTGCCCCTGGCGGCATTACAGCATTACCTGTATTGTCCCAGGCAATGCGCGCTGATTCATCTGGAATGCGTGTGGGCTGACAATCAATTTACGGCGGAGGGGAATGTATTTCATGAACGGGCGGATTCCGGCATGACGGAAAACCGCGGGCGAAAGAGGATTCTGCGTTCTCTTCATATTTCCTCCCTCCAATGGGGAATTCATGGCATTGCGGATGTCGTGGAGGCTGTTTATGCTGACAAAGGCGGCATTCCCGTATCCATGACGCCCGTGGAGTACAAGGTGGGCAAACCCAAACCGCACCGTGCGGATGAAGTGCAGGTGTGCGCCCAGGCCTTGTGCCTGGAAGAAATGTTTGGGTTGGAGATTCCCTCCGGTTTTCTGTTTTATGGAAAGACCCAGAAAAGGATGGAGGTGGTATTTGATGAAGAGCTGCGTATTCTGACAGCCGGGGTTATCAGGAATGCCAGGGAGGTGTTAACCGGGGTAGTGACGCCGCCGCCCATGCATTCCAAAGCCTGCAAATCCTGTTCCCTGGTCAATGACTGTCTTCCTGACGTTTGCCGGGAGCACAGGCAGACCATGAAAGCCCGGGTGGATAGTGTGTTTGAAGACAGCCTGGAAACAAGTGAAGCCGATGATTTATGAAGAAGCATTTAAATACATTGTTTGTGACGCTGGAAGGATGCTGGCTGTCCAAGGATGGCGATACCGTAAAAGTCAATTCGGAAGGAACGTGTCTGCTGCGGGTTCCCCTCCATAATTTGGAGGGTATTGTGACGCTGGGATGGGACATAGGAGTTTCCCCTTATTTGATGGGGGCCTGTGCGGAACGCGGCATCACGCTTTCCTTCTGCAATCCTTACGGTAAATTCCTGGCTGGCGTACAGGGATTCATGAAAGGAAATATCCTGTTGCGTCGGGAGCAATACCGCTGGGCTGATGATGAGGCAAGATGGGTTGGCGTTGCCCGGGAAATGATAGGAGCCAAAATTGCGAATTGCCGCAGTCTGCTTTTAAGGGCGCAGAGAACGTACGGGAAAGATTTGTCGGAGGCGGTCGATCGTCTGGCGGCTTTTTGCCGCATAGCCCGCGGATGCAATTCCGGAGACATGTTGCGGGGCATTGAAGGTTCCGCAGCGGAAACCTACTTTTCCTGCTTGTCCCATTGCCAGAGGACGGAAGATCCGGAGCTGGTGTTTGAAGGCCGCAACAGACGGCCTCCCAAAGATTGTTTTAACGCTCTTTTATCTTTTCTATACAGTTTGTTGTGCCATGACGCCAGGTCCGCCCTTGAAAGCTCCGGCATTGATGCCGCCGCAGGCTTTCTGCACCGTGACCGTCCGGGGCGTCCAGGAATGGCTTTGGACCTGATGGAGGAATGGCTTTGGACCTGATGGAGGAATTCCGGGCTCCTCTCGCCGATCGCCTGGCCCTTACCCTGATTAACCGCAAGCAGATATCCTCAGATGATTTTGACAAGGAAGAGTCCGGAGCCGTTTTTTTGAAGGAAGATTCCCGTAAAAAAGTATTGAATGCCTGGCAGGAGCGGAAAAAGACCGTGCTGGTGCATCCTTTTCTTCAGGAAAAAACCACCCTGGGATTGCTGATTCACATTCAGGCCCTTTTGCTGGCACGCCATTTGCGTGGGGATCTGGATTGCTACCCTCCGTTTATCGGCAAGTAAAACGAGCTGTTGTCATGTATATTCTCATTACGTATGATGTAGCTACGGATGACAAAGCCGGACAGCGGCGATTGCGGCAAGTTGCCCGAGCCTGTGAAAATGTGGGCCAGAGAGTACAGAATTCCGTATTTGAATGTGAATTGGCTCCTGCCCAATTGGTTGACATCAGGAACAAGTTGCTTAAAATTATTGATAACGAGAGTGACAGTCTCAGAATTTATCATATGGGGTCCAATTGGCATCACAAAATAGAACAATTGGGCAAGGAGAAAAGCTATGACATCTCCGGTCCCTTGATTATTTAAAGACTGTTGAACATGGCTTGTGCGCCAACCTCAAGCTCACACGAATTCTCCGGCAGATCGGCGATTGGTGTAATGCATTGGGAATAGAAGATTGACAGATAAATACCCGGAAAGAGAAACCGTGCAATGACGGTCATTTTAGGGAGGTTGGCGCAAAGTATGATTTGCTTTGTTGAGTAGCAATGTATAAGGTCGGGTGCTGTCGCACTCCGCAAGGAGTGCGTGGATTGAAACTTTTACTTGTTGGATAAAATGCTTTAGTTACTTGTCGCACTCCGCAAGGAGTGCGTGGATTGAAACGCATGCGTAAGCGCTCTCACCTACGCTTACGTTTGTCGCACTCCGCAAGGAGTGCGTGGATTGAAACGAGCACTTTACAAGTGGCCAGCTCAACTCTTAACGTCGCACTCCGCAAGGAGTGCGTGGATTGAAACAGAAACAGAGCCAGCTTCTTGTTCCCGTACGGAGGTCGCACTCCGCAAGGAGTGCGTGGATTGAAACTTGTTATCTAAGCTCTAACTCGAACAGTCACATTGTCGCACTCCGCAAGGAGTGCGTGGATTGAAACATGACGAAGGCAAGCTTCGAGAGGATGCCGTCTAGTCTCACTCCCCAGGGAGTACGTAACTCTATCATCTGGAAAAGAAAAAGCTCTCCAGGCTTGTTTGGTCTGGAGAGCTTTTTTGTTTCATCATCCTGTTAAGTTGTCAGGAAGAGGGGTGATTATTGAGGTTGAGTTCTGCCGGGGGGAGGGACTGGAGCAGGGCCAGGATGGGGTCCTGAGGCACGGCGCCCATTTCCCGCTGGCGTTTGAATTCCTCCTCTTCCTGCTGGAGGGCCGCCAGTTTGGTATCTTCCACCAGGGCCTTGAATTTGTCCGCCTGGGAGTATTCCCCATCCGTATCCCGGAAGACGCGGGCCAGCCAGCGGCGTTTTTCTTCCGTACTGAGCAGGGGCTCTTTCATGGGCTGGGGAGCGTGTTTTTATCCAGCAGGTTTCCGGCAAGCTGTTCTCCATCCGTGGTGGGGCGGTAGACGTAAGGGCGGCTGTCCCCGAAGCGGTTGATGTATCCCTGTGCAATGAGGTCCTGCAGGATGTTGGTAACGGTATTGGGATGCAGGCGCGTGGCTTCCGTAATGGTGCTGTGGCGCCTGTATCCGGCAATGACGGCCAGGATGACCTGGGCGCTGCTGAGGCGGAAGTCCAGCCTGCGGACGTTGGAGGCGAATATCTGTATGAAATCCAGGGCTTTCATGAGCTTGTATTCACAAGTTGTTGTTATGTTGCTGCCTTGTTATTCTCCTGTTATTCACATTCCTCCGGGCAGGCGGGCGACTTGATTTTCCTCAGCAGGTCCAGCAGGGGGTGGGAGTCGTTAGAGAAACTCTGCACCGCATTGACGGTTGCCGCCTGCGGGAGAATGATTTTATGGAATTCCTGGTGAAGATTCTGGCGAAGGCTCTGGTTGCCCGTCAGGGGCATGGCCAGTTTTTCTGCCAGGCGGGTAGCCAGCGCGTCCATGAAGAGGGGATCGAATTGTTCGGCGTCTTCAATGTCAGCTATGTAGCTCATGGGCAGCGGCGCTCGGGAGGCGTGGATGCGCCTCCCCTGCATTTTCCATTCCGTACATTCCACATCCAGCACGCGCAGGCAGTCCGCAGGCAGGGTGAATTGATAGGGGGTCAGGGAGTTGGGCGCCTGGGCGGAAACGGAGTTCAGCGTGGTTTGCGTGGTGGCGAAGGTCCAGCGCGCCATGCAGAGAGTTTCCCTCCGTGCCGGGTGGTAATGAAGAACGCAGAGACGGGATGCCGTGGATTCATTGGCAATCAGCGCGTCCAGCGGAGCCTCCCCTATTTTGGAGAGCGCCGCGTTGCAGATGTCCAGCGCGGAGGGAGTGTCCGGCTGAAGTAAGGATTCATTGATCATAGCGCCACATGTTTGGCGGAAACGGATGCGGAATGCATCACGTTTGGAAACATCCTCTTTGATGCCACCGGTGGCACGTATGCGCCCGGTTTTTCTCCGGATGCATTTTCCACCAATTCATCTATTTGATAGACGCATGCACTTGCCCGGGCAATTCCGGGCAGGTGAAGAGACCGCCCTTTCCGTCCGCGGGAGAGAACGCTTCCGCCGCATGGATCGTCCGTGCGGCAGGCGGAAGGGGCCATCAGTATAAACCATGCATAGAAAGTAAAAGAGATTATGGGATTCATGAAACCGTCCACTCCTTCCACTCCAGCTCCGGAGCAGACCATCCCGGTCAAGGCGGAGAGCGTGGGAGAGGAAGTGGGAGAAGATTATCAGGCCCGGGAGCGGCAGAGGCAGGGGATGATTTCCACCATTCTGGCGCGCCGCAATTCTTCCGCCGGGCAGGGGGAGGTCAATCCCCGGACCCTGCTTAGGAAAACCCTGGGATAGGCACCGCCATGGAAGAGAGAGTTGCGGAGCTGAATTCCGTGTACAAGTCCCTGGCCGCCCAGCGCGCGCCGTGGGAGACGTGGTGGGACCGCCTGAGGGATTACGTGCTGCCCCGCCGCCTGAACCGGGAAGGGGAAGTTTCCCTCCCCAACCGGGACGCGATGGACCGCATGACGGATACCACCGCCGTGGAGGCGTGCCAGAAGCTGGCCAGCGGCCATATGTCCTATATTACGCCCAGCCATGACGTGTGGTTCAAGTGGTCGGCCCCGGACGACCGGGGCGGGGACGAGGCGGAGGCCTGGTACAACCAGTGTTCGGAGATTGCCCTGAAGGAGCTGTCCGTTTCCAATTTCTATACGGAGATCCATGAGTGTTTTCTGGACCGCGTGGCTTTGGGGACCGGCAGTTTGTTCACGGGAACTTCTTCCGACGGAAGGCTGCTGTTCACCAATATTCCGTGCGGGCAGTTCGCCTGCGCGGAGAATGCGGAAGGCCGGGTGGATACCTACGTCAGGGAGTTTACCTATACCGCCCACCAGGCGCGTTCCATGTTCGGTATGAAGGCCCTGGGGCCCAGGGCCCGGGAGGCTCTGGAACGCGGCGGCAATCCGTACGCCACGTCCCTGAGGTTTCTGCATGTGGTGCGTCCGCGCATCCGGCGGAGCCGCCGCAGGGAGCAGGCCGCCCACATGCCGTTTGAAAGCGTGTACCTGTCCCTGGACGACCAGGTGATCGTGGAGGAGGGGGGATACATGGAGTTTCCCTACCTGGTGACCCGCTTTTTGAAGTGGGGCAGCGGCCCGTACGGCCTTGCGCCCGGCAGGCTGGTGTTTCCCGCCATCCAGCAGGTGCAGTTCCTGAACCGCATTCTGGACACGCTGGGGGAGGTGGCCGCCTTTCCCCGCATTCTGGAACTCGCCAACCAGATCGGGGAGGTGGACCTGCGGGCCGGCGGCAGAACCGTCATTACCCCGGAGGCCGCCTCCCTCCACCTTCCGCGGGAATGGGCCACGCAGGGCAGGTATGACGTCGGGATGGACCGTCTGGCGCAGAAGCAGGACGCCATCCGGCGCGCCTATTACCTGCCCATGCTGGAGCTCTGGAGCGGCCACCGCGGCAGCATGACCGCCACGGAGGTGATGGCCCGGGAGAACGAGCGCGTGCTGATGTTTTCCCCGTCCTTCACGCTGTTTGTGAGTGATCTGTATTCCACCATGACGCGCATTTTCTCCCTGCTGTTCCGCATGGGCAAGTTTCCCAGGCCTCCCCGCGCCGTTCTGCGGGAGGGGAGGGACGGCTCCATTGCCGTCGGAGAGCCCAGGGTGGTGTACCAGTCAAAAATTGCTCTGGTGCTCAGGCGCTTGCAGAGCGAGGGGATGGACCGCAGCCTTCAGCGCCTGAATATGATGATGCAGGCCGCTCCGGATTTGGCGGATCATGTGGACTGGGACCATTGCTTCCGCCTGTCCACCCGTGTGGACGGCGCTCCGGAGAGCATGCTGAGGCCCTGGGCCGATGTCCAGGCCATGCGGAAGGAACGGGCGGACCGCCAGCAGGGGGCCGCACAGGCTCCGGCGGAAGAGGATCCGTACGCTTCCCTCAATCCCTTGCTTGACCAGTTAACCACGATTCAGGAATGAACCAGGATACGACATTGCAGCAGGAGGCCTCCGTCCGGGAGGCCCGTCTCAGAAGGCGCCAGCTTTTCCGGGTGTTTGACACTCCGGACGGGCGGGAGGCGCTGACCTTTCTGGAAGCCCGCTTCCAGACTGATTTGCCCGTTTTTCAAGGCAGCCCGGGGAGTTATGACCCCCTGGACGCCATGAGGCGCGATGCCTACAGGGAGGTTTTCCTGTACATCCGCCGCCAAGTTCAATTAGCCATTAAAGAATCCACAGCAGAAGAAAAGAATGATTGATTCCATTGATAATAATATGGCCGCCCCCTCCGGGGAGGCGGATTTTTCCGGGGCGGTTTCCCCGGAGGCGGAAGTGTTGACAGAAGCCGCGGCTCAAACCGCGCCTCTTCCCTCCCTTCTGGGGGAGGACGGCGGGTTTGTTCCGGATTGGTATGCCCGGTTTGATGAGTTGAGGGGGATGGAGAAGTCCCTTTCCAAGTTCAAGACGCCGGAGGCGCTGGCGAAGAGCTATGCGGAGCTGGAACGCCTCCGGCATTATCCCGGCGTGGAGAATGAGGAGCAGATGGCGCGGTTCCGCCGGATGGCCGGACTGCCGGAATCAGAGGAAGATTACCGCCTGGAACGTCCGGAGTCCATGCCGGAAAGCGAGTGGAATGCAGGGCTCGCAGAACGCATGGCCCGCACGGCCTACCGTTACGGCGTGCCGCCGGAAGCCATGAACGCTCTCCAGGAGACGATGGCCCGGGCATATGAGGAGGCCCGTGAACAGGTGGCAGACTCCCAGATGGAGATGGAAACGCAGGCGGAGCAGTCCCTGCAGCAGGAATGGGGCGCCAGTTATGAGCGCAACATGGGCAGGGCTACCGCCGCGCTCCAGCGGCTTGCGTCCGAGACGGGAGTGGATGCGGATGCCCTGCTTGACAATCCGGGCCTCGGGTCCAATCCGGACGTTATCCGCCTGCTGTACCAGGTTTCACGCCTGCTTGATGAAGCTCCCCTCCATCATTCCGGGGCCGCGGCGCCCTCCCCGGCGGAGGAAGCCATGCGCATGGAGTCGGACCCCTCCCATCCGCTTTATGAGGCGTACATGAATGTGAACCATCCCAATCACAGATACGCCAATGAGTTATATGACCGTTTGACTTCCCGGTAGCCGTCCCGGCCGTTCATCAACGGAATTCGTTAAAAAGCAAGCCCGGCGGGAGAATTCTTCCGCCGGGCTTTTAATGGTCATTATTTCATCAGGGAAGGAGGGTCAAGGGCTGGGGCCTTCCTCTGCCTTCATACCATTAGCGTCCCGAAACAGGGCTTGCGTTCAAAAAAAGTTGGAAAAATATTTTTTTCCTCATGGGTGGAGGAGGGAGGAAAACAGGCCTTACGCTTTTCACCGTAAGGAGGGTACGGAGTCTATTTTCACGGTGGTTCTTATTCAGGCAGCTTCCATCAATTTTTACACAAACCGTCCGTTGACGCTGGCATTTTTCAACAGGCGGCAGACCGCGTCATCCCGTTCCTCAGGGAGGGGCAATAAAAAATCCCGTCCGGAAAGGGACGGGATTTTAAGGAAATGGTACGCGGTATAGGATTTGAACCTACGACCTCCACCATGTCAAGGTGTTGCTCTACCACTGAGCTAACCGCGCGTTTTGGAAGTGCGGGCGGATTATTACCCGATTAAGGCGGAAAGAGCAATACTTTTTTTGAAAGGGGGTCCATTTTGTGAAAGGGGAGCGGAAGCATTCCTGCCGGGAGAAAGACGCTGATTTCTCTTCCTATGCGGTGTATTTTTGCTAATTTGGGAAGAACATTTCACAAGTATGATGAACAGACATTTTATTTTTGCGTTGTGCGCCGTGCTGGGATTCAGCGTTTCCGGCATTTCCATGGCCCAGAGCACTCCCGCGGACAAGGAAGCCGCCGCCAAGGCCGCCAAGGCGGCGAAGGTGAAATTCCGCTGGGGCAAGAGCCTGAAGAGCGCGCAGAAGCAGGCGGAGGAAACCGGCCTTCCCATCGTCCTTCTTTTCACGGGAACCTCCTGGTGCGGTTATTGCATTAAGCTGGAGAAGGAAATCCTTTCCAAGAAGGAGTTCAAACAGGGCATGGACGGCGTGGCTATCGGCGTCAAGTTCGAGTTCGGCAGTTCGGATTTCAGCAAGTCCAAGGAAGCCAAAACGTATAGAATCACTGGCGTTCCGGCCATGGTCGTGGTGGACGCAGAGGGAAAGGAACTGGGCCGCACGGGTTATATTCCCGGTCAGACTCCTGTCCAGTACGTTGAATTTTTCAAGAAGTACGCGCCCAAGACTGCGGAGGGCAAGTAACGTATTTGTTCCGGATCGGAACGTTTTCAGCGGGAGCGGCGGCAGGACAACCGTCGCTCCTGCCGTGTTTTGGGAAGAAAGATGAGAAATTTCCCCTACACTGTTTTTGATGTCGCAAGTTCAAAAGAAGCTGCATGAAATTATGACAAACGCATATTGAATGAAGGATTTGCCCGTCCGGTCCTACCTGCATGCCTGAATTTACAAACGCATTTAGCGGATTGAAGGAAGGCCGGATGCTTACCCATGACGAATTGGTGAGGGCTATCCGGTTCATGATTGCTGCGGAATATGAATCTATTCAGATTTATACCCAGCTTGCCGCGTCCATTGACCACAAATTGGCCCAGGAAGTCCTTTTGGACATTTCCAATGAAGAAAAGGAACACGCGGGCGAATTCCTCCGCCTCCTTCAAGTGCTGGCCCCGGACGAACAGGACTTCTACGATGAAGGGATGGGCGAAACCAATGAAAAAATTGACAAATTGAAGGCGTCCTGCCCGGACGGCAAGTGCAGTTCCCAGGGCGCCCATTAAAGGACTTTCCTGCCGCCGCTGCAAGACGCCCGGTTTTCTCCGCGAAGAATCCGGGCGTTTTTTCATGCCGCGCATGCGCCCCGGCTCATCTCTTTCATTTCATGCCGACGGGGGGAGGAAGTCCCGCAGCGGGAAGACTGGGGAGGGGGAAAACTATCGTTTCCTCGTACTGAAAAAAAGCTATAGGGCGATGTTGGATTCCTTAGACCGTTTTCAAGGGAAAAAGTTCAAAGAATGTCGCGAAAAATATATGACAAAAACATTTTGAATACATTAGTGGTGATTTGAGTCATATCTGCATGCCTGAATTTACAAATGCATTTAGTGGACAAAAAGAAGACCGGATGCTTACCCATGACGAATTGGTAAGGGCCATCCGGTTCATGATTGCTGCGGAATATGAGGCCATCCAGCTTTATACCCAGCTTGCGGAATCCATCGATAACAAGCTTGCGCAGGAAGTCCTTTTGGACATTTCCAATGAAGAAAAGGAACACGCGGGCGAATTCCTCCGCCTCCTTCAAGTGCTGGCCCCCGACGAACAGGGCTTCTACGATGAAGGGATGGGTGAAACCAATGAAAAAATTGACAAATTAAAGGCGTCCTGTCCGGACGGCAAATGCAGTTCCCAGGCCGCCCATTGACGGAATCTTCCATCTGATTAAAATGCCCGGTTTCCCTCCATGGGTGACCGGGCGTTTTAATGATGCCGGGCTTTTGCTTCCAGCTCGGCTGCGTGGCGGGCGCAGAAGGCAATGCAGCGTTCGCAGGGGCGGGAGGCGTAATAGGCGGCGGTTCTCTCTCCGGGGCGCGCCGTTTCCGCCGCCAGGCGTTCCGGAGACAATCCCAGCAGTTCCCGGCAGTAAAGCGTGCCGAATTCCTGTTTGAAGGAGGCGGCCAGTGATTGGACCAGGGAAAAGATTTTTTCCTTTTCTCCGGTTTGGGGAGAGCTGTTTCCATACAGGCTCCCCGCCAGCATGCTCAGCCCGCAAAAAGCGCCGCATACCTCCCGCATGCGTCCTATGCCCGCTCCCAGCGGGGAGGAGAGCTTCAGGGCCGTTTCTTCCGTCAGGCCGCAGATGTCTGCAAAAGCCGCAAAGACGGATTGGGAACAGTTGTATCCCTGGTGGAAATAATCCAGCGCCCGGGCTGCCCTGTCTTCCTTGGAACTGCTCATGGAAAAAGGCTTTCTTTTTTATTGCTCCTTTTCAGCGGGCGCGTCCGTTGCGGCGTCTTCCGGCTTTTTGCGGTCCGTCAGGCGCAGCATGAGGATGTAGCAGACAGCCAGTACCAGCACGGCCAGAATAAGGGGAAGGCTTTCGCTCTTGACGGTGGAAATCAGCTCCTCCGGGGACTTGAGCAGTTCCGGATGCCGTTCCCCGATGCGGTGGCCGTACCAGGCGAGCACCGTGCACCAGACAAACGCGCCGAGCACGGTGACCAGGGAAAAGACGCCGAAGCCCATGCGGACAATGCCCGCGGGAATGGAGATCAGGTGCCGGATGACGGGCAGAAGGCGGGCGAAGAAAACGCCGGACACCTCATACCGCTGGAGGAAGACTTCCGCCTTTTCCACCTTGTTGGGCGGCATGAAAAAGAATTTGCCCCAGCGCATGATGACCGGGCGCCCCACAATCCGGGCTACGGCGTAGGTAATGGCGGACCCCAGCCAGGAGCCGAACGTTCCGGCAACCACCACCCCCCAGAAGCTCATGGATGCTCCATCCTGGGCGGACAGAATGGCCGCAGGCGGGATGACTACCTCACTGGGGACGGGGAAGATGGAGCTTTCCATGGCCATCAGGACGATGACGCCCGCATATCCCCAGTCCTGCACCCAGGACATCCAAAGTGAGATCAACTCATGCATAACGGCGCGTATCTTGCATTAAAATCCTTGAAAGAAAAGTCTTTTATTGCACCTCGGAAACGGGGCTGGTAAGGTAAGAAGGCATACGGTGCGGCCCGTTGCAGAGAGTGATGAAGCTTTATATAATAGCAGGCGAGAAGAGCGGGGACATTCACGGAGCCCTGCTGTTGAAGAATCTGCTGCGCCTGATGCCCGGCATGGAGGTCAGGGGGCTGGGAGGATGCGGCATGCATGCGTTATGCCCCGGCGTGGAGGACTGGGCGGATGAAGCCGCCGTCATCGGCGTGGTGGAGGTGCTCAAGAAGTACGGGTGGTTCAGGAAGCGTTTTCTCTCCATTCTGGAGAGGATACGGCAGGACCAGCCGGACTGCCTCATTCTGATCGACTATCCGGGATTCAACCTGCGTCTGGCGGAGAAGGTCCGCAAGTTCTGCCCTCATACCAAAATCGTTTATTTTATCTCCCCGCAGGTATGGGCATGGCACCGCGGGCGCATTCCCAAGATGGTGCGCATGCTGGACCTGATGATGTGCATCTTCCCCTTTGAGGCTCCCTTGTTCCGGGAGGCCGGGCTGAAAACGGAATTCGTAGGGCACCCCCTGGTGGACGAGATTGCTTCCATCCATAAGGATGGCGTCCGGGAGCCGTCCCTGGTCGGTCTCTTTCCCGGCAGCCGGGACCGTGAGATTGACAGGCATTTCCCGGTGTTTATAGAGGTGGTCCACCGCCTTTCCGGGGAACGGCCGGAGCTGTCTTTTGAAACCGCAGCTTCCACGGAAGCGCTTGCAGAAAGAATGCGCGGCATGGCGCGGAAGGCCGGCATGCCGCCGGAGCTGTTCCACATTACGGTGGGTGGCTATCATGAACTGATGGACCGCGCCGCCGTGGGGGTGGTGGCTTCCGGCACCGCCACGATGGAGGCCGCCTTGCACCGGCTCCCGTACATGCTGGTGTACAAGGTTCCCCTGTTGACGTACTGGATGGCGCGCATACTTATTAAAATACGCTTCATCGGCATGGTGAACATTCTGGCGCAGAAATCCGTAGTCAAGGAGCTGATCCAGTTTGATTTTACGCCGGACCAGGTGATTGAGGAAATAGAACGCCTGCTGGTTCCGGAAAACAGGGATGCCCTGCTGGCGGACATGAAGCAGGCCTCCGACAAGCTGGGGCAGGGCGGAGCGGCGGAACATGCGGCCCAGGCCGTCTGCCGTCTGCTGAAGGAGTAATGCTCCGGTTTTTTCACGATTTGAGCCGGGAAGAACTGCGCCGGTCGTTTTATTGATGGAAACGGTTTCGTAACCGGGATGGAGGGAAATATGTCCGTGGCCCGTTGCCCGGTGAAATGCCGGTTCCGTTTTTCCATTCTGTCTCACGGTCCGGGCCTGGGGATTGGTTGCCGTGAATTCCCGGGGAACGTTCCTTTTGGAATCGGGAGTAGTTTTTCAGGCGGAAAAATCCTTCGGTGGAACGTTCCTGCTCGTTCTGCCGGACGCAGCATTTAAAGCTATTTCCGGGCCGGAGAGGCCCTTTGAAAGGAATAAAAGAAAAGCGCCGGGCGAACCCGGCGCTTCTGTTGTGTTTTACGTTGGCAGCAAATGTGTCACAACCGGGACTCAAACCACTCCCTGGTCGATCATGGAATCCGCCACTTTCACGAAGCCGGCAATATTGGCGCCGGTGACGTAGTTGGTGAAGGATTTGTCGGAAGAGTATTCCTGGGCGTGGGCCAGGGCGTTCGCGTGGATGTTGGCCATGATGCTCTTCAGCTTGTGGTCCACTTCCTCGCGCGTCCAGGAGAGGCGCTGGCTGTTCTGGGACATTTCCAGACCGGAGGTAGCCACGCCGCCGGCGTTGGCGGCCTTGGCCGGGCCGTACAGGATTTTGGCGGCCAGGTAGGTTTCAATGCCTTCCAGGTCCGTGGGCATGTTGGCTCCTTCCGCCACCAGGGTACAGCCGTTCTTGATGAGGGTGCGGGCGTCTTCTCCGTTGATTTCGTTCTGCGTGGCGGAGGGGAAGGCGCAGTCGCACGGGACGCTCCAGGGACGCTGGCCTTCAAAGTACTGCGCCTTCGGGAACTGCTTCACGTATTCCGCAATGCGGCCGCGGCGATTGTTCTTGAGTTCCATGACCCAGGCCAGTTTTTCCGGTGAAATGCCGTCCGGATCGTAAATGTAGCCGTTGGAGTCGGACATCGTGACGGGCTTTGCGCCCAGTTCGTTGAGTTTTTCCACCGTGTACTGGGCCACGTTGCCGGAGCCGGACACCAGGCAGACCTTGCCCTGCAAATCATCGTTGCGGGTGGCGAGCATGTTCTGGGCGAAGTACACGCAGCCGTAGCCGGTGGCTTCCGGGCGGATGAGGGAACCGCCCCAGTTCAGGCTCTTGCCGGTGAGAACGCCGGTGAATTCATTGCGGATTCTCTTGTACTGGCCGAACAGGTAGCCGATTTCACGGCCGCCTACGCCGATGTCCCCGGCGGGAACGTCCGTATCCGCGCCGATGTGGCGCTGGAGTTCCGTCATGAAGCTCTGGCAGAAGCGCATCACTTCATTATCGCTCTTGCCCTTGGGGTCAAAGTCGGAGCCGCCCTTGCCGCCGCCCATGGGCAGGGTGGTGAGGGAGTTCTTGAAAACCTGTTCAAAACCCAGGAATTTCAGAATGCCGAGGTTCACGCTGGGGTGGAAGCGGAGACCGCCCTTGTACGGCCCGATGGCGCTGTTGAATTCCACACGGTACCCGCGGTTCACCTGAACCTTGCCCCGGTCGTCGATCCACGGCACGCGGAACAGGATGGTTCTTTCCGGTTCCACGATCCGTTCCAGAATCGCGTGGTCTTCATACTTGGAATTCGCGGCCAGAACCGGCTCAATCGTGTTGAGCACTTCCTGAACGGCCTGGATGAATTCTTTTTCGTGGCTGTTCCTGGTTTTCACCAAGTCGAGCACGCGCTGGGAATATGTCTGTGCCATCTTCTCTGTTGTTATATTTGGGTTGACGCTTCACGCGCGGTTTTTCGCACGCGCTTTTCGTTTATCATTCCACGGCGCGGACTGGCAATCATTTTTTTCCCCGGAAAGCGTAAGGGGTCAGCAGGAAAATAGAAAATATCTTTTCATGTTGTAATTTGTGAACTGACCCCTGTTGATCATGGATATTTGTTCACACACCGTATTCCGAAGGACGGAAACCGTAGGCCATTCCTGGTAATCCGGTTTCTTTTTCCCCGGAGGCGGATTTTGAATCCGGATAATCACACAAGATATAGAAAACCGCCTGCTTATAAAAAATGCCCCGTCCATTCATCACAGGCTAATTCCGCTCCTGGCACGACGGCGTTTCCTGATAACTTTTTCTTTTTCATTCATTCCTTATTGACACCGGATTCAAAATCCTTAAACTGGCCTTCATTGTCAGAATAGTCAAAAACCATGAAGAAAACATTATTCCTGCTTATTGTCGGAGGAGCTTTTTCCGTCGCCCAGGCGGCTTCCGTTTTTGTGGACGTGTACAGGGATGGGGCGGGAAGGGACGGAATGAACCAGTACACTTCCAATGCTGCGGCTGTTCTTCCCTTGCGGGACGCTTCCGGAAACGATACTCCCTATACGCTTAAAATCGTTAAAAGCGCCGGGAATTTCTTCAACACGGAGCTTGCCGCCGTAACTCCCGGGGAGGATGACCCTGCCTATTACGCCTATTACCAGAACAAGGCGGCGATGACGGATCTGGTCAATACACTCGGTTCTTTTGATTACGGCGCGCTGTCCTCCTACATGGCTCCCGGCGCCGGAGGCTCCACCACATCCTCCATTCAATTGGGGGGGCTGACCGTGGGAGACACGGTGACCTTTTACATGTTCGTTTCCAGTACCGCGGGCGCTCCGGGGGCCACTACCGTGACCGGAGGCACCGGCACCTTTGAATATGCGGCAACGGATGGGAGCGGCTTTTCGTCCACGCCTTCCTTCGCCAACGGCAAGCTGACCCTGGTCAAATGGACGGGGGAGGCGACGGCGGATACTCTTGATTTCCGCATCGGAGGGCAGAAAGCCGGGGTTGCGGCCATGGCGTTTTCAGTTGTTCCGGAACCGGCTGCGGCCTCCATGGGATTGCTTGGCCTGGCCGCTATGCTGGTGCGCCGGCGCAGGGCGTAACTTCGTCCGCTCCGGCGCTCTTTACCCTGTATGGGATGATGTCCGGAGGCGGCGGCATGGCCCCCGCTCTCCGGATTTTTTTATGGCGGGTAGGGAAAAGCTTTTTTGGGACGCTTCCGCAGGGAAAAATCAGGCGGTCAGGCGTTCGATCCATGCCCGCGTTTTCAAGTCCGTTTCCGCCATCTTCTTGGCCCGATGAAGCAGGGTGCCCATGGATTTGGGAATGCCCATGTGCAGGCGGTTGCTGATCCAGGCGTACGGAACCAGCGTGCTTTGCCGGACAGCCAGGGCAATGATGAGTTTGGACGGATGGCTGTAGGGCGTGACGAGCAAGTCCTCCTCCGAAAGCCCGAACGCCTTCAGGCCGTTTTTCACAATGATCTCCGCCTGGTATTCCCCTATTTCCGAGGCGCGCATGCCCGTCGTGACGGGCTTTCTGCGCGCCAGCCGGGGAAGCTCGCCCACCAGCCTGGCGCGAAAGGCGCTGGAGCCGTAGCACCAGCCCCGCTGGACGGTGCCGGGACCCACATGGCCGGCGGGGAGCAGGGAGCGTTCGTCCATGCGTTCCGCCTCAAAGCGGCCCATCAGGTGGTTGAGGTACTTCTGGCGGCCGTCGTCCGTGTCGTCGCAGCCAAAGCAGACGAGGCCGCGCTCCGGATGAATCCACTTGGGCCTTTTGGCGGGGGCGTCCAGCCATGCGGGCAGGCTGGTCCATTTGCAGCCGGAAAGGAACGTGTGGCGGCGCGCCAGGCCGGAGCGGGCCGGATTCAGATGGATATAGTCGATGATGGTTGAAAAATAGTGGGCGTTCTCCGCTTCCACCACCATGGCGTGGTACCTGCCTGCAAACAGGTGGCCTCTCATGCGGTGGCGCGCGTTAAAACGCTGGGTGTAGGCGGTTTGGAGCCATTTCATGCCGTCCACCAGGTTCGCGCGCGCGGTCTGGAAGAGAATGTGGTAGTGGTTGGCCATCAGGGCATAGGCGTACACGGTCCAGCCGCTTCTGCGCGCTGCTTCCTGAAAGGTGCGCAGAAAAGTCTCCCTGTCTTCGTCGTCCAGGTAAATGGCGTCTCCGCGGTTGCCCTCGCTCTGCACGTGATAGACCGCTCCGGGGTATTCTATTCTCAGGGTACGGCTCATGCCGGAAGCGTACCGGATAAGAGTAAAAATACAAGCTTGTTGTTATTTTTAACCTGACCCCTGTTGCGGGAAAAGAGGGTGGAAAAAATGCGTTTTTAAGCGGGTCCGTGTTTCCGGAAAGGGGAGCCTGCCTCCGGTGAACCCCGGACAGGACGCTGCCGGGAAAGACCGGGAAGCCCTTTGCCCGGATGGCAGCGGCGCAGCCATGCCGGCGTTTCCCCGTCTTTTTTCATGAAAGGTCTGCGGAGGAATGAGGCGCCGGAGAAGGCCGGGGTGTTTTATTCCATGAATTCCGTCGGGAGTGCCGCATGCCAATGCGGCGACGGAAAAGAAAAAGGGAGCCAGCGGACGAAGAGAAAAGAGAAGGCTTCCTTTGAATTAACGGAGAGGGTTGCCTTTGTCCGTGTGTTTTTAAGAGCCCCAGGGGCTTGGTGCGCTCCCCTCGGGTTTTCCCGGAACCAGGGCGCGGCCCGGAAAACGCCTCTCCTATTGCAGCTTTTCCCGCCGCATGATTTCGGAAAGAACCAGGTAAAGGTCCGTCTTGTTGACCACTCCCAGCAGCAGATCGTTGTTTGGGTTCACCAGCGCCAGGGATTCCGCGCAGTGGGGGCGGGAAAAGATGCCCAGGGCTTCCGGAAGGTGCATGTCCGCGGGAAGCGTGGGCATGTCGCTGCGTAGCACGTCCATGGCCAGGACGGCCTGGGCCAGTTCCTTGTTGCGGGCGAAGGCCGCCACGTCTTCCGCCACCACGCTGCCCAGGTACTTGCCCGCCGGAGAGGTGACGAAGATGGGCTGCGCCGGGTTCTTGATGAGCATGGAGGCGATGGTGCCGAATTTGTCCAGAGGGTGGACCACGGGCGGATCCTTGCGCGCCACGTCCTGGAGCTGCACCTGGGCCAGGGGCTTGTCAAAGGTGCTTCTGGGGCCGAAGGCCAGGGAATCATGGTACATGGACTGGGCCTTGGTGAGCCTCGCCATGCCGTAGGAGACCAGAACGCCGATGATCAGGGGGAACATCATGTGCCCGGCCATGGTGAATTCTACCACCAGCACCAGGGAGGTGATGGGGGCGTTGGCCGCCGTGGTGAAGAAGGCGGCCATGCCCACCAGGGAATAGGCGATGGCATGGTCCCCCGGCACTCCTAGCTGGGTGAGCGCCGCACTGAACAGGAAGCCGCAGACGCTCCCGATGGTCAGGCTGGGCGTTAGGGCGCCCCCCACCGTACCCACGCCGAAGACGATGGCGACGGTGAAGATTTTCAGGAACAGCAGGATGCCGGCCCTCGTGGCGTCAAATTCATAATGAATGAGGGAGGTGATGATGTTCTTGCCGTTCCCTACGATTTCCGGGTAAAAGATGGCGATGACGCCCACCAGCATGCCTGCGGCCATCAGGCGCACGGGAAGCCACTGGCGCTTCCCGTTCAGGTACTGGCGCGATTTTTTAAGGATCAGGAGCCAGAAGCTGGCGACCAGGGAGGCCAGAGCCCCCAGCAGCACGCACCAGAGCACATGCTGGTTGCCCGTCAGGGACACTTCCTGCTGGAGCTGGTAGATGGGGGCCGGTTCATGGAACAGGCCCATGGTGAAGTATCCGGCGCAGCTCGCCACCAGCAGGGGGGCGAGAAAGTCAATGGTCAGCGCGCCCAGCACGATTTCACTCACGAACAGGCCGCCGGCCAGGGGCGTATGGAAGGCGGAGGACATACCGGAGGCGGCGGCGCAGGCCACCACCAGGCGCAGGCGCGGGGCGGAGAGATGGAAGAAGCGGCCCAGGGCGGACCCCACCACGGCGGCGGCCTGCACCAGCGGGCCTTCACGGCCGATGGAGGCGCCGGAACCTACGGAGAAAACGGCGGACAGGGAGCGCAGCAGGCTGGGCTTGGGCGGCACATAGCCGTTGCCCAGCGCCACGGCTTCCATGTATTCCGTGGCCTTGGCCGGGACAAAGCGGTGGGTGAAGAGAAGGGTGAGGCCGGCCAGCAGGCCGCCCGCCGCGGGAACGAAGATGCACCAGGCCCAGTCCTGGCTGGCCATTTCCTGAAACACCTGGATTTGCTTGTAGCTGGTGCGCCCCGTCAGGACATCCTGCACCAGTTCCACCCCCATTTCAAAGACAAGGGCCGTCAGGGCACCCAGCGCGCCGACGACGACCGCCCAGATGAAGATGACCTGCTTGTCCCCCAGCTTGACCTTTTCACGCAGGCTCAGCGCCATGCGCAGCCATGACCAGGAAATGTGCGTCTTCGCCGCAGGCTCGTTCTTCTTCTCCGTCATTGCAGGGCGTGTTGAAGGGACGCCAGCAGGCTGGCTTCGTCTCCCGTCCATTCCCCGTTGGGGCCCAGGGGAGCGTTTTTATGCCACCGCAGCAGCTTCTGCATGGTGGTCAGGTAGCCGGTCACCATGGCGGTGGGAACGCCCAGCATCACGATGAGGTGTGCATTGCGTGCGTCATCCGGCCAGAGGACGCCTTCCGGACTGATGCCTACGGTGACTTGCATGGAGTCCAGCGCGCTGGTCCGCCCGTGGGGGACGGCCAGGCCGTGGTCCAGATAGGTGGTTTGCGTTTCCTCGCGCAGAAGAACCGCATTCTTGATGTGCCTTAGCTGGCGTTCGTCAAGGACTTCCGCCATGGAATCCGTCAAGGTTTCCAGAGCCTGTTCCTGAGTGGTTGCGGGCTGGAACGTGCGTACGTGAATTTGAAGATTGTCTGCCACAGGGTCTGCTAAAGGCTTTTGGCTTTTAATTCTATGAAGGGAGCCATGATTATCAAGGAAATTCTGGCCTGCGTACGGGGAAGGAGGCTTTCCCGGGGAATTGGCGCGGGCAAAAGCGGCCTTCGCGCCTTTCCGGCGCGGCCTTTTTGACACAAACGCGGCGGAACGGCCTGTTTTTAGGCTTTCTCTTCCGCGGGAATGAAGCTACCCTGCCGCCATGATGCAGGATTCAGAGGTCATCAAACTCGTCAAGCCCGTGCCTTCCGACCGCCTGGCGACCCAGGTGCTGGTGATGTGGTACAATACGGTGCGCCCCAAGTGGAAGAAGCCGCTGGATCTGGCCATCACCGCGTTCTTTGTGCTGATGACGCTGTACTCCTTCTCCCTGCGTCCGCTGCCCATGTTCGCGTGGCTGTCCCTGGCCGGGGCGCTGATGGCGATCATCCTGTCCTGGTTCTACGTTCCCTTTCTGGCGAAGGCCGCCCTGGCCGCCAACAAGAAGGTGCCCATGTACCATCAGGAAAAGGATTACGTTTTCCATGAGGATTACATGACTTTCTCCAGCAAGGGCATCGAGCCCATGAATATCCCCTACGACCGCTTCACCACCCTGTGCAAGACGCGCTACGCCCTGCTGTTCCTCTTCGGCAAGAAGCTGGTGCTGTGGCTGCCGCTCAAGCTCATGAGCGCGGAACAATTGGAAAGCATCATGCGCCGGTTCCGGAACCACGGCGTGGAAGTCCGGGATATTTCCTGAGGCGGAAAGCCGTTCGCGGCCGTTCCGGAAGGGGCGCAAATTTGCCGTTTCCGCGCCTTTTTTGTTGAGCGCGGGGTCAAAACGGGTAGGGTGTCTCTATGTCACGTTACAATGGAGAACAGGTTCTGGTGGTTCCCCGCGCCACGTTTGAAGAAGCGGGTTATTTCCAGGGGCACCGGGAGGGTGGGGATCATTATCTGAATGCGTTCATGAAGCCGGGGGTCTCCTCCTTCATGGACCGGGAGGCGGCGGAAAACGATCCTTCCCACAAGCAAATCATCGCCTATGCCATTTTCTGCCACCAGGGCCGCATCCTGCATTACACGCGCGGCGGCTCCGGCGGTGAGGCCCGGCTGCATGACAAGGGCTCCATCGGCATCGGCGGCCATATCAATCCGGTGGACCGCCAGTCCGGCCATGACGACGTTTCCACCTATCTGGCCGGAGTGGAGCGTGAAATCCGCGAGGAACTGGTCATTGACGGGAGTTGCACCCAGCGGGTGCTGGGCGTGATCAATGACGATTCCAATGACGTGGGGGCTGTGCATCTGGGCATCGTCCACCTGTTTGAGCTGGATACGGACCAGGTGCGCGCGAATGAAGCCGCGCTGGCCAATCTCCGTTTTGTGGCTCCGGAGGAATTGTCCGGGGAGATGTTTGAGAAGCTGGAAACCTGGTCCCAGCTTGCGCTGGAGCTGTTTAAAAACAGGGGAGCCTGAAGCCCTGCGCTTCCGTGAAGCGCCCGGAGGGCGTGGCAGCATGCCTTCTTCTTCCTGTCCGTCTTTTTTCATGGGAGCCCCCGCAGGCGTGTGCCGCGGGGGCTTCTTTCGTCCATCAGGGCCTGAAGAAAACAAAGGGCCGTTAATGGAAGATTTTTCTGCGCCTGCGCCACAGCAGGGCGGCCAGACCGGCCAGACCCAGGGTGGCGCACCCCGGTTCCGGCACCTGGGCGAAGACCATGGCGGAATTGGCCTGGGGGTCCGTGGACATGGCCGCATCGTACAGGACGCCGTTGTTCAGGAATTTGATGTTGTCCAGACTGGCGGGAATCTCCGTCAGGGAAAGCGTGTAGTGGCTGGTGCCCGTGATGTCCACGATGACCTTGTCCGCGGTAAGCCCCTGAAGCGTCAGGGAGGCGTGTTCCCCAAGAATGAGCGTGGTCATGTCTGAAACTCCGTTCAGGACGAGTCCGCTTCCGGCTTCAATGGTTACGGTGAGCGCTCCTCCCAGTGAGTTCAGCGTGGTGTGGGTCTGGTTGACGGCGGAAACGTGGGTGAAGTCGCTCAGGGAAGCCTGGAAATGCTCCACGGTCACATGGTCCAGCACCAGGCTTCTGTCGCCGCTCACATTCGTGCCGCCGCTGATGGTTCCGGCATACTTGTCAAAACCGTAGGCCGCCGTCCCGGAGGAAAGGTCCTGGATGCGCACGACGGAGCTGCCGTTGACGGCGCCTCCGGAACCGCCCCCGGAGATGCCGCTCCAGGATTTCCCGTTGTGAAGCGTGGCGGAATTTCCGGCCACGGTGACGGACGTGTTTCCCTGAACGGTGCCGCCGGAGCCTCCCGCATACACATCCCCCTTGATGGTGCCCCCTGTAACGCGTACCGCGCTTCCCTGCTGGATGGAGCCTCCCTTGCCTGCGCCGTAAACGGAGCCGGCGATGACTCCGCCCGTGACGGTGGCGTTGGAACCGCCGGAAATGGAGCCTGTCAGGCCTCCCCCCATCACGTCTCCGTTAATGGAGCCTCCGTTGACGTAAACGTGCGTGGCTCCTCCGATGCTGGTCGTGCCGTTATTGGCATTCGCGTAAATGCCGCCCATGATTTGGCTGGAAAAGGAGCCGGAGTTAATCACGATGTCCACGTTCCCCTTGATATCCGTAGCATAGGATCCGACCACGGAGGAGGCGTTATTGCTGGTGAAGGTGCCGAAGGAGGCGTTTTCCGCGGAGAATTCCAGATAAACGTTTCCGGTTACGCCGGAGGCGTTCACGGCGCCGAAGACGGTGCTTCCGCCCGTGGCGGCGTCCGTAAAGCGCAGGGCGGCATTCCCGTTCAGTGTTCCGGAATTTCCATGGGCCCCGTACCAGGCGGAGGCCTGCCCTTCCTTGGCGATGGTCAGCCAGACGTCCCCCGTATAATTGCCGGTGCTGGCATACACGTGCGTGGCGTTTCCGGAAGTGATGGTGACGTTCACGGAGTTTCCCAGCCTCCCGGAGGAGGCGTCCGCCTGGACGCGGGCATCGAAGACGCCGGAGCAATTCTGGTTGGCGGCGGAATGCGTGAAGCCCGTTTCCGGCCACGCGATGTTGCCCTCCGGAGTGCCTGACGAGTCCCCGGAGTCCGCTCCGGCGGAAATAAAGGCGTTCTCTTCATTAACCAGCCCGGAAGTGGGTGGGGCATACGATCCCGTGCCATCCATGGACAGGTCTTTCAGGATGGCGTTCCCACTGCCGTCATATTGGATGATGACGCCGTTGCAGCCGGAACCGGAGGTGACGGAAAGCGCTTCCCCGATCAGCATGTCCCCCAGCCAGACGTAATAACCGCCTTTCAGCCCTTCCTGCTCATTGCCCGTGACGTACGCCATGCGCAGGTTTTCCGTATTGGCGGACATGTCCAGGGAATACAGGATGGTATCCCCCCATTTGATATAGGCCTCGTTAATGTTGAGCGTGCCGTAAAAGGAGCCGTTCCCCAGGCTGACGCTGAACTGGTCCGAGAGATTCCAGCCGTTTGCCGCCCCGTCCCCCAGAACCAGGTTGAAATCAAAGGTAAAGCCGTTTTTCAGGTCTGTTCCCTCCGTCCATGTCCGGGAAAGGGAACTTGTCCCCGCCTGTCCCAGGCTGATGCCTTCCGCGCTCACGGCGACGTTGGATACGGAAAAGCCGGCATCCGTCAGGTCCTGCACTCCGGCCCATGCGGGCGCTTCTGCGCCCTGGTGGAAGTTGACGGTCATTTCCCCGGCGTCCCGGCGCAGCTGTCCGGCGGAACGGCCCGCATAGCCCATGGCTTTGGCGATGTTGCCAGCCATGAGCAGGTCGCCCTGGGCGTTGGGGTGGAGTCCGTCCGCCGCGGGATTGTTGAACATGGACCGCACCCCGTAAAACGGCTTGGAGGAAGCCACGTCAATGATCCCTCTGTTGACGTCGATGACCGTGACGCCCTCCTTGGACTGCCCCCAGGAATTCAGGGAGGCGTTGTAGGTTTCCACCGCCTGGTGGGTGGCGTCCGAATTGCCGTTGGAATGCTGGGTCCAGCAGGGAATGGTGAGAACGATGACGTTCGCGCTGCTGTTGGCGGCGTGCATGGTGTCCACGATGGCGTCCATGTCCGCCAGAAGATTCCGGGTGACTGAATCAAGACGGCTGTCCAAGGTGGAATTATCGCCATCGGAGAGAAGATCGTTGGTGCCGATCATCACGAAAAAGGTATCCGGAGTGTCCGTTCCCGTGAAGGTCGGGCCCTGGTAGGCTGTTCCGTTTGCCTTGGTATCGGAAAGTCCCAGCCAGTTGGAGATGTTGGAGCCGTCAAACCTGCTTCCGTTTTTCCTGCCGGATATTTCCCAGGCCCTTGCGCTTGCCTGGGAGGAATGCTCGTTGTTGAAAACCTGGCCGCCGTAGGAGGTTCCCGCGGTGACGCCTCCGGAATAATTGCCGGTTTTCACGCCTTCCGCGTGGTAGGAAATGCCGTTGTCCGCAAATATTTTATGGAGGGCCCAGCGGTAAGTGCCGCTGTTCATACCGTGGGTGATGGAATCGCCTACGTACATGACGTTGCCCAGGTCCGTGCCCGCAGGGGCGGCGATGGCGGAGGGGAAAGCCGCCAGCAGGGAGGCCAGGAGGGAGAGAGGGAGCCTGGTTTTCATCAGGGGGAGCAGGGGAATGAAACGGATGTTTGAAAAAAGTGAATAAAACGGCCATCCCTGAATGGCACAGGGATGGCCGTGGCTGGAAAAAACTAGGCTCTCCGGCGGCGTATCAGCAGCATGCCCACGCCCAGCAGCCCCAGGGAGGCCGCGGCCGGTTCCGGAACGGCGCTCAGGGCGTATTCCTTCATCTGGTCTTCTGTCAGGCCACCCATGTACAGGTCAAAGTTGTTCAGGGTATATTCCCCGGTGACTCCGTTCGGGGCGCTCCAGGTGTTTCCGGAACCGTCCTTGGCGGAGAAATTGAGCTGGTTGATGATGGAGCTGCCGAATTTGACTCCGGTACCGCTGATGGACGCAAGAGTGGTCAGTGAAGACGTGTCATTGCCCAGCATGGCGGAAATGGTGATATTTCCATTGTTGTAGGAGTAAAAGAGGGTAAGGGGCTGTTCTGCGGAATAACCGGAAAGCGTTTGCGTTTTCCAAGGAGAGGTGCCAGCCGTGCCTCCGTTATAGTTATAGCCTCCTGCGCACAGGGTAAGGTCTCCGCCCTCCGTGAGCTGATATCCCATTCCCTCCAGATTCTTGTAATTGGAGGAAGTGGTATTGCAGGTGAACAGCAGTCCCACATCCGTTCCGGAGGTGGTTGCCAGGCCGGAAATGGTGAATGCCATGGTCCATGAAGCTGCTCCGTTTACTGAAACGGTGGTGGGGGAAGAGACGTTCAAGGTGTCTCCGTTGCTTCCGTCATAGATGGTATAATCCTTTGAATAAGCCGGATCCAGGTTATTGATGGAAGCGCCGAAGGATAGACTGCCTCCCAGAACGGCGATCAGGAGGGACAGGTATTTGATCTTCATATTGATTGCTGTAACAGGTTAGAAAATGTTCCCACGCAAGAGAACGTCGGTTTTTTATCGAATTCCTAATCCGTCAACAATTAAAAATATTAACGGTAAATGTATTGTTTACCATAAAATATTGATATTCATCAGGATTTAAAAGATCTGGTCTTTTCGGGACAATTCCTTTCCCCATGATTTTCTAGCCTTTATCCATGCTTGCATTGGATGAGATCACAAGCGGATTAGGAATTCGCCAGGACGCTTAAAATCAGTTGTAAGAGCCGGAACAGTATGAGGTTGCCCGTAATTATGGAATAGAAAAATCATGGATAATTAATTCCTGAAAAACACGATGGAGTTCTTTTATGTCATATTGATTGTAAATGAATTGGCTCCAAATCAATTCCAAAGCTGCTTCCGTGCCCGCGGAACCCGGACCGGGGAAAGGGAAAAAAGCACGGGGCACGGGATGCGATGGCCGCCAGGCCGTGAAGCGGCGCAAACAGCGGGTAATCCGTTGAGCATTCTGTTCCAGGCTCCGGAAGCACATCTGCCGGAAGCGTGGAAGACCGCGGATGCCCGGTCTGCCGGAGGCTGGAAAGGCGGCGCGCCTGTTTTCCGCCGCTCCGGAAAGCAAATCCCCCGGCAAGCTTGTACTTGCCGGGGGATGAAAAAAACAGTCAAGGAAACTCCCGATTTTAAGGGAGGAGCGTTTTTTATCGCTTGGGCGGCCCATCCATGATAGACTTGTGGCTCATATTCCAGCCGCCGCCCAGGGCCGTGTACAGGGAAACCAGCGTGCTGGCGTGCTGATAGTAGTACTGGGAAAGCTGAATCTGCGCGGGATACAGGTTCTGCTGGGCGTACAGCACTTCAATGTAGTTGGAAAGGCCCGTGCGGTAGCGCTCAAAGGAGAGCTTCACCGCCGTATGGTAGGCTTCCACGGCCTCGGACTGGATGGAGGTGATATTGCGCAGCTTGGCGCGCTGGATGAGCGTGCTGGAGACTTCCGCCAGGGCGTTGAGCACCGTCTGTTCATAGTCGTTGCTGGCTGCCAGGAATTCGGCCTTGGCAGACTTTTCGGAGGCCGTCAGCTTGCCCGCCTGGAAGAGGGGGCCGGTCAGGTTGGTTCCGAAGCCCCAGCCGCCGCGGCGTCCCTGTACGTGGCGCAGGTCCGCGGAGGCGAGTCCGCCGGCCGCCGTCAGGGAGATGGTCGGGAAATAGTTGGCAATGGCTACGCCCACTTCCGCATTGGCCGCGCGCAGCTGGTATTCGCTCTGGCGGACATCGGGCCTTCTGGAAAGGATGTAGGCGGGAATGCCGGCGGGAACCTTGACGTTGTAGGCGATGTCACGGGTGCTGCCGGAACGGCGGATGTGGCCGGGAGCGCGTCCGGCCAGGACGGAGACCGCGTTTTCCAGATTGGCGATCTGCACCTGGATGGCGGGGATTTGTGCCTGGGAGGAAGCCAGGGCGGCCTTGGCGGAGGCCACCTGGAGCCTGTCGCCCACCTGGCCTTCAAGCTGTTCGTCGAACAGGCGGAGGCTTTCGGAATAGGATTCCACGGATTTCTGCACGATGGCAAGCTGTTCGTCCAGCTGGAGGAGCTGGAGGTAGGAGTCGGCCACCTGGCGGAGCAGGGAAAGCATGAGCGCGCGCTGGCCTTCTTCGGAAGCAAGGTAGTCTGCGCGGGCCGCTTCCGTCATCCGGCGCGTCTTGCCCCAGATGTCCAGCTCCCAGGAGATGCCGGCGTCAATGGATCCGGGCGTCAAGGTATTGCCAACGGCGGAGGTCTGGACCACGTTGCCGCTGGTGTAGTTGGAGCCCTTGCTGAGGGAGCCGGAATAATCCGCCCACGGGAAGAGCGGGGCTTCCGTGATGGTGATGTACTGGCGTGCCTTTTCCACGCGCGCCATGGTGGCCTTCAGGTCACGGTTGTTTTGGTAGGTATCCGTCAGGAGGTCCTGGAGGTCCTTGTTCTTGAAGACTTTCCACCAGGGCAGGTCCGCAATGGACTCCGTGGCCGCGGGGGCTCCTCTGAATGCCGTGGGCATGGGCATGTCCACCGGCTTGAAGTCGGGACCCATCATGCAGGAGGAAGCCGTGATGGCCGTGCCCAGCAGGATGGCTCGTGTGATGTATTGGTTCGGTCGCATAATGGCGTTTTGTCTGTTTTTAAATGGTTTCAAGGGCGGTTTTACCCTTTCAGCGATTCATGGGCCTCATGGAAGAGGTGCTTGCGGGCGATGATTTCATCAGGGTCCTCCGTTTCCACCGTCTTCCGGGCGATGCGGACGCGGAAGAGCTTCATGATGAAGTAGAAGGAGCACGGGATCAGGAAGACGCCCACCACCGTCGCCATCGTCATCCCGGCAATCACCACAATGCCGATGATGTTGCGGGAGTAGGCGCCGGAACCGGAGGCCAGGGCCAGAGGAACGCAGCCCAGGATGAAGGCGAAGGAGGTCATCAGGATGGGGCGCAGGCGGATCCTGGCCGCGGAGAGCGTGGCTTCCATCAGCGTCTTGCCGCGTTCCATTTCAATGACGGCGAATTCCACGATCAGGATGGCGTTCTTGGCCGCCAGGCCGATGAGCATCACCAGGCCGATCTGCGCGTACAGGTTCAGTTCATACCCGAACCAGTACAGGCCCAGGAAGGCGCCCAGGGCCGCGATGGGCACCGTCATGAAAATGCTGAGGGGCAGGGACCACCGTTCATACAGGGCCGCCAGAATCAGGAAGACGAAGACGGAGGAGAGCAGGAAGATCTGCACGATGCCGATGCCGTTCTGGATCTTTTGTTCCTGATAGCTCATGTCTGCGTAGCTGTAGCCCATGTCCGTGGGCATGCTGGCCTCAAAGGTCTGTTCCAGCGCCTCCATGGCCTGGGAGTTGGAGTAGCCCTGGGCGGGCGTGACCATGAGTTTGGAGGAATTGTACAGGTTCTGGCGCAGCAGGAATTCCGGTCCCTTGATGTCCGTGATCTTGACGAGGGTGGAGAGGGGGACGGAGCTGCCCGTGTTGTTCTTCACATAGAAGTTTTTCAGCATTTCCGTTCCGGTGCGGTCGCTGCCCTGCGCCTGGATGTACACCTGCCATTGCTGGCCGTACAGGGTGATGTAGTTGATGAACAGGGAGCCCATGTAGGCCTGGAGCAGGCTGTTGGCCTCACTGATGCTGACGCCCAGCGTGGCGCACTTTTCTTCATCCAGCCGCACGTCCTTCTGCTCCACGGCAAAGGACATCACGCTGCGCACGCCGCCGTTCTTCTGCGGGTCGAATATCGGGAGCTTGCTGGCTTCCTTCACAAAAATGTCCGTTTGTTCCGCCAGGTATTCCGTGCCCTTGCCGTCGCGGTCTTCCAGCATGAAGGTGACGCCGTTGGCGGAACCCACCCCTGCAATGGCCGGGGGCTGGAAGCACATGGTGATGCCTTCCGGAACCTTGGTGCTCAGCAGGGCGTTGAGCTGGGCGGTGACCGCCTTGGCGCTCTGGTCCGGATTGGGGCGTTCCTCCCAGGGCTTCAGCATGACGAAGAAGAAGGCGTTGTTCGTGCTCTGCACCCCGGTCAGCAGGCTGAAGCCGGAAATGGCGATCACGTCCTTCACGTTCGGGTTCTGGCGGATGAGGTCGGAGACCTTGTCCGCGGCGGCCGTCGTCAACTGGAGGGAGCGGGCTTCCGGCATGATCAGGGCGGAGAACAGGTAGCCCTGGTCTTCGTCCGGCAGGAAGCCGTTGGGGATTTGCTTGGCTACGGGGAAGATGGCGTAGGCGATCAGGGCCAGCAGCGGAATGGAGATGATGAGCTTGCGGGTCAGGAAGTGGCACACCTTGGTATAGCCGCTGGCCGTGGCGTCATAGCTGCGGTTGAAAACGCGGTAGAAGAATTTCAGCGGACCGCCCTTGTTCGGGTCCTTGGGCTTGAGCAGGATGGCGGAGAGGGCCGGGGACAGCGTCAGCGCGTTGAACGCGGAGATGAGCATGGAAATGGCGATGGTCACGGCGAACTGCTGGAACAGCGTGCCCGTAATGCCCGGCAGCAGCAGGGAGGGCAGGAACACCGCCGCCAGCACCAGGGCGATGGCGATTACGGGGCCGGACACTTCCTCCATGGCGGCGAAGGCCGCCTGGCGGGGAGTGAGGCCGCGCTCCATGTGGGATTCCACGGCTTCCACCACCACGATGGCGTCGTCCACCACCAGGCCGATGGCCAGCACCATGCCCATGAGGCAGATGGTGTTCAGGGTGAAGCCCAGAAGCGGGAACAGGGCAAAGGTGGCGATGATGGAGACCGGCACGGCGATGGCCGGAATCAGCGTGGCGCGCCAGCCCTGGAGGAAGACGAACACCACCAGCACCACCAGCAGGAGGGCTTCCACCAGCGTGTGCTCGATTTCCTCAATGGAGGCGCGCACGGCCAGCGTAGTATCCAGCGTCAGGTTGTATTCCATCCCGGCGGGGAAGCTGCGGGCGCGGTCTTCAAAAAGCTTTTTCAGGGCATCCACCGTGTTGATGGCGTTGGAGCCGGGGGCGGCGTATACGGCGATGGCGCCGGAATCCCTGCCGTTGTACTTGCTGGATACGTTGTAGGTCTGGGAACCCAGTTCCACCTTGGCGATGTCTTTCAGGTAAAGGAGCTTGTTCCCGTCCGCGCGGATGATGATGTCACCGAATTCCTCCGCAGTCTGGAGGCGTCCCTTGGTCTGGATGCTGTACGTGAATTCCGTTCCGGGAGGGGCCGGTTCCGCGCCTATCTGGCCGCCGGGAATCACGGTGTTCTGCGCCCGGATGGCGGACTGGACTTCTCCCACGGAAATGTTCTGGGCGGCCATTTTGGTGGTGTCCAGCCAGATGCGCATGGCGTAGCGTCCGGCGCCGAACACCTGCACGTCGCCCACGCCGGGAACGCGCTTTACGGGGTCCACCAGGCTCACGTACGCATAATTGCTCAGGAAGATGGCGTTCAGGCTGTCGTCCGGGGAATACAGGTTGATTACGGCCAGCGGGCTGCCCGTGGACTGGGTGATGGTGATGCCCATCTGGGAGACTTCCGCGGGAATCTGGGCGGTGGCCTGTCCATAGCGCATATAGGCCAGCGTCTGGTCCATGTTGGGGTCCGTGCCCACTTCAAAGACGATGCTCAGGGAGCAGATGCCGTTGTTGGCGTTGGTGGAAGTCATGTAGTCCATCCCCACCACGCCGGAAATGGACTGCTCAATGGGGGAGGCCACGGAGTTGGCCACCGTCTCCGCATTGGCGCCCGGGTAGGTCGCCTGCATTTTGATGGTGGGAGGGACGATGTTCGGGTACTGCTCAATGGGGAGCCCCATCAGGGAGAGGCCGCCGAGCAGGATCATCACGATCGAGATGACGATGGCGATGGTCGGGTGTTTGATGAAGAAGCTGGACATGGCGTTAAATCATGAAAGTGCGCGGGAAAGGCGGGGCGGGGAGAGGGGCTGCCCGGGAGAGAGGGGTTATTTGGCGGCGGGCTGGGCTTCGTCATGCTTCATGCCTTCGGGCGTCCTGGCCTTTTCAAAGGACTGCGCCCCTACGGAAGGCATGACGGGCTGGGAGACGACGGGCTTGTAGGGCAGCGGCTTTACGGGGCCCTGGCCCTGGAGCTTGGCCGCCTGCATGATGCCTTCCACCACGATGGGGCTGTCCTTCGTGAAGGTGGAATGCGGCATGGGAACGATGTTGATTACCTGCATGCCGTCCACCACGGGCCCGAGGTTCACCACCTGCATGTGGGGAATGTTCTTGTCATCCAGGTAAATGATGAACTTGGCGCTCTGGGCGGAGAGGATGGCGCGCGGGGGGACCAGCGTGGCGTTTTCCAGGGTCTTCACCGTGGCGCGGACGCGGACGAACATGCCGGGGCGGAGCGTCAGGTTCGGATTGGGAATGTGGCCCACGATGTTGATCGTGCCGGTCTGGGCGTCCACGTTTCTGTCAATGGCTACAGGTTCGCCCTGCATGGGGAATTCCGTGCCGTTGGCCAGGATGACGTCAAACTTGAGGTGCTTCTGCCGGGTCAGGTTGCTGTCCATGGAGTTCAGGAAATCCTGTTCACTCACGGAGAAGTCCACGCGGATGGGGTCAATGGCGGAAATGGTGGTCAGCGGATTGGGGCTGGAGGGCGTCAGCAGGTTGCCGATGGAAGGAGTTGCCAGGCCCGCCAGACCGGAAATGGGGGCCGTGATGGTGGTGAATTTAAGATTGATTTTCGCTTCATCCACCTGGGCCTTTGCCGTGGCGATGGCGGCTTCCGTTTCCTGGACCTGCTGCAGGGCGTCGTCCAGCTGCTTGCGGCTGACGGAACCGGTCTTCACCAGCGGGGTGTAGCGTTCCACGTCCAGCTTGTACTTTTTCAGCGTGGCTTCATACTGTTCCAGGCGCCCCTGGGCCTGGTCCAGCGTCGCCTGGAAGGGGCGGGGGTCAATCTGGAAAAGCACCTGGCCTTTCTTCACGTAGGCGCCGTCCTTGTAATCCTTGGAAAGAAGGTATCCCGTCACCTGGGAGCGGATTTCAGCATCTTCCGTACCGCGCAGGGTGCCCACCCATTCCTGCTTGATGGGAACATCCCTGGCCACCAGCTTGGTCACCTGCACTTCGGGAACGAGCGCCGGCATCTGGCCTGCTGAATCCTTTTTCCCTTCACAGGAAGTTAAAATCATCACCGGAGAGCACAGGAGCAGGGTTGTGGCGGCAATCGTCAAAGGCTTGTTGTACATAAATGGATGCGGTTGGTTGCAAGCTGGTGCCGGAAGATGCGGCAGAGCGAGCAAATTTTGCTTCTTTTTCTCATAAAGTCAACGCAAAGATGTGTTCTGATTCTTGTGAAATATCCGTAACCTTTGCATATTGAAGGGATAATTTAATTAAACAAATGTATAATATGTTGGCTTCCCCATGCCCCTCTGCGGAGGCGGAACGGCGCTCCTCTCCGCGCCTCCGTTCACGAGGCCAGCCGTCTCTTGCGGAGCATGGCGTCCATGCGTGGTTTTCTGCCCATGAAATCCATGAACTGCTGCATGGGCGGGACCGTAAACCCCTTTTCCAGAATGGCCTTGCGGAATTTCCGGGCGGTTTCCTTGTCCGGCCCTCCGGCCCGTTCAAAAGCTTCGAAAATGTCCTTGTCCAGAACTTCCGCCCAGCGGTAGGCGAAGTAAAAGGAGGCATAACCCGCCGGGGAGGAAAACAAATGGCGCGCCGTGCGCAGTTTGCCGGTCCGTTTGAAATCCTTGAAATAATCCATGTCTCCGGCTACGGCGGCGTCCACGTCGTCCAGGGGGCCGGCGGCGAAGCGTTCCGGATCCGTATGCACGGCCAGGTCCATTTTCGCGTACAGGAGCTGCCCGGCCAGGGCGACGGCGGGCGTGTTGCCGCGGGAAGCGTCCAGGGAGCGCAGCATTTCCTCCGGAATGGGGAGTCCCGTCTTTTCATGGCGCGCGAAGCTTTTCAGCACGTCCGGATGCCAGCACCAGTTTTCCATGAACTGGGAGGGAACCTCCACAAAATCCCGCGGCACGCTGGTCCCCGCCAGGGAGGGGATGGAAACCCGGGTGAACATCAGGTGCAGCAGATGCCCGAATTCATGGAACAGAATTTTGGCCTCCTGATGTGAAAGAAGCACCGCGGCCCCTTCTGCGGAGGGATGGAGATTCAGGCACACCATGCCCAGGCGGGGCTTGCCCGGATTTTCCCGCGTGGCCGGGCTCCCCGTGTCCAGCGTGTTCATCCATGCTCCGGCCCTTTTGCTTTTGCGGGAAAAGAGGTCCAGGTAAAAGGCCCCCAGGCGGTTGCCCCTGCCGTCGTCAATGGTGAAAAAGCGCACGTCCGGATGCCAGGCCTCCACGGCTCCTGCGCCTTCCCCTGCCGGAACCTCCGTTACCCGGATGCCGTATAACCGTTCCGCCAGGGAGAATAGGCCGTCCAGCACGCGGGGGAGGGGGAAGTAACGGCGCAGTTCCTCCTGATCCAGCCGGAACTGTTCCTTTGCCTGGAGACTGGAATAATAAGCTATGTCCCAGGGATTCAGACGGGCGTTTTCCTGTTCCGTGAGACGGGCCTTCAGGCGCCGCAGGGCTTCCATTTCACGGAAAAAGGGGGCTTTTACCTTGTCCAGCAGCTCATTCACGAACTTCATGGCGTTTTCCCCGTTTCCCGCCATGCTCTCCCGCAGGGCGTAATCCGGATACGTTCCATACCCGCACAAATGCGCTTTTTCACGGCGCAGGGAAAGAATCTCCCGGATGACGGGCTCCGTGTCGCATGCTCCCGTGGCGACGGTCTGGAGATGTTCCCATAAATCCTTCCGGCATTCTTCGCGGTGCGCCTTCTCCATCACCCGGGCGGAAGCCGCGGAATCCAGCGTAAACGTCCAGCCCGGTCCGGAATGGCCGGGGCTGCGTGACTGGAACTCCTCCCGCGCCTGTTGAAGAGCGCTGTTTTCCATCCCTTCCAGAAGGGCGGCGTCCCTCACTGTCCAGGTCCAGGACTTCCGCGCGTCCATGTACAGATTATTGAAACGCTGTGAGGCGAGAGTCAATTCCCTGTCAATTACCTCAAGCCGCGCGCGCTTGTCTGGCGGCAGGTCCGCCCCGTTGTCCCGGAAGCTCTGCATGGTCAGCTCCATGTACCGTTTCTGCTCCGGGCCCGGATTGGTCTGCCGCAGGCGTTCCTCCGCGGTTTTCAGGACGTTCCACAGGGCCTGGTCCTTCGTGACGGAGGAAAGGAAGGCGGACACGCGGGGCGCAACCGAATCCATGGCCTTGCGCAATTCCGCACTGTCGCACAGGCTTTTCAGGACGTAGGCCTTGCGCATGCCTTCCATGAGAAGGTCATTGCTGCGTTCCAGGGCGCCGAACGTGTTTTCATACGTCATCTCCTCCGGTTGGAGGCGGCTGATCTCTTCCACGGCGGAACGGGTGAGGCGCATCGCTTCCCGGATGTCCGGTTCCAGCCTGTCCGGGGTCAGGCGGCTCCAGCAAATGGGGCGCCCCTTGTCCAGAAAAGGGTGGGTGGAATAATCCGCCGCGGAGGGAAGGGCCGCGGAAAGAAAGAGGAAAAGGAGAGGGAAAAACTGCCTGGGCAACCGCATGGCGGCTATCCTACCGGAAGTCCTCTCCCCCTTCAAGCCTTGTGCTTTTCGTGTCTGCATCCGGGGAAAAACCGGGCCCCGGTCTTGAACGGAACCATGTTTGCATGTATGAACAAAGGCGATGTCCACCAAAATCTTTCTCTATGATACCACGCTGCGCGACGGCGCGCAGAGTGAAGACGTCAACTTGAGCGCGACGGACAAGGTCCGCATCGCCCGGCAGCTGGATTATCTGGGCATGGACTACATTGAGGGCGGCTGGCCCGGCGCCAACCCGGTGGAGACGGAATTTTTCAACGCCATGAGGGACGTGGAACTCAGGAATGCGAAGCTGGCCGCCTTCGGCAGCACGCACCATCCTTCCCACACTCCGGAGACGGACCCCACGCTGAACGCCCTGGTTTCCAGCGGCGCACGGGTGGCCGCCATCTTCGGGAAATCCTGCCCCCGCCATGTGGAAGTGGCGCTGGGCATCTCCCGGGAGCGGAATCTGGAAATCATCGGCAATTCCATTGCCTACCTTAAAAAGAATCTGGAAGAAGCCTTTTTTGACGCGGAACACTTTTTTGACGGTTTCAAGCGGGACCCGGAATACGCCCTGGCCGTCCTTCGCGCCGCCCATGAGCACGGAGCGGACTGCCTGGTCCTGTGCGATACCAACGGAGGCACCATGCCGGAGGAAATCGGTTCCATCATCCGGACGGTCAGGGAACGCCTTCCGCATGCCGCCCTGGGCATCCATGCCCACAATGACTGCGAGTTGGCCGTCGCCAACAGCCTGGCCGCCGTGAACAGCGGGGCCGTCCAGGTGCAGGGCACCGTGAACGGCATCGGGGAACGCTGCGGAAACGCCAACCTGTGCTCCGTCATTCCCAACCTCCAGGTGAAAATGGAAGGCTTTTCCTGCCTCAGCGACGCCTCCCTGACGCGGCTCAAATCCACCGCCGCCTTTGTTTCGGAAGTGTCCAACCTGGCTCCCTTCCGGAGGCAGCCCTTCGTGGGGAACGCCGCCTTCGCCCACAAGGGCGGCGTGCATGTAAGCGCGATCATGAAGGATGCCGCCCTGTACGAGCACATTGACCCCTCTCTCGTAGGGAACGCCCAGCGCGTGCTGATGACGGAGCAGGGGGGCAAGAGCAACATCCTTTCCCTGTCCCGCACCCTGGGTTTTGAGCTGGAAAAGGGGGACCCTCTTCTGGACGTGCTTTCCGCCGCCGTGAAGAAGAACGCCGCGCTGGGCTATGACTACGTGGCCGCCCCGGCCAGCGCGGAACTGCTCTTCCTGCGGCACATGCCGGACAGCGCCCTGAAGCCGTACTTCAACATCCTGCGCACCGTGGTGCTTACCTCCCGCCATGAAATGGACCCGGACATGATGGTGGAAGCCTCCCTCAAGCTGGACGTCCACGGCAACGTGGAGCACACCGCCGCCGGCGGTTTCGGCCCCGTGCATGCGCTGGACCGCGCCCTGCGCCGCGCCCTGACGCGCTGGTACCCGGAACTGGAACAAATGCACCTGATCGACTACAAGGTGCGCGTGCTCTCACCCACCCGGACGAACATTCCGGACGCGGCGGAGGAAAACGGCACCGGCTCCAATGTGCGCGTACTCATTGAATCCTCGGACGGCGTCACCACCTGGACTACGGTGGGCGTCTCCTACAATATCATTGAGGCCAGCCTGGAAGCCCTGGCGGACGCCGTCACGTACAAGCTCTACAAGACGGAGCAGGCCAGATGGCGCGCGGAATGCTGATGCGGCAGAACCGCTTCCTCCCGGAGGGGTAATAACATCATCCGCTTGGTTAAGCCGTTTTTATGGTGAACCAGGCGTAGTTGGCTCAACTGTAAAAGCAGGATTGCGTATCCCTACTGATTTTGATGGGATTCCTTCTCTTGTTCTTTGAGAAATTTTCGTCCTAAGTTACTTTGATATAGAAACTCTGTTTTTTTATTTCTACCGATTGCTCGATCAACCAACGGCATCATTTCTTTTTCTTCATAACCTGCCATCTTGAGATGATTGAATACTTCTGTGGACTTGCCGGGGTAATTGAGGAGAAGTATATTGACTAGGGTTCCTTCCCGGCGTTTAAAATACCATTCGATTGAAGAATTTCTGTTTTCTGAGATTACCATTTTATTGGCCATCTCTCTTTGTTGATCGCATTTTTCTCGTACAGCTTTTTCATAGGCTTTTCTCTTTTCCTCCATTTCACGGTCTCTGGCTTTTTCTTCTTCACTTTCAGGTTGTTTCCAATTCTTCTCGTACAATTCATCTTCTTTAATGAATTTCCCCCATTTATCCGTGAAGGCTGTTTGCCAAGCGGCTTCCCTGTTTTTTTGATAATTGCGATTTTCTTCTTCTATGTTGGGACGATAATAATCGCGCAGCATACGTACCACGGTTGCTGCATAAATGGAGCACAATCGTGCCGTTTCCTTTTTTTGGGATGGCGGCCTGTTTTGTTCGAGATTTATTTTTGAAATGACATATAAATCATCCATCACTTTTTCTTTGAGTTTAATATCGCTTCCCAAGAAATAATCCTTATGAATAGCGGTATCTGCCTTCAGTTCAAAAAGAGGAGCTGAGATAATATACCGATCAATCAATAATTGTTTATCCAGTTCATCTCCACTTAATGTTCCAGCAGACGTTGGCACCTCGCGCTTATCAATAATAGGCTTCACTGTCTCATAGAATTTTTCTAATTCTCCTTGTTCTAAAAGTATTCTGAGCTTTTGCAGAAAAGGGTCATTATGAAATTTGCGGGATTGTTCACTGTCCGGGATATTCTTCATGATTGGCGTCGCATTTGCCTGGATGCTTAATACGGTCCCCAAGAGCGTTATCCCAATAATAGAAATAGAATGTGTCATAGTATGCATATATGATAATGGTGGATTAGGGTTTGAAAATGTGTTTTCCGCCTGTTGTTCGTTCAACAGAACACTCATCAATTTTTGTTGGCTCAACGAGGAATTTTTTTATTCTCATATAGAATTGATCCTGTGGTTCTCGATTAATATGAAAACGTTGGTAAACATGAGTGATATCTGAGATTCCTTCCGTATCAGAATAATTACAAGTTCTAAAAAGGCAATCCCATGTCCATTCATTCGGATATTGATGTTTATAAATAGGATTTCCCTTTTCATCGACACCTTGCGTTTCATTTAATTTTCTTCTTGAAAAAGAAGCGCCAATATTATCATAAGCTCCAAAACGGTTTTCTGTGTCGATATTCCATATACTATCTGCTTCGTGCGGGCCAGCAAGACTTCCTGCCGGACCTTCGTATCCTTCATCTTTTTCTATAATACGAATTCCTGCATAACATACATCAAGAGGATGAACGGATACATGAAGCATGGCAGAAACTCCCGGAATGTCACTTTCATCCTGCGGATATTCTGGCATTGCGACACCACCTTCACTCCAAGTTTTATCATGTTCCGCAGTAAGCTGTTCTGGAAAAATAACTTCGAATCTAATTGGTTCGGGAAGAGCAGTTTCTTGCTGAGTACTAACTTCGATGACAAGACCTCCACTCCCCTCAATTTGTTTTTTACTCGCAAACGGACTTACCCAGAAAGATGCTGATTCAGGTTTATCCTTATTACTAGTTAACCCTCCTAAAAGCAGTTCTTCGCCTTTTGTTACTTTCCATTGAATTTGATCTTTCGGCTCTAAAAGTGCAGGTTTTTTGCTCGTAAGAGTAATGGTCACTTGTTCTCCTATACCGATCTTTTTACGTGTCAGATCTTTTTCTTTCTCTGTTTCTGTCGCATTTTTATTACGAGCAATTTTGGCTGAATAGTTTTTTGTTTTTGAGATAATTTCCATGATCTTCTCCGACGGTTCAGGATCATCTGCAACAAGCGGAAAAACAGACCAATGTATGAGAATAATGCAATATAAAGTAACTATAGATGATTTTCTATTCATAAATGATATGGGTGTTGATATTTTTTTGAAATATATAAAAATACTAATAATGTTAATATGAAATTTCAAATTGTTCCATAATATTGATGATTTCAAAATGAGAGCATCTAGAAAAAGGTATGATTGCTTCCTTCGGCTGCTATTCGGGGGTGTTCGTTTGGAAAATATTCTGCAAATATTTCGTGCTTAACGGAAGACCGTACCATCTTTGAAGCTGAAAACTATTCATGTTATCCTTTACTTCAGACAATAATGAAGTTTTTGTCAATGATGAGATTTCTTGTGGCTTTAAATAATGTATAGATGTTTCGTTCCCAGTCCGAACCGTTGCAGGAGCAGCTCTATGGTGTTTTGGAATAAAAATCATTCAATTTTCTTTAGAATTTTTACGGGATTAGAAGAGAAGGGGCGGACGGGAAGGGAATATTACTTTTCCCATTTTTGTGGGGGGCTTCTAAGCGGTACTTCTGCAAATAAAACATTGACCCGGCGGGAGGGAAGCCTTATTCTGAAAGCCTCATTCAACCGGAGGAAGATTACAGCCGTGGAGGACGATATTATTTGCACAGAAAAAATCATTGCCGAACGCAAGACGTTCTTTCTTGATCTCAAACAAAATGCGCGCGGAAAAGTGGTGCGTATTACGGAAAAAGTGAGTTCCAACCGGGACCGGATCATGGTTCCCGCGGAAATTCTGGACGATTTCATCGCCGCTCTCCAGGATATCCGGGAAACGCTGAAGCAGCAGGGGGAATAAGTCCCCCTTCTTTTTACTTTTTAACGATGGCGGGACTAATGGCTGTCCCGCTTTTTCATGGTATCCGGATATCTGGGAAATCCGGCCGGCAAAAAGTCGTTTTGTCTGAATTAGGCGTTGTCAAAAATAAAAAAGGGAGTATTTTTGCTTCCCGGTTTTGCCGTCCCCTTATCTCTGTATTCCGGCGCTTTCTGCGTTCCGGAGGCACGGGGGCGGAATGTTTATGGCAACCACTAGTATTTCAGACACATGACGACACAACAGGAATTGACTCCGGAGCTGATACGGGCCGCGCTGACCACGGTTAAATTCCCGGGTTTCAGCCGCGACATCGTCTCCTTCGGGCTGGTGAAGAAGATTGACATTGACGCTGAAAACAACGTCACGATTGATTTGGTGATTGAGAGCAAGAATGCCGATATCCCCCGTTACATTTTTGAAGGCGTCCACGGCGTGATGAAGCATGTGCCCGGCGTGAAGCATTGCGACGTCAACATTGAGCACAAGGCCCCGGAAGCCAGGAAGGGAATCAATGACGATCCCTCCACCTGGAAATCCTCCGTTCCCGGCGCCAAGCATGTGATTGCCGTGGCCTCCGGCAAGGGCGGCGTGGGCAAATCCACCGTTTCCGCGAACCTGGCGGTGGCCTTGAGCAAGCTGGGCTACTCCGTGGGCCTGGTGGACCTGGACATTTACGGGCCGTCCATGTCCCTGATGTTCGGCACCAAGGAGCGTCCCGGAGCCAATGAGAATGACGAGTTTCTCCCGGTAACGGCACATGGCGTGAAGCTGCTTTCCATGGGGCTGCTGATTAACGAATCCGATCCAGTGGCGGTGCGCGGTCCCCTGGCGACGCGCTACGTCCAGCAGTTCCTGCGCAACGTGGCGTGGGGGGACGTGGATTTCCTGATCCTGGACCTGCCGCCCGGCACCGGGGACATCCAGCTCACGATTGTCCAGACGGCTGAACTGGACGGCGTGGTAGTGGTCACCACTCCGCAGGAAGTCGCGCTGATTGACGCCCGCAAGGCGATTGGCCTTTTTGAACGGGTGGAAACCCCCATTCTGGGCGTTATTGAAAATATGAGCTATTTCCAGTGCCCCTCCGACGGCAGGATTTACCACATCTTTGGCGAAGGCGGCGGCGAACGGGAAGCGGCCAAGCTGGGCGTGCCTCTTCTCGGCAAGATTCCGCTGGACATCGCCACCCGTTCCGGCGGGGACGAAGGCCGTCCCGTGGCTCTGGAAGACCCCGAGCAGAACCCGGTTTCCGCCGCGTTCCGCCAGGTGGCTGAACAATGCGCCCGCGTGGTGCTTGACCGCTGAATGTCCGGACGGGGCAGGAGGCCCCGGTCCGGTTGACACCCTTAACCTTAAAGCCGGGTTGGAGCCTGCCGCTCCGGTCCGGCTTGTTTGCCGGAATATTACGGCTCCTTGAAGGAGGAATGCATGGAAGGAAAGAAAAGAGATGAATAAGACGTGGAATTTGAAGGAGATGAAAAAACTGATACCGCTGGCCCTCCCGGTGCTGGTGGTGAACCTCTCCATTGTGGGTATGGGGGCGGTGGACGCCATTGTGGCCGGGCGCGCCGGCGTGACGGACATGGCCGCCGTGGCGCTGGGGTCTTCCGTGTACCTGCCTGTGGCTCTGTTCGCCTGCGGCGTGCTGATGATCATCGGCCCCGTGATTGCCAACATGCGGGGGAAAAGCCATGAAAGCCGCGTGGGTTACATGACCAACCACGGCTTGTGGCTGGCGTTGATGCTCAGCCTGGTTTCCATGCCGGTCATCTATGTCCTGAGAAACGTGTTCGGCTGGATTTCCGATGACGTCGCCATGTGCCGGATGGCTTCCGCCTACATGTTCGCCATCATGTGGGGCCTTCCCGCCAATCTGGGATTCGTGGCCCTCAAGAGCCTGAACGAGGGGTCCAACATGACCCGGCCCGCCATGTACGTGGGGCTGTGCGGCCTGTTGTTCAACATTCCGCTGAACTACATCTTCGTCTTCGGCCTGTACGGTTTTCCCCGCATGGGGGGAGCGGGCTGCGGCGCGGCCACGGCGGTTATTTTTTACATTGAATTCCTGCTGATGTTCCTGCTGGTCTACCTCAATCCCAAGCACAGGCCCTACCGCAGGCACATCGTTTCCTGGCGGCGCCCCACGCCTTCCGTCATCACTCACCTCATGCGGCTTGGCGTGCCGATCGGCGTTTCCCAGTTGTGCGAGGTGATGCTCTTCTGCGCGGCCGCGCTGGTGCTGGCGCCCCTGGGAGAAACGCAGGTGGCCAGCCACCAGATTGCCGGGAACGTGGGCGGCCTGGTCTTCATGCTCCCGCTCTCCGTAGGGCTGGCGGCTTCCATCCGCGTGGCGTACCATCACGGCAGGAAAGACCTGGCGGGCACCAAATCAGCCATTCTGTCCTCCTACCTGCTGGTGCTCACCATCTGCCTGTGCACCTTTGGCGGCATCACCCTGTTCCGGGAACAGATCGTGCACTTGTACAATGACTCGGAGCTGATTGTCAGCACGGCTTCCGTCCTGCTGGTTCTGGCGGCGGCCTACCAGCTTCCGGACTGTCTCCAGGTGCTCTCCGTCGGGGTGCTGAGGGGCTTCCGGGACACGGCTTCCATCACCGTCATCACCTTCTTTTCCTACTGGATTGTCGGCTTCCCGGTGTGCTACATCCTGGCCCGTACGGACTGGATTGTCCCGGCCATGGGTGCGCGCGGCATCTGGATAGGGTTCATCATCGGCTTGTCCGTGGCGGCCGTGCTCCTGCTCTGGCGCGTAAGGCGCACCACCAGGCGGGAGTTTGCCCTGATGAGGCAGGAAGAGGAATAATCTTTTCCCGGAGCAGAAAGCCAATTCAATTTTCCCGTTCCGGGACAGGCTGAGCCGTCCGGAAGCTTTTCAGGATGTCGACTGCCTCACGGGCGTTCGGGATGTCCTTGAATTTGAAGATTCTTTTCTTTCCGTATTTCAGGATAATGTCTCCGGAGCCGTTTCTGCGCGGACGGTGCCGGATATCCTTGATCTTGCGAACGGGATAAGTTCGGATACTATGGTCAATGATCGTCATCAGGCGGTGTTCCGTCAGCACGTAAAGGGTATTGCGGCGGCGTTTCCGTTCCTTCCATGGAGCCGCAAATGCATTCAGGGGGTAATAGCTGGATCCAAGGACGATACAAATCCATCCCATAATAAAAAAGTAAAAAACGGGATTGAACCGGGGATTCGTCGGAAAACTGGCTACACGTAGCCAGCCTCCCAGAGTAAGCGCCAGAGGCAGGATAAGCAGGAAGGTCCCGTACAGGAATTGCCTTGTGACCACAAAGGTCCAGCACCGTTCCGCGGGACGGCTTTTCCATAGCACCTGTTCTCCGGGCTTGAGTTTTCTGACCCAAATTTCTTCAGGGGCATCAATGCCGTTGGAATATTTTGCGCGCATCACAGGTTGAGTTTTCTCAACCGATGAAGCCGATGCTGCGGATGCAGAGGCGTAATGAATATTCACCAGCTTTTTCAGAATATTCGCCGCTTCCCGGGGGTGCTCCAGGTCTTCCATCACGAAACTTCCTCCTTTCCGGTACTCCAGAGTAATATTCCCGGTACCATCCTTATACAGAAATGTGCGGATGCGCCTTCGTCTGGGAATGGGCCACGCATAAAAGCGGAACTCTTGCGAGGTAGGGAAAAATAACGGAGTTTCCCGGATGATGGTAATCAGCCGCTGGTTTGTGAATGCGTAGCGGGTGCTGCGCTTCGTCCTCCGGTTTCTCCACGGAGATGTCAGCAAATGCAGGGAGGATACCAGCAGGAAAGTGATGGGAAGAAGGGAAATGAGGATGCCAATCACGGAAAGGGAACGATAGGATTTCATTCTGGCATCAAAACACAAGTTCACAAAGGACGGCAACATCAGAAAGAAGGCTGCGCACAGGCTGAATAGAACGCTTCCGGACAGAAGTTTCCCCGTATCCCGGCAAGTCCAGCTTCGTTTCACAGGACGACCCTTCCATAGAATTCCCTCTCCGGGTTTGAGCCTGCTGTCAAGCAGTTCTTCCGCGGTTTGCGTGTCGTTGCTCCGTTTCACGATGATGTTGATATACAAATGAGAATAAACTGTGTCAATGGTTTGTGAAAAATGTTGAGTCAGGAGACATGACTTTTAAGTTTGAATAATTCGGGGTGTTTTCCGGCAGTGTATTTTTATGGAGGAAATCATGATTGAAAATTTTTAGCATCAATATTTTAGACTATGTCTGGTCTTTTCCCTGCTTTTTCCCTTGTGGAGAAAAATAGTTCTTTTATACTGAACAGAAGCGTATTTTTTAATATTTTTATATGTCGTTAACTATTAAATCGGAACAGGAATGCCGCTGGGATATTGCCTCCCTGGGCGAAGTGATGCTGAGGCTGGATCCCGGCGAAGGCCGCATCCATACCACCCGTTCCTTCCGCGTGTGCGAGGGCGGCGGGGAATACAACGTGGCCCGCGGGCTGAGGCGTTGTTTCAGAATGCGCGGAGCCATCGTCACCGCCGTTTGTGACAATCCCGTGGGGCGCCTGCTGGAAGACTGCATGCTCCAGGGCGGCCTGGACATGGATTATGTGGCCTGGAAACCCTTTGACGGCATTGGGCGCGACTGCCGCGTAGGATTGAATTTTACGGAGCGCGGCTATGGCGTGCGCGCCGCCGTGGGCTGTTCCGACCGCGGCCTGAGCGCCGCCTGCCAGATGAAGCCCGGCGAGGTAGACTGGGATGCCCTGTTCGGCAGGGATGGCGTGCGCTGGTTCCACACGGGCGGCATTTATGCAGGCCTTTCGGAAACGACCAGCGCGGTGGTGCTGGAGGCCGTGCAGGCCGCCCGCAGGCATGGCACGATTGTTTCCTATGATTTGAATTACCGCCCATCCCTCTGGAAGAGCATCGGCGGCCAGCCCCGTGCGCAGGAGGTGAACCGCGCCATTGCGCCTTTTGTGGATGTGATGATCGGCAATGAAGAGGATTTCCAGGCCTCCCTGGGGCTTTCCATTGAAGGGGCCACGGAGGATTTTTCCCGCATTGACCAGGATTCCTACCGCCGGATGATCCGCCGCGCCGTGAAGGAGTTCGGCTTCAAGGCGGCGGCCACCACGCTGCGCGTGGCCCGTACGGCCACCCTGAACGACTGGGCGGCCATGCTGTATTACGATGGAGAATTTTATGATTCCCTCTCCCTCCCTAACCTGGAGATTCTGGACCGCGTGGGCGGCGGGGATTCCTTTGCCTCCGGCCTGATTTACGGCCTGATGTCCGGCAAGGGCCCCCAGTATGCCGTTAATTGCGGCTGCGCCCACGGCGCGCTGGCCATGACCACGCCGGGGGACACATCCACGGCCACCCTGGCGGAAGTGGAAAAAGTCATGAAGGGCGGAACCGCCCGCGTGGACCGTTAACCTTTTAATTTTTACCGACATGATTGAGAGCTGGAGATGGTACGGCCCAGGCGACCCGGTTACCCTGAGGGACATCCGCCAGGCGGGCGCCTCTGGCATTGTAACGGCCCTGCATGAAGTAAAGTGCGGGGACCTCTGGACGGAGGAAGCCGTGGCCGAACGCGTGCGGATGGTTGAAGAAGCCGGCATGAAATGGGTGGTGGCGGAAAGCATCGCCGTGCATGAGGACATCAAGACGCGTTCCGGGAACTGGAAGCATTATCTGGACGTTTACAAACAGAGCCTGCGCAACTTGGCCGCCGGCGGCGTGAAAGTGGTGTGCTACAATTTCATGCCCGTGCTGGACTGGACGCGTTCCGACCTGGCCTTTCCCATGGAGGACGGCAGCAGCGTCCTGAAATATGATGCCGCCCGGGTGGCCGCATTTGACCTGTTCATTCTGGAACGGGAAGGGGCTGAGGGCGATTATTCCCCGGAAACGGCGGCGCGTGCGCGTGAACTTTTCCAGTCCATGGATGCGGGAGCCCGCAGGGCGCTGGCGGATTCCATCCTGCTGGGGCTTCCCGGCACGGTGGATGACCTGACGCCGGAGCAGTTCAGGGAGATGCTCAAGCGCTATGAGGGCATAGACGATGCGCAGCTGCGGCGGAACCTGTATGATTTCCTGAATGAAATCATGCCCGTGTGCGAGGAAACGGGCATCCGCATGGCCATTCATCCGGACGATCCGCCCCGGCCCATCTTCGGGCTGCCCCGTATCCTGAGCGATGAGGAGGACATGCGCCGGATGGTGCGTGAAGTTCCCTCCCCGCATTCCGGCTTCACGCTCTGTACCGGATCCCTGGGCGGTCTTTATTCCAACGCTCCGCACCTGCTGATGGAGGAGTTTGCGGACAGGGTGTATTTTGCCCATTTCCGCAATACGGTGTTTGACCGGGACCATGAAAGCTTCCGTGAATCCGGTTCCCACCTCTGCGGCCATACGGACATGGCCTACGCCATGCAGTGCCTTCTGGAAGAGGAAGCCCGGCGCAAGGCCGCCGGATGGGCGGAGTGGCGCATTCCGGTTCGTCCGGACCACGGGAAGCTGATGGACATTGATCTGGAAAAACATTGTTATGCCGGGTATTCCTACGGTGGCCGCTTAATCGGCCTGGCGGAGCTGCGCGGGCTGGCGATGGGGCTTCAGTCCTTCCGCCCGCTGGTGGGCAGGACGGCTGTGGTGACCGGAGCCGCGGGCGTGCTCTGTTCCGTCATGGCCCGTGACCTGCTTAAAGCAGGAGCCAGGGTGGCGCTGCTGGGCCGCACCCGTTCCAAACTGGAAGACCTCCAGCGGCAGCTGGCGGAGGAAGGCCTGGGGCAGACGCTGGTGCTGGCCGCGGACGTGTTGGACAAGGCGGCTCTGGAACAGGCCTGTTCCCGCGTGAAGGAGGAATGGGGCCGGCTGGACATTCTGGTGAACGGCGCGGGCGGCAACGACCCGCGTGGAACCAGCCCCGCGGAACAGTGCACGCCGGAGACCCCGGTGGAGCAGGGCTTCTTCGGCATGGACATGGAGGGCTTTGAATACGTGAACCGCCTCAACATGACCGGTACCATCCTGCCCTCCCAGGTGTTCGGGGAACTGCTGGCCGCTTCCGGCGGCTGCATCGTGAACATTTCCTCCATGGCCGCCTTCCAGCCACTGACCAAGGTGGGCGCGTACGGAGCCGCCAAGGCCGCCGTGGATAACTTCACCAAGTGGCTCGCCACGCATCTGGCGCCGCTGGGCGTCCGTGTGAACGCGATTGCCCCCGGCTTCTTCATTACGGATCAGAACCGCTTCCTGATGATGGAGAAGGATGGGGAAACCCCCACGCCGCGCGGCCGGAAGGTGCTTGCGAAGACGCCCATGCACCGTTTCGGCGATCCGGAGGACCTCTGCGGGGCGCTCCACTTCCTCGTCTCTCCTGCCGCCTCCTTCGTGACGGGGACCATCATTCCCGTGGACGGGGGCTTTCTGGCTTATTCCGGAGTATAACAGCCTATCTTCACCATCATGTTCATCAACGACGATTTCCTGCTGGACACCCCCCAGGCGCGGACGCTTTTCCATGAGTACGCCGAGAACCAGCCGATCATTGACTACCATTCCCACCTGGATCCTGCCGCCGTTGCGGACAACCGCCGGTTCTCCAACATCGCCCAGCTCTGGCTGGACGGGGACCATTACAAATGGCGCGCCATGAGGACGAACGGGGTTCCGGAACGCCTCTGTTCCGGAGACGCCTCGGACCGGGAGAAGTATGACGCCTGGGCGGCTACGGTGCCGCGCCTGCTGCGCAACCCGCTGTACCACTGGACGCATCTGGAACTGCGCCGCCCCTTCGGTATTTCCGGCCTTCTGCTGGGGCCGGACACGGCGGACGAGGTCTGGGAAAAAACCTCCTCCATGCTCCAGTCCGGGGGAATGGGCGCGCTGGATATCCTGAAAAGGATGAACGTGGAAACCGTCTGCACTACGGACGACCCCTGTGACGACCTGTCCGCCCACCGGAGGCATGCCGCTTCCGGAGATTCCGTCAAGCTGCTCCCCACCTTCCGCCCGGACAAGGCGCGCGCCGTCCATCAGGGCTCGGCGTGGCGGGAATGGGTGGAACGCCTGGAACGGGCTTCCTCCATGGAAATCCGTGATTTGGCCGCTTTCAGGAAGGCGCTTGCCGCCAGGCATGACTTTTTTGCGCGGAACGGCTGCAAGCTCTCGGACCACTCACTTGAAGCGTTTGACGAGGAAAGCCTTTCCGGGGAGGAAGCCGCCGCCCTGTTCAGCACCGCCCTTCAAGGCGGGGAAGTAGCGCCCCGGGACGCCGCCCGTTTCTCCAATTACCTGATGGACTACTTCGCGGAGCTGGATTCCGCGAAAAACTGGGTGCGCCAGCTTCACGTGGGCGCGCTCAGGAACCCGAACGGAGCCGCTCTGCGGGACCTGGGGCCGGATACGGGCTTTGACGCCATAGCGGATTTCACGTACATGGCCCCGCTGGGCCGTTTGCTGGACCGTTCCGCCCGGAAGGGAACCCTGCCGCGCACCATCCTGTACAACCTCAATCCGCGTGACAACGCCGCCCTGGCCGTTCTCTGCGGCAGTTTCCAGGATGGCGTCACGGCCGGGAAAATGCAGTACGGGGCCGCCTGGTGGTTCCTGGACCAGATGGACGGCATGACGCGCCATCTGGAAACCCTCAGCCAGCTCGGCATGCTCTCCCGCTTCGTGGGCATGCTGACGGACAGCCGCAGCCTGCTGAGTTATACGCGGCATGAATACTTCCGCCGCATCCTGTGCCGCGTTCTGGGGCGCGACATGGCGCAGGGCCTCGTTCCGGACGACATGGAGATGATAGGCTCCATGGTGGCGGACATCTCCTACCATAACGCCAAACAATATTTCAACTTTTAAACTGATGAAGACACTGCTGGAAAAATTATCCGCCATCAAGCTTGTACCCGTCGTCGTTCTCCATGACGCGGACAAGGCCGTACCCCTGGCCAAAGCCCTTCTGGACAATGGCTGTGGGTGCATGGAAATCACGTTCAGGACGCCCGCCGCCGCGGAGGCGATTGCCCGCATCTCCCGGGAGGTTCCCGGAATGCTGGTGGGCGCGGGAACCCTGCTGACTCCGGACCAGGCGGAGGCCGCATACCGGGCGGGAGCCTCCTTTGGCGTGGCTCCCGGCTTTGACCCGCAGGTGGTGAAGGCCGCCGCGGAGCTGGATTTCCTGTTTGTGCCGGGGGTTTCCACGGCCTCGGAAATGAGCCAGGCCCTTTCCCAGGGCTGCCTGTTCCAGAAGTTTTTCCCGGCGGAAGCCGCGGGCGGCGTCAAGATGCTTAAATCCCTGCTGGCCGCGTTCCGCCATACGGGCGTGCGCATCATGCCCACCGGCGGCATCAATGCCGGCAACATCGGCTCCTGGCTGGAAATCCCGGAAGTGGCCGCCTGCGGCGGTTCCTGGATTTGCGAATCTTCCCTGATCCAGGCCGGAGACTGGGAGGAGATAGGGAAGCGCACGCGGGAAGCCCTGAAGGCCCTGCAAGCAAACGCCATTTAACCCCCATCCGCATTTTTACCCATGATCCAGGAACAACCCAGACAGGACTCCTTCCGGTGGATGATTCTCTTCATGCTCTTCGCGGCAACGACGATCAACTACCTGGACCGCCAGATTCTTTCCATCCTGAAGCCCGTTCTGGACCATGAACTGGGCTGGACGGACGCCCAGTACGGCATGATCATGTCCATCTTCCAGGCCTCCTATGCGGTGGGCCTGACCATGTTCGGGTGGATTATCGACAAATACGGCGCAAGATTGGGCTTTGCCATTTCCATCATCTGGTGGAGTGTGGGCGCGCTTTCCCACGCCTTCGCCGTGGGCGTCAAATCCATGGGCCTCAGCCGTGTTATCCTGGGCTTGGGGGAAGGCGGGAACTTCCCGGCCAGCATCAAGACGGTGACCAACTGGTTCTCCTCCGGCGAACGCGTATTTGCCACCACTCTGTTTAATTCCGGTGCGAACGTGGGGGCCCTGGTGGCCCCGGCCACCATTCCGTTCATTGCCGCCGCGTGGGGCTGGCAGTCCGCTTTCATTGCCGCCGGCGTCCTCGGCTTCCTGTGGGTGGTGTTCTGGCTCCGGATGCCGAAGAATCCGCGCGTGAAGCTGGCGGAGGAATCCGCCGCCCTGGCGCAGGCGGAAAAGGAGGAAGCCCGGGCGTCCATCCCGTGGAGGAAATTGCTTGCCTACAGGCAGTCCTGGAGCCTCATTATCGTCCGTTTTCTGACGGACCCCATCTGGTGGTTCTTCCTCTTCTGGCTGCCGGACTTCTTCAGCAAGCACTTTGGCTATGACATCAAGGAATCCGCCCTGCCGCTGATCGTCATTTACGCCCTGGTGACCGTATTGAGCATTCTGGGGGGCAGTCTGACCAAGTTCCTGGCGGGCAGGGGCTGGAGCCTGAACAAAGTGAGGAAAATCTCCATGCTTATCTTTGCCTGCTGCGTGCTTCCGGTGATCTTTGTGCAGTACTTTGACATGTGGAGCATTGTGGCCGTTCTCGGCTTGGCGGGAGGCGCCCACCAGGCGTGGTCCGCCAGCGTGTACACGCTGGGTTCCGACATGTTCCCGAAGTCGGACGTGGCATCCATCACCGGCCTTTCCGGCATGGCGGGGCAGATTGGCAGCGTGCTGTTCCAGACGGCCGTGGGCCTGACCCTGTCCTGGTTCGCCGCTCAGGGAAATGCCTCCCACGGGTACGACATCATTTTCATGGTCTGCGGCTGCGCGTATCTGGCCGCCTTTATTATTTTCAGCCTCATTATTCCGAAAATCAGCATGGTTGAACCCAGGGAAAATGGATAGGGTTTCTCTTTCCTTTCATGAGTCTGTTCCATTCATTGGAAAGAAAGAAACCGCCGCAGGAACGACCGGGCATGCATTCGCCGAGTTCCTGCGCTGTAATAATGGCGTGCGGGAAATGAATCCCCCACGCCATTATTATTGAATTATGTCTATTACAGTTACCAATCCGGAAGGCCGGAAAGTTGAATTCAAGGACCAGCGGGGGCCGACTTGCGGTCTCTACGCCTTGTCTTTTGTCCTGGAATATCTCTATGATATTAAAATGCCTGCCACGGCAGACGGAGACAAAACAAAAGAATCCCTGAGGAACAAATTCAAAAAGGACGGGAAAACCGTTATTGGAGAATTATATGACGCTACTCCTTCCATGGCCGATTATATCAAGGGTCTGGAGTCCACCAAAATCAAGTGCCAGTCTGTTGCCTGTGACGTTCCCTCTATCATAGAAACGTTGAATGGCGGAGGACTCTGCATGGTGCCCTTCTGCGTGGATGCCGGGGGCAACCCTGATAATTCGGGAATTCACGCCCATTGGTGTGTTTTACAGGCTGTTCCGGATAAGACTAAACCCGGCGAAGTGACCGCTCTTCATTGGGGGGACAGGATGAGAAAATTTTCCCTGGCTGCTCTTAAGAACAGCAACAGCGCCATCAAGGATGTTGACGCTTCCTGGTGGGGCAAGGAAAAAGACAGCACCGGCTTGCGGTACTACCACTGTGAAGCGGAACAAAGCACGGCGGCGAAGGATTCCTATGGCGTCGTTCACCAGATTAAGGAGGGTTCCGTCAAGCTGATTCCAGCAACGCCTCTCAGTAAAAATCTGGCCGGGAAGATGCTCGTCTTTGCCAAGTGACCGGAACTTTGACGGAAACGCCGTTTTTCAGGAAGCGGCAAACGGCAAAGCGGGCGGTCCCTTTCATGGAGGGGACCGCCCGCAAGCAGTTTTATCCGTTATCCCGGGGATTTTAGCCGACGCGTTCCACCTTTACGGAGTGGGATTGTCCGTTGATGACGATGGTCAGGTCACGGGAGCCGGAGGGGCCGCTCACCTGGGCGGTGATGCCGTTGTCGATGACGGTCATGGACGGAGCTGCAGGCGCGGGTGCGGCGGCAGGAGCGGTGTTCACCTGCACGGGGGCTTCTTCCTTCGGTTCCGGCTTCTTGTAGAAGTCTTCCACCTGCTGCGGGAACATGGCGTAAATCACGCAGTGTTCGTCGTCCGTGGGGAGCCCCTTTTCCGCAAGCTTCTTGCGCAGGTCTTCCATGCCGGGCTTGATCAGGTCCGCCGGACGGCAGGTGATCGGCTCCTTGCCCATCTTTTCCGCGCAGAGCTTCTGCACTTCCGGGTCCACGGGGGCCGGGGTGCGGCCGTAGTAGCCCAGGGCGATGTCCGCCGCCTGGGGAGTGATGTTCTTCCAGCGGCCGAACTTCACGTTCAGCATGGACTGCACGCCCACAATCTGGGAGGTGGGCGTCACCAGCGGAATCCAGCCCAGGGCCTTGCGGACCACGGGGATTTCCGCGAACACTTCTTCAAACTTGTCTTCCATGCCCTGTTCCTTGAGCTGGGTGCGGAAGTTGGAAAGCATGCCGCCGGGCACCTGGTAGCGCAGCGTATCGGAGTCCACCACTTCGTTGCGGTGGGAGGTGAATTTGCCCAGACTGTCATAGATGGGTTTGAGCATTTCGGAAACCTCAATGAGTTTGTCCGGGTCGTAATCCGGCTTGCGGGGATTGCCGTTCAGCAGGGCGAGCATGCGCAGGCAGTCCGGCTGGCCCGTGCCGTTGGCGAAGGGGGAGATGGAGACGTCGCAGGCGTCCACCCCGGCGTCAATGGCGCTGAGGTACGTGGAGGCACCAAGGCCCGCGGTGTCATGCGTGTGGATCCAGACGGGGATGTTCAGGTCCTTTTTCAGCGCGCTGACCAGTTCATGGGTCACATAGGGGGGGATGAGGCCGGCCATGTCCTTGATGACGATGGCGTCCGCTCCCATGTCCGCCAGCTCCCGGCCCATATCCACGAAGCTTTGCGTGGTGTGCACGGGGGAGGTGGTGTAGCAGATGGTGCCGTGGGCCTGCGCGCCGGCCTTCTTGGCGGCGCGGATGGAGGTTTCCATGTTGCGCGGATCGTTCACGCAGTCGAAAATGCGGAAGATGTTCATGCCGTGCTTGGCGCTCATGGCGACGAAGGCTTCCACCACGTCGTCCGCGTAGTTGGTGTAGCCTACGATGTTCTGGCCGCGCAGGAGCATCATGTGCGGCGTCCTGGGGGCGGCCTTTTTCAGGGCGTCCAGGCGGTCAAAGGGCCACTCCTTCAAAAAGCGCAGTCCGGCGTCAATGGTGGCGCCGCCCCAGGTTTCTAGGGCGCTGAAGCCCATGGAGTCCAGAATGGGGGCGATGGGCAGCATGTCTTCCGTCTTCATGCGGGTAGCTGCCAGGGACTGGTGCCCGTCGCGCAGAACGGTGCAATTGAATGTAACAGGATTCATTATTTAGTTAACTATTGTTAAAAATTGAAGAGGTGGCTTCTTGATGATGATTTTCTCACAGCCTCCCTTTCAGGTCAAGCGTACAACAACGGATTCGCCGTAAGAACTACTGCACGGGAGCCATCAGCCGCGCCAGGTTGCAGAGCATCTTGAAGCCCAGGGATTTGTTGTTGTAATCCTCCAGGGATTCCTTTTTGGAGGAGGCAAAATCCTTCTCCAGCATGGCTTTCACCTCCGCGCAGGCGGAGAGGGAGTGGATGACGGCGGTGATTTCAAAATTCAGGGCCAGGGAGCGGTTGTCCAGGTTGGCGGTTCCCACGGTGGCGATGTCGTCGTCCATCAGGATCACCTTTTGGTGCAGGAACCCCTTTTGGTAGGCCCAGACCTGGATGCCGTACGTGTCCAGGTCGCGGAGGAAGGTGAAAGAGGACAGCTTCACCAGAATGTGGTCCGCCCGTTCCGGGCGCAGGATGCGCACATCCACGTTCCGCAGGGCCGCAGCCTGGAGGGCGGCCATCACCCCCTCGTCCGGGACGAAGTAGGGGGTGGCTATCCAGAGCCGCCGGGTGGCGCTGTTCGCCAGGGCGATGATCGCGGTCTTCCAGGCGGGGATGGCGTCCGCGGGGCCGGAGGGCAGGATCAGCAGGGTTTCATCCTCCGGCTGGGGCGTAATCTCCCAGCAGAGGCAGGGGAGGGAGGAAGGCCCGCATTTCAGCATGGCCCAGTTCCAGTCTTCCAGAAAGCTGATCTGCGTCTGCTGGACGGAGGGGCCTTCCAGCTGCACGAACGTGTCCCGCCAGTAGCCCAGGGCCCCCTTGCCCAGGTATTCCCTGCCGATGTTCATGCCGCCGATGAAGGCGGTGGAGCCGTCCACCACCACCAGCTTCCTGTGGTTGCGGAAATTCAACCGCAGGATGTTGCTCAGGAAGTGGCGCTTGCCGTTGAAGGGCTCAATGTTCACGCCTTCCTTCCGCAGGGCGGAGATGTAGCCGGGGGGAAGCTTGTGGGAGCCGATTTCATCGTACAACATGTAGATGCGGATGCCGGCCCTGGCGCGTTCAATCAGCAGGTCTTTCAGATTCTGCCCCACGGAATCGTTCTTGATGATGAAGAACTCAATCAGGATGTAGTGCTCCGCGTTCTTGATGGCGTCGTAAATGCGTGGGAAGGCGTGGTCCGCGTCAATGAGCAGGCGGCAGGAATTGCCGCGGCAGACGGGCAGGCGCACGATGTTGGAAAGCGTGTGCATGATCTTTCCCGCCGTATCGGAGGACTGGACGGCATACGGCCCCATGCAGTTCGTGATTTTATCCGTCAGTTCTCCCCAGGAGGATTCCGGATCCGTCTGGCGGCGGCGCGTTTCCACATACCCGCTGAACCTCCGCCGCCCCAGAATCAGGTAAAAGGGCACCGCAATGTACGGAAAGGCCAGCAGGGAGATGAGCCACGCGATGGTTCCCTGCGGCGTGCGCGTGTGGAGCAGGGCCGGAATCAGGCAGAATGCGCCTGCGATGTGGCAGAGGGCGGCAAATCCCAAATATGGCTCTTCAGGGATGATCATGGAACGGAAACCGGAAAGGATGCGGAGGGGGGAAAACGGCGGGACGTGGTGAAAAGGCTGGCTTTTGAGGCTGGAGATGGTACTAAAGTGGCGCATGCTCGTATTATCACGGGTCCAGGGATTAGAAAAGCGTAATTTAAGGGAATGAAGCAGTATTTGGCACTTTTGGAGGATGTCCTGACGAACGGGGTGGGGAGGGAAGACCGTACAGGAACGGGCACCATCGGCGTGTTCGGACGGCAGAGCAGGTATGACCTGCGCGACGGTTTTCCGTGCCTGACCACCAAGAAGCTCCACCTGCGCTCCATCATTTACGAACTGCTCTGGTTCCTGAAAGGGGAGACCAATGTCAAGTTCCTGAAAGACAACGGTGTCAGCATCTGGGATGAATGGGCTGACGAGAACGGGGAGCTGGGGCCCGTGTACGGCGCGCAGTGGCGCTGCTGGCCGGGGAACGACGGCAGGCCCATTGACCAGATTGCCAGACTGATTGACGGTCTTAAAAACAATCCGTGGTCCCGCCGGCACATCGTCAGCGCGTGGAACGTGGCCCTGGTGGATGACATGGCGCTCCCTCCGTGTCATTCCCTGTTCCAGTTCTGCGTGATTCCCGCCCAGCCGGGGGAAGGGAAGCACGGGCTTTCCCTCCAGCTTTACCAGCGCAGCGCGGACCTGTTCCTGGGGGTTCCCTTCAACATAGCCTCCTACGCTTTGCTTTTGCTCATGGTGGCGCAGGTATGCGGGTATGAAGCCCGGGAATTCATCCACACCTTCGGGGACCTGCACCTGTACCGGAACCACCTGGACCAGGCGCGGGAACAGCTCTCCCGCACGCCGCGCCCGCTGCCGGTCATGAAGCTCAACCCGGAGGTGAAAACCATTGACGGGTTCCGGTATGAAGACTTTGAACTCGTGGGGTACGATCCCCTGCCGCACATCAAGGCGCCCATTTCCGTCTAGCCTCTCATCCCTTCATCCATCATGTCACAGCCCGTTACTTACACAGGAGTAGTCGCCATGGCGCAGGACCGCGGCATCGGCTGCCGGGGAGCCTTGCCCTGGCGCCTGCCGGACGACCTCAAGACTTTCAAGCGCATCACGACGGGGCATCCCGTGCTGATGGGCCGTAAGACATATGAGAGCATCGGCAGGCCGCTCCCCAACAGGCAGAACATCGTGCTGACCCGTGACCCGGCCTGGACGGCGGAAGGGGTTCAGGTGATTCATTCCGTGGAGGAGCTGGAACGGCTGGAGCTGATGGACCCGGAAGTCATGGTCATCGGCGGTGCGGAAATCTTTTCCCTGATGATGCCGTTCATGTCCCGCATGTGGGTTTCCAAAGTAAAGGGGGAATATCCGGCGGATACCTTCCTCCCTCCGTTTGAGGACAAGCTTGGTCATGCCTCCCTGAAAGAGCGGTTTGAAGGCTTTGACCTGTATTTGTACGAGTAGGGGAAGGGGCGTCTTCTTTTTCCCATTCTCTGCGGATATGGGATGAAGCGTAAAAAAAGACGGAGCGGCAGAGCCGCCCCGTCTTCCAAGGAGGGATTTTTCCCCCGTTATTGCGCCTTTCCGGTGAACAGGGCCTTCACCCATTCACGGTAGCGCTGGAACATGGCATACAGGGCCGGAATAAACAGGATGCCCACCAGGGTGGCAAGAATCATGCCGTAGAAGGTGGAGATGCCGATGGCCTTGCGGCTTGCCGCGCCCGCGCCGGAGGCGATCACCATGGGGAATACCCCGATGATGAAGGAAATGGCCGTCATCATCACGGCGCGGAAGCGCTGCCGCGCCCCTTCCAGGGCCGCCTCCTGGATAGGCACGCCGCGCTCCCGCTCCATCTTGGAGAACTCCACCATCAGAATGGCGTTCTTCCCGGCCAGGCCCACCAGCATCACCAGCCCGAGCTGGGCGTAAATGCTCAGGGGCGTGTTGCAGATGATCAGGCCGAGCAGGGCGCCCAGCAGGGCCACGGAGACGGAGACGATGACGGAAATAGGGACCGTCCAGCTCTCATACTGCGCCACCAGGAACAGGTAGCCGAAGAGCAGGGCCATGCCCATCAGCAGGACGATCTTGCCGTCATTCTGCCGTTCCTGGTAGCTCATGTCCGTCCAGGTGATGGAATAATTTTCCGGCAGCGGAAGGGCCTCAATCTGGTTCATCAGCTCTCCGCTGCTGACGCCTGGCTTGGCCTGGGCGGTCACTTCCGCGGACATGAGCTGGTTGAAGCGGGATATCTGCCGCGGTCCGACCATGTAGGACAGGGTGGCTACGGAGCTGAGCGGCACCATCTGGCCCTGGTCGTTCTGGATGTAGGTGTTCATGATGTCGTTGATGCTGGTGCGGTCTTCCGCCGCGGACTGCATCTTCACCTTGAACGTGTAGCCGATCAGGTTGAAATCATTGATGTACATGGAGGCCAGCTTGCTCTGGAGCGTCGTGAAAATGCGGTTGACGGGCACGTGCATGCTCTGCGCCTTTTCACGGTCGATGTTCAGGAAAAGCTGGGGCGTGTTCGCCTCATACGCGCTGCGGGCGTACATGGCCCCCGGCAGCTTGTTGATCTTGTCCAGCAGTTCGTTCGTCACGCGTTCCAGGTCCTTGGGAGTTTCCTCCCCGCTGGCCTGGAGCATGAAGGAGACGCCGCCCGTCAGGCCCAGGCCCATGATGGCGGGCGGGCTGAACACGGTGGCCTTGGCCGCCGGAATCTCGTCGCACAGGATGGAAGCCTTCTGCATGATGGAATCCAGGGAAAGCTCCGGAGTCTTGCGCTTGTCCCAGGAGTCAAGCTGGGCGATGCACATGCCCAGGTTTTCCCCGTTGCCGCCCATGAAGCTGAACCCGGAGGTGGAGGAAACCTGGCGCACGCCGGGAATGCTCATGAGCTTCTGCTCCGCGCTGCGCATGGCCTGTTCCGTGCGGCCCAGCGTAGCGCCCGGAGCCAGCTGGATGTCGCAGAAGACGGTGCCCTTGTCTTCCGGGGGGAGGAAGGACTTGGGAACGGTCTCAAACAGCTTCCAGTTGCCGACGAGCACGGCGGCCAGCAGAATCAGCGTGAGCCACGCGCGGCGCACCATGATGCCGGCGCATTTGATATAGCTCTTGCGCGCCCATTCCAGCATGGCGTTGAAGGGGCGGAAGGGGCTGAACCTGCTCTGCTTCCTTTTCTTCTTTTTCAGCAGCAGCACGCACAGGGCGGGGCTGAGCGTCAGGGAATTGATGGCGGAAAGGCAGAGGGCCACGCACATGGTCACGGAGAACTGCATGTAAATGTTCCCCACCATGCCGCCGAAGAAGGCGATGGGCACGTAAATGGCCACCGTCACCAGCGTGGTGGCGATGATGGCCCCCGTGATCTGGTGCATGCTCTTCCTGGTGGCTTCTTCCGGGGACAGGTCCTCCGTCTCCAGAATGCGCATGGTATTCTCCACCACGATGATACCGTCGTCCACCAGGGAGCCGATCACCAGGATCAGGCCGAACATGGTCAGCACGTTGATGGAAAAGCCCAGCGGCAGCAGGATGGCGAAGGTGCCGATCAGGGAGACGGGGATGGCGAGCGCCGGAATGAGGGTGGCGCGCCAGTCCTGGAGGAACACGTACGTGATGCCCACCACCAGAATCAGGGCGATGATCAGCGTTTCCACGATTTCCGCCATGGTGGCGGAAATGTATTGCGTGGGGTCGTAACTGACGACGTAGCTCACGCCGTCCGGAAAGCGTTCCTGCAATCTTACCAGCGTATCCTTCACGCCGTTCATGGCTTCCAGGGCGTTGGCGTCGTCCAGGCGGTACACGGCCATGTTCACGGAATCCTCCCCGTTGTTGCGGCTGCTGCCCGTGTAGGTTTCCGCGCCCAGCTCAATGCGGGCGATGTCGTCCAGCCGGGTGACGTGGCCGTCCTGTCCGGTGCGGACGATAATCTTGCTGAACTCCTCCACGGTTTGAAGCCGCCCGGTGACGTTCACCTTGTACTGGATGAAATTATTTTCCCCTTCCGAGCCGATGGAACCGGCGGCGGCCTGGACGTTCTGCGCCTTGATGGCGTTGGAAACGTCATCCGGCGTGATGTTCAGGGCGGACATGCGCAGGGCGTCCAGCCAGATGCGCATGCTGTAATTCTTTTCCGGCATCAGGTTGACGGCGGAGATGCCCGGCACGCGGGCGATCTCATCCTTCACCCTGGACTTGACGAAGTTGTTCAGTTCCAGGGAGCTCATGCTGGTGGAACGGAAGGCGAAGAACCCCAGGATGTCCGAGGAGCGCTTCCGTATCTTGATGCCCTGGTCCGTCACTTCCTTGGGAAGCTTGTACTCCACGCGCTTCAAGGCGTTCTGGACGTTCACCATGTTGATGTCCGAGTCCGTGCCGCTCTTGAACGTCAGGGACAGGGAATAACCGCCGGTGTTGTCCGACTTGGAGGAGAAATAAAGCAGGTTCTCCAGCCCGTTGAGTTCCTCCTCAATGGGGGAAGCCAGCGTCTCCATCACCACCTGGGCGCTCGCGCCCGTGTAGGTGGCCTGCACGTTGATGCTGGTGGGGGCGATTTCCGGATACTCCGCAATGGGCAGCTGCTTCAGGCAGATGCCGCCCGCCAGAATCATCAGGATGGCGATGACGATGGCGAATTTGGGGCGTTTGATAAACAGGTCCGCAATCATGGGAGGATCAGTTTTGAGCGGAATACACCGGATTCACCTTGGCGCCGGGACGCACCTTGTGCATCCCGTCAATGATGATGACTTCCCCTTCCTTGACGCCGGAGCTGAAGCACTGCTCATTGTTGACCGTGTTGCCCAGCGTGACGTCGCGGCGTTCCACCACGCCCTGGTCGTTCACCACGTAAACGTAGCTTTTGTAGGCGTCGTGCATCACGGAGGAAATGTTGGCAGCCGGGAAGCGGTCCACGTTCTTCTTGGAAAGATTCACCGTGACCACGCCGCCGGGCGTCAGCACGTCTTCCGGATTGGGGAAGCTGGCCCAGACGTTCAGGGTGTCCGTGGTCGGCTGGACGGTATTGTCCGTCATGAAAATCCTGCCCGGCTGGTCGTACGCCTTCCCGTTGGCGAGGTTGACGGACACGAGGGCCTCCTTCTTCATCTTCTCCTGGGTGCCGAACAGGGAGAGGAAATCGCGTTCGCTGATGGGGAACTTCACGTACACCTCGTCAATGCCCGTGATGGTCACCAGAGAGCCGGAGGTGGGCGTGATGTAATTGCCCGTGGAAAAAGTGACGCGGCCCGTGCGGCCCGTGATGGGAGCCGTGAGTTTGGTGTAATTGAGGTCGTCCTTCGCTACCGTGATGGCGGCGTCTGCGGACTGGATTTCCGCTTCCAGGGCGTGCATGGTGCTCTTGGCGTTCTCCACCGTATCCATGGAGACGGACTTGGAGGCCAGCAGCCTGTTATAGCGTTCAAAGCTGTTCTTGGCGTAAAGCAGCTTGGCTTCAAGCTGGGCCTTCTTGGCTACCGCTTCCTCCACGGCCGCCTTGTAGCGAGTGTCTTCTATCTCGAAAAGGAGGTCTCCCTTCTTCACCACCTTGCCTTCCCGGAAGCGGGTGGCCACGATGTTGCCGGAAACGCGGGGCTGTACGGTCACCCGGTCAATAGCTTCCACCTGGCCGATGTACTTCTTGTTCACCGCGCTGTCGATCGCTGTTGCTTTCTCGACGAGTACGGTACTGGGCTTGGCGGCCCCTCCCGGCGCTCCCTGGGAATAACCCGGAACAAGCAGAGAGAAAAGCAGGCCGGTGCCGGCCAGCAGGCGGAGGGGAACCTTCCGTTGGTGCGTATGTTTTTTCATATGGTATTATTTACTGTAAACGTGGTTGTAAAGGGTATCCACAATGCGGCAGAAATTCTCCTTGTCCTCTTGCGTCAGGGTGCTGAACAGGGTGTCCAGCCGCTTCTTCATGCCGTTGAAAAGCATCTGGAACCTGGATTCGCCTTCCTCGGAAAGGCGGATGCACAGGGAACGCCTGTCGCGCGGGTTCTCCTTGCGGTCGAAAAGGCCCTTCTTCACCATGCTGTCCACCAGCAGGGACGTGGAGGGAATGCTCATGCGGAGATGATGGGCGAGCGTCTTCAGGGGAATGCCTTCATGGCGGTTGGTCATCAATCGGTTCAGGGCGCCCAGGGCGTTCATCTGCCGGACGGAGAGCCCCATGATCTTCTGATAGTGGCTCTGGTCCACTTCATTCAAGTTATCTCTTTTAAACTGGTAAAGGATGGTCTCGAACTTGTGAACGGAGGTAGTGATATCCACGGCAGGTTGAAGCATGCGGCTGTTATGTCAAAACCGGTTAATTGTTGTCAAACTAAAACAAATAAAGTTGAGAATTTGTTGCTGTGTCGAAATAAATCGGGAAAATGAAAAATCACGGCTCCTTCACCATACAAACCGCCGGAGGTTGCGGAAGTTGCAAAAAAAGTCTTTTTTTCTTGTCACTGGGGTGTAAAGGCGTGTATAAGCCTCCACGTCCTCGCCGCAAGGCAGGAACAGCATCCAAGGTCAGGGAGCGGTAGCTCAGTTCGGTTAGAGCGCCAGCCTGTCACGCTGGAGGTCGCGGGTTCGAGCCCCGTCCGCTTCGCCACCTTGTTTCAAAGAAACGGCCGCCTCCGGGCGGCTTTTTTTATGCCCCGGGACTGTCCCGTTCTCCGGAATCCGTCCGTTTTCCTGTTTTTTCCAGGACATCCCCCGGCAGGGAGTGGAGGAATTTGCATAAATCCCCGCGGTTTGAAGGAAAGGCATCCAACTGGGAGCGGAGGCTCTTATTCTCCTTTCGCCTCCTTCCCGCGGAGCAGGGAACCATGCTTGATTTCGCCACAATCTTCCCCCATGATACCCGCATGATTCTGGAACTGCACTCCCCGCTGGACATGCATCTTCACCTGAGGGACGGCAACATGCTGAAACTGGTCGCGCCCCTGAGCTCCGCCTCCTTTGCCGGGGCGGTCATCATGCCCAACCTGGTGCCCCCGGTCGCGGATGCAGAGGCGGTGCAGGCCTATCGGCAGCGGGTGCTGGACGCTTGCGGGGGAGACGTCTTCCAGCCGTACATGACGGCCTTCTTCCGCTCCTATTCCGAAAAGGAACTGGCTACGCTCAAGGAACTGGTATTCGGCATCAAGCTGTACCCGGCGGGAGCCACTACGAACAGCGAAGGAGGCGTAAGGGCCATGAAAGACGCGGAGGCCACCATGTCCCTCATGCAGGAAATGGGCATTCCGCTGCTGGTGCACGGTGAAAGCCACGGATTCGTGATGGACCGGGAAGCCGAATTCCTGGACGTTTACCGTGATCTGGCCGCCCGCTTTCCCCGGCTGACCATCTGCATGGAACACATCACTACGGCCTCCGCCGTGCGGCTGCTGGATGAATTTGAAAACTTGGCGGCTACCGTGACCCTCCAGCATCTTCTCATCACGCTGGACGACGTGGCGGGGGGCATGCTGCGGCCCCACCTCTTCTGCAAGCCGATCGCCAAAAGGCCGGAAGACCGGGAAGCCCTGTTGAAAGCGGCCCTCTCCGGACATCCGCGCCTCATGTTCGGCAGTGACTCCGCGCCCCATCCCGTCCATGCCAAGGAAGCGTGCGGCTGCGCCGCCGGCGTGTTTACCGCTCCCATCGCCCTGCCGCGCCTGGCGGCCCTGTTTGACGAACACGGCGCCCTGGACCGGTTGCAGGGCTTTGTTTCCGGCCATGCCCGCTCCCTGTACGGACTGAAGCCGCCTGCCAGGACGGTGCGCCTGCAGCGGCGGGAAATGCTGGTGCCGGACACCTACGAGGGGCATGGGCAGAAAGTGGTGCCGATGGAGGCCGGATGCGTCATTCCCTGGAGCCTGGTGTGACGGCCTCCCCCGCGGGAAGATGACAGAAAGCAATTGAAGGAAACCGTCTTTATACTGGATATTCCGGGCGATCTCACTACAATCCCTGCTCATGGATCGGATTCGCGTTTATACGGGTGGAGTAGCTTCCTGTAATGGTTATCTCTTCAAGACGAAGGATAACACTTACGTGGCGGTGGACGCTCCGTCCGGCTTCGCGGACTGGATATACTCCAAAAAGCCCGATATCATCATCACGGACCTTCTCATCACGCACCAGCACTTTGACCATGTGGAGGACGCCTGCCGCATGCGCCAGATCTTCGGCTGCCGCATTCACGCCGGACAGCCTTACACTGAAGACTTGACGCTGGAAAAAATGGCGCGCGACGCCTGGGGGCTTCCCCTCAACGTACAGCCGTTTGTGGTGGATGAAATACTCACGCCGGACATCCACACGGCAAACTGGGGCGGTCTGCTGTGGCATCTGCACCAGGTGCCGGGACACTCTCCGGACAGCATCGTTTACGACCTGCCGGACGAGGGAATCATGTTCACGGGGGATGTTATCTTTGCCGGTTCCATCGGGCGCACGGACCTTCCGGGAGGGAACCTGCGCCTGCTGAAACAGGGCATAGAAAAGAAAGTGCTCAACCAGCCCGCTACCACCATGATTTTCCCGGGACACGGTCCGTACACCACCGTGAAGAATGAACTGCTGACCAATCCGTTCATCTCCTGACCACGCTTCCCGCGCCGCTGCGCGGGGCCGTGCTCTACTCTCTAGCAAGCATACAAGATCAATGTTATTTTCAGAATTAGGTTTATCGGAACCCGTCTTGAAGGCGGTGGAGAAATGCGGTTATGAACATCCCACCCCCATTCAGGAGCAGGCCATCCCCATCATTCTGGAGGGCCGGGACCTCATCGGGGCCTCCCAGACGGGAACGGGAAAAACCGCCGCTTTTGCCCTCCCCCTGCTGACGAAGCTTAAACCCATCGGCAAGCCCCAGATACTGGTGCTGGAACCCACCCGCGAACTGGCGGACCAGGTGGCGGAAGCCTTTGCCGAATACGGCGAATTCACCGGCCTGAAAGTGGCCCTGCTGTACGGCGGCGTGGGCTACGGAAAGCAGACGGAAGACTTGAAAAACGGAGCGGACATCGTGGTGGCGACGCCCGGCCGCCTGGTGGACCACTTCTACCGCGGCACCATGCGCTTCGGAGAAGTCAAGGCCCTGGTGCTGGATGAGGTGGACCGCATGCTGGACATGGGCTTCCTCCCCATCGTCCGTAAAATCGTCAACCTCTGCCCGTGGGAAGGCAGGCAGACCCTCTTCTTCTCCGCCACCATGCCCCCGGTCATCGCCGGATTTGCCAAATGGTGCCTGACGGACCCCGCGGAAGTCACCATCGCCCGGCGGGAAGTGGCTGCCACCATCAGCCACGCCTTTTATCCGGTGGCGCTGGACCAGCGGGACGAACTGCTGCTGGCCCTGCTCAAGGGGACGGACTTCCATTCCGTCATGATCTTCACCCGTACCCGCAAGGAAGCGGACGCCGTGTGCGGCATGCTCAAGCAGCATGGCTACCGCGGGGAAGTGGCCGTCATGCACTCCGACATTCCCCAGAAGGAACGCATGGAGGCGCTCAAGGGCTTCAAAAGCGGCAAATATGATATCCTGGTGGCTACGGATGTGGCGGCGCGCGGCATTGACATCAGCGGCGTGACCCACGTCATCAACTACCGGGTGCCGGAAAATGCGGAAGACTACGTGCACCGCATCGGCCGTACCGGCCGTGCCGAAGCCTCCGGAGACGCCTTCACGATCATGACGGCGGATGAAGTGGACTTTGCCACGGCTGTGGAAAACTTCATCGGAAAGCCCATTGAACGCAAAAAGCTGGACGGCTTCAACTACACGTACACCGCCCTGCTGGAAGACAAGCCCGTCAAGTCCGTCCGCAAGGTCAAACCCGCCGGCCCCAAGCGCCGCAGACGCTAAGGGGGAGCTGACAGGGTTCTCCTGCGGGAATGAATATCATCCCATGCGCATCCTTGCCATAGACCCGGCCATCCGCAACACGGGCTATGCCGTGGTGGAGGGCGACCACCGCCGGGCGTGTGCCCTGGACTACGGAACGCTCTCCATTCCCCGGAGCGTATCCCAGTCCGGCTGCCTGCTTGCCATCAAGCAGCATCTGGGCAACCTCATTGAAAAATGGGAACCGGATGAAATGGCGGTGGAACGCATCATCTACGTCCAGTCCCATCAGACGGCCATCACGATGGGCGCGGCCAAGGCGGCCGTGGTGATCGCCGCGGCGGAAGCCGGGCTGCGGATCATGGAATACTCTCCCAAAAGCGTGAAACTCTCCGTTGTAGGGCGGGGGGCCGCTCAAAAAGCGCAGGTCGCCTTCATGGTGCGCGCCCTGCTGGAACTCCGGGAAACGCCGGAATCCGATGCCGCCGACGCCTTGGCGATCGGCCTCACCCACCTCTTCGCCGCGGACCCTTTGAAGGCCCACATGATGGAGAGGAAATACATTTAACAGTGATGAGAGTTTAGAGATGAGAGATTAGTGTAAAAATCTGGACTTGCAGTCCGCGAATTTTAAATCTAATCACTACTCATTAATACCTAATCACTGGTTCAAGCCTTAGGGCTTGAACGTCCTCCCTTTCCCGTCCTGCCACGCCTTGAGCAGGGAGGCGTACATCTTGTTGAGCTGTTCCAGCGTGGCTACGCGGAACTCGACGGTATTTGTATTCGGGTAGGCCTTCGCGACGGTGGTATCCGGATCAATGCTTCCTCCCGTCGCCCGATTGACGGCGCCGGAACCGAGCTCCTTCGCCCGGTCCGTCACATTCTTGATGGCATTGATGCCGGAATTCTGCCCAAGCGTCTCCAGATAATAGAACTTGGTGGGCGTATTCCCCATGGTAATCAGCGTCACTTCATACACCATGCAAGCGTTGTCCAGGATATACTTGTGCTGCGCCACCGCTACAATCCGGCTGAGATGCACCACATACTGCCCCTCAGGAAAATTGCCGATCCAGAACTGGCTCTGGTTGTAATCATCCGCAGACTGGGCAGGAGTTCCCGTCTTGGACTGGGCGGAAAGCGGAGCCGCAGCACAGACACAGAGTGCCAAAGTGGAAAGGAAAAACCATTTCATGGATCTATTTAATATTAGAATTCGATTATGTGAAGAAAAATTCTATAATAGGCTTAGAAATTTTCTATATAATAATGTAAGGAAAAATTAAATAATTTTAATAATTAAAAATCTTGAAATTTTAGAATATTGTGAGATATATATTTCAGATGCAGTGATCAGAAAATAGATCTGTGAATTTCTATAGTAAGTAAAAACACTATCGTATAATTATACTAACATGAAACCTGAAATTTCTAAATTATTTGTTAAGTTTAATGATGGATATTGGAAACTGTTTTTAGAAAAATTAGAATTAAATAATCTTCGAGGATGGTCTGGTGAAAATATAGAATTTAAATTCCCGGTTTCTGTTATTGTTGGAGCGAACGGTTCAGGGAAAAGTACTATTTTACGTGCTTCTGCATGTTGTTACCAATTGTGCAGCGAAAATAAATTTGCTTTTTATCCCTCAAATTTATTTATTAATACACAATGGGATATGGCTGCTACAGAAAATGCTTGTATTACATATCGCTTAAAATGTGGTGATAGAACATTAGAGACTCGTTGGAAAAAGACAAAAGAATGGGGATTTACTCCAAGAAGAAAAAGACCGAGGCGTCATGTTTATTTTTTAGATATATCACGGACTTTGCCTCTTGATGCTGTTGCTGGCTATGCTAAAATAGCAAAGTTATCAAATAGAGAAGATAAAAATTTTTATTTTGATGAAGATGATTTAAATATAATTTCTTATATATTAGGTAGAGAGTATACGAATGCAAGATTTTCATGTACAGAAATTAACTCAACTAGAGATATTGGAATTGCAACCTCTTCATTAGGAGAAATTTCTCAATTTCATCAAGGAGCTGGGGAAGACGCTATCCTTGACACAATAAGAATATTAAAGAATATAGAAAAAAATTCTTTATTAATAATTGATGAAGTAGAAGCATCTTTGCATCCTCTTGCACAGAGAAGATTTGTTCATTATTTGCTAAAATTATCATTAGAAAAACGTATTCAAATTATACTTTCAACTCATAGCCCTTTTGTGTTACAAGAGCTTCCTAAAGAAGCTAGAATAATGATTTATTCAACACTTAATGGCAGAAAAATTTTATCTAACGTTTCTATTGATTTTGCATTGTCGTCTATAGATGATAGAATGCATCCTGAGTTAACTATTTATGTTGAGGATTCACGAGCAGAGTATTTTTTGATTGCTATTATTAGACAATCAAGATGTTCTGATATACTGAGAAGAATTTATATACAAAAAGTAGGATCTGATTCAATAGTAAAATCACTTTCTCAGTTGATTAAAAATGGTCACATAACAAAAAGTATTTGTGTATTTGATGGTGATAAAAGAGAAGAATATGGAGAGGATGAAATATATTTACCAGGAACTGTTTCTCCAGAAGAAGTAGTATTTACAGAGTTGAAAGAAAATAATTGGTGTGATCTTGATAATGTTTTTCTTCAAGGAGCAGGCGAGTTGTATCAGATTTTTAATGAAGCAATGTTATTACCAGATCATCATCAATGGGCTTCTTTTGTTGGTGATCGAGTTAAACGTAGCAGAGACGATGTATGGTTTAAATTAGTGGATACTTGGTGCAAAAATCTTTTGACTCAAAATCAAATTCAAAAAATTGTAGAACCAATATTAGAAAAATTAAATATAAATAATGATTAATTATATCATTTCACGCTTTATTGGAACATAAGTAAAAAACCGCTTTTCCTAGGTACCGGGAAAAGCGGTTTTTTAAAGGATAATGAAATATTAGGGTTCTATGATGTTGAAGTTTCCATTGAACTTGTCCATGCATCCGATCAGCTCCTGGAACTTGTCCGTATTGCCTTCAATCTTGATCATGCCTTTGTCCAGGGCGTCCTTCAAGGGCATGGCCCGCATGGCAACCAGGGTGAAGTTGAATTTGTTACCGGTAATTACTGCATCCGGATGATCGACCGGTTTTCCTTCGCGATACATCAGTACTTCGTCCTCAACCCAGAAGCCGTATGGCTTTCCGTCTTGGTCAATCCAGTTGAAAGACAGTTTCTTCCCTTTGGATTTTTCGGCATTGAGACTGATTCCCATGTAGTCAAACAGCATTTCCGGCGTGAGGTTGGACAGAATATCCTTGGATACAAGATCCAGAGGGTTTTGAAGCAGGCCGTTTCTCAGTTCATAGGCGCCGACGAGAAATTCGTTGCGCCAGGGGCCAGATTCTGCCTGGTAACCAAGCTGTTCAAGGGCGTCCGCCGCCAGATTTCTTGCCTTGCGGTTTTGAGGATCGGCAAAAACCACGTGCTTTAATACTTCGGCAGTCCAGCGGTAGTCTCCTTTGTCAAAGGCTTTTTGGGCATTGTCTATCATTTTGTCTGTCCCTCCTGCCAGTTCAACATAGCGCTTGGCCGCTTCCACAGGGGGCAGGGCATAGAGGTTGGCCGGATTGCCGTCATACCAGCCCATGTACTGTTGATAGATGGCTTTGGCGTTGTGGTTCAGCGTGCCGTAATAACCCCGGAAGTACCATTCCTTGTCGATTTCCGGTGGCAGCTTGATCATTTCCGCAATTTCTACAGGCGTGTATCCCTTGTTAATCAGGTTCAACGTCCGGTCGTGCATGTACTTGTATCCGTTGCGTTCCTTGGCCAGGAACCGGTTGATGCTTTCTTTTCCCCATCTTGGCCAGTGGTGCTGTGCGAATAAGACTTCCGTTTTGTCTCCATAACGCTGGATGGCTTCATCAAGAGCCTTCCACCAGTTGCCGGCGTCCCGAACTTTGGCTCCTCTCAGAGTATAAAGGTTATGCATGGTATGGGTCGCGTCCTCCGCACTGCAAAGCGCCTCGAATTGGGGGAGATATATCAGCATTTCAGAAGGGGCTTCCGTTCCGGGGGCCATCATGAATTCCATTTCCAATCCATCTATGGTTCGTGTTTCACCTGTTTTGGTGATTGTATCAGTAGGCGGGATGACTGTGACGGTTCCGCTGGAGCTGGCGGTTCCCAGGCCGGAGCCTACGGTTCCTTCCGGTCCTTGATGAAAAGGGGCCGCATACATGTACGTGGAGCGCCTCCCCATGGCGTTGCCGGCATAGACGTTTTCGGAAACAGCTTCTTCCAGGAATCCTTCCGGCGCCAGTATCTGCGTTTTACCGGATTTGACGTCTTGCTCGGACGCTACTCCCTTGACTCCGCCAAAGTGGTCGACATGGGAGTGCGTATATACAACTGCCTTGACCGGACGTTTCCCCGTCTCCGGCTGTTCCACTTCCCGATAATAGAGGTCAAGTCCCGCTTTTGCGGTTTCTTCCGAGATGAGGGGGTCAATGATGATGAGGCCTTCCTTTCCTTCGATGATGGTCATGTTAGAAAGATCAAACCCGCGAATCTGGTAGATGCCGTCCATAACCTTGAACAACCCGCTTTTGGCATTGAGCTGGGAGACGCGCCATAAACTCGGATTCACCGTATCGGGAGCCGGTTTATCCTTGGTAAAGTCAAAGGAAGAGATGTCAAAGACCGTCCGTCCCTCCTTGTTTTTAATGTTCGGGTCCTTGAGGGTTGCCATGAATCCCTTTTCAGCATCCTGAAAGTCTTGTTGATCGTTCTCGTCCAGGCCATGAACGCTGAAAAACTTTTTGTTGTATTCAATCGTATGGCTTGTCGCCTTTTTGGGCTGCTCCGCACCATTGGCTCCTGTACTTCCCCCTGCGAGGATTGCCATCAATATAACAGCGAAATAATTGATTTTTATTTTCATGGTCAGATTTTCTTAACGGGACGTGAAAAGTAAAAGAGCGGCCAGCCATCCAGTTTTCACCTTGCTGGAAAATAGACTTGCCGTTAAAGAACAACGTTCGGAAAATGGCAGTATGTTAATGTTTGACTACCAGAGTTTTTCGGATATTTAACAGGAAATTCCACAACTAGGGAAGGTGTCTTTTGTTTTTTTATATTACTTATCCTGCTGATGGGTTGTGATTTATATCCGGAGTTGTTCGGCGGGGAGAATAAAGTGTCTGTATCCGAGTCATTTTTACATGTCTGTAGCAAATTTGTGGAAGAACATGGCTGGAAATGCAGGGAATGTTGTGTTAGGTAAGAAGGCATGGAAAGATTGTATCGTCCCAATGTGGCGGGGCTGTTGGTCCGGGAGGACGGAAAGCTGCTGGTTTGCGAACGTTCTAGGCAGAAAGGGGCCTGGCAGTTCCCTCAGGGGGGGATTGATCCGGGGGAAACCGCCACGGAGGCCGTGAAGCGGGAAGTCCGGGAGGAAGTGGGGTTCCTGCCGTCCCAGTATGATGTTGTGGAGTCCCGGGGCGGCTATCGTTACGATTATCCGCCGGAGGTTCTGGAGTACGTCCGCGAAAAGCGGCAGCAGCCTTTCGTGGGGCAGGAGCAGGAGTATTTCCTGTGCCGGCTGCATGCGGACGCTCCGGAACCCAGCCTGGACCACCGGGAGTTCTGCGCCTACAGGTGGATATCCCCGGCCGGGTTCAGGCTGGAGTGGCTGCCGGAGTTCAAGAAGGAAGTGTACGCCAGGGTGCTGGCGGATTTCTTCAATGTCCGGGCACGGGATAAGTGAAGTGGCTCAGCAGGTCGTGCGCGGCGGAGACGGGGTCCATCTTGTCCCCCGCCACCATGTTTTCCAGGACGGGCATGCGGGACGCCACGGCGGGATGCTGTTCAAAGGCGGTGAGCAGGGCTTCATGCACCAGGGCCTGAACCCATGAGAGGGACTGGTTCCGGCGGCGGTTGTACCAGAAGCCGGATTCCTTCATGCTGTCCCGGAAGCGGAAGAGCGTTTCTTCAATGGTGTCCAGGCCGCGTCCTTCCAGGGAGGAACAGGTGAGGACGGAGGGCGTCCAGCCGGGGGTGGGGCTTTGCAGGTAGTGGAGCACCATTTTCAGTTCCTGGCAGTGGGCGGCCGCCCGCTGGCGGTTGTCGCCGTCGTCCTTGGTGACCACCAGGATGTCCGCCAGCTCCATGATGCCGCGCTTGATGCCTTGGAGGTCGTCTCCGGCTCCGGTGATGAGCAGGAGCATGAAGATGTCCACCATGGAACGGACCGTGGTTTCCGACTGGCCGACGCCGACGGTTTCAATGAGGATGATGTCAAAGCCCGCGGCCTCGCACGCGATCATGGTTTCACGCGTTTTTCTGGCGACGCCGCCCAGGGAGCCGCCGGAGGGGGAAGGGCGGATGAAGGCGTTTTCCTCCCCGGAGAGTTCCTCCATGCGGGTTTTGTCCCCCATGATGGAACCGCGGGAAACGGAAGAGGACGGGTCAATGGCCAGCACGGCTACCTTGAAGCCTTTTTTGCACAGATAAGTGCCGAAGGCTTCAATGAAGGAGGATTTGCCCGCGCCGGGAACGCCCGTGATGCCGATGCGGACGGCGTTGCCCGAATGGGGCAGGAGCTTGGAGATGAGCGCCCGTGAGGATTCCTGGTCCTTGGCGGCGTTGCTTTCTATCAGGGTGATGGCCCTCCCCAGCAGGGCGCGGTTTCCGGCCAGGACTCCCTGGGCCAGTTCTTCTACGGTGGGGCGGTGCGGACGTGCAAATTTAGTGCTGCTCATGGATAGAGAATGCGGATTATTTGAAAGGGGGTTCGTTTTCCTTGGTGCGTTCCATGTCGTAGTTGAAGCGCTTGAGGATGAATTGGCAGTGGTCGGCCAGCTTGCGCTGGAAGTTTTCCCAGGACCGTACGTTCATCGGCGACCAGCCCGCTTCCGCAATGGCGCAGGCGCGCGGATAGGTGCGGTAGAGCAGGTGGTTCAGGGTCGGGAGATGCTCCGCCCACATGGTGGCCTGAACGCCGACGATGTGGTCCGTCTCCCGCTCCGGCCTGCCGTAGGCCGGGTCCAGCCTGTAGCTTTGTTCCAGCGTGGTGGTGGGCATCCATCCCCGGTTGTCCTGTCCGGGGATCTGGGGATAGTCCAGATAACAGTGCTCTCCGGCGGCGATGATGAGGGGAAGGCCCTGCTTTTTCGTTTCCGTGATGGTGGAGGGAGTGAGGCCCATGCGCCAGGTGAAGACGGTGTTTCCCTTGCGGTAGATGCTGGCCTGCGCCCACGGTTTTTCGTACCAGAGCTGCACGCGCCTGCCCCTGGCGGCGAGCATGGATGCCATTTTCGCTTCAAATTCCTTCAGTTCCTCATGGACGTCCTTCATTCCCTTCTGCTGGCGGTACTTGACGCTGAGGGGGCATTTCTCCCAGGTTTTTTCCAGCGGGGCTTCGTCGCCGCCCAGGTGGACGATGGGGGAGGGGAAGATGTCCTTGAGCTCGTCAAAGACGGCGGCGTAGAATTTCCAGATTTCCGGCTTCTGGGGGCAGACCAGGTACAGGGTGACCCCTCCCGTAGTGCGGACCTTGGTGTCCGGGTCCGGGAAGCAGAAGAATTCGGGGTAGGCGGCGGCCAATGCCTGGTTGTGGCCCGGCATGTCTATCTCCGGGATGACTTCAATGCCGCGCGCCGCGCAGTAGGCCACCAGGTCTTTCAGCTCCTTCTTGGTATACATGCCCTCGTGGGGCATGCCGTTGCCGAAGCTTTCCGCCCGTTTGGAAGCGATGCTTTTCAGTTTGGGGTAGCCGGGCACGGGCAGCCGCCAGCCCTGGTCGTCCGTCAGGTGGAGCTGGAGCTTGTTGAATTTGTAGTAGGCCATCATGTCCACGAATTTCTTCAGGTCCTTGATGGGGATGAAATGGCGCGCGGGGTCCACCATCATGCCGCGCCAGGGGTAGCGCGGCTTGTCCTTGATGACGCCGCAGGGGATGCCTTCCGGCTGCGCCGCCAGCTGGTCCTGGAGCTGCTGGAGGGTGACCAGGCCGTACATCCTGCCCTCCCTGCCGCCGGAGGCAAGGTGGACGCCCTGCGGGGTGACGGTGAGCTGGTAGGCGTCCTTGCCCAGGGAAGGAGAGGTTTTGTCGGAGAGAAGTTTCAAGGTCCTGGTGGCGTTCCGCTTCAGCTCCGTTTTCGCCGGCTCCGGAATGATGCTGTATTTTTCCGCTGTTGCGGCACATGCCATGGATGCAGAGAAGGCTGTGCAGGCCAGGAGGTAGATCAGTTTAAACATGACGGAGGGCTTTTTCAGAAGAGATTCTATCATGGAGAATCAGGAGTGATAAGGAAAAACGGCGGAATTACTTTTTGTTTTCCCACCGGAAGGGCGGCTCGTTATCCTTCGTGCGTTTCAAGTCGTAATTGAAGCGCTTGAGGACAAAGGAGCGGTGGTCGGCCACTTTTCTCTGAAAGTTTTCCCAGGAACGCATTTCCATGGGAGACCAGCCCGCTTCCGCCAGGGCCATGGCTCGGGGATAGACGCGGTAAAGCAGGTGGTTCAGGTCCGGCAGGTGTTCCGCCCACACGGGAGCGTGCACGCCCCGGATGTGGCCTGCTTCCGCGGCGGATTTGCCGAAGGCCGGATCCAGTTCATAACATTTCTGCAGGGTGGTGGTTTGCATCCATCCCCAGTTGTATTGCCCCGGGAATTGAGGGAAGTCCAGGTAACAATATTCGTTGGACGCCATAATCAGGTTCAGCCCGGCCTTTTTTGTTTTCTCAATGGCCTGACGCGCCTGGTCCTGCCGCCACGCGTAAACTGTTTCGCCCGGGTGATAGATGCCGGCGTTCCCCTCATACCAGAATTGCGGCGTTTGCCCGTTTTTGTTAAGCAGGGCTGTCATGTTGGCGAAGAAAGCCCTCATTTGTTCCTGTTCGTCCTTCATGCCTGCCTTGGTCCGGGCTTCCCGGCACAGGGGGCATTTTTTCCAGAGTTCCGTGGGGGCTTCGTCGCCGCCCAGGTGGACGGTGCTGGACGGGAAGATGTCCTTGAGTTCCTTGAAGACGGCGGCGTAGAATTTCCAGACCTCCGGCTTCTGGGGGCACACCAGTTCCCTGCTGTTGCCGGCCACTGTCCGTACCTTCATGTCCGGTTTGGGGAAGCAGAAGAATTCGGGATAGGCGGCATGCAGGGCCTGGTTGTGGCCCGGCACGTCTATCTCCGGGATGACTTCAATGCCGCGCGCCGCGCAGTAGGCCACCAGGTCTTTCAGCTCCTTCTTGGTGTACATTCCTTCATGGGGAATGCCGTCTCCGAAGCTTTCTGTTCGCTTGGAGGCGACGCTTTGCAGTCTGGGGTAGCCGGGCACGGGCAGCCGCCAGCCCTGGTTGTCCGTCAGGTGAACGTGGAGCTTGTTGAATTTGTAGTAGGCCATCATGTCCACGAATTTCTTCAGGTCCTTGATGGGGATGAAATGGCGCGCGGGGTCCACCATCATGCCGCGCCAGGGGTAGCGCGGCTTGTCCTTGATGACGCCGCAGGGGATGCCTTCCGGCTGCGCCGCCAGCTGGTCCTGGAGCTGCTGGAGGGTGACCATGCCGTACATCCTGCCCTCCCTGCCGCCGGAGGCAAGGTGGACGCCCTGCGGGGTGACCGTGAGCTGGTAGGCGTCCCTGTCCAGGGAAGAAGCGGTTTTGTCGGAGAGAAGCTTCAAGGACCTGGTGGCGTTCCGCTTCAGCTCCGTTTTCTCCGGCTCCGGAATGATGCTGTATTTTTCCGCTGCTTCAGTTTGAAATACCGGAAACAGCAGCAATCCGGCCAGGAGTGGAAAAAGCCTTGTCATGTTTTTAGTATAAGCCATGCCGGGAAAGAATCTTTCAAAAATTCGCTCCTTCATGAGCATGCGGCGGAATATGTTTCATGCCCGCTGAAAGGATATGATGGAAAGAGAGGGGGCCGACCGGATGTCCTTTGGCAAAATGTTTCTCAGGAATGACCGGGGCGGCCGTCCCGGCGGTCAGGACACGCGTTCCTTTCAGGGAAAGATGAAGGGCCGGAAAGGTGGGAAGGTCTTTTATCCTTTCCCCATGGTCCGTCTGGCGCTATTAGCAGCCATTTTACCGTTTTTCCAGGTCCGGGCACATATTCCCTCACGGTTGGCGATGGAGAAAAGGCGCATTCACGTTCTTACTGCCTCTGTCCTCAATCAGCAGAGGGATTATTCGGAAAGATGGCGGCCACGCTTTGAAAGGTTCCGCAGTTGCTGGAAAGTCCCGGTTTTTTTCCTGGCGCCGATGAACGTTAAAAGTAAAAAAGGCCGCCTCCGGAGAGACGGCCTTTTTCTTAAAGGTGGTAGCCCTATGAGGACTCGAACCCCAAAATACGGAACCAGAATCCGCTGTGTTACCGATTACACTATAGGGCTATGTAACGGGCACCTTTGCGGTGCGGGCGAATTAAAGCTGAACCGACTGTTCTTTGCAAGTTTTTTTTCACTCAAATGTGTGTTTTGAATAGAAAAAATGAATGCGGAGAAAAAAGGGCGTTCCGGCTTTTTTACCGGGGTCACTCAGTCAGGGTTTGGAAATAGGCTTCCACGTGCTCCCTGGCAATTTGCTGATGCTCCGCTTCTCCGTGCCTGCCCTGCGCCTGCCGCCAGGGGGAGGACGGCGCTGTATTGATGCGGCCAAGCTGCTGGGCCGTGTATTTGCCATAGACGTTCCAGATGTGTTCCAGAAAAGGGATGATGTCCGTTTCCTCTTCCAGTGGAGGCTGGCGGCGGCTGGGGTGTTCAATGGTGGAGCAGGGCGGCTGGTCCTTGTATTCGTGATAAATGGAGGGGAGCACCGGCCCGCAGGCCCATGCTTCCGCCCGTTCGTTGATCAGGAAATCGCCGTGATGGTGCAGGTGCCACCAGTCCGCCAGAATGACCAGGTGGTTCAGTTTGACGGGTGTGGGAGGGAGGTTTTTTGCGTTCGCCTCCTGAATGAACCAGTTGCAGAGCTTTTGCGTGGTAGTGTGGTTTGCCATGCTGAAATGGGTTGCCCTTCATTATAGGAGGCCGGGAATGTTTCACAATACTAAACAGATTCCATTCTTACGCGGCATGAAAAAGAAAGGAGGCGGAAGACCGGAAAGGGCGAACTTTCAGGTGAATTGATTTGAAGCAAGGAAAAAGAAGGAATAATTTGTGTCATACAAGGCGTGGAATTGGCGGCAGTTCTTGTTGTGATTGGAATGTAAAGTCGTTTGTTGAGAACAAACGGCATTTTCAAACTCTAACAAAATGAAGAATAATTAAAATTATTGGGAATGAAATAAAGTTCCCGGTTCCTGAAGCGTCCTTTAAAAAACATTTTGAATAACAGTACTTTTTATGATTTGAATTATTTTAACCTAAAGCTCGTTCTGCCATGAATTTACATTATTTCTATCATTCCGGCCTGTTGGGGGCGGCCTGCCTCCTTTCTCCCGTTTATGGGGGATTGATGTCTGATTCCTTCGACCTTCAGACTTACCGCGATTTTGCGGAAAACCGGGGCATTTTCGGCATCAATGCCAGGGACATTGCCATCTACGACAAGGAAGGCAATTACGTGGGCACCATCCCCAAGATGATGAATTTTGACGGACTGGCGGATGCCCACGCCGGGGAAGCCGCCCTGGTGGGCGGTCCCGGTTTCATCGCTACCGTATCGCATGATTACAATAACCAGACCATCACGTTTACCAAGCGTTTCGGCGCCACCCAGGGAACGCCGTTTTATGACGCCTACCGCAGCGTGGTCATCAAGAATGCCTGGGGAAACCAGACGAATTATACCTATGATTACCGCGTGCAGCGTCTGAGCAAGATCGTGACGGAGGCGGAATACGCTCCTTATCTGACGGATCCGGAATACCTTGACCATATGCAGGGTCGCCTGGTACTGAGAGCGGGATCCGGCACCCAGGCGTTTGCCACAGGCAATGGCAAACAGGACACGGTCAGCGGGGGGTATTCCTACTTGACCGGAGGGACCCTTGTTTTTGAGGGGCAGGCCAGCGTTCCGGGAACCGGAGAGCCGGACCCGGAAAACGCCAAGACCTATCCCGCCTACCGTTTCTGGTACAATTTCAAGAAACCTTCGGAGTCCAATCCACTGCCTTCCGGCGTGTTGGCCGGGGACAGCGGAAGCCCCAGCTATGTATTCAATGAGAAATCCGGCCAGTGGGAATGGGTAGGGGCCGGGCAGTCCGGTGGCGGCAGCGGTTACGGGCAGTTCAGCCAGATGCGTTCGGGCAACCAGTGGGCCAGCGATTACGTGGACAGCTTCAACCGCACCGTCAGCGTGTCTGCGGGCGGAGGTGACGTGCTGTGGAACGTGACGGATGCCGACGGGAACGGGACCTTCGTTCAGGGAGATATCAGCACGGAATACACAGGTCTGGCTTCCGGAGTGCGGGGGGATACCTCCACGCAGGGAACGCGGGCCACGGACGCGCAGATCGGCGCGTGTTCCAATCTGATTTTTGACGGTTCCGGGGGCACGATTGTTCTCCAGGGCTCCGTGGATACGGGGGCGGGTTCTCTCACGTTCAACCGGGACTACGTGCTGAGCGACGGGGGCAATACCTCCTGCCGCCTGAATACGGCTGGTTTTGTAGTCAATAAGGGCGCTACGGTCACTACATTGCTGACCGGAACCTCCGGAGACGAGTGGAGAAAGATCGGAGAAGGCGATTTGATTGTGAGCGGCCATGGTAACAACGCGGCGGATATCAACGTGGGCGGAAGTGGAAATCTGATTCTGGACCGGGACGGCTATGCTGCGCACAACGTGAAGCTGAACGGCGGTGGCGTGACCGTACGTTTGCAGGGAGAAAACCAGCTGTCCGGCGAGTTCATCTTCGGCCATCGCGGGGGTGTCGTGGACATGTACGGGCACAATTTGACGCTAAACGCCATCACCCACCTGGATTCCGGAGCCGCTTTTGCCAATTACCTTGGCAATTCCACCGTAACGCTTACGTTCACGGGCTCCGGGGAACAGACGTTCCTGGGGGCTTTGCGGGACGGGGAGGCCGCTTCCCGTGGCCTGATGAATGTGGTGTACGCACCCGGCACGGCGGAAGGGTCCGTCTGGAATCTGGCCGGCCATATTCTCAATACCGGAACGTGGACGGTGCAGGGAGGAGAGGTGAAGGTGGCCGGAGTGCACACCCTGCACGCAGGCGGCTATGTGGATGAGAACGACTGGCAGATGGCCTCCTTTTCCACCGGAACCGTGCAGGTGAACAGCGGCGCCCGGTTTACCACCGGCGGCCATTCCCTGGTGGTGTCTGCCGTGCAGGTGGCTGACGGAGGCACGTATGGCGTGCTGGCCGGGGGAAATCACAGCGGAAACGTCGTTTTGTCCGGAGCCGCATCCATGTTCCGTGCGGAGGTGGATTCCGGTTCCGCGACGGAGTCCGGCGTGATTTCCGGAGCCGGTTCCCTGGTGAAAACCGGGGAAGGAACCCTGCTTCTGAAAAACGGGAACAACAGTTTTTCCGGAGCTGCAAGGGTTGAAGAAGGCCTGGTGCGCGCCTCTTCCGCCGGGGCTCTCGGGCAGGCTGTCTGGTTGCTGGATGCTGCCGGAGCCCTGGCTGTGGAAGGCGCTGGTTTTTCCGCTATTGCCGGAAAGCTGGACCAGGCGTCTTCCGGAACGTTCGTGCTGCTGGAAGACCAGGCGACGATTTCCGGCCTGAATGGGTTCAGGAGCTTGTCCATAGGCGCATGGGGAGAGGTGAATTTGGGGGTGAGTGGTACCACGGAACTTTTTTCCGGCTGGACCGCGGACGGAGGCTGGTCTCTGGGAGGCGGCGGCGGAACGCTGACGGTAAACCTGAAGCTCAGCGGCTCCGGAACCCTGTCCATCGGCAACGGTTCTAATACCGGAACCGTAGTGCTTGCCAACGCGCACAACAGTGATTCCGAGGGTGGAGCCGCTTTCTCCGGGGTCATTGAACTGAATGGGGGAGTGAACCTCACCTATGCGGACGTGCGCTCCCTCGGGGTACAGAACAAGAATGTGCTCGTCAAGTACGGAACATCCTTTGCCCTTGGGTCGGAGGCGGAAGCCGCCCTGGCGCATGTTTCCAATGCTTCCGAAGGCGTGCTGCTCCTGTCGGGAACCCGAACGGCGGATTTGAATCTGGGCGGCACGGGACTGAATTCCGTGTGCATCGGGGCTGACGGGCAGGCTGTTTTGTCCGGGTCCGTGACAGCCGGAACGCAGGGATATTTGTTCGGCGGAAACGGGACGCTGACCGTAGCCAGTTCGCTGGGCGGTGATCATTCCCTGACGGTGGATACCCAGGGCATGGGCAATGGCGGAGGAATTATTCTGGCGTCTGACAATACGTATTCCGGTGAAACGCGCATTCTGTCCGGAGCTTTCCTGACAGTGGGCAATGGAGGGGCAGCCGGCAGCCTGGGAACGGGAGCCGTCTCCAATGAAGGAACCCTGGCATTCAGCAGGACGGACAGCGTGACGGCGGCCAATGCCATTTCCGGTACGGGCAGCCTGATCCAGAAAGGGAGTGGTGAGCTGGTGCTGACGGGGAACAATTCCTACAGCGGAACCACCACCATTGCGGCGGGAATGCTCACGATAGGGAATGGCGGTACAAGCGGTTCCCTGGGCGCCGGTGCAGTCGTCAACAACGGCGTGCTCGCCTTCAACAGGTCTGATTCGGTTGCCCTGAACACGAATGTGTCCGGAACAGGCTCGCTCGTGAAGAACGGTTCCGGCACGCTCACCATCCAGAAGATGCTTTCCTATACCGGAGGAACCACCGTGAATAAGGGCGTCCTTGTGGTGGGCTACGGAGGCGCCAACGGCATGATTCGCGGGAACCTGGCCATCCGGGAGGGAGCGCAGGTGACATTGAAGGGCGGCGACAGCTTCGGTTATTCCGGAGGGAACGCCTCCGTCAAGAACGTGAACATCAATGGGGGAACCCTGTATTTTGGAGACAACAAGAACCAGACGTTCCAGAATACGGTGTTCAACCTGACCGGAGGCGTTGTGGACGGCATAACCGGCGGTCGCATGGATATCTGGACAAATGCCGTCGTTAATGTGAAATCCGCAAACAGGGCATCTGAAATCAAGCGCGTCAACGTGCAGCTCAGGGACGCCAATCCTACGGTATTCATGGTGGACCGGGGCACGGCGGCGTCTGATTTGATCGTCTCCGCCAACATTGTGAACTCCTCCGGCGTGAAAGGCTCCTTCATCAAGAAGGGGGCCGGGATCATGGTGCTTTCCGGCAAGAATACCTATTCGGGCGGAACCACGGTCAACTGGGGAACGCTGGCGGCGGTTTCCAACCAGGCGCTGGGAACCGGTGCTGCAACCGTCAATACCGGCGCTCGTCTGGCTCTCGGGGGCCTTGGAACGGATATCACCGCTGTTTCTCTTGGAAATGATATCCTGGTGAAGAATGGCGGCATCCTTTCCGGTTCCGCCACCCTGTCCGGGAATACGACGCTCCAGTCCGGCTCCGTCTTTGAACTGACCTTGTCCATGGGCGGTTCCGCCGGGAATGAACTGGCGTACAACAGCCTGATGCTCCAGTCCGGCGTCTTCCAGATTGACGCGGGGGCCAAGCTGAAGCTGGCGGCGTTGAGCCTCGACTATTCTACCGACTTCTGGGGAACCTCCCACATCCTGAACTTCATTGAGGGGGGAGCGAACGCGACCCTGACGGGCAATTTCACGCTGGATGCGTCTTCCGCCGGGGATTACGCGGCGTACGGCCAGTGGAGCCTCCAGAAGAATGAGGATTCCAAGGAAGTGAGCATGGTGTGGACGCCGAATGCGGCACCGGAAGCTTCTTCAGCCATGGCATCGGCGTTTACGGCTACGGCGCCTGCTCCTGTTCCTGAACCGTCCTCCTGCATGCTGCTGATGGCTGCGCTGGGAGCGGTGTTCCTGCGCCGTTCCGTTCCGCGGAACGAATAAAAAAGGCCTGTAAATTCAACGCGCCGCATTCCGGAGGGAGTGCGGCGCGTTGTTTTTCCTCCGGTCCGGGAAGGATACGGGATGTTTTTAAAGAGGAAGAATACGCGCTCTCCGCGCTACTTCTTCCGGAGAAAGGGAGTACAGGCTATCCAGCAGGGAGACGGCAAAGGAGCCCGGAGAGGGACTCTGTTCAAAAGCCATTTCCCCCGCAATGCCCATCAATACGGCCGTAGAGACGGCCGCTTGCAAGGGGGAGGGGGAGACGGCGGCGCAGGCGGCGGCCAGCGCGCCCATGGAACAGCCCACGCCCGTGACGCGGGACATCATGGCATGCCCGTTTTCCGTGGAAATCACCTGGCGACCGTCCGTGGAATAGTCCGTGCGGCCCGTGACGAGGACAGCCGCTCCCGTGTGCAGGGCCAGTTCCCTGGCCGCCTGCAGGGCGTCTGCGCTGGAGCTGGTGCTTTCCGGTCCCTTCGTGACGGAGGAATAACCGGCCAGAGCCATGATTTCAGAGGCGTTCCCGCGGATGATGCGGGGCTTCCGTTCCTTCAACTGTTCCGCCAGCCGCGTACGCAGGGAGAGAGCTCCGACGGCCACCGGGTCCAGAACCCAGGGGATGCCCAGCCGGTTGGCTTCCTGCACCGCCGTCTGCATGACGGCGCCCTGTTCGCGCGTAACGGTGCCCAGGTTGACCAGCAGGGCTCCCGTTCCGCCGCGGAGCATTTCCACGGCTTCCTCCGCATCGTTAAGCATGGCGGGAACGGCTCCTGCGGCCAGCAGCAGGTTGGCCGTCAGGGGCTGGACGACGGAATTGGTCAGAGAGAGAACCAAAGGGGCCGCCTCCCGGATTTTTTCCAGATCGGCGGAGACGGCGTGGACGAGGTCGGATGATGAAGGCATGGCGCTTGAAAAAATGTTTTGCTGGCCGCTTGTTTCCGGAATGCGTCCGGTCAGGCCAGCGCCTTTGCGGCGGCCTCCGGATCCTCCGCTCCGCAAATGGCGGAAACCACGGCAATGCCTCCGGCCGCTCCCGTGGCGCGCACCAGCCGGGCGCGTTCCGCATCCAGGCCGCCGATGGCGACGACGGGCAGGGGGGACTGTGACGCCAGAGCGGCGAAGCCCTCCACACCCAGCACGGGCGGCGCGTTCAGCTTGGAGATGGTGGGAAAGACGGGCCCCATCCCAAGGTAGTCCACCAGGGCGGCGTCTACGGCGCGGAGCTGGTCCGCGTTGGAGACGGAAAGCCCCAGAATCTTGTCCGGGCCGATCATGGCCCTGACGGACGGCACCGGCAGGTCACGCTGGCCGATGTGGACGCCGTCCGCGTCCAGCGCCAGGGCCAGGTCAATGCGGTTGTTGACGATAAAGGGAACGCCGCGGGACGCCAGGAAGTCCCGGATGGGCAGCGCTTCCCGGTAGCAGGTGCCCGCGTCCGGATTGGTGGAGCGGTACTGCACGATGGTGACGCCGCCGTCCACCGCCTTCTGAACGGTTTCCAGAAGGCTGTGGCGGCATTTGGCCGCTTCATCAGTGACCAGGTAGAGGTGGAGGTTGAATTCTTTCATGGCTGGGGGATGGGAAGGATTAATCCGTGAACAGGGGGGTGGAGAGGTAGCGGTCCCCCGTGTCCGGCAGCAGGACGACGATGGTCTTGCCTGCGTTTTCCGGGCGCTCCGCCACCTGCGTGGCGGCCCAGAGCGCTGCGCCGGAGGAAATGCCCGTCAGCACGCCGTCCGTGCGCGCCAGCTCCTTGCCTGTGGAGAAGGCGTCTTCATTGGTGACCGTGATGACTTCATCATACACGGAGGTGTCCAGCGTTTCCGGCACGAAGCCTGCGCCGATGCCCTGAATTTTGTGGGGGCCGGCGGTTCCCTGGGTCAGCACCGGGGAGGCGGACGGCTCCACGGCCACAATCCGGATTTCCGGATTGCGTGATTTGAGGTACTTGCCCACGCCCGTAATCGTGCCTCCGGTACCGATTCCCGCCACGAAGAAGTCCACCTTGCCGTCCGTATCGTTCCAGATTTCCGGTCCGGTAGTCCGGAAATGGACTTCCGGGTTGGCCGGGTTGACGAACTGGCCGGGAATGAAGCTGTTGGGGAGTCCTGCGGCCAGTTCCTCCGCCTTGGCAATGGCTCCCTTCATGCCCAGCGCGCCGTCCGTCAGCACCAGTTCCGCGCCGTAGGCCTTCAGCAGGTTGCGGCGTTCCACGCTCATTGTTTCAGGCATCGTCAGGATGATCCTGTACCCGCGGGAGGCGGCCACCGCCGCCAGGCCGATGCCCGTGTTCCCGCTGGTGGGCTCAATGATGACGGAATCCGGCTTCAGCTCTCCGGAGGCTTCCGCGGCGTCAATCATGGCCCGGGCGATGCGGTCTTTCACGCTGCCGGCGGGGTTGAGGTATTCCAGCTTGGCCAGGATGGCGGCGTTCAGGCCGTTTTTGCGTTCGTAATTGGTCAGCTCCAGCAAAGGAGTGCCACCGATCAGTTCTGTAATGTTTCTGTAAATTCTCATGGTTTGTAGGAAAAGAGCGTTGTAGCCGTTAAATCGTTAGAGAATGGCACGGAAGCCCTGTTCCAGGTCTTCCAGAATGTCGTCGATATGTTCCGTGCCTATGGAAAGCCGCACCGTGGAGGGCGAAATGCCTGCCGCCTTCAGTTCCTCCTCCGTCATCTGGGAGTGGGTGGTGGAGGCCGGATGAATCACCAGGGACTTGACGTCGGCCACGTTCGCGAGCAGGGAGAATAGTTCCAGGCTTTCGCAGAACTTGCGAGCCTTTTCCGAGCCACCCTTGATTTCAAAGGTGAAGATGGAGCCGCCGCCGTTCGGGTAGTATTTCCGGTAAAGTTCGTGGTCCGGATGGTCCGGCAGGGAAGGATGGTTCACCTTCTGCACCTGGGGATGCGCAGCCAGGTAATCCACCACGCGCAGGGCGTTCTGCACATGGCGCTCCACCCGCAGGGAAAGGGTTTCCAGCCCCTGGAGCAGCAGGAAGGAATTGAACGGGCTGATGGTGGCCCCCGTATCCCGCAGCAGGGTGGTCCGGATCTTCATGATGTAGGCCAGCGGGCCGCAGATTTCCGCCAGCACGGCGCCGTGGCAGTTCGGGTTGGGCTGGCTGATGCCGGGGAATTTATCATTCTGCGTCCAGTCGAACTTGCCGCCATCCACAATCACGCCGCCCATCGCCGTTCCGTGGCCGCCGATGAATTTGGTGGCGGAATGCACCACCACGTCCGCGCCGTGCTCCAGCGGGCGGAACAGGAAGGGGGAGGCGAAGGTATTGTCCACAATGAGCGGAATTCCGTGGGCGTGCGCCACCTCCGCCAGCGCGTCTATGTCCGCCACGTTGCAGTTCGGGTTGTCCAGGCTTTCCACGTACAGGGCCTTCGTATTTTCCCGGATGGCCCTGGCGAAATCGTCCGGATTGCTGCCGTCCACGAAGGTGGTTTCAATGCCGGATTCAGCAAACGTATGGGCAAACAGGTTGTAAGTGCCACCGTACACGTTGGCGGCGGAAACGATGTGGTCCCCGGCGCGCGCAATATTCTGGACGGCGTAGGCGATGGCCGCCGCTCCGGTGGCTACCGCCAGCGCGCCCGCTCCCCCTTCCAGGGCGGCGATGCGCTTTTCAAAGACGTCTGCCGTGGGATTCATCAGGCGGTTGTAGATGTTGCCCGGCTCCGCCAGGGCAAAACGGGCGGCCGCCTGTTCGGAGTCCTTGAAGACATAGGAAGTGGTGGCGTAAATCGGCACGGCGCGGGCATCTGTGGCCGGGTCCGGATTTTCCTGACCCACGTGGATCTGGCGTGTTTCAAAACGGTGGTTCTTATTCATGTTTTTATATTCCTATCGGGAAAGTAGGGAATAGATAGTTAAAGCGGGACGGGATGTCAAGTGCCGGGTAAAAAAAGTGGGACATAAGGCCAAAACAAAAAAGGGATGAAAGAATGTTCAGGCCGGGGGCTCCGGTTAAATGCCCGCTCCGTAGTCGCAGCCGATTTCCTTCTGCTGCTCGGACAGGTCCTCCAGCGTGACGCGGCGCAGGTAATCCTCAATGACTTTTTGCAGCCCCCGCCAGAAAGGCAGCGTGGCGCAGCTTGACGCCCGCGGGCACGGGCTGTTCTGGGAAGCCGTGCAGGAGAGGGGCAGCAGGGAACCTTCCGTCAGTTTCAGGATGTCTTCCGTAGTGTATTCCCGGGGATGCCGGGACAGGCGGTAGCCGCCGGACTTCCCCCGGAAACTCTGAACGAAGCCCGCTTTCAGCAGGATGGCGATAATTTGTTCCAGATACCGTACGGTGATGTCCTGCCTGGCGGAAATCTCCTTCAGGGAGATGTAGCCGTCGTCGCGATGCTGGGCAAGGTCGATCATCAGGCGCAGCGCGTAACGTCCTCTGGTGGAAACCTTCATCATATCGGTTAAATAAACGATATTTCAGGCTGCCCGTCAATCGGAATGAGGGCACGCGCGGAATAAGGGAACACGGCGGACCGCTTCTCCGGCAGCGGGTTCAGTGGATGTAGTGGCGCGGCACCCGGGGGCCTATTCCGGTAAAAATTTCCCAGGAAATGGTGCCGGCCTTTTCCGCCAGTTCCGTCACGGGAATGTTCGGCCCCATAATCTCCACGATCATGCCCGGTTTCGGGTGCGGCACCCGGCTGACGTCCACCATGATCTGGTCCATCGTCACGCGGCCCAGCAGGGGGCAGGAAACGCCGTCCACCATCACGCGGGCGCCCTTGTGGGCCAGGGAGCGCAGGTAGCCGTCCGCATAGCCTATGCCCACGGTAGCCACCCTGGTGGGATGGTCCGTTACAAAAGTGCCTCCGTAGGAAATGCCGTGGCCCTCCGGCAGCGTGCGTACCACCGTCAGGCGGGAGAAAAGGGCCATGGCCGGTTTCAATTGAGCGGCCCATGGGGAGGCAATGGGGGAAAAACCGTAAAGCACCAGTCCGGGGCGGCACATGTTGTTGGAGGGAATATCATAATCCAGGGAAGCGGCGCTGTTGGCCAGGTGGCAGTACTTCAGGGGCAGTTTTTCCCGGAGGCGGGCGGCCGCCTGTTCAAAGCGGGCGATTTGCCCGAGCGTGATTTTCCGGTTCTCGTCCGCGCAGGGCAGGTGCGCGCCCAACCCTTCCATGTACAGGCTGTCCAGTTCCCCCAGGCGGGAGAGCAACTCTTCAAGCTGGTCCGGCAGGAATCCGCCGCGGCCCATTCCCGTATCCACGGAAATATGAATGGGAAGCGTCTTCCCGTACAGCCGCGCCAGGGAATTGTAGTGCACGGCTTCCTCCATGGTGGAGATGAAGGAACGCCAGCCGTTCAGCACGATTTCCTCCCGTTCCTCCGGAAAGGCGGGACCCAGGATGTAGGGACGGGTGCGGCACCCCGCCTGGCTGATGCGGCGCGCCTCCCCCACGTTGGCGACGCCGAAAAAGGCGATGCCTTCCGAATCCAGGGCGCGGCAGACCTGTTCCAGCCCGTGGCCGTAAGCCGCCGCCTTCACCACGGGCATGTAATATTCCCCTTTGGCCGCCTGTTTGACGACGTTCAGGTTATGGCGGATGGCCCCGAGGCCGATTTCGGCCCAGGCGCGGGGAGGGCTGGTTGCTGGCATGATGGAGAAAGTTGGAAAGATTGAAAAAGAGAGAGTGCGGACACCCCGGACGCGAAAGATTGTCCGCCTTTGCCCGTGCAATGCCAGACGGATTTTTGTCAGTCTTGGTGCAAAAAGAAGGGACGACGGCAGGAGGCGTGCAGAGACGCATCCGGCATTCGGGTCATTCCGGCTTTTGCGGCAAAGTGCCGGGGCCGGCGGCAGGAGTTTCCTTCTCTGGAGGGGAAGAAGCGTGCGGGGCGTCCCGCAGGGTCTTCAGCAGGGCCGCCATGGTGTCTATGTCCTCGTCCGTCATGGAGGAGAGGCCGTCCAGCTTCTTCTTGATGGCCTCTATTTCCTCCTCCCGGTACGGCATGGGGTCCCCTTCATGCGGGTGCAGGAAGAAGGAGGTGATGGTGCTGGTGAGCGTTCCCACAAAGCCGATGCCCGTGAGCATCAGGAAAACGGCCAGGAACTTTCCGGGAGTGGTGACCGGGTAGGTGTCCCCGTAGCCCACGGTAGTGGCGGTGACAAAGGACCACCAGATGCCGTTGGGAAGGCTCATGCCTTCCGCCAGATGGATGCCCACGGCCCCCAGCAGGATGATGACCAGGGCGGCAATGCAGATGTACTTGAATCCGTTCGTGTTGAAGAAACGCCTGATGCGCGTGGTGAACCTCATGGCGTAGGAGAACAGGTCCAGGTACCTGGCGAGCCGCAGAATCTCGCCGAGGGAGGCGAACCTGAACAGACGGAACAGCACGTCAAAGGGAATGATGGCCAGCAGGTCCCAGACATGGTCCTTGACGAAGAGCCATTTGGACCGGCTGATGGAGAAGCGGACTACGTAGTCCAGCACAAAAATCCAGTAGATGACACGGTCCGCCGTGACTTCCCATTCCGCCGCCTCGGAAGTCAGGTCAATGGCGGCCAGCGTCACCGCCACCAGGGCCAGCAGGCACATGCCCGTTTGGTAGGCCAGCTTCAGGAACAGGAAGTGCCGGGGCATGTGGTGGAACGCGTTCATGACGAGGAATGAAAGGAAAAAGCCGCCCCCCAGGCGGGGAGCGGCTTGTGAAAAGAGGCCGTTTCCGCCGGAGGCTCTATTTAAGCAGGAGCTGCTCCATCAGGGCCTGGGAGGACTGGGCCAGCACGGCGGGATCGTCCAGCATGCCGGCGCGGAGCAGGGCGGTATTCGCGATCTGGTCCGCGACCATCTGCGCCAGTTCCGGGTTTTCCGTGCGCAGGGCGGAAAGCTTTTTCACCAACGGGTTGGAGGGGTTCAGCTCCAGCTGGGGATGGCTTTCGGGGATTTCCTGGCCCATGGCTTTCATGTACGCCCTCATTTCCGGGCCCATGTCATTGCCGCTTTGCAGGGCCACGGCGGCTCCGCTGACCAGGCGCTTGCCCAGGGTGACCTTGGAGAATTTGTCCGGGTACAGTTCTTTCAGCCATTCTTCCAGGGCGGTGGCTTCCTCCCGGGGCAGGGCGTCCTTCTGTTCCTCTTCCAGCTCGGGAAGCTCCACGTCGGCGCGGTCAATCATCGTGACGGGCTTGCCGTCCACGCTGGACAGGGAGTCCAGCACGAACTCGTCCCCGTGGTCCGTGAAGAAGGCCACTTCATAGCCGCGGGCCTTGAAGGCTTCCAGGTACGGGCTGTTTTCCAGATGGGAGCGGGAGGGGCCGGTGAGCGCGTAAATGGCCGTCTGCCCTTCCTTCATGCGGGTGACGTATTCCTCAAATGAGGTCGTTTCCCCCGGGTCCGTGGCCGTGGATTCAAAGCGGAGCAGCTTGCCCAGGGATTCCTTGTTCGGCCAGGAGGTGACCACGCCTTCCTTCAGGTAGCGGGAGAACTGGCCGTAGAATTCCTGGTAGGTATCCTTCTCGTCCCTGGCAAGTTTTTCCAGGTGCTTGATGAAGCGCTTGGTGATGATGTCGCTGATCTTGCGCACCAGGGAATTGTCCTGGAGCATTTCACGGGAAATGTTCAGGGGCAGGTCTTCGCTGTCCACCACGCCGTTCAGGAAGCGCAGCCATTCCGGCAGCAGGCCTTCCGGCTTGGCGTCAATCAGCACGCGCTTGCAGTACAGGGACACGTTGGCGTCCACGCGGCCGAAGCCGAACATTTCCGGGTTCCGCTTGGGGATGAAAAGCAGGGCATTCAGCATGATGGGGGCGTCCGCGCTGAAATGCATGTAGGACAGGGGCTTTTCATCCGTGTGGGAGATAAACTGGTAAAACTCGTCGTATTCCTCCGGCTTCACGTCTGATTTGGACTTGGACCAGATGGCCTGGACGGTGTTGATGTGCTCTCCGTTGAAGTTGATGGGGAAGCCCACGAAGTTGGAATAGCGGCGCAGAAGCTCCTTCACGCGGTATTCCTGGGAAAACTCCTCATATTCATCCTTCAGGTGGATGACGATACGGGTGCCGCGGTCCAGCGGTTCGTCCAGCGTTTCAATGCTGTAGCCCTCCCGTCCGTTGGAAGTCCAGCGCAGGGAGGGCGCCTCCGGCTCCCAGGAATGGGTGAAAACCTCCACCTGGTCCGCCACCATGAAGGAGCTGTAGAACCCTACGCCGAACTGGCCGATCAGGTCCGCGCCGCCCTCCTGCTTCTGCTTGAGGGCCTCCATGAACTTCTTGGTGCCGGAATGGGCGATGGTCCCCAGGTTTTCCACCAGGTCCGCCTCCGTCATCCCGATGCCGGTGTCCGCGATGGTGATGGTCTTGTTGTCCTTGTCCGTGGTAATGGTAATTTCCAGCGGCTTGTCCGGCTGGTAGATGCCGGGATTCGTCAGCTGCTTCAAGCGCAGTTTTTCCAGGGCGTCCGAAGCGTTGGAAACGAGCTCCCGGACAAAAATTTCACGGTCGCTGTAAAGGGCGTTGATGACAATGTCCAGCAGCTGCCGGACTTCCGCCTGAAATTGATGTGTTTCTGTATTCATGTGGAAAAATGTGTTGCAGGTGCCATTATAGGGACCTCGTCAAGGGGATGGACAGTTTTTAAGTGGTGGCGGGAACACCCCATGTCACATAAAACGGCCTTTTCCCGGCCATGTGCCTCCCGGAGGATTTTTCCTTGAAACAATTCAGGAAACTGATCAGTATAATTTTATAAACATGATCCTCTTACCATTCTTGAAAAAGGGCGCCCTTTTGCTGGCTCTCTGCGGCATGCTGGGCAGCGGCGTGCTTTCCGCCCAGGAGACCGGGTCCGTTCCGATTACGGAAGCGGGCCTGAAGGCGCTGGATTCCAACGTCTTCACCAATGAATTCATGCTGGCGCTGAAGCCCAACGTCACGCGCGACCGCATCGCTAAAATCAAGGATCCCTTCGTGCGCGAGCTCGCCCGCCAGATGGCGGAGAAGAAATATGACCGCAAGGCACGGGCCATCACGGCGGAACCGTACGAACCGGTCAAGGACCTGGCGGACCGCCTGCGCACCAGCCAGTACAGCAAGTTTGAAAACCCCACCGGCATCTTTTTTGAGGAAGGGGAGGACGTGCTGCTGGTCATGGAAGACCCCAAAGGGGAAAAACTGAACCTGGTCATCCACAACTTCGGGCGTGACGGAGGCCGCAGCTCCTACCCCCTCAAGGCGGGAATCAACATCATCAAGGCGAAAAACAAGGGGCTGGGCTACATTGAATACTTCACGCCCAACTACAAGAAAGCTCCCAAGGTGCGGCTCTCCATCCCGTCCGGCAAGGTGAACGGCGTGTTCGTGGGGGGCGTGAGCAAGAACAGCGACTGGAAGAAGATGCTGGAAAATTCCCCCACGGAGGTGGTGGACATCGTTGGCAGCCGCGTGCACCTGGTGTATCCGGTGGAGGAACTCAAGAAATTCTGCCCGGACAAGGGGGAGGAACTGATCGCCCTGTATGACAAAATCATCGGCATGGAGCAGCAGATCATGGGCCTGTACAAGTACAAGATGTTGCCTAAAAACCGGATGTTCGGCCGCGTGATCTGGAATGGCTTCATGCACGCGGACGGCACGGGCGCCGCCTTCCACAACGGCACGATGGGGGAAGTGGGCAATCCGGACAAGATTCCCGGCAGCGCCTGGGGCATCGCCCATGAATTCGGCCATGTCAACCAGGTGCGCCCCGCCATGAAATGGGTATCCACCGGGGAAGTGACCAACAATATTTACTCCGCCTACGTGAACTACATGCTGAACCCCTCCAGCATGCGCCTGGAGCATGAACGCATCAACGGCGGGGACGGCAACATGATCGGCGGCCGCTTTAACGCCTACCTGAACAACGGCGTGTTGAAGGGGGAAAACTGGCTCATCCAGGCCGGCCCGGACAAGCGTTCCGGCGGGGACAACCGCCCGATGGTGCATGACCACTTTGTCAAGCTGGCCCCCCTGTGGCAGCTGGAGCTGTACTTCAAGGTGGCCGGGAAGGGCAATCCCGACTTCTATCCGGACATCTTTTACAAGGCCATCAAGATGGACACCAAGGGCAAGAAGGACGGCGAGCTTCAGCTTGCGTTCATGAAGAACGCCTGCGACGTCTCCAGACAGGACCTGACGGACTTCTTCCAGAAGACCGGCATGCTCAAGCCAATTGACCAGGAACTGGACGACTACACCTGCGCACGCATGACCATTACGGAATCCGACTGCAAGAACCTGATTGCGTACGCCAGGAAGTACAAGAAGCCGGAAAGCCCGGTCATTTACTACCTTTCCGTCAACAGCGTGGAGGCGTACAAGAACCGCCTGCCCGTCCGGGGCGCCTACAACCAGGGCATCACGGAACAGGGCAACCGGCGCATCATCTCCCATGACGTGTGGAAAAACGCCGCCGTCTTTGAAACTTACAAGGATAAGGAAATGGTCCGCATCACCATGGTGGGGACGGATTCCAGGGACAATTCCTCCACCACGGTTCCCTATCCGGAGGGCTCCACCCGGATTGAAGCCGTTTCCTGGGATGGCAAGCGTACGCTGGCGTACGGCAAGCGTCCCGCCAAATAAAAGCTTAAGAGGTTAGCGTGTTCGGGCGCCGCCGTTCTCCGGAACGGCGGCGCTTTTTCATGGGGATATTCTCATGAACCGGAGGGAGCGATGCAAGGACTTGCGGCGCTCCCCGACTGTCCGAGAGGAACCGGGGGATATGACGGGCAATACGCTCCTCTCCGGTGCATTTTCCATGGCCGTGTTGCCGGGAACGAGGGGCTCCCTCCTTTTGCCAGACCACGAACGGAAGAAAAAATTCCCTTCGCTGCTCTTCGGCAGAGATTTCAGGAACGGAGGCCGCACTGTGTTTGAAAAAAGAGAATTCGCTGCCGCTCACTGCTGTTTGGCTGCCGCAAGGGCTTGCGGCGTTCTATGCGGCTGTACCCGAAATGTCACCGCATAAAAAACGCCCCTTCCATTCGGCTGGGGCGGTGAATGACGAGGTTGCGGCGGAAAGATCAGTTATTGTTGCAGCAGCAGGATTCCCCTTCCTTTGAGCTGCTGAGACGCGCCTTCAGAATGCGCTTGAGGTCCGTGCCCAGCAGGATAAAGCCTCCCGCCATCATGGCGATATCCTTGATGACGAGGCGTCCCGCTCCGGACAGGTAGGGGAAGCCGTGGTTGGGGCCGCCCAGGTTGGGCACCCACGTTTCCGGAGTGGTAACCAGGAAGGACAGGGTGCCGGCAGTCATGATGATGAGCAGGCAGTCGCCGATGATGCCCACCTTCGGGAAGAAAATGCCCAGCAGCACGAGCGTCCCGATGGAGACGATCAGGGTCCCCAGCCCGTAGGAAAAGCCGTAGGTGTTGTTTTCCCTGTGCCAGGCGATGTTGGCCGGCACCACGGCTCCCTCCTTGTTCATGTGCTGCTTGTATTCCGGAGCCTGCTTGTTGTAGAAGAAACTCATCATCGGGCTGTTGGCCACGAAGGGGACGATGCCGTCCGCCTCATACTGGAAGGCCTTGAGGCCGCCAATCCACGCGAAGACGATGAAGACGGCTACTCTCAGAAAGTTGATGCCGAACCGTTGGACGGTCTCGGCGTACCGGAGGCATTTTTCTGGGGACGAGCATGTAGTAGGCATATCCTCTTGTAATATTGAAAATATTCAGCGTCAAGGGAATTTAGTTTAATTCCAAATATTCCTATAGGAATATGAAATGCAGGAAAGCCGTAAGACATTCTTTTTAAATCTGATGGTGTGTTTTAGACGCGAGTGGAAAAAATGGAAAGAGAGGAATATAAATGGCTGCGTTTCCGGAGCTTGGCCTGCTGCGCTCCCCTGATGGATTCCCGAAGGCCCCCTGCCGCATACAGCCGGAAAAGTTTTTTACTTTTGAACGGGGGCGGGGGAACGGCTGTATAACATGGGATGGATAAGGCGGGAACTTCCGGAAGCATGAAGGGAAAGATGCTGCTGTTTGTGGCCTTTTTGATCATTTGTTTCAATCTGCGGACCGGGTTTGATTCTCCGGACCCGCTGTTGGGGACGATTGAAAAGGATATGGGCCTTTCCCTTGAAAATTCAGGGTTGTTTGCCCTGCTGCCCGTGTTTGTGCTGGGCGTGGCCGCGCCCATTTCCCCGCGCGTGGCGCGCTGGCTGACGCCGTGGAAGATCATTTTCTGGTTCCAGCTTCTGGCCGTGGCCGGCATTTTCTGGCGCAGCTGGGACGGCGTGGCGGGCCTGTACGGCGGCATGGTGCTGATGGGGCTGGGCATGGGGATTGCCGGAGCGGCCATTCCCGGACTGATCAAGCACCAGTTCCCGGACCACGCCTCCGCCATGATGGGCATTTACAGCGCCATGATAGGCGTGGGGAGCGCGGTGGCCTCCGGGCTGTCCGTTCCCATCTCCAACATGCTGGGCGGCTGGCGCTTTGGGCTGGGAATATGGATTATTCCCATCCTGCTGGGGATGCTGGTGTGGGGCGCGTACTTCCTCAAGCATCCGGTAGGGGTGCTCCAGCGGGATCCAGCCGCTTCCGGCCGCAACCTGCTGCGCAGCAGCAAGGCATGGCAGGTCACCGTCTTTTATTTGAGCAGGGTGGGGGCCGCCTATTTCTTTTACACCTGGATTCCCATCTTCCTGAGGCAGCGTGGCATGAGCTACGTGGACGCCGGTTTCATCCTTTCCGTGGCCATGTTTGCCCAGCTTCCCGCCACGCTCTCCGCGCACGCTCTGGAAAAAGCCACGGGGGGCCGGGGCCTTCTCATCGTGATGGCCATGGCCCTGGCGGCCCTTTCCTGCTGGGGCATCCTGTATCTTCCGCTGGACTGGGCTATCTGGATGGCCATTCTGTTCGGCCTGGCGACGGGAACCGTGTTCAGCCGCGGAATGGCGCTGATGGTGGAACGGGCCAGAACCCCGTCGGAGGCGATCAGGCTTTCCGGCATGTCCCAGGGCATCGGCTTCACCATGGGCGCCGCCCTGAGCCTGCTGTTCACCTCCTTCCTTCACCAGGGCGGTTCCTTCCTGCCGTTCTGCCTGGTTTATACCTTTTTCTGCGTGCTCGGCATGATTTCCGGCCGCATGTCCGCCCAGCCGGGGTATGTGTGACGTGTTCAGAGAGATGTTAGATATTAAGGATTAGCGGTTAGATGTAGGGATGCGGTGGTTTTCCCCTTCTTCTTTCCGCTTCCTGTCTTTTGTTTTTTGGAGAAGGGGCGCCGCCCGAAGGGCTTGACGCTGGCGGGGGGGACGGGTAAGCTCTTGCCCGTCAAATTTTATGAAGGAAGAGATTGTACGCATTCAACGGGACGCCCTGGCGCGCATCGCCCAGGTGTCTGACAGGCGCGGCGTGGAAGACGCGCGCGTAGCCATCCTCGGCAAAAAAGGGGAACTGACCATGGCCCAGACGGGCATGAAGGATGTTCCCAGGGAGGAAAAGCCCGCCGTCGGCCAGTTGCTCAACGAGGCCCGCAAGGCCATTACGGAAGCGCTGGACGCCAAGCTGGAGGAAGTTCAGGCCCAGGCGGACAAGGCCGCCGTGGCCGGCGTTGACCTGACGCTTCCGGCCCGCTCCCTGCCGCCGGGCGGCCTGCATCCCCTCACGATCGTGCGGGATGAAGCCATCCGCATTCTGCGCCACATGGGCTTTGCCCTGGCGGACGGCCCGGAGATTGAGGATGAGTTCCACTGCTTTGACGCGCTGAACACGCCGGAGGACCATCCGGCCCGCAATGAGAAGGATACGTTTTACTTTGATTCCGGCAAGCTGCTGCGTACGCACACCTCTACCGTTCAGATCCGCTCCATGGAGAAGCAGACGCCCCCCGTTCGCGTGATTTCCCCCGGCTCCGCCTACCGCCGGGACGAGATTGACGCCACGCACCTTTCCGCCTTCAACCAGCTGGAAGGCCTGTATGTGGACACGGATGTTTCCGTAGGCGACCTGAAAGGGACGCTGGAATATTTCCTGCGCGCCCTCTTCGGCTCCGAGACGGAGGTGCGCTTCCGCCCCCACTTCTTCCCGTTCACGGAACCCAGCTTTGAAATTGACGTGAAGCTGAAGGTGGACGGCCAGGCCCCCCGCTGGGTGGAAATCGCCGGCTGCGGCATGGTGGACCCGAATGTCTTTGAAGCCGTGGACCGCGAACTGGGACTGGAACCCGGCGTGCAGGCCCGCTACACGGGGCTGACCGGCTTTGCCTTCGGCATCGGCCTGGACCGCCTGGCGATGATCCGCTGGGGCATCCGGGACATCCGCGCCCTCATTGAGAACGACGTGCGCTTCCTTGCCCAATTCCAATAATTCCTACCTTATATTCTCTGATATGAAGATTTCCCTTAATTGGCTTTCCCGGTACATTGACCTGGCCGGTCTGAGCGTGGATGAAATGTCGGACATGCTGACCTTTGCCGGCATTGAAGTGGAAGACATCCGCCAGCAGGGCGTGGATTCCCCGTATGTGGTGGTGGCCCGCGTGGCCGCCGCGGAACAGCATCCCCAGGCGGACCGCCTGAAGGTCTGCCAGGTGGACGTGGGCGACGGCGCGCTGCACCAGATCGTGTGCGGCGCGCAGAACTACAAGGTGGGGGACAAGGTCCCCTGCGCCCTGCCGGGAGCGGTGCTGCCCGGCAACTTTGAAATCAAGGTGGGCAAGCTGCGCGGCATGGAATCCCGCGGCATGCTCTGTTCCGCTTCCGAGCTGGGGCTGCCTGACAAGGAGCACGGCCTCTGGATTCTTCCGCAGGAGCTGGAAGTTGGCACGCCGATCTCGCAGGTCGTCAAGGCGGATACGATTGTGGAAGTGGAAGTGACGCCCAACCGTCCGGACCTGCTTTCTCACAACGGCATGGCGTATGAACTGGCCGCCATCTCCGGCCGGGAGTACAAGCCCGTTTCCATTGACGACGCCGGGGTGGAGCTGGAACCCGCCGGGGACTTCGTGCGCCTGGACCAGCCGGACCTGAACCCGTACTACACCGCCGTGAAAATCAGCGGCGTGAAGGTGCAGGAAAGCCCGGAATGGCTGAAGGAACGCCTGGTCTCCATCGGTCTGCGCCCCATCAACAACATCGTGGACGTCACCAACTTCGTCCTTCATGAACTGGGCACTCCCCTCCACGCCTTTGACGCGGCCAAGGTGCAGGGCGGCATCGTCACCCGCACCGCCTATGAGGGGGAAACCTTCAAGGCCCTGGACGGCCAGGAATACACGCTCAACTGCACGGACCTGATGATCGCGGACGAGTCCGGCAAGGCGCTCGCCATCGGCGGCGTAATGGGCGGGGAGGAAAGCGGCGTGACGGACGCCACCACGGACATTATTTTGGAATCCGCCTGGTTCAAGCCGTCCTCCGTGCGCGCCACGTCCCGCAGGCTGGGGCTTTCTTCCGACGCCTCCTACCGTTATGAACGCGGCACCTCCGCCTGGAACGTGCTGCGCGGTTCCGTGCGCGCCGTGGAGCTGATTCTTCAGCTGGCGGGCGGAACGGCCTCCAAAACGTATGTGGCCGGGGCCCCCGTTCCCAATCCGGCCCATGCCTGCATGCCTTCCTGCGGGGAGCCGGACGGCCCAGTTTCCGCGTTCGCTTCCCTGAAGCAGGGGAAGGGCGCCGCGGTGACCCATGAACTGGGCTTCGTGAAGCTTCCCTGGAAGGCCCTGGACCAGATTTCCGGCGGTTCCATTTCCCATGAGGAAGGCGCGCGCATCCTTGCGGCCCTGGGCCTGACGCAGGTTCCGGAAGTTCCGGAATGCTGGCTGATCCCCCCCCACCGCCTGGACCTCACGCGCCCGTGCGACCTGCTGGAGGAAATCGTCCGCGTCTTCGGGCTGGACGGCATTCCGTCCCGCTTCTCCGGCCCCTTCGTCACGGAATCCCCCGTGGACGTGGCCTACAACTTCCAGATGGGGCTGCGCCGCAAGCTGGCGGCCCTGGGGTTCTATGAAACCCAGACCATCAAGCTCATCGCTTCCGAATCCGCGGACGGCACGATCGCCCAGGTGAAGGACGCGCTGCCCCTGCGCCCCCTTCAGGACGGCGACCTCATCCGCGTGGCTCTTCCGCTCAGCGAGGATCACTCCGTGCTGCGCCCCGCGCATACGCCCGGCCTGATTGCCGCCGCCGTGCGCAACAGCAACCAGGGCGTTTCCGGCCTGCGCTTCTTTGAACTTGGCCGCGTCTTCCGCAATACGGGCGGCGGCAAGGGCAGGGACATTGAAACGGATACCCTGGGCATCCTGGTTTCCGGGGACCGCACGGCGCGCTCTTGGGCGGACCCCAGGCCGGAACAGGCCTCCTTTGAAGACTTGCTGGCCGTGATGGAAGCGCTGGCTCCGGGCCACCGCTTTACGCTGACGCCCGCCAAGCCCCGTGAACAGGCCGCCCTGGGGGCGGACGTGCAGCTGGACGGGAAGGCCTGCGGCTACTTCGCCCGACTGTCCCTGGCTCGCTGCCGGGAGCTGGGCCTGGACCAGCCAGTTTACGTGGCGGAACTGGACCTCCGCAAGATGCAGGAAATCCTCACCGCGCCCGTGAAGGCCGCGGAACTGCCCCAGTTCCCCGGCTCCTCCCGTGACGCGGCCATGGAACTGCCCCTTTCCATGCCCAACGCGGACATCGTGAAGGCCATTGAAGCCGCCCGGGAAAAACTGCTCGTCAGCTACTCCTGCTTTGACGTATTCACGGACCCCTCCGGTGAAAAGCTTCCGGCGGACCGCAAATCCATCGCCTACACCTTCCTGTACAGGGACCCGGCCAAGACCCTCACGGCCGCGGAAGTGGACGCCGCGCACCAGCGCGTGCTGAAAGCCCTGACGGACAAGGTAAAGGGCCTTTCCTTCAGATAACCCCCGTCAACGGGCCGCGCGTTTCATGAACCGGAGCGCGCGGCCTCTTTTTCCATCTCCCATGCACCTGACTTCCCTGCACCATGCGGGCCTGACTGCCGCCCGCGTCCTGATGATGGCGGCGTGGTTCGGCCTCTCCGTCTGGGCGGCGGGCGTGGTCTTTTACAATGTATGGGGAGGTGCCGCCTTGGTGTGGCTTTACCTGGCGGCCATGGCGTGCGCCTTCATCTTCCGCAGAAAACGGCCCGTATTCTGGCGCGCCTCCTGGGGCGTGCCGGCCCTGCTGCTGGCGTACTACCTGTGCATTCCTGCGACGAACGGCAAGGAATGGCAGCCGTCCTGGAGCCGCCTGCCCGCCGTGGAAATCAACGGGAATGAAATCGTGGTGAAAGACGTGCGCAGTTTCGTCTACCGGACGGAGCGGGACTTTGACGCGCGCTACGTGACGCGCCGCTTTGACCTGGACAAGCTGGCCACGCTGGACTTCGCCGTGAGCCACTGGGACGGCATGGAATTTGTGGCCCATACCATGCTCTCCTTCGGCTTTGAGGACGGGAAGCATCTGGCCCTCTCCGTGGAAACGCGCCTGCCGGAAGGGGTAGAGCAGGGCACCGTTCCGGGCCTCTACAAGCAATTCAACGTAATTTACATTCTGGCGGACGAGGAAGACCTGTTCGGCCTGCGCACCAGCTACCGGAAGGAGGACATGTACCTGTACCGCATCAACATCGGCAGGGAAAACCTGAAAAAAGCCTTTCTGGGCTTTGCGGAAAAAATCAACAGCCTCCATGAACATCCGCGCTATTATAATACCGTCACCGCTAACTGCACGACGGAGCTGGTGGATACGTTCAAGAACTATCTGGGCGTGCGCCGCTGGCAGTGGACGCCCCTCTTCAACGGCATGTGCGACCAGGACGCCTATGACCGCGGGGAGCTTCTCCACCTTCCCGGGGAAAACTTCCGGGAGCTGAAAAAGCGCTCCTTCCTGGGGCATGGCGGGGACGGAACGGACTGGGCAGCCCTCCGCCGCCGCTGGGAGGAGGGCTGGCGCACGGACCCGTCCGCTCCCGTCAAAGAGTAGCGAACTGGAAATGCATCCAGTCGTAATCGCGCGCGCGTCCCAGGGATACGGCCCCCTCCGCCTCCACAAACTGCCAGAAGGCCGCGTACTCCGGTCCGGACAGTACCGCTTTCGGTGCAGGGATGTTCAGGCCGTTCCTGTCCGGGTCCATGTCCACGGCGATGCCCCAGGCATGCATGGACGTGGCCTTTCCGCCGATGATGGAGCGGTTGTTGAAGCAGCCTCCGTACAGGTCCAGCCCCAGTTCCCGGATCTTCTCCATGCCGTAATGGTCCAGGGTGGCTTGGAAGATGCGGAGGAGAGGCTCCGCCACCAGCTTGTGGCAGCGCATGGTGGAAACGGTCGTGTCTCTGTCCCACGCCAGCCGCATGATGAAGGGCAGCCTGATGCTGGTCATGTTGCTTTCATCCCCCGCGCGGCCGAAGACGGACTTCCCGGAACGCACTTCCTCCTGGCTGGGCCAGGAATGTTCCGGCTGGCGGATATCCAGTTTTTCCATCAGGGCCTGCGCCGTCCGTAGACCGGGGATGCCGTCCGCATCCAGTCCCAGATGCTGTTGAATCAATTTCCAGTGTTCTTTCATAGGAGTCCACGCTAGGGGCTTCCTCCCGTAAGTTCCACATTTTTCCTGCCAGCGTCATTCCTGCCTTTCCGGAAGGGGGCAAAAAGAAGCGCGGTGTCCTTTTATGTTGCGGAAAGGATTCATTCTGCTACACTTTTACTCACCTTTTATTTTATGAATTCAGAACCATCCAACGTTGTCAAATTTTACAATGGGGAACAAATTCCCCTGGAACTGCATAAGGTCCGCGTGGTGCAGAAGCTGCATCTTGTCCCCGTGGAACGCCGTCTGGAAGCCGCTCGGGAAGCCGGGTTCAATACCTTCCAGCTCAGCACGAACGACGTTTACCTGGACATGCTGACGGATTCCGGCGTCAACGCCATGAGCGACAACCAGATCGCCGCCATGTTCCGTGCGGACGACGCCTATGCCGGTTCCCAGAGCTTTGACCGCTTGAAGCAGGCCGTATGGGACGTCTTCGGCAAGGAATACCTGCTTCCCGCCCACCAGGGCCGCGCCTGTGAAAACATCATCGCCCGCACCTTCGTGAAGCCCGGCGACGTGGTTCCCATGAACTACCATTTCACCACCACGCACGCCCACATTGACCTGAACGGCGGCAAGATTGAGGAGCTGGTGGCGGATGACGCCGTCAACCCGGTCAGCACCAACCCCTTCAAGGGCAACCTGGACCCCGCCAAGCTGCGCGGCTGCATCGCCCGGCACGGGGCGGACAAAATTCCCTTCGTGCGCATGGAAGCCTCTACCAATTTAATCGGCGGCCAGCCTTTCTCCATTGCCAACATGCGGGAAATCCGCGGCATTTGTGACGAATTCGGCATCATGCTGGTGCTGGACGCCTCCCTGATCGGGGAAAACGCCTACTTCATCAAGATGCGGGAAGACGAGTTCAAGGACTCCTCCTGCGCTGACATCCTGAAAACCATGTGCGGCCTGGCGGACCTGGTGTACTTCTCCGCCCGCAAGGTATCCTCCTCCCGCGGCGGCGGCATCTGCACGAACGACCGCTCCATCGCCAAGAAAATGGAGCATCTGGTTCCCCTGTTTGAAGGCTTCCTGACCTACGGCGGCATCTCCGTGCGTGAAATTGAAGCCATGGCCGTGGGCCTGTATGAAACCACGGACCTGACCGTGATTTCCCAGAGCCCCTCCTTCATTGAATACTTCATCGGCCAGATGGTGGACATGGGCATTCCCTGCGTGACCCCCGCGGGCGGCCTGGGCGCCCATATTGACGCCGGGCGCTTCCTGCCCCATATTCCGCAGGAGGACTATCCCGCCGGGGCTCTCGCTGCCGCCTTCTTCATCGCCTCCGGCGTGCGCGGGATGGAACGCGGCACGCTCTCCAGCGTCCGCGATGAAGACGGCAACGACATTCTGGCGGATGTGGAACTGCTCCGCCTGGCCTTCCCGCGCCGCGTCTTCACGCTGTCCCAGGTCAAATACGTGGCGGACCGCATGAAGTGGCTCTACGACAACCGCGACCTGATCGGGGGCCTGGAATTCGTGGAGGAACCGCCCGTCCTGCGTTTCTTCATGGGCAAGCTCCGCGCCAAGAGCGACTGGCCTGAAAAACTGGCGGCCAAGTACCGCCAGGACTTCGGGGAAAGCCTGTAGAAAATTCGGTAGTACCGAGTTAATAAACAAGGCCGGATTCATGAATCCGGCCTTGTTTATGCAGAAGTTTTTCTTTTTGATGAAGAGAAGCGTTAGCGCGAGGATTTTTACGGAATCCCTTATAGAGAAAATCTGTCTTTGGACTACTGCACACCGTTCTATTAAACAGATTGGTATCCTGTCTCTCTTCCATTGTGCGAACGATGCGTACCACTAATGTGGTGATGGAGGACGATTTAGTAGCTGGGTTCGCCAAAATCAAGCGCGGTGAGATGCATGCAGAGACTTTCCGAGTGGCGATCAATCTCGACAAGGGACGTTAAATGCCTCCTTTGTTATTTTTCTTGCCAGCGATAGCGACGCGTATACCCTTCTTCGGTTTCGAATGTTCGATCATCATCTGCCAATACATTTTTCAATATACGTCCAGCGTCTTTAGCGGCTTGTTCAAAGGCATAAGTTTCAGAATGTCCAGCCTTTATATAACGGAAATACAATACACCAAGCGGATAATGTTCCCAATAGAAATTATCTCCTCCTAGAAAATCTCTTGCGGTAAACCATTCTCCCTTTCGATTTTTACACCAGCAGTAAATTGCTCCTTGTAAAAAATCTCTTATGCGTTGCATATCGTCCGGTTCTATGCCGTGAACTTTGCTTACGTTAACATTATCTCCAACAAGCATACTATTGATATTTTTAGGATTGATATCAAAGATAAGAAGTCTTTTTGTTGTTTAGGTTGAATAAGACTTAAAATTGAATCAGGCCCTGCTTCCAGCATACCCAGACGGCAGCCGCCGCGATGAGCAGGATGATGACGAAGGCGGTGCCTGCGGAAGATTTCTTTCTGGCCTTGGGCAGGGCTTTCCGCACCACTCCTCCGGCTTGCAGGGTTCCTGCGGCCGCCATGGCGTTGATGTAATCGTTCCATGCTTTGGCGGAATGGAAGCGGCTGCGTTCATCCGGAGACAGGGCCTTGTCAATCCCGGAAAGGAAGTTCATGGGGTATGTCTTTCGCAGAGCCGCGTAACTGGTCACCTTCGGGTTGCGGTCCACCACGGAACGCTGGTCCGCCGGGTGGGGAACCTGGCCCGTAAGCAATTCGTAGAACGTGGCGCCCAGTTCGTACATGTCACACCAGGGGCCGATTTCGCTCCGGCGTCCGGGGTAGAATTCCGGCGGCGTGTAACCGGGAGTGATCTGGACGAGGCCCTGGTGCTGGAGGGTCTTGGTGCGCACGGCGCCGAAGTCGATCAGCTTGGGCGTGCCGTCCGGCTGGATGAAGATGTTTCCCGGCTTGATGTCGCAATGGTAAACCCCCATGGCGTGAAGATAGTGCAGAATATCCAGCAGGCGGAACAGAAGGTCCGTAGCCCGTGCCGGCTCCATGCTCTGTCCGGTGGCGTGCATGGTGGTCATCAGGTCAAACAGGGTCTGCCCCTGGATGTTTTCCATGACGTAATAGCAGGTGCCGTTGGCGTCAAACATGTCGAACACCTGCACGATGCCGGGGTGGTTGAGCTGGGCCAGGACGGAAGCCTCCTGCCGGGAGTTGGAAATGCTCTGGGCGAAGTTGACGGCGGTCTGTTCGTCCCGCGGGTGGACGAAGCCGGTTTCCATGTCCCGGAAGGCGTAGGCGTCCGGCATGCATTCCTTGATGACGACGTACCGTGAATTGGGATTGTCCAGCGCCAGGTACGTGATGCCGAAGCCTCCGGCGTTCAGTACGTTCAATATCGTATACTTGTCTTGCAGAACGGTATTGTTCGCAAGCGGGTAAACCAGGGTTTCTTGTTCCATGTCAGGGGGGAGGGCGGGTTGGGGCCGGGAAAATCTTTAATTCAATACGCAAGTTCTGTCAAGAATCTCTCTGCCGTGTTCAATAGCAGGAAACCCGGAATTCGTATTCCTCCACGCTGCCGCGCTCCAGGCAGGCGGCCAGCCAGTCGAACAGGGCTCCGAATTCCCCGCCCAGGGTTTCCCCGGTATCGGCCTCCAGCGCCTTCAGGCGGCCGGAAGCCAGGCGAACGGGCGTCAGCTCCGCCAGCAGGGCGGCGCATTCCTCGTCACCTGCCTTGAAAATCTCCTCCGCCCCCGGCAGTTCGCCCAGGCGTTCGTCTGCAATTTCCAGGCAGACGACGCCTACGCCGAATTCGGCGGCCAGCCCCCGCAGGGCGGCGCATTCGGAATCATCCGGAAGTTCCCCCACGATGACCAGCTCCCCGCACTGCGCCCAGCGGGACGTGGCCAAGGTTCTGAAAAACTCCCTCCTGCCGTCTTCACCTCCGGGCATGCGGGCCACGCAGACGCTGCGGATGCCCATCATGGGCGCTCCGATCATGCGGCGGCGCTGGAGCGCGCTTTGGTCGAAGACCAGCGCGTTCCCCTCCCATTCCCCATCCGGCCATTCCACGACGGCCAGGTCCGGCTTCACCCATGAGGTTCCCGTTTCACTGGTGCTGAACACGAAAACGCCGCGGCCCGTGGTATCATACTGGCGCACGGCCAGGGCCAGCGCCTTGGCGCGGCAGTTCAGCGCGTCCGTTTCATTTTCCCCCAGGAACAGGGGCAGCAGCCCCCTGGGCGCCGGCTTGCCGTCCCGGTCCCGGATGCGCCTGTAATAGCCCTGGCCGCGCTCCACCTTGGCGATTTCCGAGTCCGGTTCGGAAGCCATGAAGGAAAAATGGTAACGCAGGGAGGCGTCTGAATACTCCTCCCCGAGCCTCAGGCGCACCAGGCGGATGAGTTCGGTCCCCTTGATGGCCTGGGCCGGGTCGGAAGGCAAAAGTTCCGGAAGCAGTTCTTCCAACTGGGATCGTAGACTCATACGCGCTCCATGAGAACACGGGAGGGAAGCTTCTTCAAGGCGGAAGGAGTTCAGCACATGAAATAAAAAGCTCTTTTATTTGTTCCGGAATACGGCAAGATGGTCCGCATGGCATGGATTACCTCCGGTTATATACCTTCGCCCAGGCGCATGGCCGTAATCGCCGGTACCACCTTCACGCAGCTTGTGCGGATGAAGGTGTTTCTCTTTCTGGGCCTCTTTGCCGTGGCTCTGCTGGCCCTGAGCTCCTTCCGCCTGAGCGCGGTGTTGGGGCCGGAAACCGGGGGAATCAATGAACTCGTTCTGCTGAAAAACTCCGCTTACGGCGCCATGCGGGTGTTCGGCCTCTTTTTCTGCGTGGCGGCCACGGCCCTGATTATCCCCAAGGATGCGGAGGACCGCATCCTGTACACCATCCTGTGCAAGCCGGTTCCGCGCATCGACTACCTGATGGGGAAGGTGCTGGGGGTGCTGGCCCTCACCCTGATCGCCGTGCTGCTGATGGACGCCGTGATGACGCTGGTGCTGTGGCTGCGGACGGATACGGTGGTGGCGGAGCAGATCGCCTCCTTGAAAGGCCGCTATACGGTGGAGGAAATGCAGCCGTACCTGGACAGAATCCGCCTCCAGGGCGCTACCTGGAACGTGCAGACGGGGCTGGGCGTGATGATGTGCGAATTCGTGGTCCTCTCCTCCCTCACGCTGCTGATGTCCTGCATGACGAACGGAACCATCATCAGCGCGCTGCTGACGTTCATGGTATATCTGGCGGGGCTGTTCCAGACGCAGGCGCTCTCCCTGTGGGTGGGCTCCGGCACGGGGGGCCTCTCCTGGTGGGAGATGGCGGGCAGCAGGCTGTTTGCCCTCATCTTTCCGAATTTCCAGATTTATTCCGTGACGGATTCCGCCCTGAACGGGCAGACCATTCCCCTTTCCCTGTTCGGCAGTCTGGCCCTGATTACGCTGGGGTACTTCGTCTTTCACATGACGCTGGCCGCATGGCTGTTCAGGAAAAAGGAATTTTAACCTGGAAAAGTATGGAAGACATCATCAATGCACGTTGCGGTTGGGCCGGAACAGACGAACTATATATAAAATACCATGACGAAGAATGGGGCAAACCCGTTACCGACGATAAAACCCTGTTTGAATTTCTGGTGCTTGAAAGCGCCCAGGCAGGCTTGGCCTGGATTACTATCCTCCGGAAACGCGAAGGATACCGGGAAGCCTTCCATGGCTTTGATGTGGAGAAAGTAGCGCAAATGGCACCGGAAGACATCGACCGGTTGATGCAATTTGATGGAATCGTCAAAAACCGTTTGAAAATCAATAGCACAGTCAATAACGCGAAACTGTTTATGGCTGTTCAGAAAGAATTCGGCAGTTTCTACCAGTATGCCCTGTCATTCTTCCCCGGCCGCCAGCCTGTTGTTAACAATTTCAAGACCCTAAGCCAGATACCCGCCACATCTCCCGAATCTGACGCCATGAGCAAAGACATGAAAAAGAGAGGCTTCAAATTCTTCGGTTCAACGATCTGCTATGCTTTTTTCCAGGCGGCCGGCTTTGTGAACGACCATGTGGAAGGCTGCTTCTGCAAAGCGAATCAGGCGGGATAGGCGGGGCGTAACCATTTGCAATTTTAACGAAGAGCCTGCATAGTTTATTTTCCACTGGAAGCTGGAGGGAGCAAATGCAAAAATTTGTCATTCGCTTTCACTTTCACAGGTTGTAATCAGTATCTTTATTTTCTATAAATCGTTTATATTTTTGACCGCAAAAAAATCATCAACCATGAAAACAGGAATCATCGGACTTGGAAAAATGGGCGGCGCCCTCCTGCGCGGCATGCTGAAAGCCGGAGCGGTGTCTCCGGAAGAAGTCTGGGTGTACGACCACCACCATGAAAACGTGCAGGCCCTCCAGCAGGAATACCCCGGCGTGCATGAAGCGGCCACGGAGGCGGATGCGGCGGACGCCGTGGAGGCCCTGATTCTGGCCGTTAAGCCGCACGGCGTTCTTTCTCTCATTTCCTCCCTTTCCGAACGGGGCGAGGAGCTGCCGCTGTTGATCTCCATCGCTGCCGCCGTTTCCCTGGATGACATGGAAGCCTGCGCCAGCGACGGAACGCGCATCGTGCGCGCCATGCCCAATACCCCGTGCATGGTGCTGGCCGGGGTCATCGCCTACAGCACGGGAGCCGCCGTGACGGATGAAGATGAGGAGGCGGCCCGGCGGCTGCTCTCCGGTTGCGGCTCCGTCTACAAGGTGGAGGAAGCCAGGATGAACGCCGTTTCCGCCATTTCCGGCAGCGGGCCCGCCTACATGTTTACGGTGCTGGACGCTCTTTCAGACGCCGGCGTAGCCATGGGACTGCCCAGGAAAACCGCCCTGGAAATGGCCGTGGAAACCATGCGGGGCTCCGCCCTCATGCTGGAACAGACCGGGAAGCATCCCATGGCGCTCCGGGATGAGGTGACTTCCCCCGGAGGCACCACGATTGCCGCCCTGAATGCGCTGGACGAATGCGGATTCCGCAATGCCTGGATTCAGGCGGTGAAAAGCGCTGTGCGGCAGGCGGAGGAAATGGAGGAGCATTGACGCATACGCTCTTAAACGCTCCCGGAAACCGGATTGGCTAAAACGCGTGCGGTGCGCCTTTACCTGCTCCGGAACGGCGTCTCCCTCTGCTTCCGGAGTTCCGGGCTTTGCAGGTTGAACTGGACTTTCCGGATGGATTTCAGCGGGATTCTGACTTTTCCCAGCGCCGCGGAACGCCCTTCCATGAAGCCGTCCCTGAGGGTCTCCAGGTTCAGGGAAAGGATGCTCTGGTCCGTCAGGAAAATGCGGGTGTCCGCGCCGTCCTCCGGCAGTTTCTTCTCCTCCTGGCTTTTCTGGTCCAGGGCGCGCACCTTGGCGGTGGGGATGGTCACGTCATAGTGGTCCGACTTGATGCGGATGGAGCCGTTTTCCTGGAGGGAAATGGCTCCCCGGAGCACGTCTCCGTTCACCAGCAGGGCCTTGTCCCTGGGGGCGTCCGTGTCGTACCTGGAAATGATGTCCTGTTCCTCCGCCAGGTGGGGGAGGGCGCCGTTCCAGTCAAACACGTTCAGGTTGAACACGGCCATGTTCAAGCCGTCGTAACCGCTTAAGGCAAGGGTATTGCCCGGTTTGAATTCATGCTTTTTGGAGGCCTCCCTGTCTTCTTCCTCATCGTCCCCGCTTTCATTCTCAAAGATATTGTCCATGTCCTTGACCTCTTCCCACCGGCCAACCTGTTCTCCGTTGACGTACAGGTAGTAATTGCCTTTTTCCGGGTCGGCGTAAAAATGAACGTCGGAACGCTTGACGCTCTTGTCGGCATACCAGTTCCGCTCCGTGTTCCTTTTGACCCTGCCCAGCGTCCGGTACTGGCCGGAACTGTTCTTGGAGAGCTCCGCCTTTTCCAGGGAGAGGCCCAGGTCAATGCTGCTTCTGGAATAGGAGTCCTGCCAGAGGGAGAGATTGATCCGGAACGTATTGGTATGGTAAAGGGAGAACTGCACATGGAGGCGGGACGGCATGGGAAAGGAGGTTTGCAGCTCCGTATTGTTGGAGCCGCGCATGATCCAGTACCCGTTGCGGCATTCCGGGAGCATGCTGTTGGCGGAGGACTTCCAGCCCTGGAGGGATTCCGTCGCGTTGCGCAGGTAGGCTTTCTGGGAGTCGAACCCGATGTGCCGCACGTACTTCCGGTCCACGGGAAGCAGGCCGCCCCAGGAGGTTTGCAGTTGAAGGCTCTCCGTATCCAGCGCCTTCAGGGTGCCGTAAAACTCGTCCCCGTTGGAGAGCCTGATGACGGAAAACTGCTCCGGTATCTCCAGCGGACGGGAAGAAACCAGCTCGTCAAGCTCCTCCAGGCTGACGTCCACGGGCCTGGAAAGAATGCTGGAGCGGACTTTCAGGTACGGGCTGTCCAGCGTGTCCAGGCTGCCCGGCAGTTTTTCTCCGGATTTAAGCGTAATGACCCCTTCCGCCCGTGCGGCGGGCAGATGGGCGGCGGCCAGCAGGACGCAGGCGCCCAGGAAAAGCGTTGTTGCTTGTTTCATGGCGGATATATCAGGGAGTGGAGCGGGATGGCTGTGCGGAATTCAGGAACTCCACGCGGGTGATGTTTTTCAGGGGCAGGGAAATCTGCCCGAGCTGCGGATGCCGCAGGACGATTCTCAGGGAATCCATGCTCAGGATGTTGCCGTGCAGGCGGGAGCCGTCCTTCATCAGAATGCTGTGGCATGCCGCAGAGCGGGAATCGTTCTTCTTGTCCTGTTCCGCGAAAAAGACGGTATCCAGGTACTTGGCGGGGATGGAAAGTTCCCGGGGAATGCCCGGATATTCCTTGTCCGTGGAAAGCGTCAGCGTCTTGTTCCTGCTGTTGTAGCCGCTGATGGAACCGGGAATGGCGTCCTCCTCCTTCGTCAGGACAAGATCCGTTGCGGCGTTTCCGTTCTTGGTCACGGACTTGGCGCTCAGGGTGATGGAGGAAAGGGCCAGCCTGCTGATGGCCAGGGAGACGTGCCCTTCCATCTGGAGGCCGAAGGCGTCCCCCTGCAACGGCTGTTCCGGGGGGCTGGGGTCCGTCATCAACTTGGGCGGCAGGTCTCCCACCAGCAGCTCGTAAACCTGCTCGTTCTCTCCCTGGCGGGAGGCCGTCAGCCTGATGTCCACGCCTTCCGTCAGGGTAGGAGTGGGGATGTCCACCTCCCCCAGCACGATAATGCCGGACTTCTGTTCCCGGAGAAGGGTGCATTTTCCGGGGGCGATGCTGAGCATGAGCCTGTTCAGGCTGCTGCCGGAATTGGACCGGAAGGGAATGTTCTCATTCCCTCCGAAGCAGAAGACAATGCCGGCGCGGTCGTTGTTGCCCTCCATCGTCATGGTGGTGCGGAAGGTAAAGGAGGAGGGGTCCAGGCCGATGTTCTTGTACAGGGGAATCCAGGTGGGGTAATCGCTGTTGCCCAGCCGGTACTGGTACTTGTCCCCCTGGATTTTCGGTTTCAGGGCGTTCATCAGTTTTCTTCCGGACTGGGTGCGGTAATCGTCCTCCCGGTTGCCGGAATAAACCCAGCTGTTGTCGAAAATCAGGGGTTCCTGCCAGAAGCCCTTTTCCTGGAGCGTATTCAGCCGGAAGCCGGCCACCTGATCGCGGGGGATGGAACGCTCGTTGCCCAGCATGTCCCGGTACTGCACCTTGTCCTGCGTGATGGAAATGATGTTGCACGGGATGATGTCCCGGTGCCCGGTAGCCATGAAAATCTTGTCCCTGGCGCGCAGGTCCGGGGAGGAGGTGCCTGTGAAATAAAGCGCGCGGATTTCCGACGGGAGGATGACCGCATTCTGGCGCATGGCCGGGTGCTTGATGACGATGCCCTGTTTGCCGTAGGAGACGATTTCCCCGCGGAGGCGGTAATTGCTGTCCGTGACCACGTCCACGACGGAATTGGCCCAGGCGGTCAGCAGGCAGGCCGGAGCCAGCAGGAGGGAAAGGCGGATTCTATTGTTCATAGATGGGTAGAAATCTGTAATTGAGCGCCAGGGAAAGCAATGCCGCTGAGGTGGAATACGCTGCGGAATTGTCTGAGAGCCAGGAGCCGTTGGGTGCCTGGGAGGCGCCCAGGTAGCGCATGTTCTTGTAATTCCATTCCTTCCACACCTCTTGGTCCGCATGGAACAGGGCCTGGGACATGTAATACTCAAAATAGAACGGGTAGGAGGAATCCCGGTAATTCAGGTTCTTTTTCAGGTAGGCCAGGGAATCCTTGAAGGACGGGTCCGTTTTGAGGCGCGCCAGGGACAGCGTCAGGGAGCCGATGGCCGTGAGGGTGACGCGGGGGCCCGCCGGGCCGGTATAGCCGTAGGCGCCTTTCTTGTCACGGCAGGAGGCCATGTACTTGAGGCCGCGTTCAAAGGCCTCGTCCGGCACGGGAATGCCCGCGTTGCGCGCCGCGAACAGGGAGACGATCTGGCAGCCGGTCACCGTGCTGTCCGCATCTGTGGACTCCGGGGAATAGCGCCAGCCTCCCGTCTTGTTCTTCTTCTGGGCGGTCAGCGTCAGGGCCACGGCCTTCCGGAGGGCGGGGCCTATGCGGTCGTCCCTCACCATGCCGTAGGCCTCCGCCAGCGCCAGGGTGGCGAAGCCGTGGTTGTACATGGAATCCCCGATGTAGCCGGACCCCCTGTTCTGCTTGGAAAGGATGTAATTCACGCAGCGGCGCACCATGGTGGCGTACGGACCCGTGTTCGGGTCGTCCCCGTGGGCCAGCACGGACATGAGGCAGAAGCCGATGATGCCGGGCTCCTGCCCGTAGGTGCCATCATAGGTTCCGTCCGTCTTCTGGGCGTTCTGGAGGTAACGGAGCCCCTTCACGTACATCAGCTCCACCTGGGGCGGCACGGGGGAAGACGTTCTCAGGGTGGATTGGGCTGCGGCGTTCTGCGGCGCGGCCGCCATGCAGCAGGAGAGAAGAACGGTAAGGAGGATGGGGGCCTTTTTCATGGGGAGGAAGGGAGCTATTATTCATTCGCGGACGGGAGCCGTCCGGCGGGCGTGCATGTTTACTTCTGAAGGGTTTTGTTGTAGGCGTCCAGCGCCTTGCGGAATTCGGAAGGCATGTCGTCCGCGGACATGCCGGTGGATTTGGGGACGGAGCGTGTTTCTGTAGCCATGTCCGGATTGGAAACGCCCTTCTCCTGGGTGGAGGCCATATTGGATTTTCCGTCCGCGCCGTGTCCGGGATTGTTTCCCTTGCCCCTCTGGGAGCCGTTCTGTCCTTCTCCTTCGCCTTCTCCCTCCCCGTCCTGCCGTTCCGCGGACTGGGAATCGTTGTCCATGCCCAACAGCTGGCGCAGCATGTCCATCAGGGCCTGTCCTCCGGGCTTGGGCTGTCCGCCGGCTCCGGTCATCTTGGCCTTGGCTGCCTGGTAGATCAGCTCAATCACGTCCGACTGGGCGGCCAGCGTCTGGCCGCCCGTATTGTAAACCTCCAGCAGGTCCACGGCGTCATTCATGGCATGGCGGCACTTTTTCAGCAGTTCCACCACATTCTCATTGGTTTCTCCCAGGATGAGGTCGGAGGTGTCCGCCTGGAGTTCATCCTGCTGGCCGGCCAGCTTGGAGGCCGTTTCCTTGTGCTTGGCGGAATATTCCGGAGCGGGCTCCGGAACGGCGGCGCAGGGCAGGGAAAGCGCCAGAATCAGGGTGGAAAGGTTCACGGTATTCATGGGGCTGGCGGAGTGAGGGATTTGCGGTGTTCCTGCTCGGCGGCGCGGGTGCGCATGCGGATGTCCTGTTCCTGCTGGATCATGCGGATGATTTTCAGCATGAACTCGAACTCGGCGTCGGAAATGGAGGCCTGTTCACCGCCACCGCCTCCCCCTCCGCCGCCGCCGCGGCTCTTCTTGTAGTCGTCTATCAGCTTGGCCCAGTGGCGCAGGGTGGAGGCGTACAGGCGGGACTCGTCAATGGAGCGAGCCGTAATCGCGTTCAGGATGTTGCCGTGCACCAGGTCCAGCTTCTCGCGGAGGGAGAAGGCGTTCATCTGGTTGTACAGGTCGCTGTAAATGCGTTCCCCGGTACGGGACTTGTAATAGCTGAGGTCTTCCAGAATCCAGCCGATATCCTGCGTGGAGGCGTTTTGAAGGGTGGCGATGGTTTCCATCTCCCGCCTGGTGGAGGGGTCAAGTTCATCCATGGTCATGCCCACAATGATGTTGATCTGGCCGGCAAGCGCGTTCGCGATGGAATCCTCCTTGGCGGCGGCCTGCTTGAGCCGCGCCACGAAGGTGCTGGCCTCCATGTCCTGCGCGGACTTGGAAAGCTGGTTCATGGCGTCTTTCAGCGCTTGAGTGGCGTCCGAATGGGAGCTCTCCCCGTCGTCCAGGTCCTTCCGGCTCTCCTGTTCGGAGCGGTTCTCGGAGGCGGAATCCCGGAACTGCTTCTGCGCCTTCTTCATGGGGCCGCTGGGAATGGGCTTGAGCATGGAGATGCCCTTCATGAACTCCTTCATGCCGGAGGGGTCTATCTGGGGGTTGCGGGAGGCCTCCTTGAACAGATCCTCCGAGCGGTTGAGCAGGTCGCTCAATTCGCGCCTGTTGGTCTGTTCTTCATCCGCCAGGGCGTGCAGGCGTTCCTGGGATTCCGCCTTTTTCAATTCGCCGCCTTCCATTCCTTTCAGGCGCTTCGCCTCGTCCGCCATGGCGTCCATGCGGCGGATCATGCCCTCCAGTTCGCTGGTGATGCGTTCCAGTTCATTGCGGATCATCTGGGCGTGCTCGGATTTGGAAAGGACGAAGATGATCATGGGCTCCGAATAAACGCGCTTTCCCCCGGGCTTGTAATCCTGCGTGAACCCGCGCACGACGACGCGCTGGGGGGACAATTTCAACGCCCTGGCCTGGAACAGGTACGTTCCTTTCAGGCTGGTCTGCGTGGGATGGCCGTCCGCCAGAACCTTTTCCCCGCGCAGGCCGGGAACGGGCTTGCCCGCCTTGGCCGGGTCCGGCGCCGCCGCGGCATTCTCTTCCTCATCGTCATAAAAGGATTTCTCACCCTGCCATTCCACTCCCACTTCCCGGAGGCCGAAATCGTCCGCCGCCTCCACCTCCAATTCAATGCTGGTGTCTTCCAGCACGTAGCGGTCATTCTCACCGCCTCTCAGGTAAATGGAAGGCTGCTTGTCCTCAATGGGCTCCAGGCGTATCCGCACGGGCTGGGAGGCCGCCAGGCCGTCGCTGTCCGTCCAGGCCAGCTCTATTTCCCTGGGGTCTTTTTCCAGGCGGATATCCGGAATGACGACGCTGCTCCCTTCCACGCGGAGCGGCTTCCCCTGCGCGTCCGCCGCGGAATCCAGGTTCTGGGAGGCAGCCACCTTCAACGTCAGTGTGGAGCCTTCCGGGGCGGAAATGACGCCCGCGCGCATGGCCTCCTGCCCGTCGGGGCGCGCCATATAGGCGGGGTAGGCCACGGTGGCCGTAGCGCCCAGCAGGGAGGGGCGGGCCTTCGGAATGATTTTCAGCCGCCGCGCGACGTCCCCCGAGAAAAACTCCAGCCTGTCCGCCTGCTGCATGGGGGGAATATGGATTTTATACGCGCCGTCCGTCAGGGGGGCCTGCTGGCGCACCCTGTTGCGGAAAAAATACTCCGCCGTCTGCGGGCGGGACTTGGTGGCGTCCGCCAGTTTGAGCTCATACAGGTAGCTTTCCCCCAGGGGGATGACCAGGGAATCCGGCGTAGGGTCCAGCTGGGTGAACGTGTAGCGTTCCGGAGGATCAAACGGTTGGAGCCAGCGTTCCAGGGCGTTCCCCGCCGCTTCCGGGCTCACCAGGCATACGGCCGCCGTGCATAAGGCCAGGATGGCCAGCAGGACGAACAGTTTCTTGTGGCCGGGCCTGGGGATGTTCACCGTCAGGTCCCGCGCGGACACTTCGCGGGCCACCTGTTCCATGGCGGCTTCCTTCAGCTTTTCAGAACTATACTGGCGTCCGTACTTTTCGGAATCCAGTTCGATGACGCCCAGGAGCCGGTCCCCCAGGGCCGCGTCTGTCCGGGAAATCAGGCGCGCCAATTGGGCCTCCGTGCGCCGCTGCCAAACCCACCGGAAGCTCCACCACGGGATAAACACCGCCAGGCCGGCCACGGCGGTGAAGAAAAGAATCCAGCCCACGGCGGAGGGCGTTTCCCACAATCTGTCGGAGAGGTACAGGAGAACGTAGGAAAGGATCACGGCAATGCCTGCAAGGCATACGGCTTCCAGCATCTTAACCGTTCTGAGGCGGCGGCGGAAGGAGTGAAGCTGCCTGACCAGCTGGGCAGGAAGTTTGACGGTAGTTGAAGGGGGCATGCTTAATCCCGGTATTTACGCCATTTACATCGTTTTTGCAAGCTCGCCGCGCGTGATGTGTCAAATTCGCGTTCATTGGGCTTGGAGTATTTTTCTCGCTGGACTTTATAGTTTGATTTCCTAAAATAACGCTGCGCTTTAAATCTGGCCTGGTTTGCGCATGACTAAAAACCAACATATTAGGCCTTACCCATTGACTTCGCCATGCAACAGGGAAACAAAACAACGGCTCCGGAGGTTGACTTCGGAGAATTCGCACCAGCCACATACGCCGAATGGCGTGAGGCAGCCGTCGCTGCCTTGAAAGGGGCTGACTTTGACAAAAAGCTTTTTACCAAGCTTGTGGAGGGAATCACTCTGCATCCCATCTATAACAAATGGGATGAACACGCTCCCGTGATGCCTGCCGGGCAGTTCCCGTACCGCCGCGGAACGCGCGCCCTGGGCTATATGGAAAAGCCCTGCGAAATTGCCCAGGGCATCCCCGCCTCCACTCCGGAAGATTTCAACGGCAAGCTGCTGCACGACCTGGACCGCGGCCTGACCGCCGTGAACGTCCAGCTCAACTGCAAGTGCGGCTTGAAGCTGCGCAAGCAGGCCGACTGGGATGCCGCTCTCAAGGGCGTGCAGCTTGACAAGCTGCACGTGTACATCACGCCCGGCTCCTGCGGCCTGGGCACCTTCTCCATGTTCCTGAACACGTACAAGGCCGCCGGATTCAACACGGCGGACCTCAAGGGCGGCGTTCTGTACGACCCCGTGGGCAAGGCCGTGATGAAGGGCTCCCTCTGCGGGGGGAAGGGCATCTGCGCCTACTATGACCAGATGGCCGTGATGACCAAATGGGCCGCCGCCAACGCTCCCGCCTTCCAGACCATCGGCGTCAGCGGACTGCCTTATGCGGACTCCGGCGCTTCCGCCTTTGAAGAAGTGGGAGCCATGCTCTCTACCGCCGTGGCCTACCTGCGCGCCATGGAGGAACGCGGCATCTCCGTGGATGAAGCCGCCGCGCACATGCGCTTTACGGTCTCCATTGGAGCCAACCTGTTCCTGGAAATCGCCAAAATCCGCGCCCTGCGCGAACTCTGGGCCATCATCGTGAAGGAATGCGGCGGCAGTGAGGAAGCCGCGAAAATCAAGCTTCACGCCCGCACCTCCTTCTGGACCCTTTCCAAGGTGGACCCGTGGGTCAACCTTCTGCGCGGCTCCGCCCAGGCCTTCTCCGCCATCATGGGCGGCGTGGACAGCATCGATGTGCTGCCCTTTGACGCGGCCGTGCGCATGCCGGACGAATTCTCCCGCCGCATCGCCCGCAACTGCCCGCTGATTCTGCTGGGCGAATGCAACCTGGACAAGGTAGTGGACCCCGCCGGCGGTTCCTGGTACCTGGAAAACCTGACGGACGAAGCCTCCCGGAAAATCTGGGACGTCTTCCAGGGCATTGAAAAGGAAGGTGGCATCATCAAGGCGCTCAAGGCCGGCACCGTCCAGAAAAAGGTGAACGCCACCGCCGCCAAGCGTTACGAACTGGCGGACCAGCGCCGCCAGTCCATCGTGGGCGTCAACCAGTATGTCAACCTGGCGGAAAAGAAGCTGGAAACGACGGAAGGCGCCGCCTGCGCCGCTCCCAAGGGCCACGGCTGCTGCAAGAATGCGGACGTGCAGCTCCCGGATGTGGAAATGAGCGTGGACTCCGCCTGCAAGGCTGCCAGTGAAGGCTTCTCCACCTGCCTCATCAACAAGGCCCTCGTGGCCGGCGCTGACTGCAAGTGCGGCGAACCGCTGGAAATGGAAGCCCTGCCGAAGCGCCGCCTGGCGGAACGCTTTGAATCCCTGCTTGCCAGGGCTGATGCCTGGGTGGAGGAAAAAGGCTCCCGCCCGATGGTATTCTTCGCGAACATGGGCCCGTTGCGCCAGCACAAGGCCCGTGCGGACTTCTCCCGCGACTTCCTGCGCGCCGGCGGCCTGGACGTGGTTTACCCGTCCGGCTTCCAGACTCCGGAAGACGCGGCGAAGGCGGCTGCGGAAAGCGGCTGCGCCGTGTGCGTAATCTGCTCCACGGACGACACCTATCCGGAAATCGTTCCCGCCTTCTGCAAGGCGCTCAAGGAAATCAAGCCGGACATGATGGTGGCCCTCGCCGGTTATCCGGCCGACCATGTGGAAGCGTTCAAGGAAGCCGGCGTGGACATCTTCATCCACGTCAAGGCCAACTGCTACAACACCGTTGAAGCTATCCAGAACAAGATCGGCCTCTAAAAACCACCAACCTATTTCATTCAATGAGCAATATTCCTGATTTTGCATCCGCCTCCTATCCTGAAATCAAGGCTGGTGCCCCGGCCCCGGCTTCCGGAACGGAAACCTGGATGACCAATGAACAGATTCCCGTGCCGCCCACCTACTCGGAAAGCGTGTACGACGACTGCCTGCACCTGGACTTTACCGCCGGTGTGGCTCCCAACCTCCGCGGACCGTACGCCACCATGTACGTGGCCCGTCCCTGGACCGTGCGCCAGTACGCCGGCTTCTCCACGGCGGAGGAATCCAACGCCTTCTACCGCCGCAATCTGGCGGCCGGCCAGAAGGGCCTCTCCATCGCCTTTGACCTGGCGACCCACCGCGGCTATGACTCCGACCACCCCCGCGTGGTGGGTGACGTGGGCAAGGCCGGCGTGGCCGTGGACTCCATCCTGGACATGGAAATCCTCTTCAAGGGAATTCCGCTGGACAAAATGTCCGTCTCCATGACCATGAACGGCGCCGTTCTTCCCGTGCTGGCCTTCTACATCGTGGCCGCCCAGGAACAGGGCTGCACGCTGGACCAGCTCTCCGGCACGATCCAGAACGACATTCTCAAGGAATACATGGTGCGCAACACCTACATCTATCCGCCCGATCCCTCCATGAAGATCATTGCGGACATCTTTGAGTTCACCTCCAAGTACATGCCCAAGTTCAACTCCATCTCCATCTCCGGCTACCACATGCAGGAAGCCGGCGCCACGGCGGACCTGGAAATGGCGTACACGCTTGCGGACGGTTTGGAATACGTGCGCACCGGGATCAAGGCCGGCATTGACATTGACGCCTTCGCTCCGCGCCTCTCCTTCTTCTGGGCCCAGGGCAAGAACTACTTCATGGAAGTGGCCAAAATGCGCGCCGCCCGCGTGCTGTGGGCCAAGCTCATCAAGCAGTTCAACCCCAAGAACCCGAAATCCCTGGCCCTGCGCACGCACTCCCAGACTTCCGGCTGGTCCCTCACGGAGCAGGACCCGTTCAACAACGTGACCCGCACCTGCATTGAAGCCCTGGCCGCCGCCTGCGGCCACACGCAGTCCCTGCACACGAACTCCCTGGACGAAGCGATCGCCCTGCCTACGGACTTCTCCGCCCGCATCGCCCGCAACACCCAGCTCCATCTGCAGGATGAAACCACCATTTGTAAAGTGATCGACCCGTGGGGCGGTTCCTACTACGTGGAATACCTGACCAATGAGCTCATCCGCAAGGGCTGGGCCCACCTTCAGGAAGTGGAAAAACTCGGCGGCATGGCGAAGGCCATTGAAACCGGGCTGCCCAAGATGCGCATTGAAGAAGCCGCGGCGCGCCGCCAGGCCGCCATTGACTCCGGCAAGGAGCCGATCATCGGCGTCAACAAGTATCGTCTGGACCAGGAAGCCAAGATTGACATTCTGGAAGTGGACAACACCACCGTCCGGGACGCCCAGATCGCCCGCCTGCAAAAGCTGCGCGCGGAACGTGACTCCGCCGCGTGCGAAGCCGCGCTGGAAGCCCTCTCCGAATGCGCCCGCACGGGAGAAGGCAACCTCCTTGACCTTGCCATCAAGGCGGCCAAGGCCCGCGCCTCCCTGGGTGAAATCTCCTCCGCCCTGGAAAAACACTTCGGGCGCCACAAAGCACCAATCAAACTCATTACCGGCGTGTACGCTCAATCCTATGGTCAAGATCCGCTGGTGGAGGAAGTCCGCAAGATGACGGACGACTTCGCCGAACGCACGGGACGTCGTCCCCGCATCCTCGTCGCCAAGATGGGCCAGGACGGCCACGACCGCGGCGCCAAGGTTGTCTCCTCCGCCTATGCCGACCTCGGCTTTGACGTGGACGTAGGCCCGCTCTTCCAGACGCCGGAGGAAACCGCCAAAATGGCGATTGAAAACGACGTGCACATGATCGGCATGAGCTCCCTGGCCGCAGGGCACAAGGTGCTTCTCCCCACCCTGGTGGAAGAACTCAAGAAGCAGGGCCGTCCGGACATCCTGGTCTTCTGCGGCGGCGTCATTCCCGCCCAGGACTATGACTTCCTGAAGGAACACGGCGCCGTGGCCATCTTTGGCCCGGGCACCAACATTCCGGAAGCCTCCAAGGAAATCATGGAAGCCCTCAACGAGCAGTACGCGGACTAAGACCCTCGTTGGGAAAACATCCTCAATCCCCAGGGAGCCGGATCATGGGATCCGGCTCCCTTTTTTTGTGAACTCCGTTTCAGCCTGAAGCCCCGGGCTCTCTTCTCAGGGTTTTTATCCGGAATGGCAGTAAAGGAACCTGATGGATGGAATGAACTTGATTTTTACTTTGTCCATAAAGTCCATAAAGTCCATAAAGTCCATAAAGTCCATAAAGTCCATAAAGTCCATAAAGTCCATTTCCGCGGCCATGGAACAGCCCTGCATCCCCGCAGGATACACTGGCTCAAAACCCCCTTTTATTGATTTTGCATTGCCCCCTGCGGCCAAATTCCTTAGTCTCGTCCAGCCGTGAGCCGCACCTACCGTCATTACCTGGACTGCAAAAAGAAATTGATTCCTGCCGAGACCGACATCTTCCGCGTGATTGACGGGGAAGGGGACGGCCGTCCGGACGTATTTGCGGACCAGATGGGAGACCGTGTTCTGGTCTCCACGCGCGATTGCCCCATCCCCGCAGACTTGGAGCGTGAACTTCGGGAAATGGATGTGCCCGTATTCCACAAAAGGCTGGAACAGAACCAGAAAGAAGCTCCCGTGCAAATAGCCGGACCGGAACTCCCCCTGCAATTTACGGTCACGGAGCAGGGCGTGCGTTTCAAAATAGACATGTCCACCGGTTATTCCCAGGGAATCTTTCTGGACCAGCGCGACCACCGCCGCCAGGTGAGGGAACGGAGCGCCCCCGGCATGAGAGTGCTGAACACCTTTGCCTATACGGGAGCCTTTTCCGTTTATGCCGCTCTGGGAGGAGCCCAGACGACCACGCTGGACCTGGCGCAGCCATGCCTGGACTGGGCCAGGGAAAACTTCAGCCTGAACGGCATTGACCCCTCCACCCAGTACTTTTGCAAGGGAGACGTCCGCCGCTGGCTGGAACGCTTCGCCAGGCAGGGCCGCACCTTCCACGGCATCATTCTGGACCCCCCCACGTTCTCCCGGGATGACCGGGGAAGGGTGTTCCGGGTGGAATCCCACTACGGGGAACTGGTGGCCCAGGCGCGCGAATGTCTGGAACCGGGCGGCTGGATGCTGTGCACCAGCAACTGCCGCAAGCTGAGCCACGAGGACTTCCGCAGGATGGTGGCGCAGGCCGTTCCCGGCTTCCGGCTGACCCATGGCCCCATGCCTCCGGACTTCACCGGAGAGGATTATCTGAAGAGATTGTGGATAGATTGGAAATGAATATTTTATGAAAAATTTTCCTCACCTCCGCTGACGCATTTTATCCTTTTGAAAGCCCTCCCGGTCTGGTAGGAAACCGCCCAATTACTTCTTCTATGAAAAAACTAGCCTATGTTGCGGGACTCTTCGCGCTTACGTGCGCTCCTCTGCTTGCCGCCCTCTATGAAAACCTGGAGGTGGGAATGGACAAGGACCAGGTGCTGAAAACCCTGAGGCAGAGCAAGCAGCTTGAAGGGCCGCCCACGGATGCCCTCCTTTCACGCACCGGGCTCAACGGCGTATTTAAAACCAGGCAGTCCATAGGCGGACAGACCTTTTCCCTGAACTTTGACTATGACCCCTCCGGCGGCCTGCGGGCCGTGGTCTTCTACTCCCGGAGCAAATGCCGCAGTTCCGAGTATGAAACCAAGCTGAAATCCGCCTACAAGGCTCTTCTGGTGGGCCTGACGGAAAAATTCGGGGAACCGGCGAACATGCCGGAATGGGTGGCCAAAGAGTCCCTTCAGGAAGGCCGCATCCAATACATGCACATGTGGAGGGTATCTCCCGGCGTCTTCCTGATGTCCGGCCTGGGCAACATGGGAGCCATGGAGGGCTACTTTCCCCTCTTCCGCTTTTCCGGACCGTCCGGCATGCCTCCCAAGTCCAAAAGGGACCGGGAGGAATTGAAAAGGGAATGGGCCGCCATCCCGGAATTCCCCGGCTTGAAGGAAGCCGAGCTCCACATCTCCGACGCCGTGCGCTCCATGGGTGCCAAAAAATATGAGGACGCCTTTGAATGCTTTCAGCAGGCGGCGGAGCTGGGCAGCCCCCGCGGCTACTGGGGCATGGCGTTCCTGTATGATCTGGGCAAATACGGCGTGAAGCGGGACAAGAAAAAAGCGGACGAAATGCACCGCAAGGCCGGGGCTGCCGGCTATGCCCCCTCCGCCTCCAAATTCGGCGCCACGTGGCCGGATGCGGCGCGGGCCCTGGGTCTGTCCGCCGCGGAAGCCCGGGAGCAATCCCGCATACGCCACCGGGCGGCGGCGGAAGGCTATGCCTCGGAGCAATACAACCTGGGCGTGATGTACCAGACTGGCTTTGGATTGCCCAAGGATATGGCCAAGGCCCGTGAATGGTTCCAGAAGGCGGCGGACCAGGATGACGTGCAGGCCAAAAGCATCCTGAAAAAACTCCAGTAACTCTTTTTCCAATCCATTACTATCATGAGCCTATACGCACAACAACTCGTTCGCTACCCTGAACTGGGCATCTCCCTTGACTTCTCCAAACTCCCGCTGGACGACGCCTTCCTGTCTTCCATGCAGGGCCGGATAGACAGGGCGTTCGCCGACATGAAGGCGCTGGAATCCGGCGCCATCGCCAACCCGGATGAAAAACGCATGGTGGGCCACTACTGGCTGCGCAACTCCTCCCTGGCTCCCGCTCCGGAACTGAAAGCCGCCATTGACGGACCTCTGGCGGAAGTCAAGGCTTTCGGCCGGGACGTTCTGGACGGCAAAATCACGCCTCCCCGCGCGGAACAATACTCCGCCGCCCTCGTCATCGGCATCGGCGGTTCCGCCCTTGGCCCGGAACTGGTGGCGGACGCCATCCCGGCGGCAGGGCTGGACATGTTCTTCCTGGACAACACGGACCCGGACGGCATGTACAGGGTGCTGGAATCCCTTCCTCTGGAAGAAACGCTCGTCGTGGTCATCTCCAAATCCGGCGGCACGCCGGAAACCCGCAACGGCATGATGGTGGCCCAGGACTTTTTCAAGAAGAACGGGCTGGAATTCGCGCCCCAGGCGGTCGCCGTCACGGGCGTGGGCTCCAAACTGGACAAGACAGCTGAAGCGGAAGGCTGGCTCAAGCGCTTCCCGATGGAAGACTGGGTGGGCGGTCGCACGTCCGTCATGTCCGTGGTGGGCCTGGTTCCAGCCGTGCTCCAGGGCGTGGACGTGGATGAACTGCTGGAAGGCGCGCGCCTGATGGATGAAAAGACCCGCCGGGACTGCGTGAAGTGCAACGCCTCCATGAAGCTGGCGCTGGCCTGGTACAAGGCCACCAACGGCAGGGGGGAAAAGGACATGGTGGTTCTCCCTTACAAGGACGCCCTGGTGCTCTTCTCCAAATACCTGCAGCAGCTCATTATGGAATCCCTCGGCAAAAGGCTGGACCTGGACGGCATTGAAGTCTGCCAGGGCATCTCCGTATACGGCAACAAGGGCTCCACGGACCAGCACGCCTATGTGCAGCAGCTCCGTGACGGCGTGAACAACTTCTTCGCCACCTTCATTGAAGTGCGCGAATGCTCCGCGGACGCGGTGGAAGTGGAAGCGGGCGCCACCTGCGGAGACTTCCTCCAGGGCTTTCTGCGCGGCACCCGCCAGGCGCTGGCGGAATCCGGACGTTCCTCCATCACCATCTCCATCCCGGAAGTGAACGCCAAGACGCTCGGCATGCTGATTGCCCTGTTTGAGCGCGCCGTCTCCTTCTATGCCTCCCTGGTGAACATCAACGCCTACCACCAGCCCGGCGTGGAAGCCGGCAAAAAGGCCGCTGGCACCTTCCTGGCCTTGCTGGGGAAAGTAAGGACGGCCCTTGGCTCCACCCCGGAAACCGCCGCCCAGGTGGCCTCTCGGCTGGGTTCGGACCAGGAAGCCGTGTACCACTGCCTGGTGCATATTGCTTCCAGTGATTCCTCCGTCAAGTGGGTCCAGTCCTCCTGTGCGGATGAAGACACCTTCTGCAAGGCGTAAAAATAAAAAACATATTCTTTCCGGCGGACGCTTATTTGGCTGATAAGTGTCCGCTTTTCATTTACAAGGAAATGCCCCTGTGAAGCCTGCCGCCGCTGCCGGCGTCCTCGTGAATCCTTAAAACTGTCTTGAAGAACCCCATCTTCAGGCGGACAATTTATCCGTTCCGGAAAACTTGGGTTAATTTAATATTCTCTCTCAAGATCATGAAACCTATCCTTCTGGCGGGAAGCTGCCTGCTGGTTCTTTCCTCCTGCTCCATTACCCAGGAAAGCCCTGTGAACATAAAAGGCGTTCCAAACGTTTTTTCTTCCACCGCCTCGCAAGAATTGCAGAGGGCAGGGGAGGAAGCCTGCCGCAAGGCCGGGTATAGTAACCTCAGTTCCAATATTCTGGTTTTTTCCACAGATGTATCTTACTATTTTTTGGGTTCGTGGAGCGTGGACCGGATGGCAAGGAAACAAAAGGAGATAAGGTATAATTCGGAACCTCCCAATGTACGGATCAAGGGTAAAATGACGGTAGCCCGCACCCGGAATTATAGAATCCCGGGGATCATTCTTCCATTACTCCGTTGGACGGGCGGCACCATTTATGTGGAATGTCCGGTGGATATTCTTTATTACGAGCCGGATTCCTCCTTCCGGGAATCGCTTTGAAAAATGGAGCCGGGAGCACGGAGGCGGGGAGAAAAAGCGGAAGGTATTTTTCCCTAAAAACCATAGAAAACATTTCCGGTTTCCTTACAATTTCGAGTTGACAAAGCGAGGGGCGGCGGGCATCCTTACTCGACCCTAACTCGCTATCGGGTCTTTTGTTGGCTCCTGTGGTTGATGTTTGGGCAGAATCATTAATTCGACTACAACAATCGATATGTCCACCAATTCCTGCGCATGTAGCGCATCTACTGACAAATTCGTCTATTCCTTCGGCGGAGGGTCCGCCGACGGCAATGGCAGCATGAAAAATCTTTTGGGCGGCAAGGGCGCCAACCTTGCGGAAATGGCCCGCATCGGCCTTCCTGTCCCTCCCGGATTCACCATCACCACGGAGGTTTGCACTTACTACTACGATCACGGTTGCACCTATCCCGCCCAGCTTGACGCGCAAATCAAGGAAGGCATTGCCAGGATGGAACAGATCCTGGGCCGCAAGTTCGGCGATACGGAAGCCATGCCCATGCTGGTGGCCGTGCGTTCCGGCGCCCGCGAATCCATGCCCGGCATGATGGACACGATTCTGAACCTCGGCCTGAATGAAAAATCCGTGGAAGCCATGGTGAAGGCCACCGGCAACCCCCGCTTCGCATGGGACTGCTACCGCCGCTTCGTCCAGATGTACGGCGACGTGGTGCTGGGCGTGCAGAAGAACCCGGATGAAGACCATGAACCCTTTGAAGCCGCCATCGCCGCCATCAAGGAAGAACGCTACGGCAACGCGGACGTGGAAGACACCAAGCTCTCCGCGGATGACCTGAAGGAACTGGTCTCCCGCTTCAAGGCGCTGGTGCTGGAACGCACCGGCCATGAATTTCCGGAATGCCCGTGGGAACAGCTCCAAGGCGCCATCGGGGCCGTGTTCGGTTCCTGGAACAATGACCGCGCCATCGTTTACCGCCAGAAATACGGCATCCCGTCCGAATGGGGCACCGCCGTCAACGTACAGGCCATGGTCTTTGGCAACACGGGTGAAGAATCCGGCTCCGGCGTGGCGTTCACCCGCAACCCCGCTTCCGGCGAAAACGAATTCTACGGTGAATTCCTGATGAACGCCCAGGGTGAAGACGTGGTGGCCGGCGTGCGTACGCCCGCTCCCGTAGCGGCCCTTCACGACGTGATGCCCGCCGCCTTCAATGAACTGATGCGCATCCGCGAAGTGCTGGAAAACCACTTCCACGACATGCAGGACTTTGAATTCACCATTCAGGACCGCACCGTGTACATGCTCCAGACCCGCAACGGCAAGCGCACCGGCGTGGCTGCCTTCCGCATCGCCTGTGAAATGGTGGAGCAGGGCCTGATCGACTGGAAGACCGCCGTGCGCCGCATCCCTGCGGACCAGGTGGACCAGCTGCTGACCCCCATCTTTGATCGTGAAGCCATCAAGCAGGCCAAGATGCTCACCCGAGGCCTTCCCGCCGGCCCCGGCGCCGCCACCGGCCGCATTTACCTGAACGCAGAACGCTGCGTGGAAGCTGCGGACAACGGTGAAAAAGTGCTCCTGGTTCGTCTGGAAACCTCTCCGGAAGACCTGCGCGGCATGATTGCCGCTGAAGGCATCCTGACCGCCCGCGGCGGCGTTTCCTCCCACGCGGCCCTCGTTGCCCGCCAGATGGGCAAGGTCTGCGTCTGCGGCGCTGATGAAGTCATCGTGGACTACAACAACCGCACCGTCACCGTGGGCGGCATGACCTTCAATGAAGGCGACTACATGTCCATCGACGGAACGAGCGGCCTGGTGTACGCCGGCAAGGTGGAAACCTCCCCCTCTGAAATCATCCAGGTGCTGATCTCCAAGACCATGAAGCCGGAAGACAGCCGCACCTACCAGAACTTCGCCAGGCTCATGCAGTGGTGCGACGACTGCACGAAGATGAAGGTGCGCACCAACGCTGACTCCCCCAAGCAGACGGAAACCGCCATCGCCTTCGGCGCCACCGGTATCGGTCTCTGCCGCACGGAGCACATGTTCTTTGAAGGGGACCGCATCGACTTCGTCCGTGAAATGATCCTCTCCACCAAGAAGAGCGACCGCGTGGCCGCCGTCTCCAAGCTCCTTCCCTACCAGAAGGGCGACTTCAAGGGCATCTTCAAGGCGCTCAAGGGCCTGCCGGGCACCATCCGCCTGCTGGACCCGCCCCTGCACGAATTCCTTCCCCAGACGAAGGAACAGCAGCTTGACCTGGCCCAGAAAATCTGCATGCCCGTGGAAGTCATCATGCGCCGCGTAGCTGAACTCCATGAGTTCAACCCGATGCTCGGCCACCGCGGCTGCCGCCTCGGCATCGCCTATCCGGAAATCACGGAAATGCAGGCCCGCGCCATCTTTGAAGCCGCTGTGGAAGTCTCCCAGGAAGAAGGCTTCGCCGTGGTGCCTGAAATCATGGTTCCCCTGGTGGCCTTCAAGAAGGAACTGGACATCCAGAAAGCCATCATCGACAAGGTGGCCCAGCAGGTATTTGAAGAAAAGGGCGCCAAGGTGGACTACCTCGTCGGCACCATGATTGAAATCCCGCGCGCCGCCGTCACGGCTGACGAAATCGCGGAAACCGCCCAGTTCTTCTCCTTCGGCACCAATGACCTGACCCAGACGGGCCTGGGCATGAGCCGCGACGACTCCGGCTCCTTCCTGCCGCAGTACCAGGAACTGGAAATCATCAAGAAAAACGTCTTCGCCTCCATTGACCAGGAAGGCGTCGGCAAGCTGATGAAGATTGCCGTGGAACTCGGCCGCTCCACCCGTCCGGACATCAAGCTGGGCATCTGCGGCGAACACGGCGGCGATCCCGCCTCCGTCAAGTTCTGCAACACGCTGGGCCTGACCTACGTGAGCTGCTCCCCCTACCGCGTCCCGACTGCCCGTCTGGCCGCCGCCCAGGCAGCTCTGGAACAGGCGTAAGCTTTTTTGTTAAGGGTTAATAGACAGCCCGTGGTTCTCCGGAACCACGGGCTTTTTTGTGGAGACGGGGGAGGGATGGACTAAAGGGACTTGATGGACGGAGTGGACCAAATATTAAATAAGAAGATTATTTGCCTCTGTGTTTGCGCTGTTCCAGCCGTGCACGGGTCATGCGTTCACGGATGCCGCCGTTCTGCATGAAATCCTGTTCCTGAGCTTGGATCAGCCTCGTGAGAAGGCCAAGAGCCACGTTAATGAGGATAATCGCGGCATTGGCTCCAAAATGGTCCGGCTGGAAATCCTTGTGCCTTCCCACCCACCGGATAACCTCCTGTGCGGAAGGAAACCTGGCCCTAATCAGATCTTGCGCGTAAAGACTGTTGTTTTCCCACTGTTCCAATCCCCGCTGGCGCAGATAGGAAAGGTAGTCTTCCTTTAATTCCTGGAGGCTTCCCTTGGCTATTCCCGTCAGTTTCAATTCAGACGCTTTGCTGACGCCTGAATCCACGCTCCCTTCCGCGATATTCTGCATGCCGGAGCGGGCCGCCTGGACCATCTGGTCATAGGTCCGGCCTTGATTTTTTACGTATTTATTGCAGAACCGGAACGTGAAATCATAAATGATCTCCGCAATCCGGTACACCACCAGATTCCTGTATCCTCCGTGCCTGGGAATAAATCCATGGTCCGTTCTGTCCATGGAGTTCATTTTGTCTATTTATCCCTATTTTGTCCATTAAAATAAATAAACTCCAAATTTTCCCGTTACCCCTCCAGCGCCCTCTTCAGCAGCTTCCGGTATTCCCCCGCCGGCACCTCGTACGTGCCGAACTTCAACAAATGCGGCGTAGTCCACTGGGTATCCAGAAAAAGGAACTGGTGCGCCCTCAGGTACTTCACCAGAGCCACCAGAGCAATCTTGCTGGCGTCCGTTTTCCGGTGGAACATGCTTTCTCCAAAAAAAGCCTTCCCCAGGGACACGCCGTAAAGGCCCCCCTGCAACCCTTCTTCATCCCAGCACTCCACGCTGTGGGCGAACCCCATCTCGTGAAGCCTGCCGTACACTTCCTCAATCTGCCCGTCTATCCACTGTTCCTCCGGCTTGTCCGTCCGGGCGCAGGCGTGGACTACCTCCGGAAAAGCGGTATCCATCCGGAGTTCAAAAGGCTTTTTATTCAGGACGCGCTTGAGGCCGTGAGGGATATGGAAGCGGTCGTCCAGAGGAATCAGGGCGCGGGGATCCGGTTCGTAAAACGAGATTTCTCCCGTTTCCGGATCCGCCATGGGAAAACACCCCTGGCAGTAGGCGGAAAGAACCAGTTCCGGTGTCAGTCCGGGATTCATCTGATATGGTCCAGCAGTTTGCCGAGGACGGGGGAATTCAGAGCCTTGCGGTCCGGGGAGGCCATGGGCAGCTCGTGCACCTTGTCCAAGGGGACCAGTTCCTCCCCTTCCAGAAAGGCCGGGGATTCCGTCACATGGTGGATGTAGCGGGTCACCTTGTAGCGGGTGACGCTGTAGGTCTGTTTCAGCACATGGGGCAGGGAAAGGGTGTGGTCATCCTCCCGCTGGGGGAAACGGTACATGCCTGCGTGGCGCTTTCCTTCCGGGCATCTTGCCAGCAGGATGGATTTGCCGCGGAGGTAGAGGATGTCATGGTGCTCCACCCGCGTGACTTCCGGTTTGGGATTCTTGACGGGAAGCGTTTCCGGCTGTTCCGTGGAGCAGAAGGAGCGGACGGGGCACAGCAGGCAGTCCGGCGCGCTGATCCTGCAATAGGTTTGCCCCAGCTCCATGATGGCTGAATTGAATTCGCGGGCATGTTCCGGATCCACCAGATTTTCCGCGCGGGTCCACAGGTACTTCAGGCCTTCCGTGGAATCCACGGGCACGGAATAATTGTCCACGCGGGCCAGCACGCGCGCCACGTTGGCGTCCACGATGGGAGCTGCCTTGTTGAAGGCGAAGGAAAGCAGGGCCCCCGACGTGTAGGGACCGATGCCCGGCAGTTTCTTCAACCCTTCCGGAGTGTCCGGGAACCGTCCGCCGAATTCATTGACGATTTCCCTGGCAGTGGCCTGGAGAGAGCGCACGCGGCGGTAATAACCCAGCCCTTCCCAGGAGCGCAGGGCCGTCTGCTCGTCCACGGCGGCCAGATGCCCCGGAGTAGGGAACTGGCGCATCCACCGCTCATACCTTCCCAGAACGGTGGGAATGGTAGTCTGCTGCAGCATCAGCTCGGAAACCAGGATGTGCCACGGGTCCGTCGTCCGCCGCCACGGGTAATCCTTCCCCTCGCGCCTGAACCACTCCACCAGCGCGTTCCGGAAGGCCCGGATGTCAAAATAGGGTGTAGTGTCAGGCATGCTTTTGTTCAAGGGCTTGGCGCATGGCGGAAATGTCCGGCTTGATGCCGAACCAGCGTTCAAAGGAAAGTGCCCCCTGGTGAACCAGCATGGAAAGGCCGTTGGAGACCCTGGCCCCCTGGAAACGGGCTTCCATCTGGAAAGCGTCGTCATGCGTTTGTAAATCATACACCAGGTGGTGGGCGGAGAACAGGGCGGACGGCACGGGAGAGGGGTCCGTGGGCTTCAGGCCCAGGGACGTGGCGTTCACGATCAGGTCCGCTTCCGCCACGGCGGCATTGAAGCGCGGCGTGTTGTTCAGGTGGGCCGCCAGGCGGTCGGAAGCTCCTTCCAGCCTGTGTTCGTCAATAAAGAAGGAACTCAGCCTGTCCTTGAGGGACTGGAGCTTTTCTTCCGATCTTCCGGCCAGCGTCAGCCGCTCGCAGTGCTGCATGGCGCAGGTATACGCCAGAGCCAGCCCGGCGCCGCCGCAGGCGCCCAATAACACTACCTTCAGATCGCGCAGGTCCACGGAAAATTCCTCCCGGATGGCGCGCGCAAAGCCCGGACCGTCCGTATTGAAGCCGGAAACGGAACCGTCCTTTTGAAAGACGAGCGTATTGACGGACCCGGTAGCGCGGGAAAGGGCGTCCGTATCATGGCACAGGGAGCAGGCGGCCTGCTTGTGGGGCACCGTGACGTTGGCTCCGGTGAATCCCTTCTCCCGGAGCAGGCGCACCACGTCCGCGAATTCTTCCGGAGAGGCCTGAATGCGGATGTAGCGCGCACGGATGCCCGCGGCATCCAGCGCGGCCTGCTGCATGGCGGGGGATTTGGAATGGGCGATGGGGAAGCCGATCACGGCCAGTCTGGCGGGAACGGATTCCCCGGCATCAAACGGATGTTCTTCATCCAGGAGATCGGCCAGGGTATAGTAGGGTTTCATGGAAAGATAGAGGAACGGGCTCAGGCGTTCACGCTGTACTATGAATGAAAATCAGCCGGATTTCAAGGCAAACGCCGCTCATTCCTTCTTCCGGGCGTTTTTTGCCCTGCGGCCCGGAACGCCTGGGGGCGGCGCTGTTTGTTCTGCCGCGCGCCGGCGGCAGGTCAGCAGTTGATGCCGGCCTTTTTCGCCTGGCTGCATAGCTGCCTGACGTGAAGATGGTACATTTTCCCGTCTTTGAGGAAATTTGTCCCGCATTGCCTGAATTCGAAGCGGACCCTGCTCCGGATGCATTGTTCCCGGATGGATAAAACCCATGCGTAATCCAGGATCCTGGCATATCTGTTGGATTCCCCGCCCACGACGACCAGTTTGATCTGATGCAGATACGGGGTCAGGTCCACCTGCTCAAGAAGAGGCTGGCAGATGATGTTTTTATGCTTGATGGGAAGCCTGTTGAAGATGGGCAGCCTGAAATTCGCCCTGTCCTGGTTCTCCACCGTACAGCCTGCGGTGACGTTGTCGTAGCCGTCTCCCCAATCGCCGGGGACGCATTCCATGAACCGTTCGATTCTTTTAGTCAGGAAAATAAAGTTCAGGTCCGGGCGTTCCCTGATCATGTCCCAGCATTCGCCGCGCCACGGGTCAGCCTCCCGGATGAGAAAATCCGTGGAGAAGCCCAGATACACGGTCTGGCCGGGTTTCATTCTGTAATCTCCCTTTTTATTCTTCAGAACGGGGGCGTAGAACGTGTCCGTTTTCACGATCTCGTCCGTATTCATCCCCCGCCGTCTGCCGGCTTGGTGAATATAACAGAATTTGCATCCGTCGCTGTACCGGTGGCATCCGCGCCATGGGTTCCACATTGCCATTTGATTGCTTCTGGTGAATTGGAGTTGCCGCCGCCGGCGGGAAAATGATTGGTGCCTGCCGGGAAAGCGGCCACGCAGTACTGCTCCAGGCTTTCCCATAGCCGGGAAAATTCGCTTCTCCGGCATCAACAAGGCGGAACCCGGAAGCTGGCCGGGTTCCGCCTGGAAAGAATGGGTGCGGGAATAATCCGTTTACCGCTTATTCCCCGCAGCCGCCGTCCTTGTAGCCGCAGGAGCGGCAGGACTTGCACTTGCCGTCCTGCACGTAGGCCAGGGAGTGGCACTGCGGGCAGAGGGAGGCACCGTTGAGCATGGTGCCTTCCGGAACTTTTCCGGAGGCGGGAACCTCCGGCAGAGCCGGGGTTTCAAGGTGAACCGGGGCGGTGATGATGCGGGGAGGCAGCACGCTTACCGTGGTGTCCGGGGCCTGACCGGGCAGGCTGACGCTCGGGATGGAAAACACGTCCCGCAGGCGGTAGCCGTTGCTTTCCGGGAAGAGCCACGCAAGAATCTTGGCGATCAGGTCTACCACGGAGGCGCAGGAGCGGATTTCCGTGCAGGTGTCCGCCTCCGTATCGTCCCCCACGCGGCAGAAGCCGGAGGGTTCAAAGGAGTAATTGCGGAAGCCCTTGACCACTTCCTTGAGCGGCACGCCGAACTGGAGGGCCGTGGAGAGCAGCTTGCAGTACGCCTCAAACATGCCGGAGGCGAAGGAGCCTACCTGGCCCAGGCGTCCGAAGACTTCCCCGCAGGTGCCGTCCGCATACACGCCCACCGTCAGGTAGCCCGTCAGCTGGCCGCCCACGGAGAACTTCACGGTCTGGCCCAGGCGGCGGCCGGGCAGCTTGCGCTGGCGCGGCTTGGAGGCTTCCGCGATGATCTCGTCAATGGCGTCCGATCCGGCGTTCACCAGTTGTTCCCAGACGTGGTTGGCCTTGAACATGCGGGTTTCCGGCGTGTCCACCACGTAAACGGCGTTCGCCTTGGAGCCGGCGCGGAAAATGGCGATGCACTTCACGCCCAGCTCATGGGACATGATGAGGGAGTCGTAGACTTCCTGCACGGTGGCGGAGACGGGCATGTTCACCGTCTTGGAGCACGCGCCGGAAATGAAGGGCTGGAGGGCGCCCAGCATCAGCACGTGGCCAGCGGGGGAGATGGCGCGGATGCCGTTGCCGTTGGTGGCGGCGCAGTCAAAGACCGGCAGGTCCTTCTTGTCCAGCCACGGGATGGACTCAATGTGGGCGGAGCCATTAATGACGGTCAGTTCATCCGCCGTCAGCACGGACATGTTGGCCGGGTTGGTGATATAGGCCACCTTTTCCTGAATCTCGCTGCGGGATTCCGTGCCTGAGAGCAGGCGGCGCCACGCGAGGCGCACGGGTCCGGCCTGGTCGTTGCAGGGGTCCACGATGAGCTGGTTCACGACGGCGTCCATATTCCCCTGGAACGCGGAAATCAGGCCGTCCAGGCCGGCCACTTCCAAGGCGGCTTCATTGACGAAGTCTTCCGCATAACCCAGGGAGCGCAGGCCTTCCAGGGCCAGGCGGTTAAACATTTTCAGGGAGCCTCCGCCCGCAAGCTGCTTCCATTTCACCAGCGTGTAATCCGGTTCAATGGAGGTGGTGCCTTCATCGTAGCAGCCCAGCGGGGCGGAGATGGTGCCCGTGGGGGCCATCACGGAGACAAAGGCGTTGCGGTGCGCCGTGGCCTTGGCGACCTTGGCCCACATCTCGGAGGCGGCTTCCGCCAGCTTGGCGGCGGGGGCGATGCGCTCCTTGTTCATCAGGGTGGGAGCCTTGAAGCTCTTGAGGTAGGCGTGCAGGGCGTAGGAGGCGGTCAGCCCCTGCGCTTCCGGCAGCACTCCGCCGGCATTGGCGATGATGTTTTCAATCAGGTCGTCCAGAGTCTTGGAATCCTTCTGGGAGGGCAGGGCGGTCGCCAGTTTCTGGGCTGCGTTATGCAGCCGGAGCACGGCCAGCAGGTCCTTCTTGCTGGCGGGGTATTCCACGTAGGAACCCAGTTCCGCGCCCATCTCCGCGGAGGCCGTCCAGCAGGCCGCCGTCAGGGCGCTGCAAAGCTGGGAGGCAATCCAGCGGCCTTCGTCTGAATCGTACGGAACGCCCAGGGCCATCAGGGAGCCGCCCACGTTGGCGAAGCCGATGCCCGTGGTGCGGTACTTGTAGGTGCCTTCCGCGATCTCTTCAATCGGGAAGCCGCCGCGTTCCACGTTCAGGTCCGCGCAGACCATCGCCAGGCGCGCGGCGTGGGTCAGGGCGTCCGCGTCAAAGACGGGCTTGCCGTCCTCACCCTTCGTCAGGAAGCGGTAGGCGTTGAAGGAGGAAAGGTTGCAGCTCGTGTTGTTCAGGAAGACGTATTCGGAGCAGGGGTTGGAGGTAGTGATGGAGCCGATGGATTTAACGGGGTTCCACAGGTTGATCACATCGTTGTTGTGCACGCCGGGTTCTCCGTTGTCCCAGATGGACTTGGCCATGGCTTCAAGCAGCTCCTGGGCCCGGAAGGTCTGTTCAATGTGGGCGGGGTTCGTGACCCAGCGCGTGTAGGTATTGCCGTTGTTGGCGAGGGCCTGCCAGAAATCCCCCTTCAGGGAGACGGAATGGTTCGCGTTCTGGTGGGAGAGCGTTTCCCCGTACAGCAGGGCGTCCATGTGCGGGTCAAAGCTGTTCCGCGTAGCCAGGGGCAGGGAAAGAATGAGGCGCGCGGCGGCTTTTTCCGCAGGGGTGCCGGCCACCAGCTTGGTTTCCGCAATCTGCTTGAGTTCCACATGCACGTTGTGCTCGCGCAGGATCACCTTGGCGATGTCTTCCTGGCGGTTCTTCGTGCTGATGAACTCGAAAATGTCCGGGTGGTCGCTGAACATCAGCACCATGCGCGCGGCGCGGCGCGTCTTGCCGCCGGACTTGATGGCTCCGGCCATGCGGTCCCAGCCGCGGTCAAAGGAAATGGGGCCGGAAGAGCGGCCCTTGCCGCTGATGGGCTCCCTGGAGGACCGGAGGGTGGAAAGGTTGATGCCCACGCCGGAACCGGACGCGAAGATGCGGCCTTCCGTGGTGAGGTGGTCCAGGATGTCTTCCATGCTGTCCCCCACTTCCGTCAGGAAACAGGCGGAGCACTGGGGATATTCATACGTGGACTGTACCGTGAAGGTCTTCAGGTTGTTCTTGGTCCCCTTGGTATGATAGGCCTTGTTGCCGTGGCCGGTATAATTTTCCCGCAGGTCCGGGCGGCCCCAGCGCCACTGTTCCCAGTGGCCGATGTTGAACCATACGGGAGAATTCGGCGCCCAAATCTGCTGCACCAGCATGGCCTTGATTTCCTCGTTGAAAATCTCCGCGTCCTCCAGCGTGGCGAAGTAGCCTTCCTCCCAGCCCCATACGGTATAGGTGTTGGAAATGCGGTCGTAAATGTTGCGGAAGCTGTCTTCATATTCCAGGGACCCCGGTTCACTGCCGAAAAGGTACTTGTCCGCCGTGATCTTGACGGCGTTGTCGTCCCAGTGCGCGGGCGCTTCCAGGCCCAGGCGCTCGTAAATGGTCTTGCCGGTCTTCCAATCCATGATGCGGACGTCGCGGCGGGTCCAGTCCACTTCATCATAGGGATGGACTTCATTGTGGGAAAATCTTCTGGTGAATTTCAGACCGCCCAGCAGGTCCTTCCTCTGGGGGAGGATGATTTCCTGTCCTGTACGCAGTTTGAGTATGGTTTGCGAGTTGTCTATAGTCATTGGCTTGCGAAGTAGAAAGCGTTTGGGAGAAATCCCGTGAGGCAGCGCTCCGTCGCGGGGTTGGGGCGGCGCGTAGCGTTTGCATTATCTACTGAAAAATAATCGCGATGAAAAGGAAATATTGTACAGTCTTTTTTCATGTATCCCATATATTGTGTTTTATCCCGGTTTCCGAGAAATTTTGCTCCTGTCTTGCGTGAATTTTTTTTGTCTGCCTGACACTCCATTTTTTTTGCTTGACGGGCGCCTTCCTGCAGAACGTTATTCGCCCCTTCCGGAGGGGACTTTTCCATGGGAAACTCCCGGCAATAAGAAGGCGTTAAGGTGCCGGATGGATGGGTATTGCAGCGTGTATTTCCAGTTATGTAAAAACTCCTCTTGATTTTTATCAATGAATGAACTGTGTTGATTAGTAACATGAGGAACCCTCTGATGTTCCATGCCGGAGTTGGGAGCGGATTACCTTCCGCTCCCCTTCATAAGGACCTCCGCTCTTCACCCTTTCCGGCAAAAAGTCGTTCCGGAAAAGCCTCAACAAGCTCTTTCAAAAAACATGGGGCAACACTCCTGGTCTTGAAACGAACGCCAGCCGGCGACGGATTAAAAGATGGCTTCTCCCTTGTTTTTTAAGGCAGGAAGCGGGTTGGGAAAGAGGCTTTTCCATCTGCCTCAAATGAGCCTTGATGAACAGGCTGCAAGACGTTATTTTAACGGTCATGAGATTGGCTACCCTGATCTGGTTGACCGGCGCCGTGTGCTGCATGCCGGTCATGGCCGCAGACCCCCGGCATGAGGAACGGAGCGCCGCAGAAAAAGCCCCGCAGCCCCGGTCGCAGAACGTCTCCTTTCAATGCATTGCTCCGGTGCCCGGCTTGCCGGTCCCCATGGATTTGACGCAGGCGGACGGAATCCGGCTGAACGCCTTGGACGTTACCGTGGCCCTGAAACAGCACCAGGCCTTTCTGATTTACACCTGCGCGCTGGACATCCCCAAAGGCGTCAAAGGGAAGACCATCTCCGTGGGCGTGCCGTTCCAGTACGCTCCGCCGGATGAACAGGCCAATGCCGCAAAGCCGGAACCCATACGCAACCTTCCCTTCACGAAGGCGGTGCAGGACGTCGTGACGTCCGTGGACGATTTGAAATGTGATTCCTCCCTGGTGGAGGGGCGTCATCTTCAGGCGGATGCTCCCACCATGTCCCCCGTTGCCGGAATCACCCACTGGCTGGTGGCCCAGGTTCCCAACAAGGCGGGGACCCATGTGCTTGCCTTCCAGTTTTCCGTGCCTTATACGCAGGATATTGCCATTACGCCGGAACCGAAGGTCAACATGGGGGAACCCCGTCTGACGCTGCTCGCCTCTCCGGTGATGACCTGGACGGGGGGCACCCCCAGGGCGGTGGTGAATGTATACAGCTCGGAGATGACCAACCAATCCGTCAAGCTGGACCCGTCAGCAGATTCCAAATCCATTGTGACGACTCCCAAGGGCGTTTATACCTGGTCCCTGCTGGGAGCGGACGGCAGGCCCTACGCTTCCTCCGTGGTGCTGACGCCCGGCCCGGGCTGGGTGCTGGACAAGGACGGCCAGGTCACCATCCGCGGTGAAAAGGGAACCCTGACGGACCAGTATGATGTGACGGCCAGCTCTACTCTGGAAAAGGATCCCTACGGAGCCCCATGTTCCCCGGATAACCTGAAGAACGGCACCGGCTATTGGGCGGAAGGCGTCTCCGGAGACGGCCAGGGTGAAACCCTGGAAATAAAGCTCAGGAAACCGGGACGGCTGCTGGGCATCATGCTGGAAACCGGCATTTCCCCGGTGACCAATCCGGAAAGGGATACGGAAGCGCGGCGGCACCCGAACATTGCCTATTCCATGTTCAGCCGCCCCAAAGTCATCCAGGTGACGCTGAACGGGAATTACACCTTTGACGCTACGCTGCGGGATGACTGGACGCCCCAGATCGTCGTGCCGCCGTACTACAGGCAGCCTGTGCACACCATCAAGATCAGGATAGATTCCATCTATCGCGGAACCGGAACGTCGGACACCTACATCGGCATCCTCAAGCCGGTTGTCCAATAAAAGGCTCGTCCCGGCTCTCCTTGCCGGAACCGGCAGTCCGCGCCCTTCCTCTTTCGCAGTAGTTCCGTCATGAACGGCCTGCCGCGGATGGCGCGGCCTTTCTCAATGATGGAACAGGGAGCTGCCCGTGCGTCCCCTGGGATAATGGCGGAAGGGGAGCGTGAGCAGGTACATCAGCACGAGCGCCGGAATCTGCATCCAAAGCAGGTACCAGGGCCACAGACCGAACAGGTCCAGCACGGAGCCGCCCGCTGGCGTAGCCACGGTGAACCCGTAATTGGTTTCCAGGAGCATGTTGACGGGGTGGACGGCGGCCAGATATACGTTCGCCAGCAGAAGGGCCCACAGAAAATCCCACCGCGCCGGTTTCCATTCCAAGGCGAGCGGCAGGTAAAGGGCCGTGATGACCGTTACGCCGTGGGACAGGAAAAAGGCGAAGTACGTCCACGACGGGAAATCGTGGGCCACGGATGGGGTGAGCAGCCCCTGCAGGGTGGCGCACAGCACGCAGTAATACACTACGGAGCGCAGCAGGCGGGAGGGAATCCACAGGCTCAGGGCGCAGAGCACCTGCATGACGGAACAGAAATGCAGGGGAAGCATCCACGTCCAGCTCTTTTGCGGTTCATCCGCCAGCATGGCGGCCAGGTCCGGAACCAGGCTGAACAGGCAGGCGACTCCCAGCCAGAACGTGGTGCGGTTCCTGACCGTTTTCTTGTAGGACTGCCCCAGTTCCATGATGCAAAATCCCGCCGCCAGAAGGACGGCCAAAGCCGCCCAGTGGGAAACCCCTGCAAATTCCAGTGGAGGGACGCCGTTCATGCAACGGCTACCATAACAGAGAAGTGGGGGAGGGGGCAACGCGAAAAGCGGGACGGGTTTCTGTCTTGCAAATTCGCCTTCCCCGGGCATACTTGCCTGCGGAATGAAACAGGGCTTGTTCATATTGGTCAGCGGCCTGCTGATGGCCGGCCTGACCGGATGCGACGATTCCAGCGAACGGCGCGCCCGCTACGCGGAGAAGAAGCCTGCTCCGCGCCCCCTGGAAAGGACGTTTGACCCTCCCAAAAAAGTTCTCCCCCCCGCGGAGCCTAAAAAAAAGGCCCCCGTGTGGATGGACTACAAGGGGGAGGACATGCGGCAGCTCACGGAGCTCTCCGGCCGCAAGGTGCTGATTGTCTTTTATGCCCCATGGAGCCGCCCGGCCACGGACTACGTGCAGGCGGTCAAGTCCTATGCCGCGGCGCAGGACGGCAAGGCGTTCGCCGTGCTGATTGACGCGGACGCCTATCCGGACGTGGCCCGCAAGTACGGGCTGGAAGCCGTCCCCCTGACGCTCCTGTACCTGGAGGGAATGAAGCTGAAGGAAATGGTGGGCTCCCTTTCCGCGCCGCGCCTGAATGAACTGATTGAACAGACCATACGGGTGCAGTAAAGGAATTTTTCTTTCCCTCTTTCCGGCAGGCCTTTCCTTGTTGCCCGGGCATGTTTCATCTTCCCGTCCGGTTTCTTTCAGGAAGCAGGCCTTTTTTGTATTTCAGCATTCCCCTCCCTGTCCCGGACAGGGGGAAATACATGAAAAAACCGGTTCACGTTTCCGTGAACCGGGCCTGGAAAAAGGGGGAAGGGTTAGACGCCCAGATTGAACGCCTTGTGCACCACGCGGGCCGCTTCTTCAATGTCTGACTCGTCCACCATCACGGCAATCTTGATTTCCGAGGTGGAAATCATGCCGGTCTTGATCTTGGCGTCCGCCAGGGCCTTGAATGCGGTAGCTCCCACGCCGGAGTGGGAGCGCATGCCGATGCCCACCAGGGAAAGCTTGGCAAGACCCGCTTCCGTTTCCACCTTCACGGTGGAGCCCAGGGCGGCCATGACCGGCTTGAGGGCGGCCTGGGCGCGGCCCAATTCGTTGGAGGGCATGGTGAAGGATTGGCGAACGTAGCCGTCATGAGCGGTATTGGCCAGAATCATGTCCAGGTTGATTTCCGCTTCTGCCAGGGCGCCCAGAACCTGGGCCGTATAGCCGATCTGGTCCGGAATACCGGTGATGGTGACGCGGGCCTGGTTGCGGTCAATGGAGATGCCGCGAATGACGACGGCTTCCATGGAGGGAGTTTCTTCTTGCACGATTGTACCGGGGTTGTTGTTCATGGAGTTGCGAACTTCAAAGACGACGCCGAATTTTTTGGCGAATTCCACGGAGCGCGACTGCATCACCTTGGAACCGTTGGAAGCCATCTCCAGCATCTCGTCGTATGAAAGGGTTTGTATCTTCTTGGCGTCCTTCACCACGCGGGGATCACAGGTGTATACGCCGTCCACATCCGTAAAAATCTGGCACACGTCCGCTTTCAGCGCGGCCGCGATGGCGATGGCGGAAAGGTCGGACCCTCCGCGGCCCAGCGTCTGGACCATTCCTTCCTCCGTGGCTCCCTGGAAGCCGGCGCAGATGAGGATGTTGCCTTCCAGCAGGTACTTGTTCATCAGCGTGGGATTGATGCTGTGGATGCGGCCCCGCGTATGGCTGCCGAAGGTCGTGATGCCCGCCTGCGCCCCCGTGAAGGACATGGCTTTTTCCCCCAGCTCGTGCAGGGCCATGCAGAGCAGGGCGATGGACTGCTGCTCGCCAGTGGCCATCAGCACGTCAAGTTCGCGTTCGCAGGGGGATTCGGACAATTCTTTGGCCAGGCCGATCAGCTTGTCCGTCACGCCGCTCATGGCGGAAACGACGGCGACCACCTGGTTGCCGTCTTTGGCGGTGTCATGGATGCGGCGCGCCACATTGCGGATGCGGTCAATGGTGCCGACGGAGCTGCCCCCGAATTTTTGAACGATAAGAGCCATGTAACAGGATGATGATGTGGGTTAGGATTGAGGAAGAAGGTGTTCGATGCGGAGAACGCGGGGTTCCGCCGCCACACAGGAAATACGCGCAATTTCCTCCAGCGCCTTCTGGAGCTGCCCCCACGGGCAGGAATGGAGGATGAAAACGAGGTCGTTCCACTGGGCTCCGTCTTCAGCGATATGGCTGGGAGCGGAGGAGGTGGCGGATATGCCGATGCCGAAGGTGGCCAGAATGCGGGCTATCTCCGCAATGACGCCGGGCTGGTCCGCCACCTGGAAGCGGACGTAATACGGAGTGACCGTATCATTGATGTGCATGATTCCGCAGGACTTGGCATACGGATTGAAGCCCGTGTGGAATTCCGGGTAGCGGCTTTCACGCATGGCGGTAATGACGTCGCTGATGACGGCGGAGGCCGTGGGGTTCTTGCCTGCTCCGCGGCCGTAAAACAGCGTTTCCCCTACAATGTCCCCGTTGACGGAAATGGCGTTGAATACGCCGTTCACGGAAGCCAGGATATGCCAGTCATGGACAAAGCAGGGCTGGACGCGCAGTTCCAGCGCGTCCTCCTGCCCTTCATGGTAGCGGATGACGACGAGAAGCTTGATGGTATAGCCCAGCTTCTTGGCGAACTCGAAATCCCGGCTGGTGATGTTCTCAATGCCGCGGACGTAAATCTTGTCCGGGGAAATGGTTGTTCCATACGCCAGCATCGCCAGGATGAGGGCCTTGTGGGCGGCGTCCCAGCCGTTGACGTCCAGGGAAGGGTCTTCCTCCGCAAAGCCCAGCTTCTGGGCCTGGACCAGGGCGTCCGCGTAATCGGCGCCATGTTCCCCCATGGCGGAAAGGATGTAATTGGACGTTCCGTTGATGATGCCTACAATGGAATCGATATGGTTGCAGATCAGGGAATTCTGCAGGCTCTGGATGATGGGGATGCCGCCTCCGGCCGAAGCTTCAAAATAAATGGGCGTGCCCATCTCCGCGGAAAGCTTGAAAATCTCCGCTCCGTACTCCGCCAGAAGAGCCTTGTTCCCCGTGACGACGGGCTTCCCGGCGCGGAGGGCCAGCGTCACCAGGTCGTAAGCCTGGCGCGTGCCGCCGATCAGCTCGATGACGATGTCTATCTCCGGGTCATTCACCAAGTCCCGCCAGTCGTCCGTCAGCAGCTCTTGGGGAACGACGGTTTCCCTGGGTTTTTCCAGATTGCGCACGGCGATGCGTTTGATTCTGAAAGGAATCTTGCTCCGGGCTTCCAGAAGGGAGTGGTTGCGGCACAGCGTTTCATAAACGCCGGAACCGACCGTTCCCAGCCCGGCAAGCCCAAGTTGAATAGGTTTTTCCGTCATTCCTGCCCGGGGATTATGCAAAAAAATCCCTGTAACGCAAGAGCTTTTACCGTCCGGGAATGCCGCGTGGCCCCCGTCCGGAAGGCATGGAAACAGGGGAGGATGGAAAGGGAGGCCGTTACTCCGTTCCCATGGCTCCTCCGGGTAATCTCCGGAAGTGCCCGTTCCATTTTCTTTTTCAATTTTGTAAGGGAGGAAGCCCAGGAATAAAGGGGGGAAGCTTCGTTGTGCCCGGAGGCATCCCTGGAGCATCACAGGTTCATGAAGGTTCCGCCAGAACAACCGCCGTGCCGTAAGCCAGCAATTCACTGAGGCCGGGGGAAATCTCACTGCTGGCGAAGCGGAGTCCGATGACGGCATTGGCTCCCATCTTCAGGGCGTTTTCCTTCAGCCGTTCCACGGCCAGGGAGCGCGTATCGTTCATGAGGTTGGAATATTGTTTGATTTCTCCTCCCACAATGCTCTTCAATCCCGCCATCACGTCGGAACCTACGTGGCGCGCCTTCACGGCGTTTCCGGTGGCATAACCCAGAACCCGTTCAATGGAATGGCCCGGAGTGGTTTCAAGGGTGCTGATATACATGCGGCCAGAGTACAGCGGAAGGGCATCCGGACGCAAGAAAATTGGGCCGGAAAAAGGCATCAAAAAACCTCCTTGAAAAGAGGGTTGGATTGGCAGCCCCACCAGGACTCGAACCTAGAAATACTGAACCAAAATCAGGTGTGTTACCAATTACACTATGGGGCTGTCTGCACTGGCATTCCTGCCGTTGCGGGGCGTAGTAAACCACACGGGGCGTGGTCTGGCAAGAGAAAAATGACCCGTTTCAGGCGTTTGGGGGTCAGTGTTCCGGCTTGATGATGCGGGTATAGCTCAACCGCTTGAACATCAGCATGGGAATGGCTACTCCGATCACCAGGGAGAAGATGATGAAGAACGCCGTGATGCCATTCTTGCAAATATCCACAATCAGCCGGTTCATGGTGGCCGTGTCCTGGTTCTCCTGCATGAACTGCATCAGGGCCAGGATGGTCTTGTAGGCGTACACGCCCGGAATCATCGGCAGCAGGGAGGGGAAGGCGAAAATCTCCGCCGGGCACTTCACCAGCTTGGCCGTCATGACGCCCAGCATGCCTATGGTGAAGGCGGCGATGAAGGTAGCGCTGGAAATATCAATGGACCAGGAATGCAGCATGTAAAACCGGAAGGCGTGGCCGATGGCCGCCAGCAGGGCGGAGACGGCAATGGCGCGCTTGGGCGGGTTGGAGATGACGGCAAACCCCGTGGCGGCGATGGCGGCCATCAGGCCGTCCAGGAGGATGGAGGAAAGAAAATCCGGGCTCATAAGCTGTTTACCCCCACGATGAGCATGGTTGCGGAAAGGCCGATGGTGATGCAGGAAATCATCATGATGGAATGGACGCCGCGTGAGATGCCCATCAGGATGTGGCCGTGCATCAGGTCCATGATGGAATTGATCATCTGAACGCCGGGCACTAGGAACAGGACGCTGGTGGCCAGGGCGATCTGCGGCGTGGAGCCGATCTGGAAAAGAACGGCGCACGCGGCCGCCATGGACGCGGCGAAGGCGGAAAGGATGATGACGCCCAGCGGATTGTACTTCAACCGGGAAAGCTGCTGTTTGACCAGGAAGCCCAGCAGGGTGGCGGCGAACACGGTCAGCATGGCCCACAGGTCCCCGTTGAACAGGCGGCAGAAGGCGGCGTTGCCCACGCTGACCAGGATCAGGTCCGTCCAGCGGGAAAACCTCTTGGTGCGCACGATGGAGCGGAACGCCTGCTCCATCTCCGCAATGCTGACGTTGTTGTCCACCGGGAGCCAGCTCAATTCGCTGAGCTGCTGGATCAGGTTCAGGTTGAACGCCAGAGGCTTCAGCTTCCGGACGGAGGTGCGGCGCAGCGTCTCGTCATCCTTGCAGATCAGGCTCATGGTGATATTGCGCTGGAAAATGGTCATATCCGCACTGTACCCGTACGCAGCGGCGATGCGGGAAATATTGCGTACGGCGCGGTTGGTGTGCACCCCCGCGCCCATGAGCGTGGTGGCGTACTCCAGCAGGAACTCTGAAAGGGCCTGTATTTGGTCGGTATGCTGCATAAAGGGGAAAGGCGGAATAAAAACGGGAAGGTCAGGAATGGGCGGCCTGTCTTCTGGCGGCGTAATCCTTTTGCTGGTCCTCCCCGGTGGCACCCACGGAAAAATAGGTGCTTTCCGGGTGGGAGAACACGAGGGCGCAGACGGAGGAAACGGGTTGCATCATCCAGGTCTCCGTCAGGTTCATGCCCGCTTCCTCCCGGGCATGGAGCAGGCCGAACACGGTTTCCTTTTCTTGGTGGTCCGGCTGGCTGGGGTAGCCGCAGGCGGGGCGCACCCCTGACTCTTCCGAAATATTCCACAAAAGGCGCAGCTTGCCATGGGCGATGGAAGCGAAAGCCTCCACCAGGCGGTCCGCCAGGGAACTGACCAGCAGGGCGCGGTAGGAATCGTTCCTGGCTTCCCATTCCTTCGCCCAGCGCCTGGACCCGTGAATGCTGACGGCCATGGCCCCCACATAATCCTTCACCCCCTCGGGAGCGATGAAATCCGCAAGCGCCAGCCGGGTCTTTCCCTGCTTGTCCAGCTGCTGGCGCTGGGTCAGCAGGGTGGCCTGCGGAACGTTTCTGGACTCATCCGTCCAGACGGTGATATCGTCATGGCTGGCCGTGGAATTGGCCGGGAAAATGCCGATGACGCCGCGGGCCTGGTAGCGGTTCTCCTTCACGGCCTGGTCCAGCAGGCCGCGTGCGTCCTGGTACAAGGCCGCGGCCGCCTCCGCCTTGGAAGGATCCTTCGTCCGGAACTCCTGGCTGGCGCGGTTCCAGGAACCGTGCAATTCCCAGGCGTGGAAAAAGGGCGTCCAGTCAATATGCTCAATCAGCTCCTGCACAGTCACGTAATAGCGCGGGTCGTCACTGCAGCAGCCGCAGCTGACGGAGCTGTGCAGGCTGCCGATGGAAACCGGCCCCAGGCGCGCGGGCACGGGGGGAAGATAACCGTCCTCCGCTCCCTTCCAGCGCAATTCCCTGGCTTCCTCCAGGGGCAGGAGGTTGCGGACGGGCTTGTTTTCATGCCTGTTGCGCAGCTCCTCCTGCCGTGCCTTCACGGCGGCAATGTAGGAATCCTTTTTCTCGCTCACCAGGGAGGCGGCAGCGGGCACCACCTGTGAGGCGTCCACCGTATGAACCACGGCGCCCTTGTAATGGGGGGCGATTTTCAGGGCTGTGTGCAGGGCGGACGTAGTGGCGCCCCCCACCATCAGGGGAATGGTCATCCCCCGGCGCTCCATCTCCGCGGCCACGTGGGACATCTCCTCCAGGGAAGGGGTAATCAGGCCGGAAAGCATCACCAGGTCCGCCTGTTCCGCTTCCGCCCGGTCCAGAATGGTATCGCAATGGACCATCACGCCCAGGTCAATCATCTCAAAGCCGTTGCAGCCCAGCACCACGCCCACGATGTTCTTGCCGATGTCATGCACGTCCCCCTTCACGGTGGCGATCACGGCCTTTCCCGTCTTGGAGGAGCCCTTGCTGTCCGCTTCAATGTACGGGGTGAGCCATGCCACGGCCTGCTTCATCACGCGGGCGCTCTTCACCACCTGGGGCAGGAACATCTTGCCGTCCCCGAACAATTGCCCGACGACCTTCATGCCGTCCATCAGCGGGCCTTCAATCACGTTCAGCGGAGAGCCAAGCTCCCGGAACGCCTCCGCCGTATCCGCATCCACGAACTCGGTGATGCCCTTGATGAGGGAATACTCCAGGCGTTTGGCGACGTCCTGCTCCCGCCAGGCCAGCACGGGCTTCTTCTCCGTTCCGGCCTCCGTCTTCTCCGCGGCCAGTTTTTCCGCGTAATCCGTCAGGCGTTCCGTGGCGTCCGGATCCCGGTTCAGCAGAACGTCTTCAATCAGCTCCAGCCTGTCCTTGGGAATATTATCGTACACCTCCAGCATGCCGGCGTTCACGATGCACATGTCCAGCCCCTGCCGCGTGGCGTGGTACAGGAAGGCGGAATGCATGGCCTCCCGCACCGGGTTGTTCCCGCGGAAGGCAAAGGAGACATTGGAAATGCCGCCGGAAATGTGGGTATGGGGAAGGTTCCGGGAAATCCAGCCTGCTGCCTTGAAGAAATCCAGCGCGTAATTGGCGTGCTCCGCAATGCCGGTGCCGACGGTCAGTACGTTCGGGTCAAAAATAATATCCTCCGGAGGAAACTGCACCCGGTCCACCAGCAGGTCGTAAGCCCGTTTGGCGATCCGGACGCGGTCGTCGTAATTGGAAGCCTGGCCCTGCTCGTCAAAAGCCATCACCACGGCAGCCGCGCCGTACTTTTTAATCAGGGCCGCTTTCTTCAGGAACTCTTCTTCCCCCTCCTTCAGGGAAATGGAATTCACGATTCCCTTGCCCTGCATGCATTGCAGACCCGCTTCCAATACTTCCCATTTGGAGGAATCCACCATGAAGGGAACACGGGCGATATCCGGCTCCGCGGAAACGAGATTAAGGAAGCGGACCATGGCTTCGGGGCCGTCGATCAGGCCGTCGTCAAAACAGAAATCCAGCACCACGGCTCCATTCTCCACCTGCTGGCGGGCAATGGATACCGCTTCCTCATAATTCCCTTCACGAATCAGGCGCGCGAATTTGGGGGAACCCGCCACATTGCAGCGTTCCCCGACAAAGAGGGTATTCTTCTCCCGCGTATGATTGTACGCTTCATATCCGGACAGGCGCAGCGCGGGCTCCCGGGAAGCCGGAACGCGCGGAGGCTCCCCTTCCATGGCTGCCGCAATGGCGCCGATATGCTCCGGAGTGGTCCCGCAACAGCCGCCTACGATATTCAGCAGGCCCAGGGAGGCGTACTCCTTCATGAACCGGGCCATGTCCTCCGGAAGAAGGTCGTAGCCGGTGGGGCTGAGCGGGTTGGGAAGCCCGGCATTCGCGTAAATGGATACGTAGCAATCCGCCAGGCCGGAAAGCTCCTCCGCGAAGGAGCGCATCAGGTCCGGCCCCAAGGCGCAATTGATGCCCACGGAAAAAGGGCGGACGTGGCGGATGGAATTCCAGAACGCTTCAATCGTCTGGCCGGACAGCGTGCGTCCGGCCTTGTCCGTCAGCGTTACGGACACCATGACCGGAACGGCGGCGTCCGGCTGTTCCTCAAAAATCTCTTCAATGGCGAACAGGGCCGCCTTGGCGTTCAGCGTGTCGAAAATCGTCTCCAGCAGCAGCAGGTCCACGCCCCCTTCCAGCAAGGCCAGAACCTGGTCGCGGTAGGCTTGCCTCAGCTGGCGGAAATTCACGGCCCGGAAGCCGGGATCGTTCACGTCCGGGGACAGGGAGCAGGTAACGGGCATGGGACCGATGGAGCCGGCCACAAAGCGCGGCTTTCCGTCGGACGCTTCCGCTTCATCACATGCCTGGCGGGTGAGTGCGCAGGCGGCTAAATTCACTTCCCGGATCAGGGCCTTCAATTCAGGGGCATCCACCACCTCCTGGAAATACTCCTGGTCCTTGCGCCGTCCTTCTTCCGGACGGTGCCAGAAGTAATCATGCTGGCCGATGCTGGTAGCGCCGAACGTGCAGGTTTCCAGAATATCTGCGCGCCCCGTATTCAGAAAGCGGCGGTGAATATCCAGAATGATTTCCGGCCTGGTCAGCACCAGCAGATCGTTATTATTCTTCAGGTCGTTGGGGTAGCGGGCCGCATCCGCAAAACGTTCCCCGCGGTAATCCTCCTCCTCCAGCCTGAACTTCTGGATATTGGTGCCCATGGCGCCATCCAGGATGACGACCCTGTTGCGCAACTGGTCTTTCAGATAATCAAGGCGTTCTATTCTGGATGCTCTGGTCATACGGCGCGGAAAATCTAACGTTCGTCCGTGTTTGGAACAAGGACAATTGGCGTCACACATCCTCTGAAGAGCCTTCCCTGGAATGTACATTTAAATATCCCCCTTGTTGACCCTCATTCTGTGCCGTGGAAATGAATGGAAAATCGTATTCAAGGGAACAGGAAGCTGATGGACGATGACATGCCTGTGGTAAATAAACAAACGCTGCGGGGAGTAGCTGGCTTCCTTCTTCCGCTAGGGAGGAGGTGACGGGGAATTCCATATCTCCGGTGCCCGGAAAAGATTTTTTGCCTGGTTTCCCGTAAATAATGGGGCAGTTACGGTATATCTTTTTGGGAGGGCATGTGGTCGTAGCCGGTACCGGCAATGCTTCAGAAAACGGTTTTTTGGAGTAGGGAGAGAGATGAAAAATCCCTGTGGAAAAGGTACAGGAATGAAAAGGGAAACCGATTGAATGGTGGATTGCTGACCGGAAGCTTGCTCCGTAATTTTAGCCTGTGACGGCAGGAGCTGATCGTATTGGAGGAATTGGCGCCGGAAACAAACGCTTCCTGGCATTTCTCCCTTCTTAGGCCATGAGAGGAAATGAGGGATGATGGAAAACAGTTTTCCTGCCTTTCTCATCCTGTTTTTGAGGGAGAATCTGCCGTTCCGTTTCCGGATAGCCTTTCCGTATTTCACGATTTGCCGCCGTGGAAAAAAAGTTCAAGTTCTGGACAAAAGAGAAAAAAGAAATGTAAATAGAATGTTAATAAAGTGTGAATAACTGAAATGGAATATCTGTAAAAAAGTTATGGAATAATCATAAAATAAATGAATTGGATAAATCTTGACCAGAACCTGGTGCCGTTTCCGGTTCAATGCCGGAGAAATTACCCGTGCCGGGCACTAAGGCCCCATTATTCCTTTTCGTTACATATCTTATTGAGCAGCACAAGAAATTGCCGGGCATTTAAATAACCGGAATGAAGACGGATTTCTAATCCGTGGTCAAGTTCCTACCTTGAAGGGAAAGGATTTGAGAAAAAATTCCCGGTGGTTCAAAGACATCCATCTGGGAACGGAAGCCTCCCGGTTTCGTATGAAACGTAAAATCCCAAGGGAGAGGGAAAGGAACATTTTCCTTCTGTTAACGTACTTTTCAAGGGCCGGAAGGCCCTTGTTCCCAGGACTTTCCTCTTCTTTATATCTTGGGGGATGGTAGCGCTCCCCCGATGAAGAAAGACTTCCCTTCCGAAAAACCTCACATAGCTTATGTGACCACGGATTAGAAATCCGCTAAATTGATTTCAGTGGGTGTTTTGGCATTTTTGGTGTCAGGCCGCTCCAATTAACTACATGATATACGACGAGAAAAACCGGGCTTCCCTGACGTGGGGAGGTCCGGTTTTTTATCACGCTAGGGGAAGTTATTTCCTTTTCCGGCAATGGAAATTCATGGGAAAGACACCTTTTCCTAATAATAAATTGGTTATGAGCCTTGAAAAAATATAGAGGAGCCGGAAGGGGAAGAAATGGACAGGCTTCTCAATCAGCCGCTGCCGGAGGCTGGGGCTTGTCTTCCGGTAAAACGCCGGGAGGCACGAACAGTGCCGTGGACGGAATGATGACCGGAGAGGGAATGTCCGGACCGGACCAGGCAACGGACATATGGTCCGGACCTCCGTCCTCCTTGTGAATCACCACCAGAAAATAAAATCTGCCCGCTTCCAGTTGAACGGGTTCGGAAGCCTGGTTGGGCTGGTTGCTCCAATTATGGGGATCGGAATACCCCTTGACGGTGGCAATGCAGGCCATATCCTTCTGGGTGGCGTCCTTGCCCAGCCACAGCTCCGCGGAATCGTCGGAAGACAGGTAAAGGCGGTACTTCCCGCTTGCCGGGACTCTCAGCAGGGCGGAATAACGGGCTCCGTACTGGTCGCCCAGATTAGTTACATCCAGGCTAGTTATCTTGTGAACGGCCGATGCCGCAGTGTCTAAAATCTTCCCGTGCGTCAAATCCTTCACCGATGCCCCCGGAATGCCGAACCATAGTTCCTGCACTACGCCGGGGGAAGGCTCTCCCGCGTCAGAGACGCCGGAAGCCGCTTCCGTCAGCATGGCGCCGCACAGGAGGCTCAGGATGGGTAGAATAACGTTCATGAATGAAATGGGGCAGGGATATATTCCCTGCAACGATTACGGAAAGGATAGGGGCAACCTTTCAAAAACGGCGTCATTCCCGGGGTTCAGTGTCATCACGGGGAATCTCCCGGCCTTGGCTGCCGTCCTTTTGGCGGCGCGAACCGCTTCTCCAGATCATCCAGCCGATCAGGAACGCCAGAACGCCCAGTCCGGCGACCCTCCGGGGAGTGGAAATGCCGCTGTCTTCCGTTTGGGCCGGTTGTCCCGTGTTTGCCGGAGGCTCCTGGGCGTGCAGGGAACCGGCCAGGAAAAAAGCCGCCAGGGCGGCGGCGGAAAGCATGCGATGCTGAAAAAGGAGGCGTTTCATCGTTTATAAAAGGTAAAACAGGAGTGAACCTTATTCAAACACATTTGTTCCGGCTGTCCATGTTTTGGGACATGCGCGGCTTGGAACTTCTTCCCGGTCCGGCATTTCCCGGAAAAAATCGTCCATGGTCATCTTTTTTGCAGAAAAAGCTTGCGTGTCCGCTGCTGTCATGATACTTTCTCCCCGTCCTCAACAGGACGCACCAAGACGAAAGTCAAGGGGTATTAGCTCAGTTGGTAGAGCGCCTCAATGGCATTGAGGAGGTCAGCGGTTCGAACCCGCTATGCTCCACCAAATAAAGGCCTTAAAGCAGAAATGCTTTAAGGCCTTTTCCATTACTAGATACGGTTCTTATTTTGAAGCAATCTGTTTTATTTGACAGACAATTTCAAGTGATATAGAAAAAAGAATAATGGAACGAAACGATTTACCTGATTTTCTTTACAAAATAATAGACGAACTGGGCGGAAAAGCCTCCATGATGTCTATATTTAGAAAGTTTTGGGAAAAGCATGGTAAAGAATTATCTTCCGCTGATGACATGTTTTATACATGGAATTATGATATTAGATGGGCTGCTACACAACTTAGAAGTCAAGGAAGAATGAAACCTGCTTTTACGAAGGAAAACACACATGGTGCGCCAATGAGTCCTCGTGGAATATGGGAAATTATGTAATTTTTATAAAAACGAACATTGTTTGATTTCAAGTCTGTTTTTCCCAAGAACAGATGCTTCCCGGTACCACTTGAAAAAGGGGATGAGGGAGAATAGATGTGGTTTGTTGTAGTAGGGAATATTGCCGGGGAGCCCTTTTCCGGAGTTTGTTCAGTAGATGATGGAATTCGTATTCGAGCTGTTTATCCGGAAGAAGGAGGCGGGAAGAAGGCTGGCTCGCACAAGGAGAAATTTTGCTTAAATCAAAGCTGTAGCCTCTGCGAATGGATTCGTCATGGACGGCTTTCAGGTAGGCGTCTATGGTCTGAATGGGGTTTTCCGTTTCCCGGAAGCGGATGAGCTGGGGGTGGCTGGTGTAGCCTTTTGTTTGTCCCAGCAGGACTTTCCGGGCGAGCAAGCCTTCCCTCCACAGGGCAATCAGGCCGATGGCATCCAGATAGGAAGGGTGGAGTGACCAAAGTCTCATGATTTTTTGGACTCCGAAAGGTCACGCAACGTTGATTCTCCCTGTGTAGTACACGAAAGGCTGCAAAGGAGGATATGGATTTCAGGCTGTTCCGTGAGAAAGCCGCCGTTTCAGTTCAAGAGACTTTTCCAGAATATTTTTAATTGCAGGCAATGGTTATTGAGAAATGCACGGAACCCTGAACTTCCTGAAAATGCCTATTCTTTGTTATGGCCAAGGGAAGCCGTTTTGTCATCCCTGGGCTGTCAATGGTTCCGTTGTCCATGAAGGTTTTTCCGGACGGCAGAGGATAAATTTCCTTTATTCCACGGGCAGGCAAACGCTTTATGGCAACAAGCTGCATCACTGGCTCATGCCTCATTCCGGAAGGGAGAACGGGAAAATGCGCCTTGTTCCTATTTGGAGTGTTTTTTCATCAGCCGTGCCAGGGTTGGCTGAATGGCTTCCGCCATGAGGCGCTGGCCTTCCGTGTTGGGGTGCAGGGGGCCGGCTTTTTTCCCGTTGATGACGACGACCGACGGGTCACAGAATAATTCCTCCCGCACCTTGCCGTTTCCATCCAGAAAGACGTCGCGAATGTCCAGAAATGTAACAAACGGATTTTTGGCATAGAGGCGTGCCAGCCTGTCATTGACGGCCATATCCCTTTTGAATTTTTTATCCGGGCAGGCTGCCGCGGCTACGTGCCAGTTGTAGATGTCGCTGGGCAGAATGCCGACCAGGAGAATGGAGGCGCAGGGGAGTTTGGAATGGACTTTGTCCACTACGCGGCAAATGCCGTTGAACGTTTCTTCTTCCGTTTTGCCGTGTCCCGTGTCATTGGTGCCGATCATGATCTGGACTACTTTGGGAGAGACATGGTCCAGGATTCCCTTGCCCCCGATTCTTGCCAGGACGTCATCCGTCGTATTGCCGTTGAAGCCCGCATTGAAGGCATTGTAGGGAGCATAGTATTTTTTCCAGATGGGCAGAAAGTCCTGGCAGGGGAGATTGTCCTTACGGTAGTTGTCCGTGATGGAGTCTCCGATGGCGACCAGATGCACCTGGTCGGGGTCCATCCCGTCGATTTTGGCGGGGCGGGGCACTTTTCCTCCCTTGTATTGCGGGTCCATCCGGTGCAGCAGATCGGCGAGTTCATCGGCAAGGATGGAATAGCCTGTGGATGACAGGTGGATGCCGTCCATTGTGCAGGCCTTGCGCAAGGAGCCGGAATTGCCTTCCTGAAGCACCAGTCCGGGATTGGAGAAGAAGACATGCCTTTTATCTGCCAGGCGGGAGAGCTGCCTGTTGGTTTCCCTGATGGCGTCAATGAGGTCTTTTTCTTTCCTCGGCAGAATTCCCAGAAGGAGGATTTTGGAAGAAGGGCATTTCCGGCGGATGAGAGAGATCAGGGCCCTGGTATTGGCTGCGCATGCTCCGGGAGTGTCCTTCCTGTGGCCGAGGTTGTTCGTTCCGATCATCAGGATGATGACCCGCGGAGATATTCCGTCCAGTTCTCCCTGCTGGATGCGGTAGTAGGCATTGTCCACGTAGTCGAATCCGAACCCCATGTTGGTGACGGCATGGGAGCCGAACAGCCTGAACCAGGAATCCTTTCCATACTGCCCGAAGCCGTCGGCCGGTTCTCCGGCCCAGTGGTGGGTAATGGAGTCTCCGATGAAGACGTATTCCGGCTTGACGTTCCGGTGGCGTTCCTTAACGGCTTCATGGCGCGTTTCCCAAGTGTAGGCATGGTCCCGGTGCTGGGCTTCCGGTTTCAGGGTGGGCGGCAGGGGCTCCGCTGCTTCCGATACAGCCGGCATCAGGAGGAACAACAAACAGAGAAGGAGTTTTTTCATGAAAAGGGAGCTTTCAACTTGTTTTGTGTAAACAAGAACGTCCCGGTTTACCCGGTTCTATCTTCTTCTTTCCATTCCGCGCCGTTAACGGTAAAAACGGTATCATGCTCCATGGCCGTGAATTGCTCAAGTTATCCTGTTTTCCCCGGAGGAAGACCGCCCGGAGAGTAGAAAACTGTTGGAAAGGAGCAGCGGAAACTGCCTTCCTGCATTACGCTTGCCGGAAGGCCCGGGAAATATATGGCAGGAGAGGGCAATGCGCCAAGGCTTCACATCCCTGTTGCAGGTCTTGTCAGGCCAGGGAGATTTCTCCCTGGATGCCCTCGGCCTCCGGTTCCGGGAGCGCGGGTTCCCGGACGGGGGCCGTTTCCGCGGCGGGGGATTGTTCCGTTCTGGTGTTGATGGCTTCCAGAACCAGTTCCACCGTGCGTTCCAAGCCATACTCGGACGTGTTGACGCACAGGTCGTAGAGGCGGGCGTTACCCAGCTCCTGCCCTGTGTAGTGCAGGCAGTGGGTGCGGCGGCGGGAATCCATCAGGTCCATGGCTTTGGCTGCTCCGCCAGGCTTCACCCCGTAGTTTTCAATGACGCGCTGCATGCGCGTGGCCCGGTCCGCATGAAGGAAGACGCTGAACAGGTTGGGCCTTCCTTTCAGGATGAAATTGGCGCAACGCCCCACAATGACGCAGGCCTGCCGGGCCGTGATGTCCCGGATAACTTTGCTCTGGGCCAGGAAGGTGGCGTCTTCCGGTGGCAGTTCCTCCGCCGTGTAAGCGTAGTTCTGGGCGTAGAGTTCATGCAGGAAGCGGCTGGAAAGCTGCTGTTCGTGCTTGCGGATGTAGTCCGGAGTAAGGCCGCTTTGGGAGGCGGTCAGGTAAACCAGTTCCGAGTCGTAGAATTGAAGGCCCAGCCGCTCCGCAATCATTTTGCCGATGGCATGGCCGCCGGAGCCGTATTCCCGGTCAATGGAGATGACCAGGGGGGCGTCCGGCGCGTAAGCGGCTGTTTGCGCCAGCGGAAGGAGTTCTCCTGCGGCTCCGGGGCGTGCCAGCCGTTCCAGCAGCCTGTCCGGCCAGAAGACGTGCCTGTTGAAAAAACGGACGATCATGCCCACCAGAACGGCGGCCACCACGGTTCCTTCCCGTATGCCCGTCAATCCGGGCAGAAACATGAAGGAGCAGGCCAAGCCGATGCAGACGAGCGTGCAGTCCACGCTGGTTTTAACGGCTCCGAATTCCCATTTGAAGAGTTTGACGAAGGCCAGGCTCATGCCTTCCGCCGCCAGCAGAACGGCATCCGCCTTGACTTGCAGAAAGACGCCGAATCCGATCACTACACAACTGAACAGGCAGAGGATTACGGACCAGAGGTATCCGGACGGTTCCAGAGGAGCCATCAGCCACATGGAGAAGTCCGTCAAGGCGCCGAAGATAAAGACGACGGGAATCTGAAGCAGATGCACCGGGCGGAAGTTCCTTTTCAGCAGGGCCGCCTGCACGGCGACAAAGCTCAGGTGCATCAGGATGGTGACGGTTCCCATGGTCAGCGGGAGCGCCAGGCTGAGCACATAAGGAGTGCAGGAGATAGGGGAGACGCCCAGGTTTGCCTTGGCGGACAAGGCGATGCCCAGGGACATGATGAAGAGCGCCGCGATCAGGACGAAGCAGCGCAGGATGTGTTCTCCAATGCTTCTCCGGACGCGATAATCTGCCATGATATCGGATGTTAGCTTTTCTGTCAGCATCAAGTCAAGGATTCAGGAAGCATGAGGCGGTTTTTTACTTTTCCCCTCCTCCGTTGTTTACCGTTCCTGAGGCTGCCCGTCATGAGCAGATGGGCAGCCTCAGGAACGCGCCGTACTTTCCAGCAGGGAAGGAAAGAGGGCCGGCCTTGTCAAAGGGAGCTGTTTTGCCTATGTTACGGGGAAATTCCGTTTCAAGCTTATGTCCAAAAAGAAGGAGAAGGAGGCGAAGACGAACGCCATGCGCCTGCTGGATATGCTGCATGTCCCTTACAGGCATTATTCCTATGAGTGCCGCGAGTTTGTGGACGCGTGGCATACGGCGCAGGCTCTGGGGCTGCCGGCGGAGAAGATGTACAAGACGCTGGTGACGGTGGGGGCGCCGCGGCAGTATTACGTGTTCGTGATTCCCATCGGCGCGGAGCTTTCCTTGAGGAAGGCGGCGCGTGCCGTGGGAGCCAAGGCTCTTTCCATGCTTCCTGTGAAGGATATTACCGCCGTAACGGGGTACGTGCGCGGAGGCTGTACCGCTCTGGGAATGAAGAGGAAGTATCCCACCGTGATTGATTCCAGCGCGGAGGCTCTGCCGGAGATGGTGGTGAGCGGCGGACGCCTGGGCTGCCAGATTGAATTGAGCCCTGTGGATTTATGCCGTGCGGCGGAGGGCTCTTTTGCTGATGTGGCGGAGATTCCCTCCTCGTTGTGATTTCCATGGTCCCGGAAATGCGGACGGAAGGCGGTAAAAAGCTTTTCCCGGAGGATTTTTTTCTATATTCCTGTTGCGGTCCATTCCTCCGTTGCCATGAGTAGCCGTTCCCACTCCCGTACCTGCGTGGCCCTTTGCCATGTGGCTTTTGAAGATCTCGGCACGCTGGAGCCCCTTTTCAGGACCAGGGGATTTCAAATCCGGTACGTCCAGGCAGGCGCTCCGTATCCTTCCGTTCAGGAGTGGCTGGAGGCTGATTGTTGCGTAGTGCTGGGCGGTCCCGTGGGGGTGGGGGATGTGGAACGGTATCCCTATCTGAAGACGGAGCTGGATTTGGTCCGCATGCGTTTGGAGCGTCAACTGCCTTTGCTGGGCGTCTGCCTTGGCGCTCAAATGATGGCCCATGCCCTCGGCGCCCGGGTTTATCCCGGTACGGCCAGAGAAATAGGGTGGGGGCCCGTATCCCTGACGGAGGCCGGCCGCCTGTCTCCTCTCCGCCATTTGGAGGGAACACCCGTTCTGCATTGGCATGGGGATACGTTTGACGTGCCTTCCGGAGCGCGTCTGCTGGCGTCCACGGAGATGACGCCGCATCAGGCCTTTTGCGCAGGGAAGCATGCGCTGGCCCTCCAGTTTCATGTGGAGGCGGACGTTTCCCGGATGGAGGAGTGGCTGACCGGGCATGCCTGTGAATTGATGGCCGCCGGGACGGATATTTGCGGGCTCCGGGCGGCTTCCGTACGGAACGGGACCCTGCTGGCCGGGCGCGCCGCGCTTTGCATGAATGAATGGATGGAGGCTGCCGGCTTATGAGAAGAAAAGACAGGGAAGTAACCCGGCACGCGGATTTGCTGGATATGATCGCCCGGTTCAAGGTGTGCCGCCTGGGATTGTGGGACGGCAGGGAGGTGTACGTAGTGCCCCTCAATTTCGGTTATGAAGAACGGGATGGTTCCCTGAATCTATTTTTCCACTGCGCCCGGGAAGGGAGGAAGCTGGATATCCTGCAAAGCCGCCCCGAGGCCTCTTTTGAGATGGACGGGGACCATGTGCTGATGGAGGGGGATACCCCGTGCCGGTACAGTTATGCCTACGGCTGCGTCATGGGCCGGGGCGTCGTCGAGTTCCTGCGGGAGGATGAGGAAAAAATCCATGCCTTGAGCCGCATCATGCTGCACCAGACGGGGCGGGAGGCGGCTTTTACCCCCGGCATGGTCCGCGCCGTAGATGTTCTGCGTCTCAGGGTGGAATCCATCAGCGGCAAGCTTCATGCGTGTCCGGAACCTCCTCCCGCCTGTTGACGGATTTTGTATGTCTGGAGAAATGGCACCCCTGTTTATCCGCTGGAGCCTGCCGCACTGGGCGGCCCTGGGCGTCGTGGCTCTGGCCGCGGGGGGGCTCCTGTGGGGCTGCCGGAGGCTCAGGATGGAAAAACGCGTGCTGATCGGGAAGGCGCTGGGCGCCGTCTTTCTTCTGACCTTCCTGATTGAAACGTTCGGGCGCATTGTTAGGGAACACTGGGAGCCCTGGCAGGACAGGCTTCCGCTGCACTTTTGCAGCCTGATGACGCTGGTGTGCTTTATCGCCCTGTGGTTCCGCAAGCCTTGGGCGTGCGCCGTGGCGTATTTCGGCGTGCTGACGGCGAGCGTCCAGGGACTGATTACCCCCATGCTTCACGACGGCTTTCCCTCCGCCGCGTTCTTCGCCTTCTTTGTGGGGCACGGGCTTTTATTGATTTCCGCCCTTTATCTTCCCGTCGTCTTGCGATGGCGCGCGAGTCCGTGGGATGATGTGAAAACGCTGGGCCTGTGCGACGCCTACCTGCTTCTGATTATTCCGGTGAACATCTGGCTTGGGACGAATTACGGTTTTACCCGTTATGCTCCTGCCGGGACCGCGCTGGAGTATTTCGGCCCCGCTCCGTGGTATCTGCTGACACTCCAGCTTCCGGCCCTGGCCGTTCTGCGGCTGCTGTACCTGACTGTCCGCCTCAGGAAAAAGTAGGCAGGGCGTGAGTACAGCGTTTCCGCATCTCTTCCTCCGTAGATCCGGCGCCTCATCGGTTCCTATTTCAGCGTTTTCAGGTCTTCTTTCGTGAACAGGTGAATGTCCTTTTCACGGGCGTGGCGTATTTTTTCCGCCCATTCCGCATCCGCCAGCAATGCGCGGCCTACGGCAATGAGGTCAAACTCCCCGGCTTTCAGCCGTTCCACCAGTGGTTCCACACTGGCGGTCTCCGCTTCCGGGCCGCCGTCAAAGGCATTCGTAAAATCCCCCTTGAGTCCCACGGAACCGACGGAGATAGTGGGCTTTCCAGTGAGCTTCTTGGTCCAGCCGGCCAGGTTGAGGCGGGAACCTTCAAACTCCGGTTCCCAGAACCGGCGCGTGGAGCAGTCAAAAATGTCCACGCCCGCTTCCGTCAGGGGTGTCAGAAAATCTTCCAGTTCCACGGGGGTGTGCGCCAGCCTGGCATCGTAATGGCCGGTTTTCCATTGGGAGAAGCGGAAGATGATGGGGAACTGGCTGCCGACCGCCTTGCGTACGGCATGGATGACGCTGCTGGCAAAACGGGTGCGGCCCACCAGGTCTCCGCCGTATTCGTCTGTGCGCCTGTTGGTCTCCTTCCAGAAAAACTGGTCGATCAGGTAGCCATGCGCTCCATGCAGTTCCACACCGTCAAAGCCCAGCCGTTTGGCATCCGCCGCGGCGCGCGCGAAAGCGTCGATGACTTCCTCAATCTTGGCGATGCTCATGGGCTCCGCCGTTCGTTCCAGCGTGTTCACGTCAATTCCGGATGGTCCGATGGGAGGCAGTTCCGGATTGGGCAGGTTTTCTCCCTTGAAGGGCCGGGCCATGCCCACGTGCCAGAGCTGGGGGGCTATTTTGCAGTCCGTGGCATGAACGGCTTCCAACACCTTTTTCCATCCCCGCAGGGAGGCTCCGCCGAAGAAATTGGGGTAATTGGAGGAAGGGGAGGCGCTGGGTTCGTCAATAAAGGTGCCCTCCGTGATGATGAGCCCTACTTCATGTTTTGCCCGGCTCTTGTAATAGGCGGCCACCTGGTCCGTGGGAACCCCGCTGGGAGAAAATCCCCGCGTCATGGCCGGAAGAACGATGCGGGTGGGAGTGTCGAGCTTGCGTGAATGAAAAGGCTGGAACAGAATTTCCATGTCCCTGATCTTGAGTTCGTCCTGTGCGTTCATGAGAGTGAAAAACGTTATATCTGAAACGGCCCGGCAATGAGCCGGGATGATACAGGAATGAGACACTTTCCGGCCTCCTCCCGTTCATCCCTGATGCTGGCTGTGGATCATTAATTCGTTTGATGCCGGACTCCCCTCAACCGCATTTGCCGGAAGAGACAGGAAATTCCGGAGCAGGGACTTCCCGTCCGGCGTCAGAATGGATTCCGGATGAAACTGGATGCCGTAAAAGGGGCGGCTTCTGTGGCGGATGGCCTGAATGTTTCCCCCGGAATCCCTCGCGGTGACGACCAGTTCCTCCGGCCAGGGGGTGGCGGCAAGACGCCAGGAATGGTACAGGCCTGCGGGGAATTCTTCCGGCAGCCCCTCCAGGACGGGACAGCGCCCCGTCCGGAATATGGGTTCACGGACCCCGTGAAGCGGCTGGGAGAGATGTTCCAGCCGGGCTCCGAAGCGGATGCCCAGGATCTGGTGCCCCAGGCATACGCCCAGCACCGGAGTGCTGGGGGGCAGGCGGTCCAGAAGGCGGAAAGTTGCCCGGTGGCACGCGTCCTCCACCGTTCCGGGCCCGGGGGACAGGATGAATTTTTCTCCCGCCTGAACCGCCTGTTCCAGTTCCGGCGAATAGTTGGAGACCACGCGCGGAACGGCCATTCCCGTTACTCTGACGAGTTCCGCGAGATTCCAGGTAAAGGAATCCCGGTGGTCGATGATCCAGACGTTCGGTTGACTCATGGCGCGCACATGATAAAATAATTTCCGCCAATGTACACACGGGAAGAAACCATCCGCCGCATGAATGCCCTGGGCCGTGCGGAACGTCCGTTCTTCTTCGTGATTTCCCATGATCTGGAGCACAACCTCCTGTTTGAGCTTCCGGAAACGGGGGTGGAACGCATGGCGGCTTTTTCCCTGCCGCTGGGAGGCATGGGGGAGCAGGGCAACTGGCCGCCGCTCCCGGAACGGCTGCGGTTCATTCCTTCTCCCTGTTCCATGGCCCGGTATGCGGCGTCCTTCGCCTCCGTCCGGAACCATCTGATGAGGGGAGACTCCTACCTGCTGAATTTATGCGTGGCTACCCCCGTGGAAACCAATCTGACGCTTCGCCATCTGTTCCGGTTCGCCCGGGCTCCCTACCGGATGCTGCTGGGGCCGGACGCCCGTGTTCCCGGCGTGCATGGCCGCGGCTGCGTCTGCTTCTCTCCGGAACCGTTTGTCACGGTACGCGGGCGGTCCATTTCCACGTTTCCGATGAAGGGAACGGCTCCCGCCTCCACGCAGGAAGCCCGCCACTGGCTGGAGACGGATGAAAAGGAAAACCGGGAATCCGCCACCATTGTGGACCTGATGCGCAATGATCTTTCCATGGTGGCGGCAGATGTGCAGGTCAGGCGCTACCGCTACATCAGCCCGGTGGAAACGCGCGGAGGAACCATTCTGCAATGCAGTTCCGAGATTTCAGGCCGCCTGCCGGAAGACTGGCATTCCCGCCTGGGGGAAATCCTGCTGAAGCTGCTGCCCGCCGGGAGTGTGACCGGAGCGCCCAAGGAGGCCACCTGCCGCGCTATTGCAGAGGCGGAGGATATGGAACGGGGATTTTATACCGGGGTTTTCGGTTTCTTCAACGGGCGGGATTTGGATTCCGCCGTCGCCATCCGCTTCATGGAAGAGGATGAACAGGGAATGGTATACAAAAGCGGAGGCGGCATCACCGTCATGAGCCGCATGGAGGACGAATACCGGGAAGCTATTGCCAAAGTTTATGTGCCGTTTGATTTTTGAAACCGTCAAATGGGAGGATGGCGCTCCCTGCCTGCTTCCCTGGCATCAGCGGAGGGTGGAAGCCGCCATGAACCTTCACGGAGCGGAAGGCTCCGCCGTCCCCGATCTGGCCTCCGTGCTGTCGGCCTGTCCGGGTCCGGAAGGCCGCGGCATTTACAAATGCCATATCACGTATGATATGCGGGGCAGGGTACGGCAGCCCGTTTTTGAACCTTACCGTCCCCGTCTGGTGAAAAGGCTGGCGTGCGTGGAAATTCCGCAGATGGATTACTCCTGCAAGTGGGAGGACAGGGCAGCGCTTCAGGCGGCGGGGCTGGGATTGGGAGAGGATGAGGAAGTGCTGATTCTCCAGCACGGGCTGGTGACGGATACGCGGTACAGCAACGTCGTGTTCGGGGACGGTTCCTCCTGGGTGACTCCGGAAACTTTTCTGCTTCCCGGCACCAAGCGTGCATTCCTTCTGGCGTGCGGAGCCATTGAAAAACGTTCCATGAAAGTGGAGGATATAGGAAAATTCCGGTTCTGTTCCCTGATTAACGCCATGCTGGACCCCGGCGACGTGGTGGTGCGGACGGAGGATATCGTCTATCCTTAACCGGTTTATAAATTTATTATATTACAGGAGCATGATCTACAATTCCTGATAATACCGTTGCATCAGCTTCGCCATCAGTTTGCGGCGTTCTTGAAGGAATGATTCGTAATCAGTTATATTCATGCTGACAATATTTTGAGGGATACTATTTTCCTCCAGATTGCGGTAAAGCATTCCTTCGTCGGAAATATTTCCGAGTGTAATGGCTTTAGTCCCGCATTGCTCTTGCACTTTGGCAAAATAGACAGAGGGAGGATCGTCGCCAATGGCTTTATTTATCTGCGTATCAAGATAGATATAATTGGCAACCTGATTATATTTTGTCTTATTATCAATGCCGTTCTTTTTCAGATAATTGCGCGGAAAAATATGGTGCACGTCTCCTGAAATGGTAATGAGATCGGAGACTTTGGTTCCTTTCATCAGCAGGGAATTGCAATTCAGGTTAATTTGAGCAGCAAGGAAGGTATTGAAGGCGGGACTGTTTACAGAAGACGTTTCCAGGTTCTGAGGGAGCGTGACCGTCCAAAATGTTTCCGATAGGGCAGAGGCCTCCACTTCTGTTTTGAAATTCAGGAAGCCTTTTTCTTCGATATTGCGCATATCACGGTCCATCTGTGTCTCTGGAGATCCGATGTATCTTGAAGTTAGGGTGGAAAGGACGAACCATTTTTGAACATGCCTTTTGATTTGTTCGTTTGGAATGGTTGGATCACTCCGCAGCATCAAATACAAAGTGTAAGCAAAATCCAACGTCATTTGTGAATTCAACTGTTTGCTGGAGACAAAGCCTGCACCCTTAAGGGCCATTACAAATTGTGTAAAATTATGCTGGTTGATAAATTGTACAATGCCGGCATCCAGTTTCCGGTAGGATTCCGCTATGATATCATCCCGGTATTCCTTGGTTTCGAAATCCCTACCGGACAATAAGCTGACCAAATCAGCAAGTTTTCCTCTGCGGAACTGGTGCATGAATGATACCCGTAGCATATCGCCGTAATCGGGATCGTAAATGTCATCATAATCATGGGCCAGCCACTTAATTTTATCGGCATACTTGGAATTCTGGAATTCCTCATCACGTATCAATAAGGAGTAAAAATCAGGTTTCACGGCCAGATGGCAGAAATAGTCTACTGTTTTACGCATCATGCTGCCTTCATGTTCCATGTCCGCGGCCATCTTGGACATGACAAAGTCTGATTGGCTGAGGGACGTTCCTTTGGAATTGATACGAATGAAAATTTCAGTTACTTCATCAATATCCAATGTAGCATCCAGCTCAATCACGCCAATTTGCCTGTTGGCGATTCCTTTTAGAGAGGCAATGGATTTATTGATTATGTTGGGTTTGATTCCTTCATTGATGGTACAATATTCAACGGAGAACTCGAACGCATCGAAATCGGCATCAAATACGATGGAAATATCCGGTATCCACCGTTTGTCTTTTAAATGAGAAGCGTCTTGAACCGCAAAACGCTTGCTCGGATCATCAGCAAGAGGATTGAAGGCGATTTTGACGCGGTCTTTATTAAAATCTTCATCCAGGACTTCCTTGCCGACGATAGCGGCCATCAGGGCGGTTACACGTTGCTGTCCGTCGATAAGTACTTTTTTCCCGTTGGCTTTTCCTCCATCCTTGGTTTTCACGTCAGGATTCTTCCAAGTAATGATATAACCCGTAGGGTAGCCGTTATATAAGGAATCAATTAAATCCCGTACTTGGCTTCGTTTCCAGACAAAGGGGCGCTGAATTTCTGGTATAACGAAATCTTCCGCTTCTATCAGCCCCAAGATGGCGCTGACGGAATATTGCATCAACGTGAATTTTTCACCGGTCATGATATTTCTCTTTTATTGCTTCATCCACTATTGAGCTTATTTAGCATGGGGGTGCTTTTCATGGAAAAAGATGTGCAGATCTTTTTCCAGCATGTTAGCGGCATCATAAAACACCGCAGAAGGAGGAGCAATTGTTTTTGATCCTCTGAAAATAAAAACAGACTGGATTTTTTTGGAATACCTTTTCAGCAGAGATTTCCTATTAACTTCATTCGAAAGACAGATAAAAAGTAAAAGCCGTTTGTCATATTTGGCAAACGGCTTTTAGTAAGAGTAACATGTTTTGCTTTTCCTTAAATGGCGCCGCAGTAGTGGGCGCAGAACCACATGGCGCGGGGATGGTGGAAGAAGGATTTCCAGAGGCTGCCCTTGAGGGTGTTTGCCTTGGAGCCGTCCTTGTTCAGGTAGCCGAACCAGTCGCCGTGCTGCACGTCCTGGAAGTGGGAGAAAGCCCAGTTGTGCACCATGTCATGGCAGATGGCGTAGCGTTCCTCTCCGGTGAGCTTGTAGGCGAGCGTCATGGCAATGAGCGCTTCATCGTGCGGCCACCAGAATTTCATGTTGTGCCAGTATTCCTGGACGGGCTTGCCGTATACGTCCGTAAAGTAGAGCAGGCCGCCGTTTTCCTTGTCCCACCCGCGCGCGAAAGCCCAGTCAATCATGTCGCAGCCCACCTTGATGAGTTCCGGATCGTTGCCGCGGAAGCGGGCTTCCTCCAGCACGAACCAGCCGCCCTCAATAGTGTGGCCGGGATTGAGCGTGCGTTCGTCAAAGTGGTCGATGATGGCGCCGTCCGGGCTCACCACTTCCATCACGGCCTTGAGGTTCGGCTTCATGAACAGGGAACGCAGGTCGTTGATGCAGCGGTCGATCCATCCGGTGTAGAAGCCGTCCTCGTCACCCAGATATTTGCGCAGTTCCTGGGCGGTTGCCAGCGTGATCATGCGCGTTCCCAGTCCCGTCGTGGGACGGTTCCCGGTGAATTTGGGAACCATTTTGCCGGGGGTGAAGCAGATGTCCGTGAAGACGTCGAACCAGTGGCGCGCGGCTTTCGCCGATTCTTCATTTCCTGCAGCTTTCGCATGAGCGGCAAAGGCGATGGCGGCAAAGGATTCGCTGTACGCATAGCGGCGCTTGCGGATGGGGGTTCCGTCCGCCTCCACATGGAAGTACATGCGGCCGTCGGCAGGGTCCACGCATTTCGCCGTCAGGAAGTTCAGGGCGCTTTCCGCCCATTTGAGCCAGTCCGGATTTTTCTCAATGCTGTTGTACATGGTCAGCAGCATCCAGGCCATACGGCCCTGGGCCCACACGGATTTGTCCGTGTCTACCAGGGTGCCGTCCGCGTCAAAGCAGTGGTAGAGGCCCCCGTTCTTTTCATCGTAGGCGCGGGGGAACCAGAACGGCAGAACGTCTTCCAGAAGCTGGCGGCGGTAGAATGCGCCCAGGGTGGGCAGGTCAAGTGTTGCAGCCATAAGGGGGAAAGCGGTTTAGTTCATGGACCACTGGAAGAAGCCGATGGCTTCCAGCTCGGAGCGGAGTTCCTTGAGCTGCTCCGCGGTGGGGTTGCCTTGCGGCAGGCGGGCGGGCCCCAGGTCAACGCCCAGCCAGCCCATCAGGGCCTTGGCGCAGCCCATGTAGCCCTTGGAGGCCAGGATGTTGATCATCTGCACGGATTTCCACTGGCAGTCGCGCGCCGTTTCCACGTCGCCTTCCGCAAAGGATTTCATGAGTTTCTGGTACAGGGCCGGAGCAAAGTTGAAGGAGCTTCCCACGGCTCCCCTGGCGCCCACGGAGAGGGCTCCCGTGAACCATTCGTCCACGCCCCAGGGGATGTCCACATTTTCGTCGTAGTTCAGCGTGGTCTGGTACAGGGCCAGGTCCGGGTTGGTGAATTTGATGCCCGCAAAGTTCGGGATCTGCTCCTTGGCCAGCTTGATGAAGTCCACCGGATTGAAGCGCACGCCCGTCAGCACGGGAATGTCGTAGTAGTAATAAGGCAGGTCGGGAGCGCCGGAAGCGGCGAAGGCGCAGCATTCCACCAGGCGCTGGACGGTGGCTGGCTTGTAGTAGGAGGGGGCAAGGGAGCTGGTGGCCACGAATCCGCATTCCTGGGCAAAGGCGGCCAGTTCGCGGGCGTCCCAGACGCTGTTGGAACCGGTGTGGGCGATGACGTCCACGCCGTACTTGGCGGAGGCTTCCTTCCAGGCGGAGTAGATTTCCTTGCGTTCCTCAAGCTGCATGGAGGAGGATTCTCCGGTGCTGCCGGTAATGAAAGCGAGCTTGATGCCCTGGGAGGCAAGCAGTTTGGCCTGGGCGTCAACGCTGGAGGGGTTCAGGGAACCGTCCGCCTTGAACGGGGTGTGTACGGCGGCCACCAGGCCGTGGAGTTTCAATGACGTGTTCATATGGTAAAGTGATATGAAAATAATTCGCAGAAATGATGGCAAATCATGTTGGGAAAGACAACCCCTGAATCTTTCCGAATCAAAAAAGACCACATAAAAAAACGCGCATTCTCCAAAAGGGAATGCGCGCCGGAGCAAGAGCTGCTTCAAGACATTAGCGGACAACCTGTTGCTTGATGATGGAATACATGGCTTTGGCCAGTGATTTCGCGTGCGTCAGCAGTAAGTCGCCATCATAGCACCAGATCATCACGCCGCCCAGCTTCTGGGTTTTTACGTACTGGCATTTTTTCTTAATGGTGGTGATGCCGTTAAAGTAGTGCTGCTGGCCGTCGATGGTGCAGAGGTCCGTACCGGGGGCAATGTTGGGGTAGAGCTGAATGACGGTGGAATAGCCTTTCTGGGCGTCCCAGTTGCGGGCGGAGCGGGTTTCATTCGTATAGAACGGCAGGCCGACGACGATTTTGCAGTCCGGAATGTTTTTCCTGCTTATTGCATTAATGTCCGTGATCATGTCCGGATAGGTGGAATGCTGTCCGCCGCGGTCATAGCTCATGATGTTGACGAAGTCCAGCAGGTCCATCATTTCACTGGTGGGAGCCAGGTAGTACGGGTTGATCGCCGCGCTCAGGGACATGCCGCTGGCTCCCATGGCGGAGCGCACTTCTCCCAGCAGCAGGCAGAAGTTGTACCACTCGTTGGAGTTGTCCGGGTATTCCCAGTCAATGTCTATGCCGTCAAAGCCCTTTTCCTTGGCGAAGGAAACGAGCTGGTACGCAAACTGCCGCCTTTTTTCCGCATTCCCCGTGAAAGCCGTCAGCCCCGCGTCACAGTGGGCCACGCCCAGAATGATCTTGCTGCCCGCCGTGCCGCGCAGGTTCTTGAGCTTGTCCAGGCCGTTCAGGAACTGGGCGTTGTTCTGTCCCGTCAGGTTTCCGTTCGCATCACAGCCTACATTGAAGTAAATGAGGTCCGTGAATGATTTGAAGTGCTGGGCGGTCAGCTGGTTGGGGTTCCATTGCATCAGGTTGGTGCTGCGGTAGTAGGGCACCACACGGAACTGGTAGGGGTACACCTCGGCGCAGCCTTCCGGGGAAGGATTGGTGACCGCTACGCTTGAGTCTTCCAGCAGGGCAACGCCCGTGCAGGAGGCGTCCACCTTGTTCAAGCCGCGCGCGCGGGGGATGAGGTCCACGCACAGCCAGAAGTAGTTGTCTCCTGCGGACAGCGCCTGGCTTCCCTCGAATTGGAAGGTTTTGGCCCCCTTGGAGATGGTGTTGAGGATGGGGATGGCCCTCCGGTTGACCTGCTCCGCGTTCGGGGAAAAGTAGGGAGTGGCGCCGGAGTAGAAAATCCGGGCCTTTGCGATGTCGGAGACGGAGGTGGTGCCAGTCATGGAGAAGGTCATTCCCTTCAGTATCTGGCTGGTTTCCGTGACGGTCACCTTGATCTTCATGATAGCCTGGCTGGCCGCCCCCGCATACAGGATGGAGTGCGTTTGTTCACAGGACGCCGTGGCGGAAGCCGCGTGCAGGGGGGCTGCGCCGTACAGGCCAAGGGCCAGAGCGCACATGCCGGTTTTAAGAATAGGATTCATGTTTGATTAAAGAGTGGGTGGTTTTCAGATGGAGCGCTTCCTGACGGCAAGCAGGCTGCCTGCCGCCAGAAGAAGCAGAAGAGAAGAGGAGGGTTCCGGTACTACCAGTCCATTGGAAATCCAGTCCAGATGAAGGGATTTGTTGTCATCCCAGCGCAGTTCCCAGCGGCCCAGTTCCAGGGATGGGTCATAGCCTTCCAGTCCCAGGTTCCCCACCGTGATGGTGCCGGAATTGGAGAGGGAGGACAGGATTTCAGAGAAGGTTCCGTCCATGTTGGTGACGCCGGAGGCATCCATGACCAGGTAGGACTGGTCCCTCTGCCAGATGGCGGAGGTGTAGTCCACCTGGTCGTCGCCCAGGGTCAGCGTCCCTCCCAGCGTCAGGGTGTCCGCATGCAATTCCAGGCCGACCATGGAGCCACGGGAGAGGTCGATCGTGATTCCGTTGGAAATGTCAATGGCGTTGGCCGCGATGGAGAAGCTGCTTTCGCCCGTTCCGAGGATGGAGACGTTGTTTCCCAGCGTCAGCGTATCTGCATTCAGGCTGCCGGTGCCCATGACGGACAGCTGCGTGCCGTCTTCCAGGCGTACGTCCGCCGCGTTCAGGGCGGACCGTTCTCCGATGTGGAGCGTTCCGCCGCTGACCGTGAAGGACATGCGCGCTTCTTCCGTGCTCCAGTCTGCGGAGCGGTAGCCGTAGCTTGCTCCGTTGCTGACGGAGAACGTGCCTCCGTACACGGTCGTATTGGCCCGGATGTCGGACTGGCTGTTTGCTCCGGACATGGCGACCGTGCCGCCGGAACCGGCGGCGTCATTGACGCTGATGTCCACGACGGCTTCATCCTGGGAGCTGAGGCCGTCTTCAAACAGGATCCGGCGGTTGTCCGCCGCATTGAAGGAAGCCATGGAGCCGTCGTTGAAATGGATGGCGTTGTAAATGTCCCCGTTCAGGGCGGTGTTTCCGCGGAAAATAATGTCCGCCTGGTCCGCCGTCAGGGCAATGGAGCCTCCCGCCTGCAGGTTGATGGCTCCCCCTGCGTTTTCCGCACTGTTGTTTTCAAACCGCACCGTTCCGGTGTTGCCGGAAATGGCAACGCTGTAGGCGTCCAGGGCACCCCCCTCATAGGCTGTGTTGCCGGAGAAGACGGCGGCTCCGGAATCGGAGATGGTGATGTCCCCGTAGGCTCCGATGGCGCCCCCGTAGGTGGATGCGTGGTTGTCGGAGAAGGTCAGGGCCCCCACACCGGAGAAGGTGACGTTTCCGTCCGAATAGATGGCGCCTCCGCTTCCGTCCCGGGCCTCGTTGCCCGTCATGCTGAAGGAGGTGGCCGTGTTTACCGTTACGTCGCCTCCGGACCAGATGGCGCCGCCCGCGCCCGCCTCCGCCAGATTGCCGGAGAAGGTCACGCGGCCCACGTTGGTCCATTCCACGGTTTCATAATCGTTATTGATGGCGCCGCCGTTTTCTCCGGCCGTGTTTCCGGTGAAGGAGATGTTTTCCGCAATGTCGGAGAAGGTGAGGCTGCCCGTGGTGCCTCCCGTATGGATGGCGCCCCCGTGGGTCATGGCGGAGTTGCCGGAGAAGCTGATGGCGCCCGTGCTGGTGAAGGACGCCCCGCCGGAGGCGTAAATGGCCCCGCCGGAGGCGCCGGAGTCCGCGCTCACGCTGTTGTTGCTGAACGTAAGGGCTCCGGTATTGCTGAAGGCGACGGTATCATTGGCGGCGATGGCCCCCGCGCCGTAAAGGGCCTCCGTATTGGACATGTCGGCGGCATTGTTGGAGAAGGTCAGGTTCCCGATGTCCTGGAAGGTGACGTTTTCCGAGTGGATGACGGCCCATTTGGCTCCGTAGTTGTCGATGTTGAGCTCGTGGCCGCCGGTAAAGGTGATGCTTTGGAGCGTATTATTGTAGGCCCGTCCTCCGATCCAGCAGTTGACGTTTGCCCCCAGCGCGCCCAGAGCCTGGTCCGCCGTAAGGGTGAAGACGGTGTCCGTATCCGTCAGCACGCTGCCGGCCCACGCCTTGGCGCCCAGCTCCAGGGCGGCGCGGGTCATGATGTTGAGCGTGCCCTTGTTGTTCTCCGTGTTCAGGAGGATGCCGCCTTCATGCCAGTTGACCATGTAGGCATAGGAGCTGCCGCCCATGTCCAGCGTGGCTCCGTCCTGAACGTCAATGACGTTGGCAAGAGTGTGGCCGTTCATGGAGAACAGGGCTCCGGAAGCGATGCTTACGTTGCCCAGGTTGCTGCCGGTGCCAAAGGCGTTGTCTACGTCCAGCGTCAGCTTGCCTGCGTCCACGCGGACCACGCGCCCGGAGGAAATCGTATTAGCCCTTTTGATGACCAGCTCTCCGGCACCGGATTTGATCAGGCTCAGGCCGGAAAAGTTGCCGGTGGTCGGGTCTCCGTATTCGCCGGACGTGTTTTTATTGGCAAAGACCTGGTTGAAATAAAGTACGGAATTTTCTCCAATGGCCAGTTCCAGAGCGCTGCCGGCTCCGGTTTCGCAGACGATGGCATCCTGGTACTGCGCATTGGAGGAAGTCCATGTAAGGGTCTGGTTGGCTCCCAGTTCAATGGTGGCCGTCGTGCCCCAGCCGGCGATGTAAATGCCGCGACTGGCCGTGCCCCCGGATTCATAGCCCTGGGAAATGACGATGCGGCTGGAGGTTCCGGAAGCGAATTTAAGGGCGTAAAAATTGTTGTGCAGCTTGCCCAGGGAGGCGGAGTCATACCCGAACTGGTTCAGTTTGAGCGTTCCTCCGTTCAGCGTAATGGTGGGGGACTGGAAGTTGGCTGTATAAACGCCGTTATGGAACAGGCGGCCGTTGCTGGCATCCAGCACGGCTCCGGAGGCGATATTGATTTTTCCGTTAATCCGGTTGTTGTCACTGGCGGTGATGTTTCTTTCCCCGGTGAAGACCAGGGTGCCCGCATTGATGTTCCAGACGCCGCTGGCCGTATGCGTTCCATCCAGGGTAACCGTTCCGGCGCCTGTCTTGGTAAGTGTGGAGGAGCCGGTGAGGCTGGTATCCCGGACTTCATAGGAATCCTCCGCGTTGGGGGCGTCCAGAATCAGCCCGGTATTGGAAAGAGAGGCGGAGCCTCCGTTATTCCCGGCAGCCGCGCCCGTCAGGGTAAGGGAACCTCCGTTCAGCGTGATGGCCGCCCCGTCGTAAAGCATTCCGGAGGCGGAGATTCCGCTTCCCGCCGTGATGGAGGAATCTGTCTGGAACTGGGCCGTATTTCCATTGATCCAGTCAGTGGCGGAACCATCCAGCCGCCACGCTCCGGAATCCGTCCAGGAGCCGTTTCCTCCATTCCAGAGGTAGTCCGCCGCATGGGCCGGGATACAGGAGAGGCAGCCGGCGAACACGCCGAAGAACAGTGCGGTAATTTTCATATAGGTTCTAACAAATAGAGTGATAGTGAATAAAAAAAGGAAAACAAGAACTAACTTGTTTTCCCTTTAAAAAAATCAGGGGACATCATTTTAAATTAGCTCCGGCGGCGGCGCATGCACAGGGAAGCCAGCCCCAGCAGGCCCAGTGTGGCCGTGGCGGGTTCCGGAACGGGAAGGGCGGGATTGGCCGCCAGAGCAGCTATTTCCCCGTCATTCAGGACACCGGCATATAATTGGAGGTCATCCATGGTCGTATTGGCGGTGGATGCCAGCTTGAGGGACTGCACGTCTCCGGTGAAATTGACTCCGGAAGCCGTGATTTTCTTCTGCCCGTCCAGATAGATGTTCAATTCCCCGTTCTGGAAGGTAATGATAATGTTGGAAAAGGAATCCTTGGAAATTGTCAGGTTGGCCCAGTTGCCCACGTTTCCGCCGCAATAGGCCGCCCATGCCCCGGCGGTGGAGGCGTCGCCGGAATCCTTCTGGAGGTACATGTTCTGGCTGTTGCCGGACGTGAAGGTCAGGATGCTTTTCCATATAGCCGAGGACGATGTATTGCCGGGGGAGTAGTCCTTGACGGCGATGGAAAGGCTGAAACCTTCCGTAGTATTCAGCCCCAGTCCCGTACTGGAGGAGCCCAGCGTCAATTGTCCGCCGTTCGTGCGGCTGTCATAGCCCAGGCCTTCATAGCCATTGGTATAATTCATCCAGCCTGATCCGCTGAACGTGGCGCTGCCTGCATTTGGGCCGGCCAGGTTATTGTCATTTAAAGATGACAGGTTTCCGTTAAGCTTGTTGAAATCATAAAAATATTTCAATGTGGCAGCCTGGGCTCCCAACCCTGAGCAAAGCAGGAACATCGTAAGATACAGAGAGGATTTCATGAATTTATTAAAAAAATTACTGAACGGGGCCAGTATCGGATTTACAATCCGGAAGGCCGCTTCAAATTCAATAACTTCTTATAAATAAATAAGATTTTCGTATTAGTCGTTGTTCCTTATTCCTACTTTATATGTGGGAATATTTGTCGTTACTTTTTTGAACTCAAAAAAATAAGTTGACTTCCGGATTGTAAATCCGCAGCGGAATTACTCCGTTATGCCTGATTGGATTATGAAAAATAAAGTAATCATGGTTAAATCAGGGATAGAACGAAATATTGCGAACTCTCCCGTCTTTTAATAGAAATGAGTGAATGCCGCTTTTCCCGGAAGGCGGAGCTTCACCTGGAAGGGAATGGCCGTTCCATGCGGCGGAACGGGTTTCCTTCAATCCTTTCCATGCAGGGAAGGAACGGGAGCCTTAGCCGGGAGGGTGTACAATTTTTCAATATCGTCCAGGTACCGGGAAATGGGGGTATTGGCCGGCTGTTCCTGTTCACGGAGCAGTTTGACGGCTGCCGCGTAGGAGGCAAACGTCTTGCCGGTTCCGGACCGCGTATTGATTTCATACCAGTCCATGTAGTCCCGGACGCGCCGGGCGGTTTTCATGGAAAGCTCCCTGATTTCCCGGAGCTGCCCGATTTTGGGAGCGGCTTCCCGGCCGTTGATTCTTCCGGTCTGCATCAGGGCTACAAGCTTGGCGTATTCCACGATGACGGGCCGATAGGCGGGGAAGGAGCGTCGGCTGAGGTTGAGCAGGCTGCCGGATATGTTGGAAAGCTGCCTGTTCAGATCCGTCAGGGAATGGGCCTGGTCCAGATTGTCCAGGGGAAAGGTGACGGTCGTCCGGGTGTCCGGATCGTACTTGACCAGGGTGAGGGCTTCCTGAAGGTGGCGTTCCGTTTCCGTGATCGTGAGGGTTTCCGTCAGGGGAGGAGCCGCCATGCGGGAAAGCTGGAGCGTCCACCATTTATGAAGGGAGGAGGGCGTCAGGTTGAGCTGCGGAAAATGGCGCTTGATGAGGTTCCTGGGGTCGTCATTGCCCAGAATGGCCTGGTCCAGGAGCTGCTTCATCCCTTCCGGACCGTTTTCTTGGTTCAGCAGGCAGAGCACCAGCGCGCCGCAGGAGGTTTGATAGGCGGCGTAGGAGGTGGCGTCCAGTTCCTTTTCCGGTTCCGGGCAGTTCAGGATTTCTTCCGGGGTCATGATGCCGGATTGCTGGAACAGGGTGGAGTACATGGCCCGGTCCGCCTCATTGACGTGCCACAGGACGGCCTGCTCCAGCCCGGCAATTAGCCAGGGAGGCAGCGTTACTTCGTCCGGCAGTCCTTCCGGGTCCACCGTGCGCAGCATCATTTCATACAGCAGGGTGGAGACGATGGCGTGGCGCAGCCTGTCCTGGTTGATGCCGCGTCCCAGGTGAATGAAGATGTTGTAGGAGAGGGTATTACCCACAATCACGGTCTGCATGCGGATGGGATTGGCCGGAACCGGGCTTCCCGGTTCCCCTACCAGGCGGATGATGATGTTGTTTTTCCATTCGTCAGGCTGCTTGAGTATTTTCACCAGGGCCGTGCGTATGGAGTCCGCCCGCGTGGCAATGGCCCCGGCCAGCAGGGAGTCCAGCCCGATAACGTGAAATTGCTTGGAAGCGGAAACACTGGTGAACGGCTGCCGTTTGACGGGCTGTTCCGCTGTTCCTCCGGCAGGGGCCGCGGCCGGAGGCTGCGGAGCAGGGGGTACGGCGCTCACGTTGGAGCTGCCCTGCAATACCGGACGGTCTGAGGCGTCATCGATCAAGGCGGTGTCCGGAACGGGAACGGGGGGAGCGGCCTCCGCCGGTTGCGCTTCCGCGGAAGGGGCGTTCCCTGCCTCCTTCTGTTCCTGCGCCCGGACGCAGGGGGACAGGAGAAGGACCAGCAGCAGGAGGGGGCATGTTCCTCTGAATTTCATCAATGGGAAAAGCTTAGTCGAATTGTTCCGCCAGACAGCCGAAGTCTTCTTCCGCGTGCCCTTCACGGCACAGTTTCCCCATGATGGAGGAGACCAGCGCGGCAGCGGGCGGGTGGATCCCCTTTTCAGCGGCCAGTTCCTGGGCGTAGATGCTGTCTTTCCGCATATTGTCCAGGGAGAAGTGGGTGGAAAAGTCGCGTTCCGCCATCAGGGGCAGTTTGAAGGATGCCAGGGGGGAGGCGATGACGTTCCGGGAGATGGCCTGCCCCAGCAGTTCTGCGGAAATGCCGTATGCCTGGGTAATGGCCAGGGCTTCGCTCAGGCTCTGCACCATGGTGGCTGAGATCATGTTGGTGACCAGCTTGACGACGGTTCCGGCCCCGATTCCCCCCAGGTGCAGGATGTCACGGGAACTGTGTTCCAGTACCGGCCGTACGCGGTCCATGGTGGCGGAGTCCGTACCCGCATAATAGACCAGCTCCCCTTTTTCCGCCGGCAGGCGGGATCCGGTGAACGGGCAGTCCACGTACGTGCAGCCGATGGCGGAGCACATCAGGGAGAGTTTGCCGACGGTGGCCAGGTCAATCGTGGAGTGGTTCAGGATGATATGTTCCGGGGTCAGAGCGCCTCTCATCTGTTCAAAAACGTCCAGGCAGGCGTTCCTGTCTTTCAGATAAAGCTGGATGATTTTGGAGGCGCGGGCCGCGTCCGCCGGGGTAGGAACGGCTTCCGGAAAGTCTTCACGGGGCGTCCGGTTCCAGACGGTGACTTTGTCGCCCAGCCCGGTCATGTGGCGTGCAATCCGTGAGCCGATAAGGCCCAGTCCTAAAATGGAAACTTGGTACATGGCGTTTTTCAGGAGAGAAAGGGAAGGGACGAATCCGTCAGGAACCGATGCGGAAGCGGCTTCTCCTGCGGGGAGCTTCCTGTTTTTCCGGCTTGGGCGGTTCCACGGCGGCGGTCGCGGTTTCCGCCGGAGGCTGTACGGCAGGCGCCGCGGAGGCCGTTTCCCTCATCTGGTCCGCCAGGGAGGCGGGCCCGGCTTCCGGACGGTGGCTGACCACGACCTGCTTGGGTCCGGCAGACGGCCTTTCCAGGGCATTGGGGTCCTCCGCCACGTGGGCGGGCACCTCATAGGCGTCGTGGGGAATGGCGGACGGATCGCTTGCCGCTGCGGCCAGGCGCATTTCATCCTCGTTCGCGGCAGGCGCGGGAACCTTGTCCGGAGCCTGTTTTTTGCGGGGAAGGGTAGTTGTTCCGGTGATGGCCAGCTCCAGGTCGGAATCCGGCAGGCCGCCGCTGCGGATGGCGGCGTCATAACTCTTGCGGGCCTGCGCCGTACGGCCCAGCCGGGAATAGGTCCAGGCCAGGTTGAAGTGGGCGTCCGGCGATTCCGGCTGGATTTTCAAGGCGTTTTCAAAGTGGCCCACCGCTTTTTCATAATTGCCCGCACTGGTTTCCAGGTTGCCCAGGTAAAGCAGGGCCGGAGCGTTGGCCGGGTCCAGCCGGACCGTTTCCGTCAGGGAGGCGATGGCGTGCTGGTCCTGCCCGGCGCGGTACTGGGCCACGCCCATCATGAACCATGCGGGGGAGGAGGCCGCATCCAGCTCCGTGGCCTTTTTCAGGTATTCGATGGCTTCCTCCGCCTTGTTGCGCTGGAGCAGGATGGTGCCCAGGTTGACCAGGGCCGGAACGTGGGCCGGCTGGAAGTCCAGCAGGGTGCGGTACAATTGTTCCGCGGCGGCGTAGCGTTTTTTGGCGAAGGCTTCCGCGGCTCCCTGCCCCAGGGCTTCCGCTTCCAGCTTCCTGCGCACCGTGGCTTCCATGCTCCTGTTCAGCGTTCTTTCCTGTTCCGGCGTAATGGCTCCGGTGGAAATGGCGGCCAGGCGCGCCTGTTCGACGGAACGGGCTTTCAGTTCATCCATCTGCCGGGTGAGTTCCTCCACTTGAAGGTTTTTCTGCTCCAGGGCCTTCCGGGTCCGGGCCAGGGCTTCCGCATGGCTCTTGTCATTCCTGGCGGACTTGGCCGCTTTGGTCTTCGTCTGGCTGCGCGCCAGTTCCAGCTCCCTGGCAAGCTGGGCGGCCTTGTCGCGTTCCGCGGAAAGGGCCTGGGCCAGCTTGTTGATTTTTTCCTTCTGCTGGTCCGTCAGGGGAATGTCTATCTTGTTGTCTCTGGCGATGACGTTGACAATCTGCTTTTCCGCCGGGGTGAGCTTGATGGCCTCTTCATTGTCCATCAGGGAGGCGATTTCCGAGGTGTCCGCGTTTTCCTGGAGCAGGCGCTTGTAAGTGCTGATGAGCAGGGAACGGCTCTGGTCCTGCACGGAAAGGATGCGGAGCTGCTTGGCGATGGTGGAGCGCAGCAACTGGTTTTCCTCCAGCAGCAGGGGACTTTTTTCCGGATTGGCTTCCAGCTTGGACAGCTCCACATCCGCATTGATGAGCTTGGTATTCAGCTCCGTAATGCGCTTGCGGTAGCCGATGTTTTCATCCCGGATGGCGATCAGCTTCTGCTTCAGGTCCGCGGATTCCTCCCGCGCCTCTTCCAGGGCTTTCAGGTTGGCCTTCCGTTGTTCTTCGGAATCGGACTTGGCTGTTTCCAGGGCGGCTATTTTATCCTGCGCGTCCTTGAGCTGGGCCGCCAGCGTCAGGTTGCGGTCCAGCAGGTTTTTGGTTTTGTCCGGACTGTTGAGTTCCACCAGGGCCGCCAACTGGTCGCGGTCCTTCTGGAGGGCGTTTTTATCATCCGTGACCTTGGCCAGCTTGTCCTGGTGCTCCTTGAGCTGAATCTGGAGCTCGGCGATCTGCGCCAGATACTGGACTTTTTCCTGTGTCAGCGTAGTGACTTTCTGTTCCAGCTCCTCCACCCGCTTGGTGAGGGTCTGGAGGAGCTTGTTGCTGGTCTTTCTCTCATCCTCCATCTGCTTTTTGACCTTGAGCAGTTCGTCCCGGTAAACGGATTCTCCGGCGGACGCTATGGCCAGTTTCGCCAGAATGTCCTCCTGTTCCTTGCGGGTGCGCTTGAGCGCCTGGATCAGGGCCTTGTTTTCAATGGTGGTCTTGTCCAGCAGCCTGCGGATGCGCTCGTAATTGCTTTCCACCACTTCCGGGGCCGCTCCGGGGGAAACGGACGGGGACGGGATGGTGTTGACGAGGGATTCTCCGGAACGGGAAGGGAATTCCACTCCCTTGTAGCCGGGAGGAAGGGCGATGCTGGGCTTGGGCCTGGGACGCTTGGGCGCGGCGGCCGGGCGTTCCAGTTCCAGGCCGGGACCTGATGAAACGGCGGCGGCCTGCTGCTGCGCCAGCTTCTGCCACTGGTCCAGCTTCTCCCTGTTGAGCTGGCGGCGCGTTTGAAGAAGGTTGGGGCGCCATTGCGGATAGGCCTTCACCAGGCGTCCCAGCTTTTCTTCCGCCTGTTGCGTCAGGCGGATGGCTCCTATGTAGTCGCGTTTTTCCACCAGTTCGGCGGACCTGGTTACCAGCTTTAACGCTTCCAGGTACATGTCCGTGGGGTCCTGCCTCGTCCCGGCGGAAACGGGCATGGGCCCCGGCACATAGGCGCCCTGGGCCAGAAGGGGCAGGGCGCCGCAGGTCAGGGATAAGGCAACGGCAATGCCAAGAGGTAGAGGAGTCATCATGGGGAGAAGCTTTGTTTACATACTGTAACCCATCCTGAATCGCAAGGATAAACCGTGTCTTGTGCTTGTGTTCGCGGGACCGGGTGCTAGACTCTCTTCAATCCTTGATTTTCCTGATGAATATCTCCGTTTTAGACCGTTTTTTAAAGTATGTTTCCGTGGGTTCCCAGTCTGATGCGGATTCCCGCAGCGTCCCGTCCACTCCCGGCCAGACGGAACTGGCCCGGCTGCTGGCCGGGGAGCTGAAGGAGCTGGGCGCGCAGGCGGAGCTGGATGAAGCCTCCGGCATCGTGTACGCCTCCATTCCGTCCAACGTGGAGGGGGAGGTTCCCGTCATCGGCTGGGTGGCTCATGTGGACACGGCCCCGGGCGTCTCCGGCAGCGGCGTGAAGCCCCGCATCGTGCGCTCGTACGACGGCGGAGACATCGTTCTGAACCGGGAGCAGGGCGTCGTGCTTTCCCCCGCCGTTTTCCCAGAACTGGCGGACTATGCGGGCCAGGACCTGGTCGTGACGGACGGAACCACCCTGCTTGGCGCGGACGACAAGGCCGGCGTGGCGGAAATCATGGATATGGCCGCCTCCTTCCTGCTGCATCCCGAACGGCCCCACGGCGAGATACGGCTCGCCTTCACTCCGGATGAGGAAATAGGCCGCGGGGCGGATTCCTTTGACGTGGCGCGCTTCGGCGCGGACTTCGCCTATACCGTGGACGGGGGAGCCCTGGGGGAAATTGAATATGAGAATTTCAATGCTGCTTCCGCCGTGGTGACGGTGCGGGGCACCAGCATCCACCCCGGCAGCGCGAAGGGCAGGATGCTGAACGCATGCCTGGTCCTCATGGAATTCCAGGGGATGCTCCCCGCGTTCCAGAATCCCGCCTTTACGGAAGGGTATGAGGGCTTTTACCATTTGGACTCGTTCCGTGGGGATGTGGAACGGGCGGTCGGGGAGTACCTCGTCAGGGACCACGACACGGCGGAATTTGAGCGCAAGAAGGAATTCATGCAGGAGTGCGCCGCCCTGCTGAACCGGAAGTACGGGGAAGGGACCGTGCAGGTGGAGGTGAAGGATTCCTATTACAACATGAAGGAAAAAATCCTTCCGCACATGCACCTGGTGGAACATGCCCGCAGGGCGATGGAGGCCGTGGGCGTGGAGCCGGAAATCATCCCGGTGCGCGGCGGTACGGATGGAGCCCGTCTTTCCTTCATGGGGCTGCCGTGCCCCAACCTGTGCGCCGGAGGCCACAACTTCCACGGAAGGTATGAATACATTCCTGTACGTTCCCTGGAAAAAATTTCCGCCATTCTCCAGGAGATCGTTTCCGGCTACGCCCGGTACGGTTTGGAGCCTCCCGCCGGAAACTAGCGGAACGGTGATGGACGGCGGTTTTGCGTCAGGGCAGGGAGGCCGTGGCTCCAACGCGGCGTGCGGCTGTGAAAAGGGAACGGCGGAACTGTTAATGGGGCGTTTATTTGGAAAACCGCCCAATACCCTGAACATTGGAAAGGGCCGCTTTTCCGGACCGCGGAATCCCGTGGGATTCCTGATCCGTGAAGCTGCGGGAAAGTGCTTGCTTTTTTCCTTCCCGTCATGATCATGGCGGCTCACCGTTTTTGATAACCCCGCATACACACATTTTGATATGAGCGTGATTCCCAATGTCCTGGCTGAAAGGTACGCCTCCGCCGCCATGAAATCCATCTGGTCCGCAGAGGGCCGCATCGTCCTGGAACGCGAATTCTGGATCGCCGTGATGAAGGCCCAGAAGGATTTGGGGCTGGATATTCCGGACGGCGTGATTGAAGCTTACGAACGGGTGAAGGACCAGGTGAACCTCCCCGCCATTGACGCCCGCGAACGCGTCACGCGCCACGACGTGAAGGCGCGCATTGAAGAGTTCTGCGAGCTGGCCGGCTGTGAGCACATCCACAAGGGCATGACCTCCCGCGACCTGACGGAGAATGTGGAACAGCTCCAGATCTGGAAGTCCATGCAGATCATCCGGGACAAGGCCGTGGCCGTGCTGAACCGCATGAGCGCCCTTGCCGGACAATGGAAGCACGTGACCATCGCCGGACGCACGCACAACGTAGCCGCGCAGACCACCACCATGGGCAAGCGTGTCGCCATGTTCGGGGAAGACATCGTGCACGGCCTGGGTTCCTGGATTTCCCTGATGGACCGCTACAGCGTGCGCGGGCTGAAGGGCGCCGTGGGCACCCAGCTTGACCAGCTCTCCCTCTTCGGGCAGGACGCGGGCCGCGTGCTGGAGCTGGAAGACCGCGTGTGCGCCCACCTGGGCATTCCCGCCAAGTGGATGAACGTGGGGCAGGTATATCCCCGTTCCCTGGATTTTTCCGTGGTTTCCGGCCTGGTGGAACTCACTTCCGGCTGTTCCTCCTTCGCCAAGACCCTGCGCCTGATGGCCGGCCATGAACTGGCTACGGAAGGCTTCGCCAAGGGGCAGACCGGCTCCAGCGCCATGCCGCACAAGATGAACGCCCGCTCCTGCGAGCGCGTCAACGGCTTCCACGTTATCCTGAAGGGCTTCCTGATGATGATTTCCGGACTGGCCGGGGACCAGTGGAACGAGGGGGACGTGTCCTGCTCCGTGGTGCGCCGCGTGGTCATGCCGGACTCCTTTTATGCCGCGGACGGCCTGTTTGAAACCTTCCTGACCGTCCTGAACCAGATGGGCGTGTATGAAGCCGTGGTGGCCGCGGAACTGCGCCGCTACCTGCCTTTCCTGATGACCACCACCATCCTGATGGAAGCCGTCAAGCGCGGCATTGGCCGGGAAACCGCCCATGAAGTGATCAAGGAGCACGCCGTGGCCGTCTCCAACGACCTGAGGGCCGGAAAAATCATGGAAAACAACCTGCTGGACCGCCTGGCGGAAGACGGCCGCCTGGGCATTGGCCGGGCGGACCTCCAGGCCATCTTTGACTCCAACTCCTCCGCCACGGGCATGGCGGACGCCCAGGTGGAGGCGTTCCGCTCCATGGTGCAGGAGCTGACGGACAGGTTCCCGAACGGCGCGGGCTACCAGCCCGGAGACATCCTGTAAGGGCGCCATACCCTCAGGTACGCACTTTATTCCCAGACTTCCCAGACGCCGTCCATCCGGGCGGCGTCCGTTTTCATGCCGGATACGTACATGCTTTTTCAATTTCTTTACGTCAGGAGAGCTTGACGAATCAGAAGGATGCCAGTAAGCTTGAATCCAGTAAACGGGCGCGTACGTTGCATGCGCCTTCGCAAGCAACCCTCCTGTTAAACAATTTTCAATATGGAAAACCAGCAGCTCAGCCTTTTGGACCGTGTGTACACCGTTCTCAGAAAGAGAGGGGAAGAAACGGAATGGATTACTTCCGCGGACAACCACAACCTCAGAACGGGCATCGCGTTCGTCCCCTGTGACACGTTCACGCCCGTGAGCCTCCTGTACACGATGATTGATCGTCCGGAGACGCTGGTCATTGACGTGCTTTTTGCCGCCAAGGTGCCTGAAAACCGCCGTGTGGAAGTCAGCATCATCCTCAGTGAGCTGAATGCGGACCAGACGGCCGGCGCCTTCCAGCTGGACCCCAACAGCGGGTACGTCTACTACCGCCAGTCCTTCGTTCTGGAAGGCATGGACCTCACGGAAGCCCAGTTTGCCCAGTTGATGAAGAACATTGAAACCGTGGCTGTGGAAACGGCGGAAGCCTACTCCCACATCATGGAGACGGAATATCCCAAATAACGGGCCGCGTTCCACCCCGGAGCTGTTCATGAGCGAGGCCCCTCAAAAAAAGGGAACATCTTGGTCCATAGGCATCGGCCTGGGGATCGTCGCTCTTTTGATCGGCACGGCCATTTTAACGGACCCGTCCGTCTCGGGTTCCTCCGGAGAAAAGGGCAACGCGGCCTCAGCAACGGTGGAGCCGCTGCATTTGCAGACGAACACCCTCACCATTTCCGCGCCCGGCATCGTGAAGGCCTCCCACCTGACGATGCTTTCCCCCGGCGTTTCCGGAAAGGTGGACAAGGTGCACCCCCTCTTCAACGCGGGGGAAATCGTCCTGAAGGGGACGCCCCTGATGGAGCTGGAAAAATTTGAATACCGCGCACGGCTGGCGAACGCGCAGGCAGGGCTGGAACAGGCCCGCCTGGACGTATCCACGGAACAGGCGGAAGCCTTGAAAGCCATCAAGAAGACGTACAGCTCCGTCTCCAAAAGCGGAAAAGAATCGGAACTGGTGCTCCGGGTGCCGCAGCGACGGGCCGTGAACGCGCGGCTGAACGCCGCGGAGGCGTATGTGGCGGAAGCGGAACAGGCCCTCCGGGACACGGTGCTGGAAGCCCCCTATACCTGCCAGGTGGTGGAATGCTCCGTGGGAGCCGGGGCCCGCGTGGTTGCCGGGCAGCCGGTGGGGAAGGTGATTCCCCTTCAGGAGCGGATGATACGGGTTCCCGTGCCGCTGGAAGAATTTTCCGCATTGCCTAGGGATGAGCAGGGCAGAGTAAGCACGGCGCTGACCGCCTCCTGCGTGCTGAACAATGGAAAACGGCTGCAATGGCTGGGCCGTGTTACGGCGGTGGACGCCGCACTGGATACTGAGCGCAATTCCGCCGTGCTGATAGCCTCCCTGGAGCCGAACGCCTCCCATGTTTCCGAATGGCAGGTGGCTCCCGTCAACATGGCCCTTCAGGTGACCATCAACGTGCAGGTTCCCGCCTCCGCGTGGATTCCCGCCTCCGCCGTCCGGGAAGGAAGCTCCATGCAGGTGAAAACCGCGGAAGGGATGCAGGAGCGCAAGGTGCGCGTGGTGGCGTTGAAAGACGGGAAAGCCCTGGTGACCGTTCCGGAATTCCAGGCCGGGAACGCTCTGGTTCTTTGATATTCCCTCCGGGATTTCTTCCTCCCCCCATTTTTTCCGGGTGCTTGTCCCTTTCAGAAGGCGTTCCGGAAATCAGTCTCTAGGGGCCATAAAAAAACCATGCCGCCCGGAAGGGGGAGGCATGGCGTTGCGCTCAATGGCCGGCGGCCCATGGGTCAGCGTCCGTTCGTTCTCATGTCAAACACCAGGACTTCAAAGGGCTGAAGTTCCAGGCTCACCGGCTTGCCCTGTTCCAAATTCAGCGTTTTGACGCGCTGGTCGGGATAGGAAGCCTTCATGGGGAAAACGGCGGGCGCTCCCTTGACGGGTTCAAAGACGGCTGACGCATCCAGATCAATCGTCCGCGGCCGGTCGTCCGGATTGCGGAGCGCCAGCGTGCAGCCCCGCGGGCTCCAGGCCGCATAGCCGTACGGTTCCAGCCGGTTCGGGTCGCCGCCCACCCAGTGCGCGTCGGCCAGGACGTCCTGGAAGCGCCGGGCCCAGCGTGCCCCGTCCGCCACGTCGTCCCACGCCTTTTTGTCCATCATGGACGGCGTGAGGTAGAGCTCCTGGAGATTGGCTCCGGAACCGAAATAAATGCGGGCGTCGTTCTTCAGGTCCCTGTTGTCCTGCTTTCCGTCCTCTCCCTTGCTGACGCGCGCGGCCTGGAACTTGGTGCCCAGCACCATGCCGTGGTGCATGATGGAATTCAGTGGATAAAGGGGGCCGGGCTTGACGATGACGTTATAGCAGGCCCCGTCGCGGAACGTGATCCACTGTTCGCGGTCGTCTCCCTTGCCCGTCCAGCCTACGTCCGCCGTGCCGCTGCGCCAGGTGGAATCCACATGGTTGAGCCAGAAGGGGGAGGGCCAGGTGCCTACCGTCGTGTTGATGAACAGGCGGGGATTTTCTCGGCGCAGGTCGTTGGCGATGGAAAGAAGGGCCATGAAATGGGGGCTGATGCCGTCTCCGGCCTTGTCCCACTTGAAATAGGTCACCTTGTCCTTCTTCATCAGGTCGGAGCAGCGCTGCTTGAACCAGTTGTAATACTGGGGATACGAAAGGTCGAATCCGGCGGCGTCCGCCGGAAGAATGCCTTTGTCCTTGGCATGCTGCACCCTCTTTTCCGGGCCGAAGTACCCTCCAAGCGGAGAAATCCAGATGCCGAAGCCGGAGGGAATCTTCCCGACCGCCTTGACTACGGGTTCAAACCCGTGCGGGAATTTTTTGGTGGAGGGCTGCCAGAGGTCTTCATTGACGTCGTCCCAGCCGTCATCCAGCACGAAGCCGTCCAGCCTGACATGGCGGGAACCCAGTTCCTTCCTGTATTCCCCGGCTGTCTTGACGAGCGTCTTTTCCGTGGGGTCCAGGCCGTCGTCATACCAGCCGTTGTAATGCAGAAACTGATGGTAGGGAGCGGCCCGTTCCCGTTCCAGATAATAAAGGAACCCGCGGCGCAGCTGGTTTTCCGGCCATACGCCCAGCACCGTGGTGAACGTCTGGGAATGGCCGCTGCCCATGGGGAGGTTGCAGTCAAACCCCACGGTTCCCGTTCCTCCGGCGGCCTGGGCCCTGGCCACGGGAAGTTCAATGCCTGCAAACGTGCCTTCCCGCTCGCTGACGAGGGGGCTGCCCGGTACGGCGCCCTTCACGGCCAGGGTGGGATCCTGCAAATCAATCAACTGGACTTTCTTTAAATCCACCTCCTTGGACGCTTCAATCCGGTAGGTCTCCTTGACGTAGGAGGAACCCTCCCTCAATTCCGCCTTCCAGTGAACCGCCAGCCCGCTGTTTTTGTCCCTGAAGACGGCGGAAATAACGGCTCCTTCCGGTCGTTCCCCCAGGCGGAGACCGGCGGGATGTCCCTTCAATGCGCTGATGGCGGGAACTCCCTCCATCACAAACCGGGAGGAGGGAAGGTTGTAGGCTTCCTTCTCCGTGGAAAGGCGGAATAATTCCGGAGCCTGGCCGCCGGAGGCGGCGTTTCCGTTCTTGGCGTCCCGCTCCTTGTTCACGATTCCCAGGGGAATCAGCCTGCTGCCGTCCACCTTCCATGAGGCGCTCAGGATATTGTTGCTTAACGTATAGACATCCCCTTCCCGGTGGGCGGCGGGGGCTCCCGGTGTTGTTCCCGGATAGGTTACGGACGCAGCGGAGGCCTGAAAGCAAACGCAGGAACAGGCAGCCAGGGCAATTGCCGGCAGGGATGGTGAGTGCATAATCCGGAAGAATCCGTAATCGGGCGGCCTCCGTCAATTCAAAAATACCGGGACCGGCCGGTACAGGCCGCACCTCTGGTCTTCCGTGAAATCCTAGTGGGCTTCCAGCCAGTTATTCCCCGTTCTGGCTTCTACCAGAATGGGAACGCCGTTGGGAAGGGGAAGGGCGCCGATCATGGCTTCCTCAATCTTTGGAATGAGTTCCGTCTCGTCCTTGTGCAGGTCCACCAGCAGCTCGTCGTGAATTTGCAGGATAAGCCGGGACCTGGTGCCTTCCAGCAGCTTGTCCACATGGATCATGGCTATCTTGATCATATCCGCCGCGGTGCCCTGGATGGGGGTGTTGATGGCGGTGCGCTCCGCGGCGGACTTGATGGTCTTGTTGGCGGAATTAATCTCCGGAATCATTCTCCTGCGGCCCAGGAGCGTTTCCGCGTAACCGGCCTGTTCCGCCTTGTGCACCAGGTCCTCCATGAAGGACTTGACCACGGGGAACTGGATGAAGTAATTCTCAATCAGCGTGGCGGCCTCTCCGCGGGGGCAGCCCAGCCGCTGGGAAAGGCCGAAGGCGGAAATACCGTAAATGATGCCGAAGTTCACCGTCTTGGCCGCGCGGCGCATGACGGCGTCCACCTGGTCGCGGGGAATGCCGTACACCCTGGCCGCCGTCTCCGTATGGATGTCCCGGCCTTCCTTGAAGGCCTCGCACATGGCGGGGTCTCCGGAAAGCGCCGCCATGATGCGCAGCTCAATCTGGGAATAATCCGCGGAGAGCATGGTGTATTCCCCGGAGGCGGGGACGAAGGCCGTGCGGATCAGGCGCCCCTGTTCCGTCCTGACCGGAATATTCTGGAGATTGGGGTCCTGGGAGGCCAGCCGCCCGGTGGCGGTCAGCATCTGGTGGAACTGGGTGTGGATGCGGCCGTCCCGCGGGCAGATGTACCTGGGCAGCGCATCCAGGTACGTGCTCTTAAGCTTCATGTTCTCCCGGTAGGCCAGGATGTCCGCCACAATGGGATGCTGGGGAGCCAGGGCGGAGAGGGTGTCTTCATCCGTCACGAACTGGCCCGTCTTCGTCTTCTTGGGCTTCTTCACCAGCTCCAGCTCCCCGAACAGGAAATCGCCGAGCTGCTTGGGGGAATTCAGGTTCAGGGGATGGCCGGCGGCCTCTTCAATCCTCTCCCGCAGGCCTTCAATAATGGCCCCCACCTTGACGGAAGCCTCTTCCAGGGATTCCGGAAGCACGCGGATGCCGGTGAATTCCATGTCCGCCAGCACGGGGAGAAGGGGCAGTTCCACCGTGCGGAACAGCTCCTGCATGCCGCTCTCCTTCACCTGCTTTTTCAGGATGGCGGAAAGCTGGAGGGTAATGTCCGCATCCTCCGCCGAATACTTGCCCATGACCTCCACGGGAATGCCGCTGGTATCCAGCTCGCGCTTCCTGGCTCCCGGCGCGGCAATGTCCTTCAGCTTGATGGTGGAATATTGCAGCAGGTTCTCCGCCAGAATATCCATGCCGTGCTTCATGCCGGGGGCGATCAGGGCGTGCGCCAGCAGCGTGTCAAAAAAGGGGCCTTTCACCCGGATGCCGTTGGCGCGCAAAACTTCCAGGTCAAACTTCAGGTGGTGCCCGATCTTCTCCGCAGGTCCTTCCAAAAGCGGCCTGACCGCTTCCAGGTCAGCCGGACCGGAGACGGGCATGTACCATGCCTTGTGCGGTTCCGCGCAGAAGGCGACGCCCAGCAGATTGTCCGTAAGGGGATTCAGGCCCGTCGTCTCCGTGTCGAAGCACCAGGAATCATGCTTTTCCAGCTCGGCAACCATGGCGGAACGGGCTTCCTCCGTATCCGCAATAATGTATTCATGCTTGAAATCATCCACCGTTTTCAGATGGCGTTCCTCAAACAAATCCATTTGGCCGGGGCCGTTCTGCCGCGCGTCCGCCGCAGGGGCGGCGGGAGCCTCCTCCGGGAGCTGTTCCGCCTGGGCCGGAGCAAACAAATCGTCCGCAGGGAGGGGGGGCTTTCTGGCTTCCGGCGCTTTTTTCCCGAACAGCTTGGCCTGCATGGAACGGAACTCAAGCTCCTGAAGGAGGGCCAGCAGCTCTTCCGGACTGGGATCTCTTTTGACCAGTTCAGGCAGGGTCACGGTCAGGGGAACGTCCCGGTCAATGGTGGCCAATTGTTTGGAAAGGGTCGCCAAGGCTCCGTTTTCCTCCACGATCTGCCTGCGCTTCCCCTTCAGCTTGTCCGCATTCGCCAGCAGGTTCTCCACGGTGCCGAACTCCCCGATCAGCAGTTTGGCCGTCTTTTCTCCCACGCCGGGAAGCCCCGGAATATTGTCCGAGCTGTCGCCCATCAGGGCCAGGATGTCGATCACCTGGTCCGCGCGTTCAATGCCCCATTGTTCCTTGAGCTTTTCCAGGTCAACCACCTCGTGGTCGTTGCCCCGCTTGCCGGGTTTCCACAAATAGCAGGTGGGGGAAATGAGCTGGCCCAGGTCCTTGTCCTGGGAAACCATGTAGGTCTGGAACTCCTTCGTGCCGTCTGCGATGCGGGCCAGCGTGCCTATCGTATCGTCCGCCTCATACCCCTCATAGCGCAGGATGGGAATGTTCATGGCCTCCAGAAGCCTGAAAATCAGGGGCATCTGGTAGCTCAAATCTTCCGGCATGGACTCCCGGTTGGCCTTGTAGGCCGGGTAAAGCTCATGGCGCGCCGTGGGGGCGGAAGTATCAAAGCAGGCAGCGATGTGCGTGGGGTGTTCATGCTCCAGAATGCCCAGCAGCGTATTGGCGAAGCCGTACACGGCGGACGTGTTGACGCCCTTGGAATTGCGGATGGGGTTGGAGAAAAAGGCAAAATGGGCTCTATAGGCCAGAGCCATTCCATCCAGAATAAAAAGGCGCTTGGAAGGGGAATCAGTCATTTCTGTCCTACTTTACCATGCGGCCCGGCGGTAAGCTACCGTTAAATGCGCCTCCGCCCCCTCTGCCGGATGAAGCGCCGCAAGCCCCTGGCGGCCATTGAACGGCCGTGACCGCAGGGACATAACGGCTTTCAGGAAAGAGTTCGCGGACGCTCGTTTCAATATTCAGCCGCTGCAAGGCTGACCGGCGTTTCCCGGAACAAAAGGGGTGCAAGCCGTCTCTCCGTCTGGTATAGAAGCGGAAAAGGAGAGGATAAACATGCAGGAATTATTGACACGGGAGGAACGGGACAGACTGACCGAACGCCTGCTGCCGGGGGAAAAAATCCTGTGGCAGGGGAAATCCCGCTGTGGATGGAGGAGAAGGGCCGCGAAGGAATGGAAGGGAACGCTGTTCCTGGTTTTCTTTGCCGCGGCATGGGGGAGGGGATGTTGCATGGGGGCGTCCGCTCCGGTCTGGACGGGTGAGGCCATGTTCGCGCTGGCGGTCATGGGAATATGCTGCTTTTCGGGTGTTGCCCTCCTCGGCATGCTTTTGATCAACGCGGTTTTGGAAACGCGCCGGGCCAACGCCGTCCTGCACGCCCTGACGAATATGCGCCTGTTGTCCCTGGGGCCGTCCGCGGACGGCAACGGCGTCCTGTTCCGGCAGTGGAACGGGGCGGAACTGCGGAAAATCCGCCTTGTTGCCCATCGGGCCGGGCCGGAAGACCTGGTATTCCGCTATCGGTTCCCGCCAAACGGAAAACCGGAGCCGCAAGGCTGGCCCGCGCTTCCCGGGGCGGAAGCGGTCTGTGAGCAAATCACGCGCATTTTTCCCGGCGTGTCCGTATCACGGCTGCCATGAACTCCGCCAGCCGGTCGGCAGGTTCCCGTGAAGGCGCCGCCAGCAGGAAGAGAAGCTGGCCGTCGTAAACGAGGCGGCAGACCCAGCAGGGGCCCGCAATATCCGGCCCCTTTCTTCCCCTGCGGCAGATGGCGGCGCCTGCATGCCTCAGCCGTTCCAGTTCTTCCCCGCTCAACGGGGCATGCTCGTCCACATGGAGCACGGAGCATTCCGACAAAAGCTCCGGATCATAGTCAAAAGCATCCCGCCGCAGGCCGAACAGCCTTTTTTCCGTGTGCACCCAGCCGTTCCGGACTTCATAAACCCTCCTGCCGAACCAGATGTCCAGCAGAACCGCCAGGATTCCCACGCTTAAAAACGGGGCAAAAAGGGAGAAAACGGCTCTTATGCTCTCTCCCGTAACTTCCGGCTGGGGAGGAAGGGAAAGGAAAACCCATGTAAAAGCGCATGCGCCCAGCCACAGCAGCGGAAGAATCACCAGGAGGAATCCTGAAAACATGCGGTAGTTCGGGATGGAGATCATCTCAGGCGCAACATACCGGAAGCATTTTCCGCCGTCAACCGTTCTCCTTCAAGGATTGATTTCCTTGCAAGGAACGCTATCATGCTTCCGTATCCATGACTTACACCATCACACCCCTGATTGGAGAGGAAGCCATCCGCGCGCGCGTCAAGGAACTGGCCGCCTCCATTGACGCGGCCATGGCAGGCAGGCCCTATATTCTGTTGCTGCTGCTGAACGGCGCCCTCCCTTTCGCCACGATGCTGAAAGGGCATTTGAAATCCCGGCCCGTGGTGAAAACCGTCAAGATCACCAGCTACGCCGGAATGGAAAATTCCGGCTCCGTGGCATGGGATGGCGACTGCGGGCCGTTCCGGCCTGACGTGCCCGTTCTGGTGGTGGATGACGTGCTGGATACGGGCTCCACCCTGGCCGAAGTTTGCCGGGAATTGAAAAGGCAGGGGGTGCGGCAGGTTCTCACCGCCGTGGCCGTGGACAAGCACTGCTGCCGGAAAGTGCCGTTTGAAGCTGACTACGTAGGTTTTACGCAGGGAAATGAATTTCTTGTAGGCTTCGGCATGGATCTGGATGAACGTTACCGGGAATTGCCCTACATTGGGAAAGTGGACATGGGCTGACAAATTCCCAAATCCATATTGAACAACCTGTTGAAAAAAAGTGTCCAAGCTAGTTGGAGCGGCAGAGCCATCCGCCGTCCCGCTCAACAAGGGAAACCGGAAAGGAGAACCAAGACATGAAAATCAACAGGGCAAGACAACAGGAAAGCGTGGCCGTCTTCGGCCATGAAACGTCCCTCATCCGGGATGTTCTGGACAATCTGGAACTGGAACACGCGCTGACGTGGCTGCTGGAGGCCATCAGCCAGCACCAGTCCGGAGAACTGGAAAGCGAACCGTGGCATCTGTACCAGACCACGCTGTTCGCCATGTACGTGGACTATGACAACGGGAAGGTGCGCCTGTCCGCCGCTCTGGCATGCCATGATGCGGACCTGGAAATGTCTCTGAAGGACTTTGTGGAGATACTGGGCAGGGAAGCCGCCAAGGAAGCGGCCCCCCTCCATTACACCCCCGGCGCCCCCAGCAAGTGCATCCACCGCTACCGCAACCCGTATTTCAAGCGAAGGCGGCAGGAACGGGAGCCGGACATCGGGTTTTATTCCTGAGCCGGGGCTCGGCACGATGCCGTATCCTTTCCAATGGCCGGGTTCCGCGGGGAATCCGGCCTTTTTGCGGACATTTGTTCTCCGGGAAAACGAAGGGGAAGGACCGTGAAAAGCCCGGTTTTTATATTGTAGCCGCCATGGAAACGGGGCGGTATGTCCATGGATGGAAGGCATTGGTTCAAGCGGCCAGGGAAAACCGGAATTTTATTAGGAGAAAAACGGCATGGCAAAACCGGCGGTGAAGACAGTGAACCGGGGGGGGACAAGCCATCTGGGGAATAGGGAAGCAATCCGGCGATCAAACGATCTCCGCGGATATCCATGCCCTTTCAGCGGCTTGCCATTCCCGGGCTTCCGTGCCCAGGGGAAACGTGCTTCCCTTCTTTGTTCTTGTCCAGAAACTATGATGGACGGAATGGCTCCTTTGAACTATTTGTGGGCGGCACACTTGAAAAAGACGGGTTGGAGCAGGCGCTTCTTCCCTCCGGCGAATATGCCGGAATGACGGTCAGGCCCAGGCTGGGATTTTTATGGGGCGCGGCCATTGGACCGCCAAAAGGTACTTTTACCAAAAATGGCTCCCGGAGAACCCGTACGAGTCCCTGAACATGGAGTGCGGACTCCATACGAAGCAAAGCATCCGCAGCCATCCTTCCATGGAGCTCCTTTTTGCCGTTAAAAGGAAGGACCGGCGGCTGGAAACCGGCGAGGCGCATTTTGACGGGCCGTGTTTTCCCTGCCGGAGGCGCCAACTTCCGGATGCCCTCCATTGACAGGAAATGTGAAATAATTAGAATGGCGGCATTGGGCCCAGGGATGATCAATCGGAAAAGACGGGGAACCGGGATGAAAAGTCATCATACCATCAGGATTGCGACAAGGCGGGACGCGGTAAAGCTGCTTGAAATTTATGCTCCGTATGTGGAAAAAACAGCCGTCACGTTTGAATATGAAGTGCCGGAGGTACAGGAATTTCAGGAAAGAATCGGCCATGTACTGGAAAAATACCCCTTCCTGATTTGCGAAAGGGAAGGGGAAATCTCAGGTTATGCCTATGCCGGAGTTTTCAAGAACCGTGCCGCGTACCGCTGGGCCGTGGAAACGACGGTTTACGTCCGGGAAGACCGGAAAAAAATGGGCATAGGGAGGGAATTGTACGCAGCGCTGGAAAAGATTCTTTCCTTGCAGAATATCCTGAACCTAAATGCCTGCATTGCCTGTCCGGAGGCGGAAGACCCCTGGCTTGGGCGGGACAGCGTGCAATTTCACGAACGTTTGGGATATCAATTTGCCGGGAAATTCCATCAGTGCGGGTACAAGTTCGGCCGCTGGTACGATATGGTGTGGATGGAAAAGCATCTGGGAGCCCACCGGGACAATCCGCCCGCAGTGAAGACTTTTGATGAAGTAAGAAGCGTGGCTGCGGAGAAGTACGGGATTTTTTAAGGTAAGGAGTGCTGCCAGTGCGCAGCTGATATTAATGAAGACAGCTTTTAGCGGGACATGAGAATCATTGAAATCCAGGAAAGAACTCCGTCGCTGATACGGCAGCTCATGGAACTGTGGGAAAAATCTGTCAGGGAAACGCACCTGTTTTTGTCGGACAGCGAAATAGAAAATATCAGGGAATACGTTCCGCAAGCCTTAAGAGAAATACCTCATCTGATCGTTGCGGAGAACGAAGATGAATTTCCTGTCGGATTGATGGGGATTGGCGGCCAAAAACTTGAAATGCTGTTCATTGCAAGCGAAGAACGGGGGAAAGGCCTCGGTAAAAAATTGATGGGATATGGGATTGAAGCTTATTCCATCAATGAATTGGCCGTGAACGAGCAAAATCCGCTCGCCAGAGGTTTTTATGAATACATGGGCTTTCAAGTCCATAAAAGAACGGCTCATGACGAGCAGGGAAACCCTTACCCGCTCTTGTACATGAGATTGAATTGACGCGCCGGTCACCTTCCCTTGACCGGGTTTCGGCATAAGGGGGGGCTGATATGGGAAAACGCCTGTTTGGTGCGTGTTTGCGGTGAAAGCATGTGCCGCCCCGTGAACGGCTGGCCGGTTATTCACCTAATAAAAATAGTGCTTTTTCCGAGCGATCATCCAGAATGGGACCCGTCATGACCATCTCCCCCTTATCTGGCGCAGAAGTCCGCCCCCGTTTGCCCTGGGTGGAGACTGCGCGGCTGCTGGCAACGCTGGTCGTCGTCATGCAGCACGTGCCTTCCGGCCCCTTTCTTCCCAACGAATGGCTGATCGGTCCGGCGCTGGCGACGTTTTTCCTGCTGGCGGGATATTTTTCCGCCTCCCGGCTGGAGGGGCGCGGGGCCGGAAAATGGACGGGAGGCCGCCTGCTGTCCCTGCTGTGGCCGTACCTCTTCTGGTGCGCGGCCTACTGGCTGGTAGCGGGCATGCCTCTTTCCCCTGATTCGCCGGCTTCCGTGTTCGGGGTGGGAACATGCCCCATGCTGACCCCGATGTGGTTCCTGCGGGACCTGATGATTTTTACTCTGGCGGCGTTTCTGCTGTGCCGCTGGCGTCCCGCGCTTTATGCGCTGGGCCTCTTCTGCCTGTTCCTGCACCGGTGGGATGACACCCTGGCGTGGCCCAGTCCCTATATGTTCGGGGACTTCGTGCTCGGCATCATGCTGGCGTCTTCCGCACCGGGGTGCCTGGACCGCTGGGGGAACATGCCCCTGGCCGTGCACGCATCCATTATTCTGGCCTCTGCGGCCCTTGTCTGGGCAAGCTGTGCGGATACCTTCCTGGTTCCGGACGGCGCCTTTTCCGGACTGGTTGTTCTGGCTTTCCTGAGCTTCGGAATAGTGGCGAAGGCCGTCAGCCCCGCGCTGTCGGAACGGCTGGCGCGGTGGTCGTCCGGCAGCTTCTTCGTATACTGTTCCCACATCTTCGTGCTGATTGCCCTGATCGGGGTGGAAACATGCTTCCCGTCCCCGTGGGCGCCCTGGGTCTGGTGGTGCCTGGTGCCTGTCGTGTACATGCTGGCACGCGGCGTTTACCTGTTTCTTAAACGGTATTTCCCCCGCGCCCTCGTCCTGATGACCGGGGGAAAATGACCGCAGGGTAGCGGTTCATCAGCGGCGCGGGCGGCTTCCCCCATCCGTTCAGGGAGCCGCCGTGCGGAAGGCCTGGACCGGAATGGCCTCTTTCCTGCCGCCTTCCCTCTGCCAGAAAAGGGCGGGAAGCCCGGAGAAGCCTTCCGTTTCCACCAGCAGGGGATGCCAGCCCTTTTCCAGCGGGATGGGCTTCAGGCCCGTTTTTTCCTTATCTTCCTCCGTAGTGCCTTCTCCCATGGAGGAGGATACCTCCGCGCCGGGCTTGTAGCCGTACTCCGCATCCAGCAGATGCGCGTCGTGCAGCCTGACGAATGCCCTGGCCCCTTTTTTCGCCGGGGTCTTCATGAAGAAGACGTATTTCCCGGTTTCCGGCACGTTCAAATAAAGCACTCTTTTCATGCTGCCGTCCTTCCGGCGGACGCCCTGGGCGGACTGCGCCGTCAGGGGAAGCAGGGTGCCGGGCATTTCCTCCTTCCTGAGGGCCGGAACGGGTTCTGCGTCATAGGGCCTCTGGGCAAAGGTGCCGCGCTCCGGGTGGGTATAGTCGTAAATGCGCCTCATTCTCAACACCTTGTCGTGCATGAGGGGCTGCATCTTTTTCCCTTCCGGCGTATCTTTCAGGTCGTGGCGTTCCGCCGGGTCCCTGACAGTATCGTAAATCTCAAACGGGTCCGCGTGGGACTGGATGTTGGTGCGCACCCCCTTGTACTTGCCGAGGTAAACCATCTGCTGGTCGCCGCGCACCGCATTCCTCCGGGAGGGGAGAAAATCCTGGTAACCGGGAGTCGTCTTCTTGCTCTGGGACATCTTGGCGCTGTATTCCATGTACAGCCGGCTGTCCGGCTGGGTTCCCTTGTTCAGCAGGGTGGGGAGCAGGGAAACGCCGTCGCTCCGGAAGGGGGACCTGACGCCGCCGATAGCGGCCAGCGTAGCCATCCAGTCGTGGAACTGGGAAGGATGGTCGTTGACGGAACCTGCCGGAATATGGCCGGGCCAGCGGACGATGGCGGGAACGCGGAAGCCGCCTTCCCACGCGTCCTGCTTGATGCCGTCAAAAGGCCCGTAATTGCGGAAGAACTGCGGATTCTGGCCGCCTTCATCGTGGGGGCCGTTGTCCGACGTCATGATGATGACGGTATTCCTGTCAATGTTCAGGTCTTTCAGGGTCTGGATGAGGTCTTCAAAGGAATCGCTCAGCCGCGCGATCATGGTGGCGTACCGCTTTTGCGCCATGGGCCATTTCTTGTCCGCATAGCGCGGGTAGATGTAAGAGTTGATCTTGCCTTCCGCGGTATTGACCAGCTTGTGTGGCGTTCCAAGCCATTGCACCCCGCCCTTCACGCCACGGCCTTCCGGGTAGGGGCCGGTGGGTATTTGAAGCTGGGAGTGGGGCGCGATATGGGTCAGCGCCAGGAAAAAGGGCTGCCGGGGATTCTGGCGGTGCGTATCAATAATCCATTTTTTGGCGCGGGCCGTCAGCAGGTCCACGGAGTAGGCCTTGTCGCAATCCGCTGTGATGCACTTGTCCCCGTCCCAGATGCCGCTTTTTTTGGTGGGGGAGATGGGGTTGGGATCTTCCTTGGGATAATGATGGTGGCCGCTGACGTGGTCTAGGTACCCGAAGTAGTAGTCAAAGCCGCGTTTCGTAGGGTAGGCCGTGGATTTCTGCGGGGTGCCCGCGTGCTGCCTGCCTCCGCCTATCCCCCATTTGCCGATGAGGGCCGTCCTGTAGCCCGCGGACTGCATGACGGTGCCCAGCGTGGGCCCTTGTTCGATGGGCAGGTCAAAGGATCTGTCCCGGATTACCTTGGCATGGCCCTGGTGCACCCCCGTGAACAGGGAGGCGCGGGCCGGGGCGCAGAGAGGGGCGGAGGAATAGTGGCGCGTCAACGTCATTCCTTCGCTGGCCAGTGTTCTCAGGCCGGGATTGTCCATGGCGGGCAATCCATCCTTCATGCGCTGGTCCTGGTAGGAGGGCAGGTCCCCCCAGCCCATGTCGTCCATCAGGATCAGGATGACGTTGGGCCGCTGGGCGGCAGCGGCAAGGGGAATAGCCAGAAGGACGGCCAGAAGGGAAAATAGTTTTTTTCCTCTCATTGGAGCAAAAGACGGAATCTTATTTTTCTCCACCGGGCTTGACGGAATAACTGGGATCGGCAATCCAGCGGTCGCCCGACTTTTTCACCGGAATGAAACTGATGCCCCAGGACTGGTACTCGCCCGTGTACGGCTGCTCAATCAGGATTTTGTTTTCTCCGGCCTTTACCTGGAAGGGGACGGGGGGGCGCGCCCACCAGAATTCCTCATTGTCAAAGGGAATTTCATTGGCGGGGGAATTCCAGGTGTGCTTTTCATAACGCCGCTTTCCTGCCAGCTTGTAGGTCTGGGGATTTTTTACTTCCTTTCCGTTCACCCATATTCTGGTGCCGCACTGGGACCATTCCCCGGCTGCCGGGACTCCGGAACAGCGCCGCGTGGAGCGGGCCGGAGCGTCAAACCCCACCATGGAGTACATGGTTCCCGCTTTGGGCGCATAAAGGGTCGTTTCCGCCCAGGCGGTGTTTCCCGGCTTCGTTTTGGAAAACAGGCCTTCCGCCCCCGCACGGGTGCGGAAGTACAGATTGCCGCCGCGGGCCTGGATGGGCTCCAGCCCTGCGGGGGATTTTCCCGTCAGCAGGCCGTTTCTCACTTCTTCCTCCCTGTCCTTTGGAACGGGGCCGAAGACGGTCCATTCCATGAAGGAATCCCGCCAATAGGGGAAGGGCTTGTCCCCGGCCAGGGCTTCCATGCGTTTCTCAAACAGGGAGAAAGCCCTGTAGGCTTCCGTATCCTTTTCCGGAAGTTTTCCGGCAAAGCGGGAACCGTCCTCCGGAAGGCCTTTCCAGCTTCGTTCCGCCATGGTGAACATGGCCGGCCACTGGGGGCTCTGGATGGGGATGTTCTTCTTGTCCGCCACCCGGGTATCCGGCCACAGGCATTGGATGACGCCCAGGGAATGGTTGTCGCTCTTGGCCGTTCCGCAGGGTTGGCGGAAGAAATTCCGGCGCACCAGGATGCCGGGATCAAAGGAATTGACATAGCCTGCCGTGGAATCAAAGTAGGGATTTTTCTGCTTGGCGGGGTTCGGCAGTCCTACGGAATTTTCGTCATTCCACAACTGGGCATAGCTGTCTCCGGAGACGGGCAGGTCGTTGTTGCCCGCCCACTGGATAGGCTGGCGTCCCAGGGATTTGGCTTTGGCCGCCATACGGTCCGCGAACTGTTTTCCGTTGGGAATGTGGATTTCATCCGCGCCGATGTGCAGGTAGGGGGACATTTCCACAGGGATTTCCCGGCAGAACTCTTCCAGCAGTTCCTCCAGAATCTTGATGCCCCTGGGGTCGTGCATCGGGAAGCCGAAACAGTTCTTGAAATAGGTACTGTGCCCCGGCATGTCGATTTCCGGAATGATCTGGATATGGCGCTTTCTGGCGTAGCGGAACAGGTCCCGGATTTGGTCATAGGTATAGGTGTCATTGACGTCCCGGTCCTTGATCCTCTTGGAAGGATCGTTCAGCACGGGATACTTTTTGCACTGGATGCGCCATGCCGGGTAATCCGTCAGGTGCCAGTGGAAGGCGTTCAATTTCAGCCGTGCCATTTCGTCAATGTCCGCCTTCAGGGTCTCGATGGGCCGGAAATTGCGGCCCACGTCGTGCATGAAGCAGCGGATGGCGAACGCCGGGCTGTCCTTGATATCGCAGCACGGATAGTCACCCTTGGCACCCAGCTGGTCCAGCGTCCTGCGGGCGTAGAAAACGCCGGCATCCGTGGCGGCCTTGATCAGGATGCCGTTGGGGCGGACCTGGAGTTCATAGCCTTCCCTGCCCAGCGTCTTGGCCAGGGACGCGTTCTTTTTAACGGAAACGGGGGCCTTTTTAGGGCATTTCCCTGTTTTCCATTCTACCTGGGACGGGAAGGGAATGAGGACTGCCGGAGCGGCTTCCTCCTGCTGGAGAGGGTGCGGGGAAGTCCAGTCTGCGTAGGAAGCGGGGGAGCAAAGCATCATACCTGATGCCAGTAAAAGGAAAGAAGGGGTTAGTCGCATGATATTACTACATTTAAATGAGGAACTCTCTTTCATCAAATACAAAATGACGCAGAATCCGGACATTGGGATGCTCCGGTTCCGCAGCGTTATCTTCTCTTTCTCTTCAGGCACAGGGCGCCCAGCCCGAACAATGCCGCGGCGCAGGAGGAAGGTTCCGGGACTGGAAGGCCCTCCACGCTGAAGCTGTTCACGGCAAGCTCCTGATAAGCGTAACTGGTGTCGAGAACGCCAGTATTCAGCACCAGGTAAAAGGTGGCTCCCTGGTTGAACAGGGCGCTGTATTCATCCTTGGAAATCGTCCAGCTGTAGGATTTGTTAGTGAGGTTGCCTGCCAGCCCGGAAATTGTGGAACCGGCCTGGAGAAGGGAATCTCCCTCTCCCCCCAGGCTGTACCACAGGCTGAAATTCTGAGGCTGGCCGGTTCTGCTGGTATTGGAAAGACCCCCTGTGTCAAAGGAAATCCTCAGGGCCTCATAACCGGACAGGGTATTTGTGGACAGTTCATTGAATTTGACGGCCGTAAATCCTCCCCCTGCGCCGGAGGCGGAAATCAGCTTGGTGGCGTCATCTTCCGTTACGGAGGCAAGCGTGCCGTTATTGTTATTCTTGTTGCCGGAATACCATCCCGCGTCCAGGGAGCCGAGAACGGATTGAACGGCGCTGGCGGAAGGGCCCCCGTTCGCAATGAGGGCGCCTCCGGAGGAATAGTTGATGCGGGAGATGGAGGTTTCCCCCACCTTCAGCTCCGGAATGATTCCGTCGAGAGAACTCCATACTTCCGCTCCGTGTGCCGATAGGATTGCCGCTGCGGGTAATGCCAGGAAAAAGGATGTTTTCATTTATATGCAATTGCTGTTGGAAAGCAGAAAGGCTGCGCCGCCCGGCGCGAATTCCGCTTTATTCATATAAAACTACAGAATTCGCAATCCGCTAAAGAAACAGCAACGGCAGGAAACGGAAAATTTCTTGACCATGAAATGATTCGGCAAAATTCCAACATTTTCTTTCCCTCTGCTTCAACATATGAGAGAGCAGCAGGGGATGCCGGGAAGGCCCTGACCATAAACCGGGAAAGGGGAAAATGCGGTTGACAGCGGATTGCGAATCCTTGAAACGCATTCCGATATCTGTTAATGCGGTGAAAAACAGGTGATTGGATTCAGGCTGGGAGCCGCGCGTCTGGAAAATTAGCCTATCCGGATGCGGATGGAATGGACGGCGTCCCTGCCGAACTGGTCCTTCAATTTTCCAAGCAGGGCGCCCTGCCACTGCTGGAGATGGTAGCGCATGGCCGGCTGGAGCACCTGGACGGTGGCCACCCCCTTGACGATGGAAAGGAGGTTGGACTGCTGGCCCAGGAATGGTCCCGCCGCCTTCAGCCAGCCTTCCCGGAGCAATTCGGGGTCCATGCCCTCGCCGTCCAGTGGAAGCTTGGCGAGAATATCCCCCAGCAGGGATTCCGCCGTATGGAGATTTCGTGTTTCACTGGTGGAGGGCGGTACCTGGAACCAGTCCGCCAGCGCCTGCTTCACCTCCTGTTCGTCACGGGAAAGGTATTCATACCGGGGCGGGGAGGCGTTGGGGTCCGGACGGTCCCTGTCCGGCACGTAGGGAGACCAGGGAGAAGCCATGAGTGGAAAATAAAAGCCCGGAGTGTTGGATGTCAACAGCCCCGGGCGGTTAAAAATAATATGGAGGATATATTATTCGCCGTCGTCGCCGATAGCTTCCACGGGGCAGCCTTCCATGGCTTCCACGCAGGCTTCCTGTTCGGTTTCATTGTCCGGCTGCTTCTTGACGTAGGAGACGCCTTCGTCGTCATCCCGTCCAAAGTTTTCCGGAGCCGTTTCGCGGCAAAGGTCGCAATCAATGCAGGAGCTGTCCACGTAAAACTTGCCGGGGACGTTTAGAGGTGTTTTTTCGTCGATGTCTGCCATTATGTATATGGGTTGTATGAACTGCGCCCACTATTTCCGCATTTGAGCAAATTTTGCAATCTTTTTTGTTGCAGGAATGAGTCAGCATGGGGAACAATGCTGCCATTCCCGTTCCGGGAATAAAAGGCTTTTTACGATGAATACCGTTTCCCCTCCCACCCCCCGTCTCCTGCCCGTATGGGCGGGTCTTCTGCTGGCTGCGTTTTCCGGCGTTCTGATGGCCTGCGCCTTTATTCCCGTGGACTGGGGAGGCTGTGTCTGGATAGGTTTTCTGCCGCTGCTGACGGCGCTGTGGTACGGCCCCCGCCGGGAGGGGAAAAAGGGAATCCTGGCGTATGCCCTGTACGGCTGGATGTTCGGTGTGGTGTTTTACGGCATCTCCTTCTGGTGGGTCAATGAAGTCAGCACGCTGGGCTATATTCCCCTGATGATATTTTACGGAGGCCTGTTTCCCGGCATCTGGGCGCTGGTCATGGGCGTATTTTTCCGTCCGGACGCGCGGCCGCTGCCCGGGGCGCGGCAGACGGTGAAGGAACGCAGGGCGGCGTGGAAATCCTGGGCCGTGGGGGACATGCTGCCCTGCGCCTCCGCCGCGCTGGGGGGAGCTGCCCTGTGGGTGTGCCTGGAATGGGTGAGGGGCTGGCTCATCCCGGGCTTCGGCTGGAACAACCTGGGCGTGGCCCTTTACGGAAACCCGCTGGCCCAGTGGGCGGAATATGCGGGGGTAACGGCCCTGGCTTTCCTCCCGGCCGTCTTTTCCGTCTGGCTCTGGCGCGTCTGCCGCCGGGCCGGAACCATGGTGGTCCATGAAGGCAGGCGCACCGTTCCGTGGGACTTTTTCACGCTGGTGGCGGTTCTTTTAATCATGTTCGTCACCGGCGTGCTTTGGACGGCGCGCTACTCTCCGCAATCCGCCGCGGCCACGGGAAACGGCAAATTCACCGTTCCCGTCATGACCGTGCAGCTTAACCTGAGCCAGAAGGAGAAATGGAACGCGGCCAACCGGGGTTCCATTTACCGGGCTCTGCTGGACACGACGGAGCAGGGGATGCTTGACCTCCAGAACAGAGCCCTGGAACAGGCCGCCAAAAACGGGACGGAAGCCGCCCTGGACATGCCGGCCTGGGTAATCTGGCCAGAGAGTTCCTTCCCCATTTCCACGTTTTACCGCGATTCCACGGGGGAACGCTTTCCGAACCAGGACAACGTCAACTTTCTGAGCGTGGAAGAGGACTACGTCCAGGCCCTCCGGAACGGAATATGCAATTTCATCCTGCTGACGGGCACGGATGACATTTACCTGTCCGATGAAGGACGCGTGGCGCGGGCCTACAACTGCCTTACCGTCTTTGAAGGGGACTATTCCACGGCCAGGCCGCACGCGAAGGCCATGCTGGTCCCCTTCGGCGAATACATTCCCATGCGGGAAACCTTTCCGTTCCTGGAAAAAGCCTTTGAAGCCTCCGCCGGAACGGCGATGGGGATGAACTACACGCCGGGAACCTCCTCCAGTCCCGTGCCCGTGCCCATGCGCCCGGGGAGCTCCGTCACGGTGGGAGTCATTCCGCTGGTTTGCTTTGAGGACGTGGTGGGAAGCTGGGTGCGCCGCTTCGTGCGGCAGGAGCCCCAGTTGATGGTGAACGTCACCAATGACGGATGGTTCAACCGCTCCTGCGCCAATGAACAGCATTGGCGCAACGCGGCGTTCCGGTGCATTGAGCTGCGCCGTTCCATGGTCCGGGCCGCCAATACGGGCGTCAGCGTGGCGCTGGCCCCCAACGGCGCGGTCATCGCGGATTTGAGGGACTCCTCCGGCTCCCCGTTCACCAGGGGGGTGATGACCGCCACGCTGCCCGTGGGCTGTACGGAGATAACCCTGTACGCCATGCTGGGTGACTGGGCCGTTCTGGCCTGCTTCCTGCTGTTTGCGGCTCTGCTGCTGCGCAGGGCAGGCGCGGGAAAACGCAATGGCGGACCTGTAAAGGACGGCGTTTACCGGCGCGCTGATGGCGCCACGCCCAGATAATTCCTGACCTGCTTGAACGCGGGATAGGAAATGCCGGACTCATGGCACCAAAAGGCGGAGGATGAGCCTCCGTCCAGGTTCAGGACCGTCTTTACCCGGAAATCTCCAAGTGCACCGGGAGTCGCCAGCCATTCCGCCAGTTCCCTGAGGGTGACGGAGGAGGATACGCCGATGCACCACCGCTTGCCTCCGTCCGTGGCGATGAAGGTGCGGTAGGTGGATTTCCGGGCGTTGAGCCCCTTGACGGCTGCGCCGTTCTCCACCAGGAAAGGCCCTCCCTGAATGGCCGCCTGCATGGCGGGCGGTTTTTTCATGCGCTTCAGCGCGGAGCTGCGGACGAGGAACAAGCCGTTCTTTCCGTTGTCATACACTACGCCGGACACGGCGAAGGAGCCCGTGGCCAGCGGGGAAAGGCGCTTGCCGTCCTGAACGACGAGGCCCAGGGGAGTTCCCGCCGCATCCGCGCCGAAGAATCCGCCGTTGACGCCGGCCGAACAGGGGCTTTTGCGCATGGCCTTGTCCAGGGAGCCGTACCGGGGCGCCCGGACGCTCCCTTCATCCCGGACCAGCAGGCGGTGCGTGTCAGACTGGAAAAAATAAACGTTCAGCTTGTCCCGCATGGAGAGGAAGCCGTCTTTTCTGGTAAAAACGCGGTGCTCCGCCTGAACGGAGCCGCAGAAGAATAAAAGGAGAAGGAGAAAACGCAGAAAAGGCATGGTTGGCAGTCAAAGGGATAGATGGAAAATCCGCCGTTCCGCACAGGTGCCTGCGGGCACGCGGACGCCGGGCCAGACGACGCACTCCCTGAGGCGGCAGCCTTCCTCCACGGCGGCGCGGGGACCGATCACGCTGGCAGCATCCACGGAGGCTCCGGAAGACACTTCCGCGCCGGGATGGATGCGCGGAGCAGGGGAGGGAAAGTCCAGATGGGCCTGGATATAGGCCTCCGGCGTGCCCATGTCCATCCACAGGCCGTCGTCCGCCAGCACGCCGCGCAGGCGCCCCTGCCGGATGTAATCCAGAAACACGGGGATGATGGAAACGATCTCGCGGGGAGGGATGCGGCCGAACACCTCCGGCTCCATGCAATAAGCGCCGGTAAACTGGCAGGCGCCCGGGTCGCGGCCCAGGGCGTGCCGCATGTCCGTCACCAGGCCGGAGGAAAAATCAAAGCCCACGTTCCTCTTGTCCCCTGAGGTCCGCAGGGCCAGCGTCACGGCGGGACGGTGCCTGAGATGGTCCTCCATCACCCGGTGCAGGTCGAAGGTGGCCGCCATGTCCCCGTTGATCACCAGCAGGGGTTCTTCCGCGGAGGCCAGGGGTTCGATCTTCTTGACCCCGCCTCCGGAATCCAGCAGCACGGGTTCATGGCTGAAATGGACGGGGCAGCCGTTCCAGGAGCGTTCCGGGAACACCTGGTCCCAGGCTTCAGCCAGATGATGGGTATTGATGATGAACTCCCGGATGCCGCAGTCGTAGCAGCGGCGCATGGAATGCAGCACGAGGGGCTCATGGAAAAAGGGAATCAGCGGCTTGGGCAGCACGCGGGTAAGGGGCCGCAGGCGGGTGCCCAGCCCGGCGCCGAGGATGAACGCGCGGGAAATGCCGGGACCTGCTGTGATGTGCATGCAACATGACTAACGGGAGAAAGGCGTTTTTTCAAGCGCCCTTTCTCCGCTCCCTCTCCGGATGACACGCCGGAATGCCGTCTCTTCCCTGAATTTACAGGAAAATCCGTGATTTCGTGCTTTCCAAACGGGAGCTCATTCACTAGCATTCTCCGCATATGGCATGTGGAAACCAAAGAACTGTCGGCTCTCCGGCCTCCCTGGCCGGTACCTCTTTGCATACGGGGCAGCCCGTTACCCTGACCCTGAAGCCGGCCCCCGCCGACTTCGGCATTAAATTCCGCCGGGTGGATATTCCCGACCAGCCCTTCATCAACGCAGACGTGGAGAAGGTGCAAACCGTGGAGCGCGCCACCAGCCTGGCGGAAGGCTCCGTCAAGGTGCACACCGTGGAACACATTCTTTCCGCCCTTACGGGCATGGGCATTGACAACGCCGTCATTGAAATGGACGCCAACGAACCGCCCATCGGGGACGGATCCTCCGCTCCCTACGTGGAGCTGATCAAAAGCGCCGGCGTAGTGGAACAGGAAGTGCCGCGGCGCTATCTGGAAGTGCGCGAGGCCGTCACCATTGAAACCAAGGGCGGTTCCATCCTGACTATTCTCCCCTCCAAGCAATTCCGCGTCTCCGTCACCTGCGTGGGACCGGAAAACCGCATCACCCAGTACTTTGACGCGGTCATCACGCCTGAAACGTATGAAAAGGAACTGGCCCCGGCCCGAACCTTCACGTTCTACGAGGACATCAAGCCCCTGCTGGAAAAGGGGCTCATCAAGGGCGGCAGCCTGGAAAACGCCGTGGTCATCCGCGGGGAGGAGCTCATGAGCAAGGAGCCCATGCGCTTCATCAACGAATTCGCCCGTCACAAGGCCATGGACCTCATCGGGGACCTCTCCCTGTGCGGCAAGCCCATCCTAGGCCACGTGATCGCCATCAAGCCGGGCCACGGCCCGAACACGGAACTTACAGCCAAGCTTAAAAAGGAACACCGCCGCAACCAGCAGATGGCGCCCAATCCCGTCAACGTGCCGTACGGGGACGCCGTGCTGGACATCAATGAAGTAATGAGCCTCCTGCCGCACCGCTATCCCTTCCTGATGGTGGACCGCATCATCGGCTTTGAGGGGGAAACCAAGTGCCGCGGCCTCAAGAACCTGACGATGAACGAACTCTTCTTCCAGGGCCACTTCCCGGGCCATCCGGTCATGCCGGGCGTCCTTCAGGTGGAAGCCATGGCCCAGGTGGCCTCCATCGTCATGCTGCGCCAGCCCGGCAATGCCAGCAAGCTCGGCTACTTCATGAGCGCGGACAAGGTCAAATTCCGCCGTCTCGTCGTCCCCGGCGATACGCTCATCATTGAAGCGGAGCTGACCAAGATGCGCGGCAACATCGGCCAGGCGGCGGCCCGCTGCCTGGTGAACGGCCAGGTGGTTTCGGAAGCCGAACTCAAATTCGGCCTCCAGGACATCTGAACCGGCTGTTTCCAGCCCCTGTCTTTACGGATCCCCCGGCCGTGCCCGTCACGCCGGGGTTTTCCATGTCCTGCATCCGCTCCGCCCCCCCTTGGAACAAGGGTCTCCCGGCCCTTGTAAAAAAGTAGCTGCGTAATACGTACAGGAAAGAAAGCACAACATGTGCCTAAACGGGAGGTCGGAGCCCCTCATTACCAGGGGCAGCGGAGGCGCATCTATCTTGCTGCATCAGCAAGACACGCCGGGCAGACGGCACATCTCCGCATACTCTTCAAGGCGCCGGCGGAAGGTTTCCTCCGTCATGGAAAGGAGGGCGTCCGCGGAAAAGGACTCGCAGGTGAAGGAGGCCGCCACCGTGCCGTACACGATGCCCCGCTTCACTTCCTCAAAGGACGGAAGGCCGGGGGGCAGGGTGGCCAGGTAACCGGCCAGAGCCCCCAGGAACGTATCTCCCGCTCCGGTGGGGTCCACCAATGTTTTCAGGGGATAGGCGGGACAGCGGAAAATTTGCAGGTTCCCCGCGGAATCCCGTCCCAGAAGAGTGGCGCCGTATTCCCCCTGTTTCACCACAGCATATGCGGCGCCCTTGGAAAGCAGGAATTCCCCGGCTTCCAGCACGGTGGACGCGTGGGCGTACTCCTTCGCCTCATCCTCGTTCATCATGGTGATATGGGAGCGGCTGATGACGGCGTCCAGCAATTCCGGCTGGCGGCGCAGCCACTTGTCCATGGAATCGGAAAGCACCAGAGCCGCACCCGGGCACTGTTCCATGCACTTGAGCTGCTGGGCCGGAACCATGCAGCAGCACACCAGGACGGGATGGTTCCGCAAGGGCTCCGGAACGTGCACGTTCCATTCCAGCATCACGGAATCATTGGCGCAGACGGTCCTGCGCTTGTTCATGTTGTCAAAATATTCCCCGGTCCAGGAAAAGGAAGGTCCCTTCTTGCGTTCCACGCCGTCCATGCACAGCCCCTTGGCCGCAAGGGCCTCTTCATAATGGGCGGGGAAATCCTCTCCGATGATGCTGACGGCGTCCACCCGGTCCGCAAAAAGCAGGGCGGCCACCGCCGCAAAGGAGACCGAGCCGCCCAGAACGCCCTCCGCCCGGCCGCGGGGAGTGAGGATGGTGTCTATTCCGATGGTTCCGGTGACAAGAAGGGGCTGGGACATGGAAAAAAGGAAATACGGATTCAAACGCCGGGATCAAGAATAAAAGGCTGGAGATATGGAAAAAACGGGGTATTTTACCTGTACGCGCTAAAGGAAATGAGGCTCTTCCCTGGGAACGCACCCTAAACCGCCTGCAAGGCAGGCTGATGGCTTCTGTATCACACCGGATGCAGAAGCTTTGTATTCGGTGAAGGACATCCCCATACGAACATGAACGCCTTTACATCAAATTCCTCCGCCTTCTGCCGCCTTGCCCGGCAGCAGCCGGCAACGGCATCCCAGGAATCTCGCCCGGAATCTTATTCCCGTTCAACCGGAGAAAAGCCGCTATGATGAAAATGCTGCTGATGGTCGGGCTGGGAAGCTTTGCGGGCGGCGTGCTGCGCTTTCTGCTGGCCCGGTTTGTCCAAATCAACTCCATGAGTTCCTTTCCGTGGGGAACGACAGCGGTCAACCTGCTGGGATGCCTGGTCCTGGGCGTTCTCTACGGGCTGTTCAGCCGGGGCCTGCTGCTGCATACGGAAACGCGGCTTTTTCTTACCGTGGGCCTGTGCGGCGGCTTCACCACCTTTTCCACGCTGATGAACGAATCCTTCCTCCTGTTGAAGGAGGGGAACTTTCCCGCCTTCTTTCTTTACACCCTCCTCAGCTTTGCCGGAGGGCTCATTGCCATTGGCCTGGGATACCTGGCCGCCAGATAAGAGACCATCATGAACACTCCGGAAGAAAACCTCATGCTGCGCATCTACGTCAGCAGCACCGACACCGTCAGACATGTACCCGTCCACGAGGCCGTAGCCTACGCCACGCGCCGCTACGGCATGGCGGGCTGCACCGTGTACAAGGGACTGATGGGGGCCGGACGGCATACGCGCCTGGTGAGCCCCAAATTCTGGGAAATTGTCGAGAAGGTGCCCGTCATCATTGAAATCATAGACACCTCCGGACGCATTGAAACGTTCCTGGACAAAATCTCCTGCTGGCTGGCCAGGCTGCCGCACGGCTGCCTGGTGTGCACGCAGCCTGTCCGCGTTTATCCTGTCGGCGGTACCCGCTCCTAGGAATAGGACTTTTCCAGGATGCTGACGACGTCCGCCGGCGTGAACTTGCAGCGGTCCAGCTCAAACAGGTTGCCCATGGTGGAAAAGGCCGTTCTGGCGTATTCGCCAAACAAATCCGGAGTAATGCCGAACTCGGACATCTTCAGCTTGTCCACGCCGCAGGCTTCCTTCAGCTTGTTCAGGCCGTTCAGGAAACCGTCCACGGAAGCTTCCTGCCCCATGGCGGCGGCTACCCTGGCGTAACGTTCCGGGCAGGAGGGGGCGTAGGCTTCATGATAGGCCCAGGAAATCATGATCAGGCCCGCGCCGTGCGGGAGAGCGGGATGGAACGCGCTGAGGGCGTGTTCAATGGAATGTTCCGACGTGCAGCAGGAAATGGTTTCCACAAAGCCGGAATAGGTATTGGCCAGCGCGACGTAGGCGCGCGCCTCCAGGTCGTCCCCGTTGTTCACGGCGCGGGGAAGGTATTTGGCGATGTATTCAATGGCCTGCAGCGCGAACATGTCCCCCATGGGAGAGGCAATCGTGGCCATGTACCCCTCCACGGCGTGGAACAGGGCGTCAAAGCCCTGGTAGGCCGTCAATTTGGGCGGTACGGAAAGCATCAGGTCCGGATCCACGATGGACATGGTGGGGAAGGTTCCCTTGAAGCCGAAGCCGATCTTCTCCTGCGTATCCTCCTTCGTGATTACGGTCCACGGGTCCGCTTCCGTTCCGGTGCCCGCCGTGGTGGTGATGCAGACGATGGGAAGGGGCTTGTTGGGAATGGGAAGGCCCTTGCCGGAACCGCCCTGGATGTAATCCCAGTAGGTTCCCGGATTGGCGGCCATCACGGCGATGCTCTTGGCGGAATCCATGCTGCTGCCTCCGCCCAGGCCGACGACGAAGTCACAGCCTGTCTCCCTGGCGAGCGCGGCGGCCTCCATCACGTGCTCCACCACGGGGTTGGGCTGCACCTTGTCAAAAACGACGCTCTCCACTCCCTGGTTCTTCAACAGAGCCTGCACCCGGTCCAGATACCCGAGCCGCCTGACGGACGTGCCGCCGATGACAATCAGGGCCTTGGCGCCGGGCAGGGGGGCGGAACCAAGATTGTCCAAAGAACCCGCGCCAAAGAAAATCTGAGCGGGCATGAAAAATTGAAATGGCTGATACATGGCCCTACTGTATAAAACAGCGGCTCCGGACGTCAAGGATGCTCTGTGCATTCCATCAACTCCGGAGCCTCCGTGCAGGCAACAGACTTCACTAAAGAGCGTTATGCGTCTTCAAAAAAATCGTCGCTCCGGGTGGGGTCCGGCTTGGGCGGCTTCGGCACGTCCGTGCCGATGGCTCCCGGATCGTCCATTTCACGGCTGGTCGTGATCGTGGTGGGCGGAGTCTTCCTTCTGGGAGGCCGCGCCGCGGGGCGCGGGGCTGCGGAAGAGGAGGAAGATGAACCGTCCGCCATGGTTTCATCTTCCGAGGAAGCGATCATGCTCTTCATGCTCTGGACCAGCTTGTCCCGGAGGGTGCGGATACCTTGTTCCCGGCGCACCGGGTCCACCGTCGTCCGGATCAGAGTCATCATGTTCCGCGTGGCGTTCGCCTGGTCGCCCAGGTCAAAGCAATCCAGTTCGCAGCGCCAGCGCAGGCGGTCTAGGACGGAGGAATCCTGTTCGTCAAACTCGTCTTCGGACGCATTGGCAATGCGGCCCTGCAGGCCGGACTTCTTGCCGGTGGAAATGGCATGGCTTACCTTGCCTAGGGCCACTTCCATGGAAATTCTCTTGCTCCACGCCTGCCGGAGGGCCGGAAGGTTGCGCGTCTTCCGGTATCCCGTGAAGAAAAGCTTGTCGAAAATCTCGTCCCGGTTTTTCATGGAATCCGGAAAGGCCTTGGAAGACATGCTGCCGATGCCCAGGGCCTCCCCGACCTCCGTATTCAAAACGGATTGTTCCGCAATGCGGGCGCCGGCTTTCCCGGCTCCTCCCCCGTTGTTATTCTTGGAAGAAGTGGAAGAGGGATCGACAAAATCAGGGTCGGAGCAGGCAGCCAGGTAGGCGTTCAGCAAATCCATGGCCGGCTTCTGGAACTCCGTAACGTCCAGAGTCTCCTCCTCCGTTCCGCCGGTGGAGCTTGACGTGGCGTTCATCAGGTTTTCCTTGAGGCGGGCCTTGAGGACGAGCACGCCCCACTGGTATTGAAGCATCAATCCCTTGCGGGCGTTCTTGTCCTGGTACTTCTTGGCCTCGCGGTCCATCCAGTCCTTCAGTGAATTGGATGCAATCTTGGCGCTCTTGCCCTGGCTCTTGTCCTTCTCCTTTTCCGCTTCCATCAGGAACTTTTTGGATTGGATCAGCAGGTCATACGCGGCGCTGGGATCCCTGCCAGCGGAATTCAGCTTGCTGATGGCGGCATTGATCACCTTGGTTTCCGCAGACCTGTTCAGGGCGAGCAGGTTATCCAAATCCTTGATCACCTTCTTCTTGGCATCGTTATCCATGTGCTGCGCATAACAGAGGGATCCCAGGCTGAGGCCCCCGATCACGCAAAGAGAGACGAAAGTATTCATGCTTTTTTTATTATGACGGATGAATGACGGTCTGGCAAGAGAGAAGCGAGGGGAAGGGGTATCCGGATGAACTTTTAAGGAGGGAAAAGGAATTTTCCCGTTCCGACCGCGTATAATAGGTTAGCAAGTGAGAAACTTTTTATTTTTATGGAGAATACTTCAAAGCAGGAGAGGCCCGGCTAGACGGTTTTCAGCGACGGATGGGGATGGAAGAAAGGTTGGCAATACTGAAAATCCCCTTTGAATGGAGAAATTTAATCAGGACGGGAGGCTCTGGTTCCCAGAAGTGAAGCCCACTGGAAAATACAGGGTGCAGGGAATGTTCCCATGTTTTTGACAGGAAGCAGTCCCCCTGGGGAACGGAGATTTGGTTCGTGTCTCTTTCAGGCTTCAAGCCTTCCGCTTTCCGTCCAACCGCAAAGCGGTTTCCCGGCCTTCGTACAGCCGCGTAGACGGACAGCAGGAAGCGACGTATGAAAATCCCAGCGATGCTCTTATTGCCGGAAGAGAGCAGCTATCGGGAAATGGGGAGGAAAGTGAAAAAGCAATCTGGAGCGTTGCAGGCTTCTGAATCAATACTCGGCCTAAAAGCCGTACTCTTTATTCATTCTATAACTCTTCGCAAACGCTCCGTCCATTATTTGTCCAGTTGCCGCAAACCCCTTCTGGCTGATCGGGGAGTGTAAAAACTCGAAGAAGAAGGAAAAACGGGCGGAGATTCACCCTGATAATATATGAAGGCATAATAAAGACCTTGCTTACCTATTGCTTTTTTTGCGTGTCCTTTACCCTTTTATCATGCTCGCGTCCGATTTTTCCTTTGTAGAGGTATTCCGTTTTAGAGGTGCGGCCTACGGTGCGGTCGATGAGTTTTGATATTTCATCATCTTGGTACCCGGCAAGCTTGATGTATTTGATAACTTCGTTCGCGTGGCTGGGGTAATACTTTACGAGCATTTCTACGAATTCCTCTTCAAGAGTAGGAATAAAAAACTCTATCATGTTGTTCCTGCTCTGTTGGATTGATATATTGGATTGGTTGTTCTGTACCTGGTGAAAGTCGTCCTTGAATGTGACGAATGCCTGCTCTATGAGTTTATCTACTTTTTCGTTGAAGCCGTGAACATAGCCGTCACGGAGCGTTTTGATGATGGATGAAAAATAGACGGCTCCCAATTTTTTCAATTGCCGTTCCGGGATTCCTGTGATGTTGGAAGCTTCTTCTATATTGACCGTGTAAATGAAACTGGCTACGCCACTTTTAGCAGATAGGTCGTCATTATCATCATAAGGCCAAGAATCCCCGGTGGTGACGTCAACTTTGTAGAGGGGGGCCCCGCAAATGAAGTAGAAACTCCATAGTTGATCGATTAGTTCTTCCCTGGTGATTGCGGAGCGGTCCAATTTGTTCATTCCATCGAAAAAGGGTCGTACCAGCGCATAGAATCCCTTCAGGTCTCCCTGGTCGAGGGTTTGTTTGAACTTGGCCGATTGTTTGCCCAGGTCTTCAGGGACGTTAAAATCTCTGGGCTTGGCGAGGTCTTTATCCAAATAATGGGAGGGCTGTCCCATGGCTTGTGCACAAATGAAGCTCGCGGCAAGAAGGATGATGTTGAGTGTTTTCATGTTATTTGAAATCGTGGGTGTTGTTTGGTTCTGTCGTCCGGGTGACGGAACGTCCGAATTTGGAAACGGTAACGGTCGCTTCGTTCCTTGCCCGATTGATCCAGGAGTAGCTGAAATTCTGGTTTACGGTTTTTATGGTGAATGTGTCTTTCCCGTTCGCATGGCAATTCCAGTCGCATATCCAATACCAGTTTTGAGGAAGCGTGTGGAGCTTTAGGACGGCCATTCCCCTGAACGAAAAGATGTTGTCGAACATTCTGTTTTTGTTGCTTAATTTTAACGGCTTGGGGTTTGGCGTATGGACGGTGGCTAGCGAGGGAACCGGGGTGGGCTTCGTTCCCTTGTCGCGTTCCATAATATAAATTTCTTTGAAATTGACGGTTGTGGGCTGGAAGGTAAGTTCCAACAAAGCGCCCGCACCGGCTCTTGAAACGTCTCCATCTACTGTTGCCGAAGGAACTCCTCTTTCATTGAAGTTCGGGTCCTCCCTGTCATACGATTTTCGACGGTGTTTGGCTTCGATGCCGGATGGGACGACGACCGTGAGGCTGAATTCCTTTGTGACGCCGATTTCCGTGGCTACTTGCGCGGTTACTGTTCCTCCGGACGAAATGTCCTTTTTTGCCTGTATCGTTACTGATCTCACTCCTTCTTTTTCGGCCGTTATTTCAGCGAATTTTTCTCCTGCCATGATCGACCATTTCAATTTGGAGACCTTCCCAATCAACTGAGGCTTTCCGTTTAAGGTCAATTTGACGTATTCCCCGATTCCAATGGTGCTCCTTTTTTTATCTTCATCCTTGTCGTCTTTCGGGACGGAGCCTTCTTCCTCTTCCCTGATATAGATGGCCGCCGAATATTCCGCAGTCTCCGATATGATTCTGAGGGAGCCGGCGTTTTCATCTTCCTCTTCAGCGAGCAGGATAGAAGCCGAGAGCACGCATCCTGTCAGGAGCATGCAACGGAGCCATAACAGGAGATTACCGGGTAATTGCAGTATCAGATTTTTCATTGGCTCGATTCATCAATCTCTTTATACGGTAAAAAACACCAAATTTGTTAGGGTGTCAAGAATACCAGTATTCAGACCTCTGCCGGAGGAAAAATCGAGCGTCGGAAGTAGGTGGACTTTATCGAAAAATCCGGTTCCCGGTCCAGTTAGCCGCGACTGGCAGCTCTCTTTCCGAAAGGATGACGTGGCAATCTTGAAGGAGAATCCTCCAGAGAAACAACCAGGTTGTGTCCCTTAATTATCTCGTGAACCAAGATAAAGGATATAGACATCTTTTATTCGTTCGTAAGTGGGAAACCCCATTGTTCCTCTTTCGAGAATGTCATTTTCTACGAGCTCCTTGATTGCTCGGCCTATTGGTTCTAACGTCTTCAGCAAGACGCTTATTGCGCTTTAGTCCGCCTGACTGAACGCTTCTGCGATTGTTATTTTCATGCCGCGAGCCTTCTGATCAAAACTTGCGGCTTGGGCATTTCGGCAAAAATGGATAAAGCGACGATAGATCTATTTGGATAAAGGCAGTTTTAACCTCATATCCCTATTGTAGTTAATCAACCTAACTGATGCAGACAAGATAGCCTTACTGATAATAGGGTGTAGTGTGACTATACAGAACGATTCGCCAGTTGCTATGTTTCCCTGTCTTATTAATGCTTATCACGTTAGACAGATAGGTCGCGGACCATTTAAACTGACCTTTGTTTGCATCAAAACCTACGGAGAGAGAGGCTTTTGATAGGATTTCAATCGCTTCAGAAATTTCGCGCCAATTATAACCGTGTCCTGTTCTTTTCAATTTCTATTTGGCATTGTATCTGTTGTTGTGCGGCCTGATAGCGCAGAGCATACATTACTATTTCTTCTCGCTTAGAAGGGTAGTACTCAAAAGTATCGTTTCCCTTTTTCAGGTGCGCAGGTGTTATTTGCCGTAAATAGTTATAGTCTCTGTGGGAAAATCCCATTTCATTAATGGGTAGCTTTTCTTGCTTATATACGTTTTTCCCATTGAGAAACGGAGTGCAAAAATCAAACAGTTCCAGGGTATTGGATTCCCCCTTTTCAAGGTTGAAAAATTTAGTGAATAGCTCTAATTGAACACCTGCCATAATTTCATGCTTTTGTTTGTGCGTTGACGTATGAGAGAATAGAAATTCCAAACAGCAAAACGAGTAAGCCATTTCTGATTCATCCGTTTGAGTTCCCCTGGAACTTCATATTCCAAATGGCAACCCAATCACCCTCTGGCATGGAAACATACGGCCTTTCGTTCAGCATCCTTTTCTTGCAAGTCCTTCAGCGTAATCGAAATTAACTTGCTCAAGGACTTCCCATGTCCTCTTATGATACTGGAACCCTAAAAAAGCTGAAAAGTAATCCACCTCTCCATAGGAGACGTCTATCCTGAAATCGGTAATAGTCAGGGATGGGGAAGCGTAATCTCCGCGGCAAGCAGGATTATACATTTATGATTTGATAATGTATGTGTTATAATTTTTTTAGGCGGATTTTATACTTCGCATAATATATGTAATGCAAAATACAGGGTTAGTGAAATAAACACGCTGAATATTGGCTTTAAAAGACATACTCCCCAGAAGGCACATGGATGAGAATAGCTTTATCCCCTGGGATGGAAGCGGTGATGAATGGCATTCAGCCGCTGCTGTTCCAGATGTGTATAAACCTGGGTGGTGGAAATATCGGCATGCCCCAGCATTTCCTGAATGATGCGGAGGTCGGCGCCGTTCTCCAGCAGATGCGTGGCGAAGGAATGCCGGAGGATATGCGGGAAGACATGCTGTTCTATTCCCGCGCCCCTGGCGCGTTCCCGGAGAATCTGGCGTACCCGTTCCTTGGTCAGCGGCCGCCCGCGCACCGTCAGGAAAATATGGCTTTTCGCCCCCGGCTTGACCAGCCTGGGCCTCCCTTTCTCCAGATACGCCCTCAACGCCTCCAAAGCGGACCTCCCTACAGGCACCAGCCGCGTCTTGCCCCCCTTCCCCAGCACGCGGACAAAGGCTTCATCCATATCCAAACTCTCTAATTTGCAACTGATTACCTCACTTACGCGCATGCCGCAGGCGTAAATCATCTCCAGCAGGGCCCTGTCTCTACAGCCGAGAGGAACATCATGAACGTCAACGCTTTCAATCAGTTTTGAAACGGTTTGCTGATCCAGCACATGGGGGAGAGACAACCCCTGCCGGGGCATTTCCAGAAAAGCGGAGGGGTCTTTTTCCAGCATCCCCATCCCGGCCAGCCAGCGGAAAAAGATGCGCAAATGCACCATTTCCACCCGCATGGAGCTGCGGGCCATGCCGCGGGCCTGCAAATGCCGGAGGAACTCCGTAAGCGTGCCGATGTCCACATGGGAAAGATCGGCGTCTTCCGTACCCAGAAACCGGGCGAATTCCTCCAGCGTCTGCCTCACGGAAAGCTGGTAGGCGGCGCTCAAGCCTTTCTCTGCGGCCAGAAAACGGATGAAGCGTTCCAGATAGGTTTTCATGGCGTTACCTCCCCTGCCCGTTAAAACCGTTCCACCAGGAACAGGAACTCCGTCACATTCTGCGGGCGGTTCCTCAAATTCCGGCTGCCGCGGAATGTGGCGTACGGCGTTTCCAGCGTGACGATATGTCCCAGACGGCCAAGGAAATTCGTCATCTCCTCATAACTGATGAAGCCCTCCGAACTGTATGAAAGGAGAATGAACTTGGCCGGGCAGTCCTCCAGCAGCCGGAAAAGGACCGCCGGGGCATGCTGGCGGCTATTGTACGTGGAGCGTTTCCAATCCGCGGGAATGCCGGAAACGCGGCTGGTTTCCAACGGTTTCTCATAGGAGGACAGCAGGTTCAGCATGAAATAGTTGGAGCCGTACGGATGCTGATTATAGGGAGGGTCTAGGTACACCACGTCCATCTCCGGCAATTCCGCGGCCAGTTCATTGGCGTCACGGCAGTGGATGGAATACCGGCAGTCAAACCGGGAAAACACGGGAAACGGCAGTGAAATATCCCCCAGAATGCGGGAAAGCGCGTTGCCGCCCGTTCCCCCGAACTTGCCGACGCCATGCCTGTCCTTGTAAAATCCCTTGAACACGCCGGACGTGTTCGTATGCACGGAAGCCTCCGCCAGAAGAGGGGCGATGAAATAGGGCCTTACCTCTTCCGGGAGCAAATTGATGGTCTGCCGCGCCGTATCCAGGTACACGGCGTTGCGGCGCGTATAGAAAACGCGGTCATCCGGCGTGATGCTGTCCGGATTTTTGGGCGCGTACAACTCCGTGATGAAGCCCGGGGACTCGTGCCCCTCCATATACCGCAGCAGGCGCCTGTAATGCCTTTCCAGTTCCAGATTCTCCACTTCCTCAGGATTGCTCAGGTAGCAGGTGTTAACGACTCGGCTGTATTCTTCCAGATCATTGACAATCAATTCTTCCGAATGCTTCTTCAGGAAACGGGCTACAATGCCGCTGCCGGAAAAAAGGTCCCCAGCCTTCAGCCGTTCCTTCCCCAGGCGGCTTTTCACCTGTTCCAGCCCCGTACCCAGGAAGTGAAGCAGGGAACGCTTGTTGCCCAGATACGTCACAATCTGTTCCGTCAGGTATCTGGGGTCTTCCTCCATCTGCGGCGCTGGGAGGGATGCTGGCTCGTTCCGGGTCATATACAGGTCTCAACCAGCATACGGCACTCCGGCCTTTCCGTCAAGTTGTGCCGGAGACGGAAATGGAAGATATGCTCTTGGAATAAGGAAGAAACCCGCACCTGCTGAAAGAGACGAGGGGGAAATATATAGAAGGGGAAATACATTTTGAAAATTTCCCTGAATGGTGAGGGCGCATTCACGCACGCCTCATGAATAGAAAATAAAATCATGAATAATTCATCTATGGATCAATTCTACTCAGAGCTGGTAGCTAAGTCCGAATCCAAGCGATTCCCGTCCGCATTGCAGGAATGGGAACACGTGGAAACATATCCGGTGGAAAAAGGAGGAACATGCATTTGCGGTCACTTCATCATAGAGCATTGTGCCATGAGAAATATCCTTAATAGGAATCCCCTGATTGTAGGGAATTGCTGCGTAAAGAAATTTACGGGAATCAGCAAATCCAAACATTTCAACGCCATCCGCCGGGTCCGGAAAGATATCACCAAACCTCTTAATCCGGCATGTTTGGGCGAAGCGCTGAATAACAGGATCATCAATGAGGGTGAATACCGATTCTACATCAATACATGGCGCAAGAGAAATCTGACCGACGGAGAAAAGGAATGGCGTATCTCCGTCAATGAGAGAATATTGAAAGCAAAAGAACAAAGAGTACTTCAAACCAGAATAGGCATCGTAATGAGCCTATTTCCCGACCTTGGAGGTGGAGGGGTATGTTGCAATAAACACTGCTTTGAACAAATAGACATCAAGCTGAAACGGCTGGGGAACGTGAGGATTCCGGTCAATGGGAAAAAGTTTTACGATTGGATCAGGAAACCCGACCGTACCCCGCAGGATGTTCTTCAAATGCTTCGCCGCAAATCTGATAGATTTCCTTCATAAAAAGAAGAAGCGACGGTCCGCCCTCTTCCTTTCCTGAATTTCCAGGTCGTGGCCCTCTTCTTGCTTCACGTGGACATGGCGGAAGAAAGGCCTTTTCAAAACGAAAAATCATGCTACTGTTCCAACAATCATGAAAAGGCATTTTCTACCCTGCTCCCTGCTCTGCATGATCCTGGCGGCCACAACGGCCCTGGGCGATCCCGGAGACACATTTTACGAAGCCAACCTTTCCCTGACGCGCGCCGCACGCCTGGAGAAGGAAGGCGATTACAAGGCAGCCCTGGAAAGCGGCAAAAAAGCCGCGGAGCTGCTTCAGTCCCTGAAAACTTCCACGCCGGAATGGAATCCGGAATGGGTGGCCGGGAAGCTGGACGCCGCCGCTCAGTTGCAGCAGCGTGTGGAGCCTCTGGCTCAAAAGGCCGGGGAGGCCAAGAAGGCGGACTATTCCCTGAAACCCGGAGAACGGAGGGATTTTACCCTGCAACGCGCCTACAAGGCCCATGAACAGCAAAAACTGGTGGTCGGCGCCGTTCCTGCTCCCGCCCCCGTTCATAGGCCGGAACCAGGGAAATCTGCTGCTCCCACTACTACCGGACGGACGGAAATCCGCGTTGTCACGCCAGCCGCGGCCAGACCGACGGTCGTTTCCAGAAGATCCGCGCCTTCTCGCGGCCTGCCTCCCCGCACGGACCGGGACGGAAGGTTCCGCATCGGGAGCTGATATGAACAAAAGGGGAAGCTTCCGGAACTGTTCCGGCCTTGCCTCTTTACCATAAAAAAGAGCCGCTTCCCCGCATCGGGAAAGCGGCTCTGTGAATTTTAACAACGCGATCAGGCGTTCTGCCTGGCGGCTTCTTCAACAGCCACGGCCACCGCTACGGAAGCGCCGACCATCGGGTTGTTGCCCATGCCGATGAGGCCCATCATTTCCACGTGGGCGGGCACGGAGGAGGAGCCGGCGAACTGGGCGTCGGAGTGCATGCGGCCCATGGTATCGGTCATGCCGTAGGAGGCGGGACCGGCGGCCATGTTGTCCGGGTGCAGGGTACGGCCCGTACCACCGCCGGAAGCCACGGAGAAGTACTTCTTGCCCTTCTCGTTGCATTCCTTCTTGTAGGTGCCGGCCACCGGGTGCTGGAAGCGGGTGGGGTTGGTGGAGTTCCCGGTGATGGAGACGTCCACGCCTTCATTCCACATGACGGCCACGCCTTCGCGCACGTCGTCACAGCCGTACACGCGCACGGCGGCCTTCGGCCCCTTGGAGAAAGCCTTCTCCTGGATGATGTTCAGCTTGCCCGTGGCGTAGTCGAACTTGGTCTGCACGTACGTGAAGCCGTTGATGCGGGAGATGATGTACGCGGCGTCCTTGCCGAGGCCGTTCAGGCAGACGCGCAGGTCCTGCTTGCGGACGCGGTTGGCGGACTTGGCAATGCCGATGGCGCCTTCAGCGGCGGCAAAGGATTCATGGCCGGCCAGGAAGCAGAAGCATTCCGTTTCATCACGCAGGAGCATGGCGGCCAGGTTGCCGTGGCCCAGGCCCACCTTGCGATCGTCCGCAACGGAACCGGGAATGCAGAAGGACTGGAGGCCTTCACCGATGGCTTCGGCTGCGTCAGCGGCCTTCGTGCAACCCTTCTTGATGGCGATGGCGGCGCCCACCACATAGGCCCAGCCGGCGTTTTCAAACGCAATGGGCTGGATGCCGTTCACGATTTCGCGAACGTTGATGCCCTTGGAAAGGCAGAGTTGTTCCGCTTCTTCAATGGAGCCGATGCCGTATTTGGCCAGGGCTTCATTGATCTGCTTGATGCGGCGGTCGTAGGATTCGAAAAGAGGCATGATGGTAATAGTGCTTGAAGTTGATATACTCTTTTTAATTCAATCTCATTCGTGACGAGGATCGATGTACTTGGCGGCCTCGTCGAAACGACCGTAGTTGCCCGTGCACTTGGCGACGGCTTCATTGGCGTCCACGCCCTTCTTGATCATTTCCATCATCGGGCCCATGCGCACGAACTCATAGCCGATGATTTCGCCGTCTTCGTCCAGAGCCAGCTTGGTGATGTAACCTTCAGCCATTTCCAGGTAGCGGGGGCCCTTGGCGCGGGTGCCGTACAGGGTGCCGATCTGGGAGCGGAGGCCCTTGCCGAGGTCTTCAAGGCCGGCGCCGATGGGCAGGCCGCCTTCGGAGAAAGCGCTCTGGGTGCGGCCGTAAACGATCTGCAGGAACAGTTCGCGCATGGCGGTGTTGATGGCGTCGCACACGAGGTCCGTGTTCATCGCTTCCAGCACGGTCTTGCCGGGCAGAATTTCCGCGGCCATGGCGGCGGAGTGGGTCATGCCGGAGCAGCCGCTGGTTTCTACAAGGGCTTCTTCAACAATGCCGTTCTTGACGTTCAGCGTCAGCTTGCAGGTGCCCTGCTGGGGAGCGCACCAGCCCACGCCGTGGGTCAGGCCGGAAATATCCGTGATCTCCTTGGATTGCGTCCAGTTGCCTTCCTGCGGGATGGGGGCCGGACCATGGTTGCAGCCTTTCTTGACGCAACACATTTGTTCGATTTCGTGTGTAAACTGCATGGTATTAGGATGTTAATATGAAGATGGGCCTGCAGTCATCGGACAGCCCCACCTTGAGCGGGACGGATCATACCAGCAAAATCCCGATTGGCAAACACGAATGATTGAAAACCGGGCGAAATGCTTCATCATCAGTCCGGAGCCAGCCCCGCATGAAGCCACGCCCGCGTCATCCCCTTCTCAACAAACTTGCAATCATCTCTGTCTCAATACTGATGATCGGCTTTTCCTTATTCATGTGGGCGTGGCAGGTGGAACCCAGGCGCGTGGAAACCGTCACGACCGCGCTGGAAGTGCCGCAGTGGAAGGAAAAAGGCGGCTCCCCGCTCCGGATCGTGATCGCCGGAGACTTCCACCTGCGCCCGAACGGCGGCGACCAGGCGCACCGGTACATGGAAAAAATCATGGAGGCGCGGCCGGACATGATCTTCCTGCTGGGGGATTACGCCAACGGCCACACCCGGGAGAGCAGCATGAGCCCGGAAACGGCCCGTGAATACTTCAAGATGCTGAAAGCCCCCCTGGGCGTCTTCGCCGTGCAGGGGAACCATGACCAGTACTACGGCTGGGACCTGTGGCGGAACATGTTTTCAGAGCTGGGCATCCTGCCCATGTGGAACGACTCACTGCTGCTGCACCTCCCCGGCGGCAGGGACCTCCAGCTTTCCTCCGTTCGGGACGACTACCACCTGAGAATCAGGCCGGAGGAACTGCCGCTGCGCTTTTCCCCGGACATTCCCCACATCCTGCTCTCCCACGTGCCGGACATTTTTCCCCTGCTGGCTCCCGGCACGGCGGATGCCGTCATCAGCGCCCATACCCACGGCGGCCAGATCTGCCTGCCCGGCGGCAAGCCCCTGGCGAATATCTCCCGGGAGAAAGCCAAATTCTCCTATCCCTGGTCCCGGCTGAACGGAACCCCCTTCCTCATCACGCGCGGGCTGGGGTGCAGCGTTCTTCCCCTGCGCTTCTGCTGCCCTCCGGAAATCATCGTGCTGGAAATCCAATAAGAACAATCCTCTGAAACACTCCCCGCCAACCTATGTCCTCTCCACCTTGTTCACATTATATTCACCTATTATTCACAGCCTCCTGCGCGGCCATGCTGCTGGAATCGTGCTCCACGCCCGTCGAGGCTCCGGAAGCCGTGGCCGGGTGGTATGAAGGAACCCTCTACGAAGGCAAACCCTTCTACGTCACCAGGAACGCCATCACATGGACCAGCGGAAGAAAAAAGGCGGACTTCGGCCATTGGACCGCCGCCAGCGTGTATGACCCCTCCATCCGCCTGAAAGCGGAGGGCAGTACATTCACCATCTCTCCCGGCTACGGCTGGGACGGCGTCACCTGGGGAACCACCCCGCCGGATATGCTCCTCCCTTCCCTGTTCCACGACGCCATGCTGCACGCCAAAATGAACGGGGCCCCCATCGCCAGAAGCCAGATTGACCTGGCCTTCTACGACCTCATGACCAGCCAGCACGCCAGCCGCAAGGGTCTTTACTACCGTTTTGTGCGCCTCTTCGGCTGGTGCTTCACCCTTCCCCAGCACCCGCGCACATTGACGGTCCAACAGTCGCAGAAAGGAATATAATAGACGGACTAAAAACCGGATTCTTCCTGGGATGAAGGGCTCCGGGCTTTCATCATCCCCGCCAAAATTGTGCGAAGACTTTCTCCCAGCTCCCTAAATTCAACTCAAAGGCGCCTGCGACTGGCAAAATTCCACTTCCTTCTTTCCTCCCAAACGATGAAGCCTGAATTTGGCCACATCCACCAGGTTGGGAAAATCTCTCAATTTGGGTCCGGCAATCACCTTCTCCAGATATTCCTCCTCCTCATGAATGACTGGCAAATAGTCGACCGATAGACAGTTTTTGCCCGGCAATACCTTGAGGGACGAATCATGGTCATTGTAGGGATGCAAAGACAGAATTCTTAACTCTTTTTCGTCCTTGAAGGCGGCATCCTTCACCAGATGCCTCAGGTAAATAAGCATTTCCAGGGCAGTCTGCTGATATTCTTTGCTAATTGCCTTAAAATGATCCCGGATCCTCTTCAACGATTTTCCAATGTCCTCAACTTTCTTCAAGTCAGTTTTTTTCACAGAATTTTTTTTCATCTTAAATTCTTTATTCAAGCTGTATTCGATACATGCGGGAGTATAATAAACATGTTCGGAATCACGGTCATAATACAGCACCCAATAAAGCGGCAGCTTGCGACATGCTGCTCCCTCTTCCTCGGAGGATTGTTCCTGATCCCTCTTCACGGCAACCATGGATGTTTCTCCGGGCCCGGCAAAAAAAGACCGGTTAAATACCAGGCAAAGCCCCGTTCCCTCCTCTCCGTTGTTCTTTCCATAAAGACGGAACTGGTTCAAGGAACCAATGGAGGAGGAAAAAGAGGTTTGCAATACGGCAAGATTACTGTGGATTCTTTGGAAAGGCATGCAGTCTACCCCCAGCAAGGACTGGAATACGGTCCCCTCCGTAGGGTCGTTGGCTGCCGCCAGACTGCATAACAGCAAGGGCGTTGCTTTACCCTTTGTTTCCTCTTGTTCCTGAAGCAAGGTTTCAAAGACGTTCGTGGAAGTATAATGCCCGACCTGATCAAGATCAGCACTAAGCAGATGCAGTAACCGATATTGCTCTACCCATAGATGACGGATACTCTGCAAATCCTTCCCAGAGCAGTCTTTCAATTTTTCCCTGCTTGCCAAAATATTGAAGTCTTCGTCCCCACTCCATAAATCCGGGAGGCTATCCCCGGACAAGCTGTCCCAAAATTCATCGCTTCCTATTAAAACTCTACGATTTCGCCTAATTTTTTCATGATTGGCATTAATCTGGAGAGCTTTAATGTAGCAGTCTAAAGCTTCTTTTTTTCTTCCGCAATAGCCTAATAAAACACCTTTATTATTCCAGGCCTTCTCGTACTTAGGGTTGATCTCCAGAGCCCTGTTGTAGCTGTCCAGTGCTTCCTTCTTCCTCCCTAGAACAAACAATACAGTTCCTCTTTTGGAGTAAGCCTCAGCATTTTCAGGATTAAGAGCAATCTCATGCTCCCATTTCTCCAATTCTTCCTTCCATTTTTCTTCATCCATGCCAAATCAATCTTGAATATATCCAATACTACCCAACAGGAAAGCTTTTGAAAAGCGGATAGTAGAAATGAAAACAATTCAGGGGAGAAAAGCATCCCCACTTATTCCTCAATCGGAGTAGCTTCGGGAATGTATTCATTCCCGGCGGGGGCCGTCTGGCGGGTTTCCGTGACGAAACCAAGCACGCGGTCCACATCCAGCTGGGACAGGACGGAGCGCACGTCCTGGTCTTCCAGGAAGCGGGTGAGCTTGACGTCGTTGTAAAGGCCCTGCATGTCCCCCTTTTCCACCAGCAGGCGGATGGCGGGGTCTTCACTCAGGCTTTTCAGGCTCAGCACACGGCTGGTGATGCGGGAGCGGGGCATGTAGCAATCCAGCTGGGTGCGGCGCTGGTCGGAGAGTTCCGGGCTGAGCGTCACCAGGTAGGCAATCATTTTTGCGAGGGAGAGGCGTTCCGGGTCGTGTTCCGGGGAGATGGTCACCAGCCAGTTCAGGTGGGGATTGTCCGTGATGGACTTCTTGACGGAGTAAATGGCGGGCAGGGAAATGGTGCGGTTGGGGTCCATGTGGTACAGGGCCAGTTCCCGGGCGCGGGTCATTTCCGCCATGGAGCCGTAGTAGAAGATGCACATGACGCCCACCCAGCAGACAACCGCCGCCATCAGGATGGTGGTGACGATGCCCTTGGCGCCGCCAAAGCCCATGCGCCGCCCCCAGGAGAAGACGTCGCTGAACCAGAAGAGGCCGTGCATGAAGATGAAGAAGACCGCCGCGGCCCCCCCTACGGACAGCACGGTGACCATCCATTCCCGCGGGTCGCTGGTGATGAAGGAGAGATAGGTAAAGCCGTATTTGGACAGCCAGAAGTACGCCGCCACGGCGGAGAGCACCGCCGCGCCGAACAGGAGCATCTTGATCATCCCCTTCAGCATGCCGAGCACGATGAAGCCAACCAGCAGCGCGCCCAGAACCAGGTAGAATGTGAGGGAGGAGTCCATGAATGACGGGAAAGAAGCCGCGTTACAACGCCCGCTGGCAGCGCTGGCGCAGGTAGTGGTCGCACAGGCAGAGCCAGGCCATGGCTTCCACAATGGGCACGGCGCGCGGCAGCACGCAGGCGTCATGCCGTCCCCTGCCCTGGAGACGCGCGTCCTCCCCTGCCTGGTTGACCGTCTGCTGGTCAACCATCAAGGTGGCGGTGGGCTTGAAGCCGATGCGCATCAGGATGTCCTCCCCGTTGGAGATGCCGCCCTGGATGCCGCCGGAGTGGTTGGTGACGGTACGCACATGGCCGTCCCGCATGTAAAAAGGGTCGTTGTGTTCCAGTCCGGTCATGTCCGCCGCTTCAAAGCCGGAGCCTACGGCGAAGGCCTTGGTGGCGGGAATGCTCATCATGGCGTGGGCAAGCGTCGCGTCCAGCTTGTCAAAGACGGGGTCCCCCAGTCCGGGAGGGCAGCCGCGCACCACGCATTTGACCACGCCGCCCAGGGAGTTGCCGGCGTCCCGCGCCTCCTTGATGGCGGCGATCATGGCTTCCGCCGCGGAAGGGTCCGCCGTGCGGACGATGTTGCTTTCAATGACGGAGGCCGTCACGGCCTCCCAGTCCACGGAGGCTTTCACGTGATGCACCTGGTCCACCCAGGCCATGATTTCCATGCCGGGAAAGGCCTGCTTGAGCACGGCCCTGGCTACAGCCCCGGCGGCGACGCGCCCGATGGTCTCCCGCGCGGAGGCCCTGCCGCCCCCCGCCCAGGCGCGGATGCCGTATTTGGCGTCGTACGTGTAGTCCGCATGGGAGGGGCGGTACGTGTGGGCCATTTCATCATAGGCGGAGGAACGGTGGTCCTTGTTCCGCACGCTGACGGCGATGGGCGTTCCCAGGGTTTTGCCGTCCAGCACGCCGGAGAGTATTTCCGCGCGGTCTTCCTCCCTGCGGGGCGTCACGATGTCGCTCTGCCCCGGCCTGCGCCGGTCCAGCTCCCGCTGAATGGCTTCTTCCGTCACCGGGACGAGGGACGGACAGCCGTCAATCACCACGCCCACCCCGGCTCCATGGGATTCACCCCAGGTGGAGATTCTGAACACCTGACCAAAACTGCTGGACATGGCGGCATTCTAGACGGCGGCGCCCATCCGGTCAAGCCGTGGACACCCGCAACGGGACATAAAAAAACACCCCGGTCCGCTGCGGACGGGGTGCTGAAAGAAAAGTGCTCTTTTAGAAGCAGCTGCCGTCTCAGTCCTTCAGGGCGGAAGAGGCCTTGAACGCAACCGTCTTGGAGGCGGGAATGTTGATCGCCTTGCCGGTCTTCGGGTTGCGGCCGGTCCGGGCTTCACGGGTCTTGGTAGCAAACGTACCAAAGCCGATGATCTGCACCTTGCCGGATTCCTGCACGCCTTCCTTGATGGATTCCAGCACAGCGGCCAGAGCTTCTTCAGCGTGCTTCTTGGTCGTATCGGCACCCAGCTTGTTTTGAATCAGTTCGATCAGTTGAGCCTTGTTCATAGGACTTCGGTGAATAGCATACGGAGTCCTGACAGTAAAGAAAAAATGCGGTACAACGGCAAATCCGGGCCTAAAAACCGCCTTAATTATCGTCATCCGGCTGTCTTTCCACCGCGGCGCCGATCGCCAGGAGCTTTTCATCAATCATTTCATAGCCCCGGTCAATGTGGTACAGGCGGTGGATTTCCGTGGTGCCTTCCGCCTTCAGGGCGGCCAGCACCAGCGCGGCGGATGCGCGCAGGTCGGACGCCATGACGGGCGCGCCGCTCAGGCTTTCCACGCCGGAGATGACGGCGGTGCCGTTGTCCACCTTGATGTCCGCGCCCATGCGCTTGAGCTCGGAGCAGTGCATGAAACGCTGCGGGAAAATGGTATCCTTCACCACGGAGATGCCCGGCGTGGTGGCAAAGAGGGCCGTCATCTGGGCCTGCATGTCCGTGGGATAGCCGGGATAGGGGGCCGTCTTGATTTCCCCGCATTTGGGCGTATTCCCGGCAATGATGGTGACCGTGTCCCCCCGTTCGTTGAATTCCACGTGGTGCCCGCATTTTCGGAGCAGGTCCGTCACCACGGTCATGTGATCCTCACAGACGCGCCGCAGGGTCACGCCGTCCCCCATCATGGCCGCGGCCACCATGAAGGTGCCGGCCTCAATGCGGTCCGGAATAACGGTATGGTTGCAGCCGCGGAGTTTTTCAACCCCTTCAATGACGATCCGGCGCGTTCCGGCGCCCTGAATGTTGGCGCCCATCTTGATCAGAAAGTTCGCCAGGTCCACCACTTCCGGCTCGGAGGCGGCGGATTCAATGACGGTGGTTCCTTCCGCCAGCACGGCGGCCATCATCAGGTTGTCCGTTCCCAGAACGGTGGGGCCGTGGTCGCCCCTCAAATCTATGGTGGCTCCCTTCAACCCCCGGGGCGCTTCGATAACCAGGTTGCCGCGTTCAATCTGCACCTGCGCTCCCAGCGCCTGAATGGCCCGGATGTGCAGGTCCACGGGACGATCGCCGATCACGCAGCCGCCCGGCAGCGGAATCACGCACCGCTGCATGCGGGCCATCAGGGGGCCCATCAGGCAGATGGAGGCGCGCATCTTGCGCACCTGTTCATAGGCGGCTTCGGAATGCAGGTTCCTGGCCTCCACCCGCACGTTGCCGCTGGACCTCTCCACGGAGGCGCCCAGCTGGCCCATGATCTGAACCATGAAATTGGTGTCTGAGACATCCGGCACACGGCGCACCACCACAGGCTCATCCGTCAGCAGGGATGCGGCCAGAATGGGCAGGGACGCATTTTTGGACCCGCTGATATTGACGGCTCCCCTCAGCGTAAAACCTCCGTGTACAACAAGCTTCTCCATAGTGGGTGGCAATTAGGTGACGGATTCTACACATTTGAGACGCCCATGCAACCCCAAAGAGCCCCCGGAACCGGACAATTTCCCGGACGTTTCCCTTCCCGGAAATGGAGGCGGAAAGCATCCCGGCAAAAAAGACAGAGGCCGATCAGGTTCTGTAAGCCAGATTTTGTCCACCGGCCAAAGCCGGCTGTGCGGTCATTTTTCTCACGCGGTCCGCGGTGAAGCATTCCGCGCGCCCGTTCGTCTTACGGAACGGATGCGACTAATACCCGGGGATCCGGCGGGCAGGCAACCCTTCCCCTGTTTGTCTTGCATCGCGCGGGGTTTACCATGCCTCCTCGGTCGCCCTCGGAGCGGTGAGCTCTTACCTCCCCTTTTCACCCTTGCCCGCATGGGGATGAACCCCATCCGGGCGGTTTGTTTTCTGTGGCACTTTCCGTCCGGGAACCCTTGGGAGGTTCCCGTCTCCCGCTTTCACGGGACACGCTGCCTTGTGATGTCCGGACTTTCCTCTACCCCGGTCCGAAGACCGGAACAGCGACCACCCGAACCTGATCGGCACGGACTACATACGCTTTCAGCGGCGCGCGGTAAAGCCCAAAGCAGGACGGAGGGCATTTTTGTTCCCTTGCCTGAAGGAACCCGGGCTTAGGAAATCCCGGGTTCCTTCAGGCACGCCTCATAGCACGCTTTGTTCAGTGCCTTGCAGACGGCGGTATTGCCGCTTGCGGCAGGTACCGGATGAAATTTCTTTTCCCCTGGGGCATGCAGAAAAACGGCCGTCTCTTCCGGCTGAAGAGAGGCGCCTTTAGTCCATCCTTCCTTTAAGAGGATTTTGGCCAGGGATTCCACCTTGTAGGCGTCGCCTTTCAGAAATACCTTTTTAACAGGGTACTGCTTCTCCAGCGCATTCGCATATAAGGCGAACGGCCTTCTCTCCACCTCCACTCCGTCATCTTTCAACGTGACGTCGTACACAAGGGCACCGATGCTGACATGTACGGCCGTGCCGCTTCCGCAACGGGCTGCACGGATTGGCGCTGGGAGCAGGCGGCCACGACGCTCAGCGCGGTACAGAGAAAGACAGGCCGGACAATAAAACCCATCGGCCTTTTTTATTCCATACCGTATTGAATAATAATCCTTTGAAACAAAGTAAAGCGGCCACAGGATCACTCCCATGGCCGCTCCAACTTACTACCTATGAAAACCAGCTTGATCCATTGATCCTGAAAAGCTCTCTCCTTCCTTTCAGGTGGATGCAGCCGATAACGCGCCTTAATATACGTCACCGTCCCGCAAAATCAACCCCATTCTGGACCGCCGCCCGGCGCCTTCCCGGAGTTCCGTCCACTGCCCCTTCCCCGCACGCCCGTCTCGTAATTGGCTTGATTCAGCGGCCAATACAGGTTAGTTCTTCCGGACGTCCATGAACCTTCACTCCCATTTCATTTCCTCCCTGCAAGGGGTACTGACCGTACCCGGAGACAAGAGCATTTCCCACCGCGCCGCCATTCTGGGCGGCCTGGCGCAGGGAGTGACGGAAGTGGATAATTTCCTGTGCAGTGAAGACTGCCTGAATACCCTGCGCGCCATGGAGCAGCTGGGAGCCACGGTGGAAGTGCTGGAAGAACGGGAGGGGTATGGCCCCGTCCGCTTCCGGATAACGGGCGTCGCCATGAAACCCGCGGCTCCGGAACGGCCCATCGACTGCGGCAATTCCGGCACGGGCATGAGGCTGCTGGCCGGCATGCTGGCCGCCTGCCCCTTTGACTCGGAAATGTTCGGGGACGCCTCCCTGAGTTCCCGCCCCATGGGCCGCATCATGCAGCCTCTGGAACAAATGGGCGCGCGGATTGAAGCCCGCGGCGCCAAGCCCGGCTGCGCCCCCCTGTTTATCCGCGGCGGCCGGGTGCACCCCATTTCCTACACGCTTCCCATGGCGAGCGCCCAGGTGAAAAGCGCCATCCTGCTGGCCGCCATGTTTGCAGACGGCGTCACCACCGTGCGCCAGCCCGCCATCACCCGCGACCACACGGAGCGCCTGTTCCGCCATTTCAGCGTGCCCTGCACGGTGGACGGCCTCACCGTCAGTACCCAGGGTCCGGCGCTCCCCGCCGCCCATGACCTGACGGTTCCCGCAGACATCTCTTCCGCCGCCTTCTGGATGGTGGCCGCCGCCAGCCGTCCCGGCTCCCGCCTGACGCTGCGCCAGGTGGGCCTGAACAAGACGCGGAACGCCGTCATCAGCGCGCTGAAACGCATGGGTGCGCGGATGGACATTGCAACCACTTCCCCGGAGGATGCGGGCGAACCGTACGGGGATATCACCGTATACGGTTCGGATTCCCTGCACGGCACCAGCCTGCTTCCGGAAGAAATCCCCAACCTGATTGATGAAATCCCCATCCTGGCCGTGGCCGGAGCCCTAGGCCAGGGAGACTTCATCGTCCGCAACGCCCGCGAGCTGCGCGTCAAGGAAACGGACCGCATCGCCACCACGGCGGCCAATCTCCGGCTCATGGGTGCGGACGTGGAGGAATTTGACGACGGCATGGTCGTCCACGGAGGCGCCACCCTGAAAGGCGCGGAATTGCCCAGCTACGGAGACCACCGCATCGCCATGAGCTTCCTGGTGGCCGGGTTCAGCGCGCAGGGAGACACCGTGCTGGCGGATGCGGAATGCATCAATACTTCCTATCCCGGCTTTGAACGGGATCTGGCGCAGTTCCTGTAAACAATCCTGAAGAAGCGCCGGAGGCCTTTATTCCTTTTCCACTTCCCTGGCACGGCACAAGCCCCGCCAGCCGGGGAAGTTCCATTGGTTGGGGAAGCCGCGGCACTGGCGCGGTTTGACGGGATTGATCCGGCAGCCGCCTTCCGCCAGCATCATGCAGGCGCCGTCCTCCGCGTCCCGGATGGACAATCCGCGCCGGTTGGCCCTCAGGCGGCAGCATTCGTCAATGAAGGCCTGCTCATCCATGTGCAGGAAACGGGAGATTTCCCGGACTTCATCCTCCTCAATGCACACGTCTCCGGCCCAGCGGCAGCATGCGCCGCACCTGGTGCATTCATACCGCACCGCCTTTCCGCTTTCCGCCATGCGCCTTTAAGTGAAAATTCCCCTGATGACGCCTATGTTCATGTGGGCGTCCCTCCACCGCGGGTTGTTGACGGCGGCTTCAAAATCCTGCGGCAGCCTTCCGATGGTGCCGGGAGCCTGCGCCAGCCCGGTCAGAATCTGCCTGATTCTGGAGCGGGCGATGAGGGTGGGCTGGTTGGTCCACTCGAAAACCTCACTGTCAATGATGTAGCCTTCATCAATCTTGGTAATGTATTCGGGAAAGCGCAGATGGGGATTCTGTTCCACATAAACGCAGCGGCCGATGGAACGCTTGGAGCGGAAAGGGTGGAAGAAGCGCCGGATGCTCTTGATCCAGTCCGGAGCTTCCGACAGGCCTTCCGCATGCACCCACATAGTGGCCAGCTGCTCCACGGGATAAAAGTAGGAATACGTGTAGGCGGCCTTGTAGCGCGTGCAGCCGCGCCAGGCATGACGCAGGCGCACCATGTCCGCCTGGCCGGAAATCAGCAGCTCCACCGCTCTTTTCAACTGGTTTTCCAGGGATTCCCCGCGCAAATGCTCCCAGATCATGCAGTCATCCTCCGCCAGAAGCACGTAATCCGTATCCAGCGCATTGACCGCCATATGGAGCGCCCCCATAAAACCTCCCTCCACCGGGGAAGGAACCGCGGAAAGGCCGTGGGCAAGGGCCGTTTCACACACCTTTCCGGCGCTTTCCGGAAAAACGACGCAGGTCTCGTCAAAATAATTCAGCAGGCCGGACCTGTCATAGGAGGCCAGCGTCATGTCCAGCGTATACGGAGCATTATCGCACAACAAAGCCAGACCTATTTTTTTTTCTTGAAAGAGAATTCCCATCACGTAGAACGTTTTTGCAGTCTAAGACAATAGGAAGCCCGTTTCCAAGCAAAATAATTTTAAACAAATGTACTTTTATCCCGCCGCTTTTCAAGCAAAGGGAAAAAACAACCCGCCCCGTTTCAACATCATGAAAGCATACGTTATTTTAAAAAACTCGCTGCTGGCCGCAGCCCTCGGCTGCGCCCTGTCCAGTTGCTATGATCCTTATTATGACAATTTCAGCGTATCAGGCTCCTACAGCAGCGGCGGCTCCGGCATGTCCTACATGTATGACAACTCCGGCTATCCCATTTACGGATATTACGGAGGCAGGCCCATCTATGCTTATGACACGTTCGGCAGCCCCATTTATTCCATCAGCCTGATCCGCCCGAATTACTACATCCCCACGTGGGGACCGGCTCCCTATTACCGCGGGCACTACATCCGCCCCCATTACTGCCGCCCCATGGCGCGGCCGCCGATGAAGCCGCAGTACAGGCCGGATCATTTCCGTCCGGACCACCGCCCGGGCAACAACAGGCCGGTTCCCCAGCCCGGCAGGCCCAACCACCGCCCGGACTTCGGAAAACCCGGCAATTCCCACCGTCCGCCCGCGAGCAATCCGGGCGGCAGCCACGGCAGGCCGGACTTCGGAAAGCCGGGACAGCCCTCCCGCCCTTCCGTCAACAATCCCCACCGCCCCGGCGCCGGCAATTCCGGGAGCACGCATCGTCCGGGCATCAGCCGTCCGGAGGGGAACCGGCCCTCCAGGCCTGACTTCGGGCGTCCCAGTCGTCCATCCACGCCCTCCTCCAGGCCATCCGCCTCCCGTCCGGGTCATTCGGGCATGAACCGCCCCAGCAGCCCCCCATCCGTTTCCAGGCCTTCTTCCCCGCCGCCGTCCGCCAACGCGCCCAGCAGGCCGTCTTCGCCTCCTGCTGCCGCGCCGTCCCGTCCGTCTTCCTCGCCACGGCCTTCCGGCCCCGGAGGCTCCCATGGACCGCAAAGGAGATAATCCTCCCCTGAAAGGTTCTTTCTACGGGGCTGTCTTGTGAAAGGTTGATAAACCGCAGGAAGACAGCCCCGAATCATGATATGAACCGGGGTTCCGGCCAACAGGACGGCCGGAGGCCCTGTGGAGCGTCCGAAAGCGGACAAGGGAAAAAGGTTCTATTGTTTTTTCCAGCGTTTCAGCGTGGGGAAAAACAGAGTCATTTGAGCAATGGCTTCCTCCTTCGTGTAGGAGGAACCATTCTCCTTGTTGAATTCCTCCACAAACCGGGCGCAATGTTCAATCATCTGCTCCATGGTGCATTCTGACGTAAATGAGCCGTACTGAAAGCAATAGCAGCAGTATTCCTCACTGGAGGTTCCGTCATGGTTGGTGCCGCAGTCTTCCCTGCTTCCCAGAGGCATGCCGCAGCTTTGGCAGAATGGAGTATGCATAAAAGGAAATGATTATTGGAAAATAAAGAGGGTGAGGAAAAGGATTAAAACCTGAATGACGGTTGATTTAAAGAAATTTGTTTATCCCGGAACAGCCTTGGAAAGGGGAAGCCTGAGAGCAAAGCGGCACCCGTGGGAACTCTCTTCCAGGCACAAGTCTCCGCCCATGCTTCTCGCCAGTTCCCGGGATAAAGCCAGCCCCAGCCCCACGCCCGGCTGTTTTCCGGCAGCCTCCTCCGCAGACCTGGAAAAGGGACGGAACAGCTTTCCCTTCAGGGAATCGGAAATGCCTTTCCCTTCATCCTCCACGCGGATGACCAGAAAACGCTTTTCCCGTGCCAGTTCCACTTTCAGAACGCTCCCGTCAAAGCAGGCGTATTTGGCGGCGTTGTCCGCCAGGTTGTATACGATCTGCTCCACGGCGGTCAGGTCCGCCATGACGGTTTCCTGCTGCAACTCCGGAGCCACGGAAAGCTGGGAATCCATGCCTGCGGAGGCCAGCCGGGGGGAGATGCGGGCAATGACGGCGGAGGCGAGGTCCGGCACCGGAATTTTTTCCGGATGGAGGGAGACGGAATTTTTCTCCACCCGCGCATAGCTCAATACGTTGTCCACCAGGTGCGTCAACCTGCCCGCCTCATTTTTCAGGATATCCACATAGGCCATTTCCCTTCCCTTGGGCACCAGGCCGGAAGAAAGCATTTCCGTGTACATGTTGAACGTAGTCAGGGGCGTCCTCAACTCATGGGTGACGGCGGAAACGAAGACGGCGCGGCGTTCGCTCAGGCGGATAAGGCCGATCATGAAGCCGATAACACCGCACAGGGCCAGAAGCCCGCAAAACCACGCCATCGCCATGGAATTCCAGACCGTGCGCAGGGAATTGGCAGGCATGGGGGGAAGATTGCCCGGATTCAGCATGGCGGGAATACCGGCCAGCGTCAAATAGCTTTCCTCCCGGCCGTCGGCTGGAGACAGGGAGGCCTCCGGCAAAATATCGGCTACGGACTCCAGCAGGTAGGCGGATAATTTGTCCCAGTCCAGCCAGATGCCCTGCACCCATACCTGGCCGTGGTCTGAAATGCGGCGCGTCAGGAAGCATTCCTTCCCCTGGCGCCATCTGGGCTGGAGGGAGGAAATGGAAAGTTCCCGGTAACTCTCCGGAGTTTTGGAGAATCCATGATGCCTGCTAAAAGACAGCTCCGTCAAACTTTCCTTTACCGGGGGCGCCTTACCTTCCAGAGACTCAAACAGCGCCCTGGCTCCTTCCACCACCAGTTTCCCGCTGTCCGGCTCCAAAAGAACTATTTTATCCCCGGAACCTTTTTCCAATGTCTCCGGGGAAGGCGCATCATTCCATGTTTTATTCCGTTCCGGGCTGCTCCGCGCACCCCCGGCCCTTGAAACGGCCTTCCGGCTCAGGACCTTGGATTCCCCTATCCCGTGCCGCGGGCCCTCCAGGGCCTTCTTTTTTACCTTGACGTTGTACTCCTGCTGGCTGTTGGAAAGGTTTTTGCGCATGTTATAATCTTCCATGCCCTGTTGAACCACCGCAAGCTCCAGCGGCAGCCCGTTTTTCTGCTGGTCCCTTCCATCCACGATCGTCACGGAAGTGACCTTCACTTCTTCTTCCGCAGGAGGCCCGGAAAACGCATCGGACTCCGGCAGTGCGGCCCCCTCTCCGGAGATGGAGGAAGGCCCCGGCAACTTCTTCATGGCGTCCGCCATGCGGCTTCCCCAGCCGGATTTCCCCAGCTGGAGGACATACTTCATCCGATCCGCTCCTTTCTGGGGAGAGGAAATGTTCCCCCGCGGATCTATCTGGAAATACAATTTGGCAAAACCGGATAAATCCGGCATGGCCTTCTCTTTCTTATGTGAATCCGCCAGCGCGTCCCCCTGGAAATACTCACCGGGGGAACGGTTGTTTTCACCCGCAATCATGGAGGCCAGCAGGGAATCCATACGCCACAGGGCCAGGCGGCTCTGTTCCACCAGGCGGATCTGGTGCGTCTCCGCCAGCCTGCGCTTTTCCGCATCCAGCATGGAATGGCTCAGCCACCCCATCACTCCCAGCAGAATCAGCAGGCAGGACCAAAGCAGCAGATGAAAGGAAAAACGGCTGCTCATGCGTCATCCTCCCAAACATATCCCTGCCCCCTCAGGGTGCGGATCACGGCCGCGTTCCTCTTCCCCATTTTTTCCCTCAGCCGGGCGATCGTGGTGTCAATGCTACGCGTTTCCACCAGCCGGGGATCCATCTTCCAGACTCTCGCCAGGATTTCCTCACGGGTAATGATTCTGCCGGCGTTCGCCGCCAGATGGCGCGCCAGGTCAAATTCCTTGGTCGTCAGCGCCACCCGCTCATTCCCCAGCACCAGGGCACGGGTGGAAAAATCCAGATGCCCCTCCGGCAGCATGACGCGGCTGACGGCGCTGGGCCTTTCCGGGGACCGCCTCAGCACGGCTTCTATCCTGGCCAGAACTTCCAGCAGGCTGAAGGGCTTCACTACATAATCATCCGCCCCCAGCTTCAGCCCCTTCACCTTGTCCGCCTCCGCTCCCTTGGCGGTAAGCATCAGCACGGGAACGGTGGCCCGGTCCTCCCTGATGCGCTTCAAGAGCTCAAAACCGTTCGCTCCGGGCAGCACCACATCCAGCAGAACCAGATCGTACTCCTCCGCATGAATCACCTCCAGGGCTTCATAACCGTCCTTTGCAGACAGAACGTCGTAGCCGGACATGGACAAAGCGTCCACCAGGCCGTTTCTGATGGCATGATCGTCCTCAATGACCAGAATGCAGTAGCGGTGCATGTGCTGAATAATCTATCAAATTTTAATGTTCCGGTAAAACCGGTTTTTCAAAAAGAACAGTTCTGCGGGACTGCCGGCACTCCCGGACAGCCCCGCAGAAGCACTCATTTCTTCACTCTATCATTCATAGGGGATTTTTTTCTGCCGCTTCGTTCTCTTCAACAAAGGAAAACTGCTTTTTGGAGGCCTGCCGCCTCACGGCCTGAATAATGGCGTCCTCCAGGGTATTCGCCCTGGAGCCTTTGGAGGCGCTCTGCTGTTTCTTCCATTTGGCCAGCCATTCGCTGCGCTGCGCGTCCACCTCCTTCACCTTCTTCTGCAGGGCTGTGCGCTGCTCCGCCTTTTCTTTTACGATGGCTTCCATTTCCTCTGCGGTTTTCCCCTCCAATTCCCTGGGAAGCTGGCCGGCATTGCCCAAATCCTCCCATGCCTGCACGCCGTTCCGTTCATAAAGATCCACAAGATCCCATGAAGTATTGGAGTACGCCGCCTTGTTGGCCTTCGCTCTGGTCCGGCCCACGGAAGCCGCCGGAGACAATTTCAGGGTCAGCCTGTCCTGGAGTTCCTGTTTTTCCAGCCTTTCAGCCTGGACTTCCGGGGAACCGTAGGCGAGATAGGTTGCATTCAGGGAGGAGCTCAACTTCGCAAGCTCTCCGTCATAGGGAGTCTCCGGCTCCATGGGGGTCGCGTTGTGGTCAATATTGAGAAAGCTGCCGTCCCCCTTTTTCGCTCCGTCCTTCCACAGGCGCGTATCCGAATCTCCGGCATTCCCGCAATGAATGGTATTGACGGTAATGCCCTGTTCCAGCCCGCGCGCAATCGCCTCCGCATACGGCACGCTGCCCTGGTTGAAGGGTTCATTGCCGGCGATGAAGACCAGCTTCAGCGCGTTGGGGTCTTCCGTGTTCCATTTCAATTCCTTCACGGCCCGGTCAATAACGGCGCCGCAGCATTCCGTGCCGCCGCAGGTTTTCAGCTTGAACAATTCATCGGAAACCCTGTCCAGGTCATCCGTGAACGGAAGCACCTGGCGTATCCATGAGTCCTGGGAGGACAACCCCTGGTTTCCGTACTCATACAGGGCTATCTGGATGAAGGGAAGCCTTCCGTTCTGGCGCGCCAGCGTCATGTCATTGACAATCTTCCACAGGTACGTACGCGCTTGGTCAATAAGGCCGTTCATGCTGCTGGAGGTATCCAGCAGAAGAGCAATCTGGACAACGGCGCGGTCATCTTTTCCCGCCGCCTGGTCCGGAGCGGCAGGAGTGCCGGGAGAAGCGCTCTCCTGCTTCGGAGTTACGCTGATCTCCATTTTCCCCGGAGCGGTTTCTTTCAGGGTAATGACGGAATCGGCGGCTTCCCCCGCGCCTTTGGCCTTCTCCGGGCCACCCCCGTTGATCTCAATGAAGGGAACCTCTTCCTTCCCTGTGCTGCTTATCGTCAGGACGGGCATGGCAGCCGGGGCCGCGGAGCTATCCGCAACAGCCTGGGTGATGATCACTTCCCCCTTTTTGGAAACGGCCGCACCTCCGGAAGAAGTTCCTTCCTGACGGGAAGTCACGATTATTTCCGCCTTTCCGGGAGCCGCCCCTTCCGTGGTTTTTATGGAATAGGCAGCCTCTTTGGTTGCCGGTTCCTCCGTGCTTATCGTGATACAGGAAACGCACTTCTTTCCGGCGGGAGCCGTTCCGGCTCCGTTTGCGGGGCCTGTCACTTTCCGGGTGATAATAACTTCGCCGTGTTGCGGAATTGCTGAGTCTCCGGGGGAGGCATCCTCCCTGCGGGGAGTTACCGTAATTTCCATCTTTCCGGGATCAGGCCCTTTCACGGTGCCGATGGAATAGGAAGCTTCCTTCACCTCTCCGGCCTTATCCGGATTATCCACGCTTATCTTGACGCAGGGCACCTGTCCCTCCCCTTCGGCGGAAATCACGGTAACGGAGGCCGTGGATTCTTCTCCGTTTCCGCTTTTAACCGTAAGCAGGACGGTTCCGTCTTTCATGTCCTGTTTCTCTTCCTGCTGCCGGTCCGGCGTGACGGGGGCCTTCCCGCTCCCGTCCGTTATAACCGCGTCCATGCTTCCGGGGGAAACCGGAATGACCGGAGCCGAGGGTTTATCCTTCCCGGCGGGGACGGTTTGGCCGTCCGATGAACCGGCAGACGATTCGGCATGCGCGCAGAATGCTCCGGCGCCCAGTACCCCCAATGTACATGCAATGATATAGTTCATGATTATTGTTTATTAATTGTTTATTACGGAAAACTGTTTTGCAGCAGGACGGTTTTTCCATCCAGGAGAAGCATCACGGAGCCCTCCAGGGCCAAAAGCCCCTGGCGGTTGGATTCAATCAGCCTGTCCGCCACGGCGGCATATTCCGGCGTCCCGACCTGGACTGCCTTCACGGCGCGCCCCGCCTCCGGCAGGGAAAGAACGGAGCTTTCCATCCAGACTCCGTTCCTGTTGAAATAGCCGTTCCGGGAAATCTGGGCCGTATCGCTGAAGGACACGGAGCGTCCCTGGCGGTCCAACTGGATGTTGTATTTATTGAGGGTCAATTCCCTCTTCTTGGCTACGGCATTCTCTTGCAGCGCAATCGCATCCAGCCCTTCACGGGAATCCAGCATCACTCTTCCCACCGCACCGTTCCGGGAGGAGATTCCCGGAGAAACATGATCGCTGGACCATGAACGGGAACCCCCGTCATCCGCAAAAAACGAGGCGGCCGAACTCATGATCCCGAAATCCCGGGAAAGCCGCATGATTTCCTCCACCAATTCCGCCGTTCCTGGATGGTGGGCGGAGGGGCTTCCTCCCATATCCATCAGGGCCGTCTCCAGGCTGCCTATTTTACGCGCAGCCCACAGCCGGGCCACAAAATCATCCTTCATGCGGGAAATGCTCTGCGGGTCCACGGTGATGGAAAAGGCGAGTTCCCTGTTGTGCCGGTCCAGGCAGGTTCCCTTAATCAGGAAAGGTTCCGTGCCTATGTACCGGCCGGCCAGAACGGCGGGGGTGCCGGAATAAATGTCCGGCAGAATCCCGGAAGGAATGGCGTCCTGCACCCTTCCCGGCTGTTCCCTGCCGTCCGTGGAGCAGACGGTATAGCGCACCTTCCGGAAGACTGGGCCGTACAACTGCCGGAATACCTGAGTCAGCTTGACCTCCAGATTCTCCCCGGAAAGGATGTAGCACGGAAGCCCCCCGGAAATCTCCGCCATGCGCCTCAGCAGGGGGGCGTTCACGTCCTCCCCCACCCCGATGGTGAAAATGCGCCTTTCCGCCTTGTTTCCTTCCCCCGCCAGGGCCGCAATGGATTTTTCCGAAGTACGGCCGATCGTGGGAAGGCCGTCCGTCAGGAAAAGCACCACGGGAAGCATCCCTTCATGGGAAGGCTGGCTCAAGGCGGCGGCCAGAGCCTCGTGAATATTGGTGCCCCCCCGCGCTACGACGGCATCCAGCCATGCGTGGGCCGCTTTTTCCGACGCGCCATTTTTTTCCACCGGGGCCGCTTCAAATAAATTGACGCCTTCGTTATAGGTGATGATGTTGAACCGTTCTCCGGGATTCAGGCCGGAAACGATCTGTTTGGCCGCCTCCTTCACACTGGCGAGCTTGTTCCCGCGCATGCTCCCGGACCTGTCCAGCACCAGCGTGACTTCCCGCAGGATGGAGTTTTCACCGGGCCGTCCGTCCTTGCCCAGCATGGCCAGAAAGTATCCGTTTTTTCCGCCGCTGAAGTCGGGAGTTGCATAAATGCTGGCATCCGGCCCGGAAGAGGCTTCCCCTTTCTTCCCGCGCGCCTCCAGCCATGACAGGCGGAAAGGGCCCGGGTTCATCCTTTCCTCCGCCAGGACCAGAACCACGGTTCCATCCTCCAACTGATGGCGCTCCATCTGATGGGAGGGAGTAAAGAGGTTGCCCGGGCCGTCCTTTCCGGAAGCCAGCTCCACCCGCACCGTCCACGGAACATTTCCGGAAAGAGCTTCCGTTCTGGGAAGCACGTAATCCAAACGCCCCTCCACAGGGGTCAGCAATTGTTCATAAACAATCCCCAACTTCACGGCAGACCTGGGCGGAACCGGAAACACGCTGGACCGGATGGCCCCGAACCCCGCAAATTCCAGCAGAGCCGGATCCTTTCTGCGCGCCACAATGCGGTCATACAGGCGCCGCGCCTCGTCCGCCGGCATCAGGGAGGCCTTCCACTCCGCCTTTCCGTCCCCATAATGAAAACCTTTCACCACCACGCCCTCCGGAACGGGCAGCAGCAGCTCAGCCTCCGCGGGAGAAGAACCGTTATTCCGTACATCCAGCTCTAGGGTGGTCACGGCGGAGCGTCCGTTCACCAGGATGCGGGCGTTCACCTTTTCCATCGTGACCGGCTGCCGGGGCATCCGGTCCGGCGGGAGAATCACGCGCCTCTGCGGCAGAATGATATTGCGGGAATCCAGCCCGTCAGCAGCCTCCTGCGCGGGGGCCAGTCCGGCAATCCCCGCCCATACGGCTATCAGGCACCACGTGATGTTCATGCCCCCATGATGCCTGAAAAATCAATCCCGTGTGTTACAATCAGGTTACATTTTCAAAGAGCCTTTTCCTGAAGCGGAAAACAATAAAAAAGCCGCCTGCCCGGAGGGGCGGCGGCCTCTGGTATTCAACTGACGGAGAACGTTATTTAATGCATCAGCCCCATGGACAGGAGCACCAGGGTCACGATGCCGATGGCGATGCGGTACCAGCCGAACACGGCAAAACTGTGCTTTTGCAGGTAGGAAACCATCCACTTCACGGCCAGCCACGCGGAAAACCAGCTCACCACCGTTCCCACGGCCAGGGCTTCCCACCCGAAGGATTCCAGCATCAGCGCCCCGTCCTTGTACGCATCATGCACCGTGGCCGCACCCAAGGTAATCAGCCCCAGCAGGAAGCTGAATTCCACGGCCGCCTCCACGCTCAGCCCCACGAACATGCCGCCCAGCATGGTCATCAGGCTCCGGCTGGTGCCGGGAATCATGGCGACGCACTGGAGCGCCCCCACCGTCAACGCCCTGGCCGGAGTCAGGCTTTCAATGGAGGCTCCGGCGTTCCCTTCATTGGAACGGCCCTGCCTGGCGCGCCAGGCGCAGTACGCCAGAATCACGCCGCCGCCCACAATCCAGGAATAGGCCACCGTGTAGGTGTTGAAGAGATATTCCTTAATCAGGGAGGCGCAGCACAGGCCCACCACGGCGGCGGGAAGAAAGGCCAGAATAAGATTCACCAGCAGTTTCAGCCCGGCGGGATTATTGCCGCGCACGCCCTGCGCCATGGCCTTCACCCGGGGAAAATACAGGCTCAGCACCGCCAGGATGGCCCCTCCCTGGATGCAGACGGCCAGGGCGTCCAGAGCCTCCTTGCTCTGGGACATGTTCAGCAGGGATTCCGTCAGGAGCAGATGTCCGGTGGAGCTGACCGGCAGGTACTCGGTCAGGCCTTCCACAATGCCCAGGATGATGATGTCCAGGAGATTCATGATAATGTAGCCAGTTGGATGTGTTTAATGGTTGTAGGGAGAATTGTCATTGTTGAAGTCTTCTTCAAACCGGGCGGCTTCCTCCCGGGCGCGGGCGGCCTCCTTGCGCTCATGCATCCAGGCCAGGATGATGCATATTTCATACAGCGCATACATGGGAACGGCCATCAGCATCATGGTAGCCACGTCCGGCGTGGGGGTGATGACCGCGGCCAGGATGGCGATCGCCACAATGGCGTAGCGGCGCGTGGCCTTCATCATGTCATAGGTCAGCACGCCCAGCTTGACGAAAGGCATCACCACCACGGGCAGTTCAAACGCCAGGCCGAACATCAGGATCATCTGCGTGGCGAAGGACAGGTAGTAGCCGATGCGCCATTCATTGGAAATGCCGAATTCCAGGGAATACGTATAGAAGAACGTCAGCACCCTGGGGAGCACGATGAAGTAGCAGAACAGCGTCCCTGCCAGGAACAGCCCGAAACCGACCGCCATGCACTTGTACAGCAGCCTGCGCTCATGCTCCAGCAGCCCCGGAATAATGAACTGAAGCAGGAAGTACAGCAGCAGGGGGAAAGAGATCACCACCCCGGCATACAGGGAAAGCTTGATGGTCAGCATGAACGCCTCCCCGGGCTGGAACGCGCTCATCATCTTGAGCGCCCCCCGTCCCGTGCCGTCCGTCAGAATGGCTTCCTTGGCAGACAGGGATTCCGCCAGTTCCCGCACCGTGGAGCTGGGGCTTCCCTCCCTGATGAAAATCTCTTTCCTGTCCTCCGGCAGGGGCTGGGCGCCCCGGAGCACCAGGGCCGCCTCCGTCAAATCCGCCTGTGACGGGGAAACCTGCCGCAGAAGCAATTTCCGCTGGCCGTCATCCAGGCTCGTCATGGCCGTGGCCATTTCCTTGGCCTTTCCCCAGGCATCCAGGCCAATTCCCGCGGGCAGGTGGGATTCCTCAAACATGTCCCAGACCTGGTTGACGGGACGCCTCAGGATGTCCATCAGATTGGAGGCGAAGCCGGCGCACAGAATCGTGCTGACGGTCAGGCACAGCGCCATTCTCAGCAGCATGGTCCGCAAGTCGTCCAGGTGCTCCAGAAAGGGCTTTTCCTCATCATCCCTCTGAATCTGCCACTTCTCCCGCAGGCGGAATATGTGCTTTAAAAAGAACACGGCGTTAAATGAAGCCTAAAAGCCCCTTCCAGGCAAGCCGCAAGGCCGACACCACCCCAAAAAAAAACCCTTCCCCCCTCCCCGCCCCCGCGCTGCCCTTTTTTGGCATGCACCCCCTGTATCTGCTTGACGCGGGCAGGCTGGCCCTTACTCTCTTACCCATCATGAGTCACGTCAGAACAAGATTCGCACCCTCCCCCACCGGCTACCTCCACATCGGGGGCGCACGCACCGCCCTGTTCAACTGGCTGTTCGCCCGCAAGATGGGGGGCACCTTCATCCTCCGCATTGAGGACACGGACAACGCCCGCAACACGGAGGAAGCCACCCGCGCAATCTTCACCGGCATGGAATGGCTGGGGCTCGACTGGGATGAAGGCCCCATGAAGGGCGGCGGCTGCGGCCCCTATTTCCAGAGCCAGCGCAACGACATTTACGACGCCTATTTCAAGAAGCTCCAGGATGCCGGGCGCGTATACGAGGACGGCGGCGCCTGGCGCTTCCGCTTTGACCGCACCAAGCCCGTCACCTTCCATGACCTGATCTGCGGTGACATCACGATCGACTACCGGGACGCCTCCAACACGCCGGACATGGCCATCCGCCGCGCGGACGGCTCCTACATCTTCCATTTCGTCAACGTGGTGGACGACATTGAAATGAAGATGACCCACGTCATCCGCGGGGAAGACCACATCATGAACACGCCCAAGCACATCCAGCTGTTTGAGGCCTTTGGCGTCACCCCTCCCGTCTTCGCCCACATGCCGCTGATCCTGAACCAGGACGGCTCCAAGATGTCCAAGCGCGACGTAGGCGCGGCCCTGGGCGCCTATCCGGAAGAAGGCTTCCTGCCGGAAGGCGTCATGAACTTCCTGGCCCTGCTGGGCTGGTCCCCCAAGGACGACACGGAAATCTTCTCCCCGCAGGAGCTCATCGAACGCTTCTCCCTGGAAGCCGTCAACCACTCCGCCGCCAAATTTGACATCACGAAGTGCCGCTGGGTCAACCAGCAGCATATCATTGCCCTGGCTCCGGAAGAATTCACGGGCAGGGCGCGCCCCTTCTGCCTGAACGCCGGATTGCCGGACTCCCCGATTCTGGACGCCGCCATCGCCACCGTGCAGACGAAGGTGCAGACCCTGGCGGAAGTGCCGGACAAAATCCGCTTCTTCTTTGACCTGGGCATGGACCCGGAAGCCCTTGCCAAAGTCCAGCCGGAAGCCCTGGAACTGCTTTCCAAACTCGCGGACAGGCTGGAGCAGGAACCGGAATGGGACGGCCATGAACTCATCGGCGTGCTGAAAGCCTTTGCCAAGGAAAACGGCGTGAAAATGGGAGCCGTCATGTTCCCCGCCCGCGTGGCCCTGACCGGGCTGAGCGGCGGCCCGGACCTTTCCTCCGTCTTCTCCCTGCTGGGCCGGGAGGAATCCGTGAAGAGAATCCGCTCCTTTTCCCTGAACTGATTCCCGCCGGAAACAATCTTCCATTCAAACGCTCCGGATATCCCTCCGGAGCGTTTCTCTTGTCCGTCAGGACAATCCCAGGAATTCGGAGGGATTGGCCGTCATCAGCTCCCGCCTTTCCTGCTCCGTGAACGTGTTCCGGAAGTTCTCCATGTACTCCTTCATCCCGTCCAGAAAAAGAAGGTTCAGATAAAAATCACTGCCGAACAGGAATTTGCGGCGCACCTGTTCCGGGGCCTTGCGGAAGTACTCCCGCATTTCTCCGAGCTTCGCCGCCTCCGTGATGCAGGAGAAATCCGTATGGAGGCCGGGAAACTTCTCCATCATGCCGTAAATCAGTTCCGTCCATTCCGCGCCCTCTTCCCGGCAGCCGAAATGGGCCAGGTTCAGCCGGAGGCGCGGAAAAGCTTCCATCACCTTTTCCCACAGCCGGGGATGATTCAGAAGTTCCGCCTTCTCCCTCACCCGGAGCTTGTCTGTCAGGCGGTAGTGCTTGAACTCCAGAACGCCGTCATGCGGAACAACCTCTCCATTCCGGTAAACATGGCCGTGCACCATGATGGAAGGGGAAAAACTGGCAAACCCGCCGCCGGAGCAATGGGCCGTCAGCGGCGCCCCGTGCCGTTCGCAATACCCGTACAGGGCCATCAGCGCCGGATCCGTCGGGGAATAGCCGTTGGGACAATACAGCTTGAAACCGTAAAAACCGCCCTTCCCTCCCAGTTCCGGAACCAGCCTGTCCGTCATGGGGGAAACGTCTATCGTCCCGTCCGGACCATGCAGCCAGTTGCCGGGACGGCGCGGGTCCACCACGTAAAACGGAAGCACCCTGCCGGGATGCGCCGCCGCCAGTTTCAGCAGCTCATCCTCCTGCGTCCGGAAGGTATCCCGTTTCCCCAGGGCAAGCCGTTCCGTCCGCCTGGACAGGCGGCGGAGCGCCTGCTTCATCTCCCCGATTTCCCTCCTGTCCCCTCTCCCGGCCCGTTCCGCCAGCTCATCAAGCTCCTTCCGGAGCACGGCCCATTCCTTCCTTGCCGCCCTTTTCACCTTCTTCTTGCAGGCCTTCCGCCGTCCGGGCCCGTCGGAACGCCCGGCGCCCTTCATGCAGTAATCCAGGTCAAACATCAGCGGCACGACGGTATTGCAGGCGCCTTCCGCCAGCAGCTTGCCGTAAATATTCTCCGTATCCATCAACCCGGTCTTGAAGAAACGGATGATCCGTTTCAACCCGCTGATGCCGCCCGCGGCTTCCGGAAGACGCGCCCGCGGTCCTCGGGAACGCATGCGGGAAAGGATGAAATCCACCAGCAGCCTCCAGGAAAGAACCTCGTGGTTGAACAAATGGCAGTGGGCGTCTATGGTTAAAATTTCCGGCTCCTTCATACAATTCATGGAATTATGTTCATATTACCCAATATTCCGTTAAAGAATCAATCAGTAAATCAATAGGGGTAACCCGCCGGGCAGGAAATCCCGGTTCAGGAAAAACCGCCCGGATAATGCGCCCCTTCCCCCCGCAAAGCCGTCTCAGGCAGCGGGGGAATATAACCTTGACCGTGATGCCAGCAGCCCCTAGAACTGGAACCGTTCATGAGCATCCCTGATTACCGGACGTTTTTCCGCTGCTGCGCCGCCTTCCTTCTGGCCGGTCTGCTGGCCGCGGGCCATGCTGCGGCACAGCAGGAGGCCGCGCCAGCCGCCGTTCCGGAACAGGTGCAGGAACCCGCTCCGGAGCAGCCCCAGGCGGAACAGAACCGCTCGGAGATGGACACCGTCATCATGGCCCTGTGCCATGAAATCACCATCCTGAAGAAGAATGAGGAAAAAAGGATGGCCATCCGGGAGGCGCTGGTGAAGGAGGCGGACGCCACCTACAATTACTTTGACACCAGGGTATATGAAATGTCCGCCGTGCTTTACGCCCTGGACGATCAGAAAATCTTCACGCTGGCCTTTTACTGCAAGGCCGCCACCAGCCTGGTCAAGACGTATTACGCCCAAAAGCCGGACTTCCAGGGACAGGAGGAACGTCTGGACAAGGAAATAGGGCGCATCAAGAAACTGGCGGAATCCCTGGAGGAAGTCAACACGGACAACTTGTCGGAACCCTCCCTGGTGCAGAGGGACGAGGCCCTGTACACCTGCCGCACCCTGGAAGAATCCCTGCTCAAGGAAAAGGAGCAGATCAGCTACCTCAAGGAACTCTTCAACAGCCTGGGCGGCAAGATAGACGCCCTGAACAATGAAAGCGGCAAGCTGTTCACCTCCCTCTTCAACCGGGTATTCTACACCCCGTCCAACGTGGCCCGGTACATTTTCCTCAAGCCGCTCAAGACGTATGAAATTTGCATGGGGGCCTGGGAAACGTCTGCGGACAGCAAGCTCCAGCTCCCGTCGGACCCGGAAACGCTCAAGCACTACGGGTTCATCCTGCTGGGCATCGTCCTGTGCTCCTACTGCCTTTCCCGCCTTATCGTCTTCCTGGGCTTCAGGAAAACGCTTGAAAAAACGGGCCACTACAACAAGCGCCACGCCTTCACCAACGTCACCACCATCCTCATCGTGGCGCTCGTCCTCGTCATCGCCTCCATGCGCACGCCGGACTACCTGCTGAAAAGCGCGGCCTCCCTGGGCGCGGAATTCCTCCTGCTGGTCAGCGCCATCCTGTTCTCCCTGGTGACGCGCCTCCCCTACGGCACCATCAACTCCGGCATCCGCATCTACATGCCCTACCTGCTCCTGGGCGGCTTCTTCATGCTGCTGCGCATGTTCATGGCCCCCAACATCATCGTGGACATTTCCATGCCCGTCCTCTTCACGCTGGTTTCCCTCTTCTCCCTGCTGACCTGGGTGCGGCAGCGGCACAAGCTCCCGCGTCTGGACCGCTTCTTCGCCACCGTCTCCCTGGTGCTCACCATCCTGGGCAGCGGCCTGTGCTGGGCCGGGTTCAGCTTCATGGCCTTCCTGGTGCTGATGACGTGGATCATGCTGATGACCAGCATCCTGCTCCTGGTGGGGCTGTGGAACCTGCTCCACCACTATGAAAACCGCCGGAAGGAACGGAACAAGCAGGCCATCCTGTGGTTCCGCCCCTTCGTCTCCAAGCTGGCGCTCCCCTGCCTGACCATCTTCCTCATCCTGTTCAGCATCATCTGGCCCGCCGCCACCTTCGACATGGGTGACCTCATCATCAACAAAATCTTCGCCACTACGGAAATCAAGGACCTGCTCACCTTCAGCTGGAGCCACGTCATCAAGGTCATCCTGATTGCCATCGTGCTCAACTACCTGATCTTCATCGGTAAAAACACCCTGCATGAAGTCTATGGGGAAGACTATGAAGTGGGCATCATCCCCACCTTCGTGACGCTTTCCTCCCTGTTCCTGTGGGGGCTCTTCGTCTTCACGGCCCTCATCATCATGAACGCCAACTACAACGGGCTGCTGATGGTCATGGGCGGCTTGAGCATGGGCATCGGCTTCGCCCTGAAAGACACCATTGAAAACATCATCAGCGGCCTGTCCCTGATGCTGGGGCGCCTGCGCCAGGGGGACATGATCGAATGCGACGGCTACCGGGGCCGCGTCTCCTCCCTGGGCTACCGCTCCACCATGATTGAAACGCTGGACGGCTCCATCATCGCCTTCCAGAACTCCCAGCTCTTCAACAAGAACTTCCGCAACATGACCCGCAACCACAAATTCGAATGCTCCAAGGTGGAAGTGGGCATCTCCTACGGAACGGACGTGGAGCGGGCGCGCCAAATCATCCTGGAAACGCTGTCCTCCCTTCCCTTCCTTTCCAAGGTGAAGAAAACCAGCGTGGTTCTGGACAGCTTCGGGGACAGCTCCGTCAATCTGGGCGTGTGGGTCTGGGTTCCCGTCATGACGAAGGCCTCCAGCCTTTCCTCCGTGCGGGAACATATCTATAATGCGTTCAACGAGCACGGCATCTCCATCCCCTTCCCCCAGCAGGACCTGTACGTGAAAGAATTCCCCGGCAGGGAACCCGTTCGGGAAAACTGAATCTCCACTACAACACAACATCAACCATCCATGTCCGAACCTCTGACTCTACTCGGCTCACAAAGCTCCTTCTTCACCAGCCCTGACGACGCCAAGCTGGAATCCTTCCCCAACCGCGGCACGCGTCCCTACACCATCACGCTGGACACCCATGAATTCTCCTCCCTCTGCCCCGTCACCGGGCAGCCGGACTCCTGCCACCTGACGATCACCTACGTTCCGGATGAAAAGTGCGTAGAAACCAAATCCCTCAAATACTACCTGGCCTCCTACCGCAACTATCCGGCTTTCAATGAACAGATCGTCAACCGCATCACGGATGACCTGGCAGCCGCCATCTCCCCGCGGTGGCTGAAAGTGGAAGGCCGCTTCTCCCCCCGCGGCGGCATCCAGCTGACCGCCATGGCGGAGCACAACCCGGAAAACCGCCCCCTCTGACGCGCGCCATGGACAAGACGGAAACCGCCGTACTGCTCAGCGGGGGGCTGGACTCCAGCGTGGCCCTGCACTGGGCTCACCGGAACCACCGCGTGCGGGTGGCCCTCAGCTTTGACTACGCCTCCAACCACGCGGAACGGGAGCTGGAATGCGCCGCCTGGCAGGCCGCCGGCCTGGGCATAGAGCACCGCGTGATTGACATCTCCCCCATCTCCGCCCATTTGAAATCCGCCCTCCTCTCCGGCGCGGACGACATCCCGGACGGCTCCTATGATGAAGAGCTGATGAAACAGACCGTCGTCCCCTTCCGCAACGGCATCTTCCTGTCCATCGCGGCCGGGGTGGCGGAAAGCTGCGGAGCGCAGCAGCTTGTCATTGCCGCCCACTCCGGGGACCACAGCATTTATCCGGACTGCCGGGAGGAATTCATGGCCGCCATGACGGAGGCCGTCCGCCTGGGAACGTATGCCGGACTGGGCATCCTGCGCCCCTTCATCCATACGTCCAAGGGCGGCATCGCCGCCATGGGCCATGAACTGGGCGTGGACTTCTCCCACACCTACTCCTGCTACAAGGGCGACCCCGTCCATTGCGGCGTCTGCTCCACCTGCGTGGAACGCCGGGAAGCCTTCAGGGAAGCCGGAATCCCGGACCCGACGGTTTATGCGCCTGCGGCGCAGTGACCAAATACCAGGGATTAAATATTAAAGGGAAATTCCCGGCCTCCGGCCAGAGGAATATGCCTATTCACCAATCACTTCGGGGAAATATCCGGAAAGGGCCTTCCGCACTCTTTCCGCCACTTCCTCCTGCCCGGCGTCCGCGTCCACGCGGAGCATCCAGGGTTCATGGATGGAGGCGAACACGTTGCGGCAGGCCGCCAGGCCCGCTTCCGTCTCAAAGGCATCGCGTTCCCCGCGGCTCCCGATGCGTTCCAGAGCCACGGAAACGGGAATATCCAGCCAGACCACGGCGTCCGGCACCGGGGCAAATTCTTCATTGGCGGCGCGGATGACGGAAGCATCCACTCCCCGCGCGCCCTGGTAAGCCATCATGGAAAGGTAATAGCGGTCCAGCAGGACCCACGCGCCGCGCGCCAGAGCGGGGGCGATCAGCGTCTCCACATGCTCCCGCCTGTCTTTCAGGAACAACTCCACCTCCTCCTCCACGGAAAGGCGCCCCGTCACGGCGGAATCCCGGAGCATCCGGCCCCACTGCCCGCGCGTGGGTTCAAAACTCTGCACCACTTCCAGCCCCTTCCCCTCCAGATACTTCCGCAGGCGGCCGATGTGGGTGGACTTGCCCGTGCCGTCTATGCCTTCAAAGACGACCAGGCGCCCCTTTCTCTCTCCGGTAAAACTCATGACTCAAACGTATAGCGCTGGCCCGGCACGGGAGCGATGATGGTGGAACCCGGCATTCTGGAGGACAGCGTATCGTGCATCCACTCCACGGCGTCCGGATCACCGTGCACCAGAACCACCTGCCTGGGATTCAGCTTCACGGCATAATTGACAAGGGCGTCACGGGTGGCGTGCCCGGAAAAATCAAAACAATCCACCGTGCAGTTGCGGCGCACGGGCTGCCCGTTGGGCCGCATCTTCACCAGATCCCCTTCCTGCGCGGCCCGCAGCCGGCCCGCGGGGGAATCCGGGTCCGCATACCCCACAAAAAGAATGGCGTTTTTCTCATGCGGAAGAACCTGCTCCGCCATCACGTTGGAGAGCGTGTTCTCCGTCATCATGCCGCTGGAAACCACGTAAATATTTCCGGGGGAACACACCAGCGGGGCTTTTCCCTTGCGCGGCAGGGGCACGGTCTTTATTTCCTCCTTCAGCTTGAACTCATGGTCGTGCCTGCGGGTCAGCCCCGCAAAACGGTCATAAAGCAGGGAAACCTTCGCGCTCAACCCGCCGAAGTACACGGGCGTATTGGCGGGAATCACCCCCTGCTGCTTGAAACGGTGGATATTGAACAGCATCTCCTGGCTCTTGCCGATGGCGAATACCGGAATCAGCACGGCGCCCCCGCGTTCCAGCGTCTCCGCAATCGCCTTCCCGAACCGCACCATCTCCTCCGGGCGGGAATAATGGGCGCTGCGCTGGAAGCCGCCGCGCGTGCACTCCATAATCAGCGTATCCACGCCGGATTCCGGGAAATCCGCTCCGGGAATCATGCTCTGGTCCTCAAACTGCACGTCCCCCGTATAAAACACGGTGTGGCCGCTCTCGCCCTCCAGCATCACGCCCGCGGACCCCAGAATGTGGCCGGCATCGTAAAACGTGGCCAATACGTTCTGGCGGAAGCCCACGCGGAACACCTCGTTGCAGGACTTGGCATGCCAGGCGTCGCTCAGCCGATCCAGGTCGTTATGGGTGAAAAAGGGATACTCCACAATGCCCAGGTCCAGCCTCTTGGCGCTCATCACATTCACGGAATTGTGCAGCATCACTTCAGACAGGGCGGCCGCGGCGGGCGTCATGAACACCTCCGCCGCGGGCTGCTTCTCCTGAAGCACGGGCAGCGTTCCCAGGTGGTCCAGGTGGGAATGGCTTAAAAAAACGGCTTCCACGGAATTGGGCTCCATGGAATCAAAATCCGGCATGGCCGCCATCCCCTCCCTCTTGGGGTGCATCCCGCTGTCAAGCACGATCCGGGTGCCGTCCATCTCAAGCAAATAGCAATTGGCCCCAATCTCCTCGGCCCCGCTGATATTCGTAAAACTGATCATTATATGCCGCAGGAGAGTACCCCCTGCCCCCCGCCGTGTCAATGCCGCCTTCATGTTCGCCCAGGCCGGGAGGGAATGACCGCAGGGCAGCGGGAAAGGCAGCCTCCTCCACTCTCCATGACCCCCGCGTTCAGCTTCCTGCCGCTGCCGTGCAGGCTTCGGAAACGGCAAGGAAAAATTTCCCCTCTCCTTTCATGCCGCGCTGCATCCGCGCTCTTTCCCTTACAGCATCATTTCATAATCAATGTAATCCCCGAAAAACCCGGTACGGCTTTCATTCCTCCTCATCCCGCGAACCTTAAAGCCGGCGCCTTCATACATTCGCCGGGCGGGAACCGAGTGGGCATTCGTGGTGACGATGACTTTTTTCGGCCCCCTTTCCACGATTCTTTGAAGCGCCTCCCGGAGCTGCATCCTGCCATACCCGTGGCCCTTGCAGGAGGAGATAATGCAATTGTGGCCTATCTCCACGTATTCGGGCATCTTTCTCGGGTCCCACGACGCCAGCCCGGCGGCCTTGCCATTCAAGACAGTTATAAAACCGTATTGGTCCGCAATCTGCGGGTTATCAAAGAAAAAATCATCAAACTCCTTCCAGTCTGCGCCGCAGCTATCCTGCCACCTTCCGTCAAAGGAATAGGCGTCCGACAGTAATTCAAATAATGTCCCCCGCTTAAAGCCGCTTACTTTCCTGAATTCAATGTTTCCATGGATCATGAACAAAATAATTAAGGATTAAGGCAACTGGGCGCTCCCGCCGGAAGATTCTCATTTTTATCCTTTAACAGGCGCAATTTGCCGCTCCACGGCTTGCTCCGGAGAATGCGAACCTTTTCACAATAGGCGTCCGACTCCTTCCGCGATTGTTCCAGGACGTCCGGATTACGTTGGATATAAGCCATTCTTGCATCGAAGGGAACGCTTCCCTCCAGCAATATCCAGAAAGTATAATCCATGATTTCATAAGCCCAGCTCTTTTCCAGCGCCAGCGCCTGTTTTTCATCCGTCATCCGTTCAAGAATGCTAATGGACATTTTTATGGATTTAATAAGTTGATGCTGATAGCCTTGTAAAACGGCTTCCTGCAAAAGGGAAAGAGCCTGAGGGCTGTTTTCCTTCACCAGAGAGGGAGAAGCTCCCGCATCACGCCACCGCCGGGGTTCTTCTTCCGCTCCGGAGGGGATCAGGAGGGGAATAATCCCGCAGCAGGGCGTGCCTCCTGCAGAAGACGCGAACCCCGTCGGCTTCTTTTCCAAAGCCACGGTCATCGGTTCCGGCAGTTCATGACTGTTAAGGGAAATAATATCGATTTCCCACCTGCTCCGCTTGTGCATGGCTCCCGTAAAATAAACGGGAGCCAAATGGGGTGATTCACCATTGATCCAGACGGAAGAATCAACCTGCTCCCTGCCGCTATCAGGGGGAGAACTCCCGGCTTCACCTGCCAGCAAAGTCGGAAGCACTGCACCGAACAACATGCACAGAGAAAACAAAAACCATTTGTTCATCAGACGATTCCAGCACATCGCAAAAGGGAGTGCAACAAGATTCGGAGAAACGGAAGCAATTCCCCATGGAGCCCTTTCCTTGCCGCGTTCTCTTGTCGGCGCGCCATGCCGCTTCTTCCTTTTGGCATCTATTTGCTTCCTGATTCGCCGGTTTTAATGTCATGGAGGAGGATCAGGGAAAGAAGGTTCTCCTACATAACGTAATTGCCGTAAACGTTCCAGTCTCCTTTGAACGGTAGGAAACATACTCCCAGAGGCATCCGGGAATTGCTCTGGACGCAGCCGGAAGCGCGTGAGATAATTTCAGAAAAGCTCCCTGATGAAAGAAAAGCCACCCATCAAAGACGATTACAGGCGGTCCCTGCTCTATGTTGCTTCCCAGACAAATAGCCGGGAGGCCATGATTGTGGCGCTCGTTATCATAGGCGGCATCATTTTCTCCTGCCTGCATTCATGCCTTTTCTCCCCGTAACGGAGCGTTTCTTTTCCATTTCCCGCAACTTCACCCTTGCAGCCCCATGAAAAACAAGCTTCCCATTCCACCCAACGGTTCCAGGCAGCAATTCCTGACCAGGGCCATCAATTATTTCCGCAGCCGGGAAGGAGAACCGCGCCTTTTCACCAAACGCAAGCTTGTTCTCCTGGTGCTGACGGCCCTCTACGCCTTTTCCCCCATTGACCTGATTCCGGATTTCATTCCCGGAGTAGGCCAGATAGACGACCTGACCGTCATCGCCTTCACGTTCCTGGCCCTGTTCATGCCTCCCCTCAAGAAGGACGGTTCCCATGAAGACCCGGAACCCTGAGTTCCCGTCCCGTACAACGTTTCATGAGTGATACCCCCTCATCCTCCTTCCTGCATTCCCCTGCTGTCGTCGTTCTGGTTAAAGGCGCCGTCCTGATCGGGGCTCTGGCCGTGTTGTTCTGGGGCGTGCGGTCCTGCATCACCGCCCCGGTGGAAAAACCGATGGCCGTGGCGGAAAAACTGATTGAAGCAGGCCGGGAGGTTGGCCTTACCCTGATCAACAAGGGTTTTTCCTCCGACCACGGCGGCGTGGCCCTGGTCGTCCAGAAGGACGAGAAGGTAGCCAACCTGGTGACCGTGGAACGGACTTTTGAATATGAATACCGGTATTCCACCACGTGGTGGTGGAGCAGGAAAACGCTGGTCCTGAAGGCGGCCTACCGCGCCCACGGAGGCATTGACCTGGAGGGGCCCGAGCCGCTCCGGGTTATCATTCCGGCAGGGAACAAAGGCCCCATTACCGCGGAGGGGCTTCACGGAAAGCTGGTTTCCTGCGAAATGGTGGAGGGCTCCCTCAGAATCGTGAGGGATGACGCCGGCATCTGGAACAGGCTGACTTCCGAAGACGCCGCCATTGCCGTCAACCAGTTGAACGAGGGCGCGCGGAAGCACATCATGGAGAGCGGCTTGATACGCCAGGCGGAAGAAAATTTCCTGCGCCGCCTCCGGGAAGAAGCCGGACAGCCGGAAGAACCGCCCGGAAAGGACCGCTGGTTCTGATACTGCCCGTACAAGAGGCCCGGCGGCCATCAAGAACTCCATGATGCGCAGTTTCCCATTCCGTTCTTTTATCTTGCCAAAACGGCCCGGCTCCTATAAAGGAACGCACGTCATGGCCAATTTAACATTCACCCCTCCCACGGACGGCGCAGCCGTCACCATGCAGAACGGCAGGCTTTGCGTTCCGGACAGGCCCATCATTCCCTTCATCATCGGTGACGGAACCGGGCCTGAAATCTGGGCGGCGGCTTCCCGGGTGATTGACGCGGCCGTGAAGAAGGCGTACCAGGGCAGGCGCTCCATTGCCTGGTATGAAGTTTTTGCCGGGCAGAAGTCCTTTGACAACCTGGGAACCTGGCTTCCGAACGAGACGGTGGAAGCCTTCCGCAAGTACCTGGTCGGCATCAAGGGCCCCCTCACCACCCCCGTGGGCGGCGGCATCCGCAGCCTGAACGTTACGCTGCGGCAGGATCTGGACCTGTTCGTCTGCCTGCGTCCCGTGCGCTATTTCAACGGCATTGAAACTCCCGTCAAGGCTCCGGAAAAGGTGGACATGGTCGTTTTCCGGGAAAATACGGAGGACATTTACGCCGGAATCGAATTCAAGGAAGGGTCCGGGGACGCCAAACTGTTTTTCGACACCATGAGCCGCATCTTCCCGGACCGCATGAAGAAGGTGCGCTTCCCGGAGAGCTCCGGCTTCGGCATCAAGCCCGTTTCCCGCGAAGGCACGGAGCGCCTGGTGCGCGCCGCCATTGATTACGCCGTGGAGAACGGACGCAAGAGTGTCACGCTGGTGCACAAGGGTAATATCATGAAGTTCACGGAAGGCGGTTTCCGCGACTGGGGGTACGACGTCGCGCGCCGTGAATACGGCGCCCAGCCCATCGGAGACGGCCCCTGGCTGAAGCTTCCCGATGGAATCGTGATCAAGGACTGCATCGCGGACGCCTTCCTTCAGGAAATCCTGCTTCATCCGGAGAATTTCGACGTAGTTGCCACGCTGAACCTGAACGGGGACTACATTTCCGACGCCCTGGCGGCGCAGGTAGGCGGCATCGGCATCGCGCCCGGCGGCAACATCAACTACCTGACGGGCCATTCCATCTTTGAAGCCACGCACGGCACCGGGCCCAAACTGGCCGGCCTGGACAAGGCCAACCCCAGCTCCGTCATCCTGTCTGCGGAGATGATGCTGCGCTACATGGGATGGACGGAAGCGGCGGACCTGCTGATCCAGGCCATTGACCGGGTGATTGCCGCAAAAACGGTCACGTTCGACCTCGCGGAAATGATTCCCGGCTCCACGGAGCTTTCCTGCTCCGCCTACGGCGACAAGCTGGTGGAAGCCCTGAGCTGACCTTTTTCCCGGCCTCTTTCATCCGGCCGCCTTCCCGGCACATGGTGCGGAGGGCGGCCCTTTTTTTGCAGAGGGACCGGCATCCGGGCCATTCACATCAAACATTTCAAATACCATCCCATGAAGAAAAGCATGAACAGAATGAACATCGTCTGCCTTGGAGTCAGGGACATGAAGAAGGCCCTGCAATTTTACCGTGACGGACTCGGTTTTAAAACGGATGAGACGGGCGACCATCCGGACGTCGTCTTTTTCAGCACTCCCGGCACGAAACTGGAGCTGTATCCGCTGGATTTGCTGGCAAAAGACATCAACGGGGACAATCCCCCTCCCATCGGCTCCGGATTCGGAGGGATTACGCTCGCCTATAATGCAAAAACGAAGGAGGAAGTCGTTGAAGTCATTGAACTGGCGCGGAACGCGGGAGCCAGGATCGTGAAGGAACCCCAGGACGTTTTCTGGGGAGGCTTCCATGGCTATTTTGCGGACCCGGACGGCTATTACTGGGAGGTTGCCTGGGGACCGAACGATGAATTTGACGATCGGGACATGCTCGTCCTGTAAGCCGGAATTTAAAGGAAAGGGCTGCCGCACCATACCCAGGTGCGGCAGCCCCGTCATGTTCCCTGAGGACTGGCGTCAGCCCTTCAAGGAAACTGCTCTCATTCAGTCGGCCCCCTTTTCCGTCAGCTCATAAGGTTCCGGAGGAACGGTCCGTTCAGGCACCGCTCCCCTGGATTTCGGGGAAAGCGCAGCGGCGGGGGAAGCTTCCGCAGAGCCTCCATTCCCGCCGCGGCTTCAGGGAGTTTGAAACGTTGGACTTTTCAGCGATTGACCTCCTTTCTCCCGGAATTCATGAAAAGGAACATTCAGGGAGACGATGCCGGGCAACAACCGGGAAGAGGTCATCCGGACATGGAACGGTTGAAAACCGGAATGGCCGCGTTCCCGGACGGAGAAGCCAGTTACAGCTCCCGGCGGATGGCGTCCATCTGTTCCGGCGTATAGGCCGCCTTTTCCACGCCGCCGAACTGGCGGCGCAGGAACGTGAGCAGGTTCGCCAGGTCACGGGAATTCGTCACGCCGGGCGGCAGCATGGTGGAATTCCATTCCTTCCCGTTCACCGTGATCGGCCCGGTCAGCCCCTGGAGGATGATTTTGACGATTTCCGCGTCAGGTTTTTCCTTCAGCCATTCGGACCCGGCCAGGGGCGGATAGGTCACCTTGTCCCCCATGCCGTCGTTGCCGTGGCAAATGGCGCATTTGGAAAGGTATACCCCCCTCCCCTTTTCCATGACGGCGGCCGCACGGGCTCTTTTCAGGCGTTCCATGTCCACGGTGGGAGGATGGGCGGCATAGTCCGGATGAATGTGGGACAGGCCCGGAAAAGAATGAATCCGGTCGCGCTTTCGGGAGGGCTCCACCCTCCTGAGGGAAGCAAGATAGTTCAACAGCCGTTCCCCGCGTTTGGAAGGCGCCAGCTCCCGGCCCTGCTCCATCCGGACAGGCAGGGCATCCAGGGAAGGGGCGTTCCCCTCTACCGGGCGTTCTTCAAACAGGCATGGCATGGCGGGGCATACGGTCCAGGGCTTTTTAAACTGCGGCTCCCGCGGGTTGTAAAGATGCAGGGCCAGCCATTCCCTCACCTGCGCGGCGCGGCGCGTGCCGCCGGATACCGCGTCTTCATATTCCAGCCTGCCTGCGGCGTATTCCGCCGCATTGCTCAAATCCGGCCCTACCGCCGCCACGCCCGCCTGCGGAGCGCCCTCCCTGTTAAACTCGGCATCCATGTCTTCCGGTTCGCTGACCCGGTAAGGGAAATCCGGGTCCGTGCCGCGGTCGATCGCCGTCTGCCAGTCCTTCCCGGACATGGAACGCCGGATGATCTGGGTATGGCACAGGGCGCATCCCTCTGCGGCATAAATCCTGGCCCCTTCCGCATCCTGAACGGGCCGCCTGACCTCCAGTGAGTCCGGCGCGGGAGCATGAAGCAGGACAGCCGCCGCCGTAGCCAGCAGCAGAACAGCCGCAACGGCGGCAATGAAGAAAAGACGCTGCGGAACCGGAGTTTCCATCTCCGGGCTCCCGGCATCCGCGTCCGCCGGACGCCACAGGAAAAGGCTCCCCGCCAGGCACAGGGCCATGGCTACGGCATGGACGCAGGCCGCCATGCCTACCCAGCCGCTCATCAATTCCGCGCGCCGGGCCTCTGGAAAGGCCTGAACGTCCACCGCGGCAACCACGCCCACGGCATAAGCCAGAAGCACGCCGCAAAGGCCGGCGGACAGCAGCAGCCACGCCGCAGAAAACCGAACGGGCCCCTTTCTTCCTGCCATCATCAGGACTCCGGCTCCCAGCAGGACCCACAATTCCGTCTCATGCCACGCGGACAGGGAAAACTGCATCAGCTCCGGCCACGCCCCGGCAAACACGTCCCACACTGCCAGCAACGCAAGCAGGGAAACCGCGGCTTTCAGCCACGTCCCGGTCTCCGGACCGGACTTCATCCAGAGATGCACCGCCATCAGCCCGGCGGGAACCGCGGCGCACCACGACCAGACGGCCCCGGCCTCCGCCAGCGCCCAGGGCACGGGAAAACCCCGGAGCCTCGCCAGGCCGCCAATCACCGGAGCCGCCGCCAGCACGGCGGCCATCCAGACGGCCAGTATTCCAAAACTGCGGCCCTGGGCCATGTTCAAGCGGAACGCCGCCGCTCCCAGTGCGGCAAACATCAGCCCGCAGGACAGGCTGCCTTCCAGGGAGGAGGCGTCCAGCAGGCCGTTCATGGACAAAGCCCGCGTGTAACACAGCGCCAGAAGGGCCGCCGCCATGCACCCCGCGGAGGAACTGAACAGCAGCCGCACGGGCCACGGGAACGGCCGGAACCACGCAGCGCACGCCATGCCGGCGGCAAGGATGGCAAACACCGGGCAAACCCACCAGTCAAAGGGCATCAGGAGCAGGCCGCTTCCGTCTCCCGCCATAACCGTGCCCAGCCCCAGCACAACGCAAAGATGCCAGAGCCATTCCGCGGGTTTCAGCCACCGGCCCCCTTTCTCCGCCATGAAAGAGAACAGGACGGGGAGGGCCCATCCGTACACCAGCGCGCCGTAAAAGGCGAACATGAGGCGTCCTGCCGGCCACGGCAGCGGAACACCCGCCACCAGTACGGAGGCGTGCGCCAGCGACCACAGCAGGCCCAGCACGCAGGCCGCCGCCAGCCAGAACAAGGGCAGCCACTCGTCCGGACGGCGGCGGAACAGGGAAGAAACGGCGGCGGAACAGTTCATCGTGATTCGGGAAATACCCTGCGGACGCTCAAGGCCCCCAGGAAGGAAAAACAGCAGACCAGGCCCATCGCCGCCAGCAGCAGGACGAGAGGGAGCCACGTGCCCCACGCAGCCGGTTCCAGCCCAAGGCCGGGGCAGAACATCCAGCACGCTTCCAGCAGGGAGCCAAGCAGGATGCAGACGCAGACCGCGCCCAGCGCAGAAGGGCGGCGTCTCAACGCGGGAAAGAGCAAAACGAGGAAAGGCGCCAGAAGCTGGAGCGCCAGAGCCGCGGACAGGAGCCAGGACCAGGAGAAAGCGGCGTCATAAAAAGACATTTCAGCCGGAAGGGAGGCGTACCAGGTGATCATGTACTGGGAGTACGTGATGTACGCCTTTACCAGCACCATGGCGGTCAGCATGCCGCCCAGGCGCGGCCACGGCAATCCCTTCCCTCCGTCCAGCTTCCTCAGGCACGCCGCGGCCAGCACCGCGAATGCCAGGGACGCCAGCAGGGCATACGCAATCATGTACACGGGGAACATGGAAAGAACGGCCCTTCCCGTCCCTGCCAGCATGTCAAACCCCAGCACGCCCAGCATCATCACCGTCACGATCATGCAGAAAGAGGCGGCTCCCCGGCGGAAGGAAGGCTGCCAGACGTTTTTTCCCGCCGCCAGCGTCTCCCACACCTGGGCCATGCTCCAGGCCAGCACCACGATGATTCCCATGCGCGCATACAGCCACGCCGGGTTCCACCACGCGGGATCAGCCAGGTCCAGCACGCCGAAGGCCTGGACGGCGGGGGAGGAAATATCCGCCACGCCCCAGTAACGGGCCGCCTCCGGAAAGATAATGGTAGTCAGGCAGCCGACCGTGCCCGCCAGCACCAGAACGCCGGGCAAAAAGCCCCAGCAGGCCGCCGCCAGCACCCGCCTCAGCGTGACGCCCCACCCGGCTCCCGCCAGGGAAGACAGGCAGAGCCAGAACAGGCACCCCAGGCAAACGCCCGTACCGATGACGCCCACCGCCATTCCGGCGGCGGCAAACGGCTTTCTCAATTCATGCAGCCGGCTTCCGGCCACCGTCATGTCATCCCACGGCATGGCGTTAAAAGACTGGCGCATCAGCACGCACCACAGCAGCACGGAGATGATCCACAGGGCCAGGGCGGCGGAACGTCCGGCCCAGCCGAACCCCGGCCTGTCCCGGCGTTCCCTTCCGGTTGGTGATGTATTGCTGTTCATGGACGGTATTCCTCCTGTCTGGCGACGGTTTGCTCTTCCTGCGGCGGTGGGAGCGCCTGAAGCCGGCGGACGAACGCCACCAGGCACCAGATTTCCCGGGCCGTGAGAATGTTTCCGAAAGCGGGCATGTTCCCCTGCCCCAGCCGGATGCTCCTGAACATTTTTCCGGGAGAGTAGGCCGCATACTTTTCATCCCGGAAGGAGCCTATCCGGGGGTAGGTGTCATACGCGGCCATGCCGCCGCGTCCGTTTCCGTCCGCACCGTGGCAGACGGCGCAATGCGCCAGATACAGCGTGCGCCCCTCCGCCAGCACGTCACGGCTGCGGGAAACGCCGCCCAGCTCCAGCGGCATGATATCCTCCTCCCCCCCCTGCATGCGGCCGGAGGAAAAATAGGAGCCCTCCGCGGCAAAGGAATCCCGGTCATTCCCCCGTTCACGGGCCGTTCCTTCCGTTCCCAGGGATTGCGCGACAGCATGGGGCGGCGTCAGGCGGACCTTCCGGCCTGCGGGAGTAAAAGGTTCCCGCACCTGCTGGGCGTCCGCCAGCGGACGCTCGTTCATATTGTCAAACAAATGGGGCGCGGCACTCCTGCCTCCGTCGTCCCGCGCCAGGAACCAGGATGCCCCCAGCAGAACCAGGGCGGCTATCGCCGTCACGCCGCCTCTCATGAACGGCCCCCTTCCTCATGGATGTATTCGCTCGCTTCCGGATGCAGGGCCGCAGCCAGGGCGGCGGCACGATCTTCACGGCCGCCTTCCAGCAGAATGAAATAACCGTCCCCGTGGTCATCCGTCCTGAAAAAATCACACTCGAACGCCCAGTCGTTCCACCGGGGGAGAACGGCCCCTTTCAGGAACCCGGCGGCGGTCAGAAGACCGGCCCCGAGCAAGGTCCCTTCAAACAGGGGGGGAACGTACGCGGGCCAGTTGTCCCAGCCCTGCACCCTTCCCTGGGTCACGAGAGGGTCCGCACGGAACTGCGTCCAGTAAAGCCACAGAGCCACGGCCAGGAATCCGCATACTCCGCCCGCCGCGGCCCACAGCCGCACGCCTGCGCCCACGGCCCTCCCGGCATGGCGGTTGGCAAGCCGGACGGCGGCGCAGGGATAGGGCGCACAGACTTCCCATAAGACGCCCTCCTCCTTCACCAGCGTCCGGACGGCCTGAAGGAGCGCTTCTTCCGAAGAGAAGGAAAGCACCCAGCCGGAAGTGACGCGCTTCTTCATGCCCCGCCCTCCTTGTTCAGGGATTGCTGTTCCCGCACGTCGCACAGGGAAAAAAACGGAGTCACGCGCACCAGCGCCATGTACAGCGCCGTGAACAGCCCCACGCTCCCGGCCATCATGGCCAGGTCCGTCAGGCTGGGGGAATAATCCCCGATATTGGCGGCCAGCAGGGAGGCTTTCAGGGAATTCACGACGATCCAGAAGCGTTCCATCCACATGCCGGCAAGCACGCCCAGGGCCACGACCGCAATCACCCACCGGTTGGTGCGCAGGGAGCGGAACCAGAACAACTGGGGCAGCACCACGTTCCCGGCGATCATGGCGCCCAGGAACACGGCATTCACCGGATTCCTGCCCGGGAACAACTCCGGAGCGCCTCCATTCAGCATCACGGCCAGGTGCTCCCACAAATACATGGCCCCCATCACCAGCGCCAGGGCCAGGACGAAGCGGGAGCTCAAATCCAGAATGGCCGGCGTAATGGCCTGCCGGACGCCGCTGCCGGACATCAGGCGGCGCACCCCCAGAAGAATCAACTGGACCATCGCCATGCCGCTCAAAATGGCGCCCCCCACGAAATAGGGCGGAAAAATGCTCTGGTGCCACCCCGGCGCCTGCGTCACGGAAAAGTCAAAGCTCACCACGGAATGGACGGATACCACCAGGGGAGTCAGGATGGCCGCAAAAAGCAGGCTGGCCTTTTCATAGGCGCGCCACTGGCGCCCCGTTCCCTGCCAGCCCAGCGCCAGCCATCCGTACCGCCGCCTCAAATGCCCAACGCAGCAATCCCGCAGCAGGGCGAAATCCGGCACCAGACCGATGTACCAGTACAGCAGGGAAAGCAGGAAATATGTGCTGACGGCCATGACGTCCCACATCAGCGGGGAGGCCATGTCCGGCCAGATGCCGCTCACCTCCGGCAGGGGGGAGGCCATCCACGCCATCCATACACGCCCCACATGCACCACGGGGAAGACGGCGGCGCAAACCACCGCGCACAGGGTCATCTGTTCCGCCCCGCGGGCAATCGGGCTTCTCCATGACTGGCGGGTCAGCAGCAGGACGGCTGAAATCAGGGTTCCCGCATGCCCCAGGCCTATCCAGAAGACAAAATGCACGATGTCCAGCCCCCACACCACGTTATTGTTCAGCCCCAGCACCCCAACGCCCTCCGCGGCAATGCGCCAGGAACTCCATCCCACGCCCCACGCCGCCAGCAGCACGCTGGCGAGAAAAACGCTCCACCATACGGGGCCGAGCGGCTTCCGCACCTCCGCCAGCATGGTCTTCACCGGAACGGCGGAGGAGGAAAGGGCTGGTGCTGGTCTGGTCATCATCTGCATGTTGGGCGGAAGCTCGTTAGAGATTACTTGAGTGCTTTTTCCCGTCAATTCAAAAGGGGAAGGCACGTGACATGACGTGGGGTTGTGTTTTTCCGGGGGCACAATCCTGGGAGCAAGGGACTCCTTGCAAATTCGGGAGAGGAAATGGAGGGGGGAAAAATCCCCTGCGCTGCGGAAGAGATTTCAGGCACGAAGGCCGGGGCCTTCGCTCCCGGGAGAAGCTCCACAAACATTCAAATGGCTGGAATTCCCGGCCACATCATTTTAACATGGCCCCCGCATGGACATAAGCACGCTGACTTCCGGAGCCTTGATCAGACACCCTTCCCGCGGCCTTCTGCTCGGGACCGGGCCCTTCCGGGAATCGGCTGCCCCCCCGGATTCCGGCCCCGCCTTTTATGTCAATACGTTCCGCCTGGATGACCCTCGACCGTGGAAAATACCGTCCGCCCTGCATCCCGTTCCGGAACCGGAAAGCCCCCCGCCGCCCGCTCCGGAAATCCTGTGGACGGAACCGTCCCCGGACGCGTATGCCCAGGTATTCGCGGAAATGATCGAACAAATCGCCTCCGGACATCTGGTGAAAAGCGTTCCGGCAACGCCCCAGTTCGGAGAAATGCAGCCTCCCCACGTTCCCCGCGAACTCATCCTGCGGGCCATCAACGGCTCCCCGCTCCACTACCCCTATGCCTGGTGGACGGAACAGGAAGGCTTCTGCGGGGCCACCCCGGAGACCCTGTTCCACCAGCAGGGCCGCCGCCTGACGACGATGGCCCTGGCCGGAACGGCGCGGCCGGAAGACGAGGGCGTTTTCATCAATGACGACAAGGAAATCCGCGAGCATGAAATCGTGGCCGGCAGCATCCTTTCCCGCCTGTCCCCCTACGGCAGCGTCACCAGAACGGCCCGCGGCGTGCTGAACCTGGATACCCTGATCCACTTCGCCACCTACCTCACCCTGGAAGCGGACGAACTGCTGCCGCCGGACCACTGGATACGGCTGCTCCACCCCACCCCGGCCCTGGGTTCCCAGCCCCGGACGGAGAAGACGCTCGCCCAGTTGGACGACTGGCGTTCACGCCTCCGCTGTCCGGCCCATTTCGGCGCTCCGTTCGGATTTCTGGAAGACGGAGACTTCTTCTGCCTGGTGGGCATCCGGTCCATGTACTGGCAGAAGCGGCGGCTCGCGCTCTGCACCGGGGGCGGCGTGGTAGCCTCCTCCACCCTGACGCATGAATGGCGGGAGCTGAAATTAAAGAGGGATACGGTCAGGCGCAGTTTCCTGCTTCCCTGACATTCCCGCGTGCGGGGGAAAAGCCTTATTCCACCGTCCAGCAGACGGAAAGCGTCCCAAACTTGTCCTCTACCGGAATTCTCCATACCCGGCCATCCCTCGCCACGCCGCGGCAGGGAACGCCGTCCATGCGCGCGCTGACGGCAATCCCGGCAGGCAGGCCGTGCAGAACCACCTCCGCGGACTCATGGAACGCGCAGGGGTCCCCTTCGCAGTTCCACGCCAGTTCCAGGGAATGGGAACCGGTACCGCGGTAAAGGAACTCATGAACGGCGCATTCCCCGTCACGGTACGCGTAGCCGTCTCCCGCGTCTTCATACAGGTGGGAGGCCACTTCCTCCTCCGGCGCCCACCAGACATCCAGAGACAGCGGAGGCCGCGGCATTTCCCCCACATGCTGCTGCACCGGCCAATGGGGGATGACCGCGCCGCCGCGGACGTACACGGGCAGGAAGGAAAGCGGGCATCTCACCCATACATCCTCCCCGGTATTTTCCATCAGGCTGTCCGTGTGGTAGGAATACCAGACGCCTTCCGGAATGTAGAGGAAGCGGCCGCCTTCCTGCGGCTCATGGATGGGAATGACGTACAAATGGTCGCCGAAGAAATATTCCGCCCCCCGCCAGTAAGTGTCCCTGTTCCTGAAGCATTGCAGGGCCAGGGAGCGCAGGACGGGCATCCCGGTTTCCGCATAACGGCGGAACTGCGTATAAATATAGGGGAGCAGGCGGTAGCGGCCCTCAATGGCGGCTTTCACGTATGCGGTGGCCTCCTGGCCGAACACCCAGGGTTCCTGGCCTCCGAATTCCCCGGAGGAATGATTGCGGAAAAGACCGTGGAACGCGGCCATCTGCATCCAGCGGCAAAACAGCTCCGGCGTGGGATGCCCCATGAAGCCGCCCGCATCCGCCCCCGCGAAGGAGATGCCTGAGGCGGCAAGCCGCTGGCACTGGAAATTGGCCAGCTTCAAATGCTCCCAGCTGGACCGGTTGTCCCCCGTCCAGGTGGCGGCAAAGCGCTGCAATCCGGCAAAACCGGACCGGGACAGCAGGAAGGGACGCCTGTCCGGAGCGTGGCGCTTCATGCCCAGCCAGGAAGCTTCCGCCATGCACTGCCCGTAAATGTTATGGGCCTTTTCATGGGAACAGGGCATGCCGTCGTACTCATGCCGCGTATCCATCGGGAACGTGCGGTCCGGGAAGACGACAGGCTCGTTCATGTCGTTCCAGAGGCCGCGCACGCCCACTTCTTCCAGATCATGCCTGAACAGGTCCGCCCACCAGCTGCGGACGGACGGGGCCGTGAAATCCGGAAAATTGCAGAGTCCCGGCCAGACTTCCTCCGATAAAAGATTGCCCTCCGCCCGCCGGCAGAAATAATTCCGTTCCAAACCCTCCGTCCATACCGGATTGGCGGGGTTGATCTTCACGCCGGGATTCACGATCAGGACCGTCTTCACGCCGTCCTCCTCCAGAGAGCGGACCATCCCCGCCGCGTCGGGAAAATTGTGCCTGTCCCACGTAAACCCCTCCTTCTGCTCCATGTAATGGTGGTCCAGATGGACGGCGTCACACGGGATGCCCAGGTCCCGGAACCGCTCCACCAGGTTATACACGGCCTTGTCCGGATAATAGCTCCATTTGGACTGGTGGTAGCCCAGCGCCCACAGCGGCGGCAGTTCGGGCGTGCCGGTAAGGCGCGTGTAGGCGGCCACGATGTCCAGCGGGCTGCGGTCGTAAATGAAGTAATAATTCATCAGGCCGCCGAACGACCCGAAGGCCAGCACCTTTTCATCCGAGGCTCCGAAGTCGAAGTATGAGCGGCACGTATTGTCAAACAGCAGGCCGTACGCCTTCCCTTCCCGCAGGCTGAGGAAAAACGGAACGCTCTTGTAGAGAGGGTCGGATTCCTCATGAAAATCATAATGGTCCGCCCCCCACATGGAGAAATACTTGCCCCTCAGGTTCAGAGCGCAGGGCTTGTCCCCCAGCCCGAAAAAATGCTCCGTGTCCTGGAGCCTTTTCCGTATCCACACGCGGGCGTCCCCCGTCCAGTCCTTGGACTCCCGGCCAAAGCCGCCTTCATCCGCCAGCAGGGGTTCATCCGTGACAATATCGTAAAAATCCACCTTTTGCTCCTCCGTGCGGATGCGAATCCGCAACAGGGACGTTTCAATGACATGCACTCCGGCTTCGTCATACTCCCGGACCTCCGCGCCGGGGGCGGAATACCCGGGGCTGACGGCATAGCTGGGCTCGTCTTCCGGCACCGGTCCGGTGAAATACGTCACGCGGACAATTCCATCGTCCGCAAGGCACACGCTGAGAGTTATTTTAGAAACCGCATTGGTGTATTCCCATTTGACGAGACGCCCCCGGAGAGGGGGCGTTTTTCGTCTTTCAGGAATGTTGGGAAAGGTGCTCATTGAAGCCAGGCAAAAGAGAGAATCAAAAGCGTTCGGTTCAGATTAAATCAATTTCATGACGAACGCAAGATTGAACTAAACCACCATTTTTCTTTTCATTATTAGAACAAAATTACTCATATTACTCTAGACCGAACATGAAAAATCTGGTTTTATTGCGTTGGTGCACAACACGGCATGAGGCTGCATCCTTCCCGACACCGACAAACCACATCAACCAATGAGCACAATCCGAGTTCTTACATTAGGATGGGAATTCCCACCCCTGGTTAACGGGGGGCTGGGCATTGCCTGCCTGGGTCTTTCCAAGGCGCTGGCAAAAAAAGTGGATTTAAGAGTGATCGTCCCCAAGGCCGATCCTTCCGTTCTTTTTGACGGGTTCCAGCTCACTGGTCTCAACAACGTCTCCTATCGGGAAGTGGAGCAAGTGGACCGGAAGTATTCCTATGACAGCTTCGCCCTGGTGGAGCACGCCCCCATTGAACTGGACCCCTACACCACCGTGGAGGGGGAATCCGGCGTGGTGCAGTTCACCAAGGAAGGCCGCATCACCTTCTCCAAGACGCATGAAGCGGACCTCCAGCTATTCAAAAACAAGGAGGACCTCTATGCCGGGGACCTGGCCCTGAAAGTCATCCAATTCTCCAAAATCGCGGTGAAAGTCGCCATGCAGCAGGACTTCGACATCATCCACGCCCATGACTGGATGACCTACCTGGCCGGCGTGGAAGTGAAAAAAGCCACAGGCAAGCCCCTGGTGGTGCACCTGCACGCCTCCCAGTTTGACCGCGCCGGAGCGGACGCCCGCGGATGGATTTACGATATTGAGAAATTCGGCATGGAACAGGCGGACGCCGTCATTCCGGTCAGCAAGTACACGGGCACCATCGCCAGCGGTCACTACGCCATAGACCCCCACAAAATCTTCCCCATCCACAACGGGGCGGATCCCGTCAAGGTCTTCAAGGGAAAGAAAAAATTTCCGGAAAAGCTCGTGCTCTTCCTCGGACGCCTGACGGCCCAGAAAGGCCCTGGCTTCTTCCTGCAAATTGCCGCCAAGGTTCTGGAGCAGACGGACGACGTGCGCTTCGTCATGGCTGGCACCGGGGAAAAACTCCGCCAGTTGATCGAATCCGGAGCCTTCAAGGGAGTGGGGGACAAATTCCACTTCACCGGATTCCTGAACAAGGACAAGGTCAACGACCTCCTCTCCATCACGGACATCTACTGCATGCCCTCCGTATCGGAGCCCTTCGGCCTGTCGGCCCTGGAAGCCGCCCAATTCAACATCCCCGCCGTGATCTCCAAGCAGTCCGGCGTGGCGGAAGTCATGAAGGGCGCCCTGAAAGCGGACTTCTGGGACGTCAACAAGATGGCGGAACACATCGTCCATCTCTGCACGGATGAAGAACTGTACCGGAAAGTGGTGGAACAAAGCACGGAGGACATCAAGGCCTCCACCTGGGACGCCGCCGCAGACAAGGTCATCCGGGTTTACGAACATGTGCTGAACCGCTAAGAACCGCCTTTTCACCCCACACGATAACTCCCAGCCCTTTCCCCGTACATGAGCAACATTTCCCTCACTTTCGTGGCACACCAGCCCAACCGGCTGATTCATTACGACTTCTTCAAAATTGGAGAACATGCCTTCTATGAAGATGACGATCTGAATGCCCGCGTGCTCAGCACGGTGGCGGAACGCTGCTACTTCCCGGCCACCCGGCTGATGAAGCAGCTCATCGAACTCACAGAGGGAAAATTCCGCTTCGGGCTGGCTCTCAGCGGCGTCATTCTGGAACAGGCCCTGTACCACAGGCCGGACCTGATTGCCGCCTTCAAGGAACTGGCTGAAACCGGCTGCGTGGACTTCCTGGTGATGCCGTACTACAACTCCCTCGCCTCCGTCTACTCACCGCAGGAATTTGCGGAGCAGATTGAAGAGCACCGGGAGCTCCTCAAAAAACTCTTCCGCCAGGAATCAGACGTGCTGATGAACACCGGCATGCTGTACTCCAACGCCATTGCGGCGCAGGCGGAAACCCTCGGCTTCAAGGGCATCATGGCGGACGGCAATCCGGCGATGCTCAAAGGCTTCACCAGCAATGAAGTCTTCTTGGCCCCGTGGGTGTATAACACCACCACCATGTTCCGCAACCGGGAACTCTCCAATGACTTGGCGGTCATGAGGACTGATCCGGAATGGCCGGAATACCCGCTTTCCCCCGCCACCTTCGCGGACTGGCTGACGCACCAGCAGGGCAGCGTCACCACCCTGTCCATGGACTATGAAACGCTTGGCGAACGCCAGTCTGACGCTACGGGCGTCTTTGAATTCTGGCGCACCATGATCCTTGCCTGCGTGGACGCCGGCAACCGGTTCATGACCCCGTCCGAAGTGGTGCGTGAAATCAAGCCCGTCTCCGTTTGCGAATGCACCCAGGAAATGACCTGTTCCACTTTCGGAACCATGTCCCATTGGAACGGCAACGTCATGCAGGACGAAGCCATCCGCAAAATCTACCGCCTGGAAAAACCGGTCAAGGCCGCCAATGACAAGGACCTCACCCACGTCTGGCGCAAGCTCCAGAGCGCGGACCACTTCCATTACATGCAGAAGGAAAACTCCTTTACCCCGTACGCCTCTGCCTTTGACGCGTACATCTACTACATGAACGCCCTGGCGGACCTGCAAATCCGCGTCAAAAGGGAATCCAAAAAACCGGTCCAGCCGGTCCCGGCTCAAGCCTCCTGAACTTTGTCGGACGCCGCAAGCCTTTAAAAGGATATCCTTGTGTTCATGGGAGCACAAGGAATCAAATGAAAGGCCGTTCGCTAGCCCCTCCGATTGATTGGCAGCTGCCGCAAAGTCTTGCGGCGCCCCGGAAGGCTAATATTCTACAGCCAGGCGCTTCAGCTTGTTGCGCAGGGTAATCTTCTGGGCGGAAGAAACGCGCTCCACGAAAAGGATGCCGTTCAAGTGGTCGCATTCATGCTGCAGGCATCTTGCCAGCAATCCGTTGCAGTCAATCGTCACTTCTCTTCCGTCTATCAGAAGCACCGTAGCTTTGACAAAATCCGGCCTCACGACGGAAGCGCGTATCTTGAGCACGCTCAAGCAGCCTTCATGGAAGGGATGCATGGGCCCGTAAGGCTCCAGAACAGGATTGGCAAACATCAGGGGCATGATGTCGGAAAGCTCCTTGTCCTCCCCGTTCACCTTCAGCCAGGTGACGGACTCTTCCTCCTCCGGAATATCAATCACCACCAGTTGGATGGGGATGCTCACCTGCGGAGCCGCCAGGCCGATGCCTTCTGCGGCGTACATGGTTTCCAGCATATTTTCCGCCAGGGCTTTCAAGCCGTCGTCAAAATGTTCTACGGGCCGGCATTTTTCCTTCAATACCGGATTTCCATACTGTGCGATTTCCAATAACATCGGGAGGAGGGGAGTGTATATATTAAGGCGCTTGCTGTGCGCCGGACTTGTTGATTTCTATTCTGGCAGGAACATCCCCTGCGTCAATACCCACAGACGTCAGCGCGTCCCAAATGCCGACAATGACGCCAAACTCCGCCTTTTTATCTACGTCAAGCTGCAATTTGACATCCGGCTTCTCCCTTTTCAGGGACTCCAGGGCGGCGGCCAGCTCATTCATCTCCACCAGGTTCCCGTTCAGGGAAATGGAGGATTCCCCCGTCACGGACAGGACGGCCCGTTGCTCCGTGGAAGGAGCCCCTTCCATGAACTCCGCGCCCGGCACGTCTATTTTCAGCAGGGACTGCGGCTTTTTCCACTGGGTGTGAACGATGAAAAAGATGAGCAGAATGGTCAATATGTCAATCATGGGGACGATGGGAACCCCCATGGTTCTTGCTTTCTTGCGGTAAAACTGCATGGCCTGGTCAGCGTTGGGAATGATGGCAGCGGAAGGAAATCAGCTCCGTCAGCAGGACTTCCATGGAGGCGGAAATGCGCTCCAGCTTGCGGGAATAATAAACGTGGGCGATTACGGCGGGAGTGGCGATGGCCAGACCGGCAATCGTCGTGTTCAGCGCCTGGGCAATCCCCTGCGCGATCATTCCGTGGCTCTCATCCATCCCGAAAACGCTGAAAATCTGCACCAGGCCGCTGGCGGTACCCAGAATGCCGAACATGGGGGCGATCATCACAATCATGTCCAGCAGGGGAAGTCCCGCCTGGAGCGTCACGAACTCCTCGCGGGCCTTCACCTGGATCATCTCCTTCAGGGCGGCTTCATCCTCCAGCGGGGAATTAAGGGCGTCCAGCACCAGGCGGCCCTCCACGGAATCCGAATCGGAAGCCACCCTTTCCAGCTCGCTGCGCTCCAAAGCCCCGCGGGTGTACTGTTCCACGGCCCGGATCAGCCGGGCGGGGCAGATGGTGCTCCTCTTCATATTGAACATGCGGTAAATGATGGCCGCAATGAGAAGAACGGAACAGGCCGCCAGCGGATACATGAAGACGCCGCCCGCCTGGAAGAATGTGATGCAGTCCTTGATAAAGTTCATGGTGATGTATCAGTGAATGGAGTTATTGTAGGATGGTAGGTTGTTAAAAATTGAAGTCGAAATACATTTCCAGCGACTCCCCGACAAGCGCGTTCCTCACCTCCGGCGGCATCGCGGGCAGCCGGGCGAGTTTAATGGCAAGGAAGGTGAAGGACTTCTGGACCTCGCTGGCTCCCACGCGGGAAGTCTGCCTCATGGAGGAAACCTTGCCGTTCTTGTTAATCAGGATGCGGATGCGCACGGTTCCGGTGACGATCAGGTCCCGGTTCAAGTCACACTGGCGGTACCACTGCTCCCCGATGGCCCGGTAAACGATTGCCTGGTACGTACCCATGGGGGTGGCTTCCACATCCAGTGTCGGACGGCGGCCAAAACTGAATTTGCCCGTCTGCTTGGTTTTCTGCTCATGCGTCTTGAAGCCGGGCTGGCTCTCCGCGTTGAACATGGGGTCGTACAAAGGCTGCTTCTGCACCGGCCTCGTATTGGGAGGCAGGTTCAGGCTGGGAAGATTAAGAGGAGGATTGTCCGCTCCCTTCGCAATGCTCTTGGCCAGTTCCTGGAGTGCGTCCGGCTTCTCCGGTTCACCGGGCCGGGGCAATGTCACCGCATGCGGAAGCTGCATGGCCCTTTCCTGCGCGGGGCGGCGATTCTGCCGGGCCAGTCCTTCCTCGCTTGCCTTGCCTGGAACGCCCTCCCTGTTGGGAGAATCGCCTGTGGAATCCGGATGGCCCGCGGGAGGCATGGACGGTTCCAGGGGCTGGTAGGGGACGTTGGCGGCCGCACCGGGAGCGGCATTCTTGTTGCCGTCCCGTTCATGGCTCAGGTCTCCATCCTGCCTGTTCTGGTCAAAAAGGACAATCTCCCCGTTCTCACGCTTCACGCCTTCCTGGGCAGGCATGTCCCGGCTGCTGTCCGGATCCTTGCGGCCGCCTTCCGCACGCGTGTTCCTGTTGCTCTGGAATTTGGGGGCCTCAGGCCGGGTGGCGCTTTCCTGCTCCTCATTGGTCTTCACGATGGCTGGCAGATGCTCTTCCGGCGCCGGCCTGCGGCCCTCCGGCTGAGGCACCACTCTCTTCACCATGCGCGCGCTCACCACCACCTGCCGCCGCGCCGCTTCCGCCGGGCGCGGGGAAGCCAGCCATTCCTCCGGAACCAGGTAGCTTCCCGCCAGCAGGAACAGGTGCGCCAGCACGGACAGCAAAAGGCACATGCTCCAGGAAACCCGGAACAGTCCGTTTCGCCGCCGTTGATTGAAACTCATGGAGGTAAAGTTTTCACGGTTCCATGACGAATGCAATGTAGAAAGGAGACATGATGAAGAACGATTCCGCAATTTAGTATTGCACAAAATCACGTGCAGGGCCATAGTTTCTACCGACCAGCCACACGCCTCCCAAAATGGCAAGGCGTCTTTCTTATACGTTACCATACACCTCGTTAACACCCACCCCATATGGCCAATCTCAACAAAGTCTTCTTAATGGGCAACCTGACCGCCGATCCCGAGCTGCGCTACACCCCCAAAGGCACCGCCGTCACGGACATCCGCCTCGCCATCAACCGCTACTATGCGGGCGACAACAGCGAACGCCAGGAGGAAACCACCTTCGTGGACGTCACCCTCTGGAACCGCCAGGCGGAAGTAGCCGGCAACTACCTCAGCAAGGGCCGCGGAGTCTTTGTGGAAGGCCGCCTGCAACTGGACTCCTGGGAAGACAAGGCCTCCGGCCAGAAGCGCACCAAGCTGCGCGTAATAGGTGAAAACATCCAGCTCTTCCCCCGCGGCGGTGAAGGCGACATGGGCGGCGCCCCTCGCCAGCAGCCCCAGGGAGCGCCCCGCTCCAACAACTACGGACAGCCCCGTCCGGCCCAGAACTACAATCCGCCCCCCATGCCTTCCTCCAACCAGCCGTCCAACGACTTTGGAGACATGGACGACGAAATCCCGTTCTAAATCCAGGACAAACAACTTCTTTTCACAGGCCGCCTTTCCTCCGTGCCAGGCGGCCTTTTTCATGGCCGGGATTCCCGCAGAAGCAAAATACCGCCCAGGGCACGCAGACGTTCTACAGCCGTCTCCTGAATCATGAAGGCCCCTTGGAGCAGCACGGAAATACCCCGCCCGCGCATCCCGGAAAAAACCGTATGCCAAGGGCGCCTTCCCCCTTCATTTCAGCTTGGCAAAATCAGTCCGTCCCGGCATACTTGCCGAGTATGAAAATAGCCGTTATTGGAAAAGGTGGGCGTGAACACGCTCTGGTCAAGGCGCTCAAGGAATCCCCCTCCGCACCGGAAATGTACTGTTTTCCGGGCAGCGACGCCATCAACCGTCTGGCCGCCCCCATTCCCGCCAGGGATCTGCCCACGCTGATCGACTGGATGGTTTCCAATAAAGTGGATCTCTGTGTAGCCGGAGAGGAAAGCTACCTCGTCAAGGATGAAGGCCTGGCGAACGCCTGCGCCCGCGTGGGCATTCCCTGCTGGGGTCCGGTGAAGGAAAGCGCCCAGCTGGAAGCCAGCAAGGAATTTGCCAAGGAATTCCTGCTCCGCCACCACATCCCTACCGGGCAGGCCCGTGTGGCCGCCACCCTGGAGGAAGCCCGGCAATTCATCGGCGGCGTTTACCCCACGGTGCTCAAATTTGACGGCCTGGCCGCCGGCAAGGGCGTGGCCGTCTGCATGGGCAAGGAAGAAGCGGAAGCTTTCCTGAAAGAAGTATTTACGGACAGGCGCTTCGGTGAAGGGCGCCTGCTGGTGGAAGAATTCCTGACTGGGCCGGAAGTCTCCATCTTCGGCGCCCTGGTGGACGACCACTACCTCATCCTGTGCCCGGCGCGGGACTACAAACGCCTCAAGGAAGGCGATGCGGGCCCCAACACGGGCGGCATGGGCGCGGTGGCCTCCCGCCGGCTTGTGGAGCCGGACATGCTGGAACGCATTGAAAAGGAAATCGTGGCTCCGACGGTAGCCGGACTGAAAAAGGACGGGCTGCCCTACCGCGGCTTCCTGTACTTCGGCCTCATGCTCACTCCGAACGGCCCCAAGGTGATTGAATACAACTGCCGCTTCGGGGATCCGGAATGCCAGGCCGTCATGCCCCTGCTCTCCGGGGATCTGGCCTCCTTCTGCCTGCATGGGGCCAGGGGAGAATTCACGCCGGAAGAAATCTCCTTCCAAAACGGCTGGAGCGTCTGCTGCGTGCTCGCCTCCAAGGGGTATCCGGAAACCTCCCACTCCGGCGACGCCATCCAGGGGCTGGACGACGTTGCGAATGCTTCCGTTTACCACGCCGGCACCAAATGGAATGCGGATAAAAACTGTTATGAAACCAACGGCGGACGCGTGCTGGCCGTCGTGGCGCAGGGGGAATCCCTCTCTGAAGCGCGCCAGCGCGCCCACAACGAAACCAAAAAGGTCAAATTTGACGGCATGCAGCGCCGTCCGGACATCGGCTTTGCCAGCTTCGTCTGATTCTTACCCTTCTCCAACCCAACTACCCCATGAAACCCTTCGCCCTTTTCACCCTCCTGTTCCTTTCCTGTTCCGCGTGCCTGACGGCGGACAACGCCGCACTGGCCGCCAAGGCGCGCGAACAGATAGGAGTAACGGTCTCCTACAACGGAGGCTATCAATCCATCCCCTACCCCAACGGGGATGTTCCCAAGGAAACGGGAGTGTGCACGGACGTCGTCATCCGTGCCATGAGGGCCTTCGGCCTGGACCTCCAGAAAGCCGTGCATGAGGACATGAAGGCCCACTTCTCCAAATATCCGAAACTATGGGGCCTGAAAACCACGGACCGCAGCATTGACCACCGCAGGGTTCCCAATCTCCGCACCTTCTTTGCCCGGAAGGGATGGTCCGTTCCCATCACGGAAACCGCGGAGGACTACAAGCCCGGCGACCTGGTTACGTGGAACCTGTCCGACAGTGTTCCCCACATCGGAATCGTTTCCGACCGGAAGACGAAGGAAGGGACGCCGCTGATTATTCACAACATCGGCTGCGGCACGCAGGAGGAAGATTGCCTCTTCAACTTTACCATCACGGGCCATTACCGCCCTGTGCTGAAGCAGTAAATTTTTTCCTGAAGTATCCTGGCTTCAAGGGAAATTCTTTATACGGCCCAAAGCCCTTATTCCCGGGAGCGCTCCCCTCGGAAGACGCTGTGGAAGGACACGCTCCCGCGGCCTGAAAAACACCTCCACCCGGGAACGGAAAACTCCCGGCCTTCTCTCTAAAACCAAAGGTGTCCGCACCGCCCAATTTTCCCTCTCCCGCGCCTACTGCCTGTGCCCCCCTTGAACCTGAGCCTCTCCCGAGCCCATTCCCATGACGGTTGAAAACATCCACGTTTCCGCCGCATGAATGCCCATGAACCTTCTTGCAAAAAGAGGGGGCTTCCGTCATCATGCATTCATGGTCACACCTGCATTCTCCGATTGTGTCAACAAGCTGGGCGTCGATGAAAACGACGTAATCCCCTTCGGCCGCAACAAGGCCAAGATTTCCCTGGACGTATTGGACAAGCCGGCCGCACCCGGCAAGCTCATCCTGGTTTCCGCCATCACGCCCACCCCCTCCGGAGAAGGGAAAACCACCGTCTCCATCGGTCTGGCGCAGGGATTGCAGGCTATCGGTAAAAAAGCCTGCCTGGCGCTTCGCCAGCCCTCCATGGGCCCCGTATTCGGCCGCAAGGGCGGCGCCACCGGCGGCGGTAAAAGCTCCCTGACGCCGCCGGATGAAATCAACATGCACTTCACGGGGGACTTCCATGCCATCACCTCCGCCCACAACCTGATCAGCGCCATCATAGACAACGCCATGTTCTTCCACACGCTGAACATTGACGAACGCAAAGTCACGTGGAAGCGCGTCATGGACATGAACGACCGCTCCCTCCGCTCCGTCATCGTGGGGCTTAACAAACAGGGCTTCCCGCGTGAAACGGGCTTCGACATCACCCCGGCTTCGGAAATCATGGCGTGCCTTTGCCTCGCCACCTCCTACAAGGACATGGAAGACCGCGTCAACCGCATCGTGATCGGCTTCACGACGGACGACAAGCCAGTGTTCGCCAGGGAACTCGGCATCACCGGCTCCGTCATGGCCCTGCTGAAAGACGCCCTGATGCCCAACCTGGTCCAGACCGTGGAAGGGGTGCCCTGCTTCCTGCACGGCGGCCCGTTTGCCAACATCGCCCACGGCTGCAACTCCGTGCTGGCCACCAAAATGGCCCTCCGTTTTGGGGACTATGCCGTCACGGAAGCCGGATTCGCGTTTGACTTGGGTGCGGAAAAATTCCTGGACATCAAGTGCCGCCAATCCGGGCTGGACCCGGCCGCCATCGTCATCGTAGCTACGGCGCGCGCCTTGAAAATGCACGGAGGCACCGCCCTGGCGGACCTGAAAAACACGGACGTGGCCGCACTGAAAAAAGGCCTTGCCAACCTGGACGCCCATCTGGACGCCGCCGCCCACTACAAGCGCCCCGTGGTGGTGGCCGTCAACAAATTTTTTGACGACTCCCAGGAGGAACTGGACGCCATCGTGGCGCACTGCGCGGAACGCGGCATTCCCTGCGCCATTGCGGACATCTTCTCCCGGGGAGGGGAAGGTGGCAAAGACCTGGCCCAAATGGTGGTGGAAGCTGCGGACAAGCCATCCGCACCCTTCAAGCCCCTCTATGAATCCGCCCTTCCGGTGGAGGAAAAGCTCAACATCATCGCCCGTAATATTTACGGAGCGGACGGCGTGGAGCTGACGCCCCCAGCCAGAAAGAAACTGGCCCAGTTTGAAGCCAGCCGCCTGACGGACCTGCCCATCTGCATGGCAAAAACCCAGAACTCCCTTTCCGACAACGGACGCCTCCGCGGACGCCCCACCGGCTTCACCGTCACCGTGCGCGACTTTGAAATCGCCAACGGCGCCGGCTTCCTGGTGGCCCTCTGCGGTGAAATCATGCGCATGCCGGCCCTGCCCGTCTCACCGAACGCCATGCACATCTATCTGGACAACAAGGGCAACGTTCAGGGACTCTGAGCAATCTCAATACAAGATACACACCTTCACCGCACACCATGAAAATCGCCATTCTGGGAGCCGGAGCCCTCGGCTGCTACTACGGAGCCAGGCTTCAGGAATCCGGCCAGGACGTCTCCTTCATCGTACGTTCGGAATACGGCTACCTGAAAGAACACGGCCTGCAAGTCAAAAGCCTGCATGGAGACATCTCTCTGCCCCGGCTCAAGGTGTACCGGGACGCGGCGGAAGTCGGTCCGGTGGACCTCGTCATAGTCGCTTGGAAAAGCACGGCAAATGCCGGTTTCTCCAAGGCCCTCCCTCCGTTGATGGGACCGGACACGGTCGTAGTCACGCTCCAGAACGGCATGGGAAATGCGGAGGAAATCGCCCGTATCATCCCGGCTGACCGCATCTATGTGGGCCTCTGCTTCATCTGCGCCATGCGCGCGGAACCGGGCCACGTCAACCACCTGGAAGGCGGCAACATTCAATTTGCACCCTTCGTCCCCTCACCGGAAGGCTCTGAAAAGGCCAGGGAACTCTCCGGCCTGTTCGCCAACGCCGGCATCAAGACGCGCGCCTTTGACGCCGCGGAGCAAATCCAGTGGTACAAGCTCGTCTGGAACATCCCGTTCAACGGGCTGTGCCTGGCGCTGGGCGGCATCAGCATTGCGGAGCTCTATCAAAACCCGGAAAACGTCGCCCGGGCGCGCCGCATCATGGAGGAAGTGGTCCGGGCGGCCAAGGCCCGCGGCTATGCCCTGCCGGAGGACCTGGTGGAATTCCACCTTTCCCGCACGGAAAGCATGGGGGCCTTCATCCCGTCCAGCGCCGTGGACTACAACGAAGGGCGCCCCGTCGAATACACGGCCATCTGGGGAGACCCTCTCTCCAAGGCCCGGCAGGCCGGAGCATCCGTGCCGGAATGGGAACTTCTGGACAAGGACATCCGCAAGCGCCTGAACATGGATTGACCTGAACCATTTTACGAATCATGCTGAAAACCTTCGCCATTTTCATCATTGCCCTGCTGGGTTTCGGCATGATTCGCCTGCCTTTGCAGAACCGTATTCTGGAGCAGGAAAAGGCGGCGGGACTGCTGGATGATCCGGTGGAGCTCTCCTCCTCCGATTATCTGGAGCAGCAGCTCGCGATGGTTTCCCTGGGGGGCCTGCGCTCCCTGGTGGCGGCCGTTCTGAGCATGGAGGCCTTCGACTGCTTCCTGATTTCCGACTGGGCCAATCTGGAACGCCGCTACAACCAGATCACCTCTCTTGCCCCCCATTCCGATTTTTACTGGGACAACGGTTCGTGGCATTTGGGCAATAACGCCTCCTCCAGCTATCTGGACAATAAGCGGCTTTCTCCCATGGAACGCCGGGAAGGCTTCCGGAAGTACATCCAGAAGGGCCGCAGCTTCCTAGAAAAAGGCATCAGCGCCAACCCCGGCAGCTGGTACCTGCAATCCCTGCTGGGCAACATGTACAGTGATACCTACCGCCAGCCGGATTTTGAAAAGGCTGCGGAAGCCTACCGCAAGGCCCGGGAACTGGGAGCGCCGCCCCTGACGGCGCGCAAGGAGTTTTACGCGCTCGCCCGCGTTCCCTCCAAATCCCGCGAGGCGCTGGAGCTGGGCCGGGAATTGTTCAAGGATCCCAGGAACCGGACGCCCAGCCTGGTGAGCAATATTTTCGTCCTGGAAAACAGGCTGAAAGTGCCTGAAAAGGACCGCATCCCCTTCCGGGAATTGTTCCCGACGGATGAAATCGCCCGCGACCTGATGAGCAGCCACCTGGCCAATTCCCTGAAATACCCCGTGGACGGCTTGAGGGAGGCCTTGGAGGCCTTGCCTCCCGCAAAAACGGATGACTGAAAACAAAAGACTAAAGATAAATTAAAAGGAGCGCCCCTTTAAAGGGGCGCTTTTTCAATGACGGCCGGGATGAACTTTAATTTCCGGCCTTTAATCTTTAACCGCTCCGCCGAAGGCGCTTGGCAACGCTGCGGAAAGGTGCTATGCTTTTTTTCCGCAACACCATGAGTAGAATAGCCCTGATCAGTGACATCCATGCCAATCTGCCCGCTCTGGAAGCGGTGATGAAGGATATAGAACAGCTGCAATGCGACGCCGTTTACTGCCTGGGTGATATTGTGGGCTACAACGCCAATCCGTCCGAATGCCTTGAGTTCGTCCGCGGACGCCAGATTCCTACCGTGCGCGGCAACCATGACGAGGAAGCCATTGGGGAAGACAATCCGGCAGGCATGAATCCCGTGGCTTACAAAGCCCTGATGTGGACGCGCCAGCAGCTTTCCGAGGAACAGAAGAAGTGGCTTCGCCGCGCCCCCTTCCAGCGTATCCTGCCCAATGAAATCGTTCTGGTGCACGCCACCCAGGACAAGCCCAACTCCTGGTCCTACGTCACGAATGTGGACACGGCCACACACAGCATCAACATGTTGCGCGACAATCAGTTCCTGTGCTTTAACGGTCATACGCACGTCCCCCGCACCTTCATCCGCCATGAAGGGAGCATCCAGGAATATGAATCCGGGGACATCCAGCTTCTCAAAACCAACAAATACCTTATTAACGTGGGTTCCGTCGGCCAGCCCAGGGACGGAGACCCCCGCGCCGCCTACGGCGTGCTTGATGTGGACAGCATGGTTTATTACCAGCGCCGCGTGGAATACGACGTGGAGGAAGCGCAGAGGCGCATTCTGGCCGCCGGACTCCCGGAGATGCTGGCGCGCCGCCTGGGAGAAGGCATTTAATGTTTTGCGAACCTGTGGCGGTAATCCAGGATGCCCCATTGAAATCCTGCGGAATCTTTAATTATTTCCATTCCGCATTAAGGAAAATTGGGGAAACCGCATGTTAGCAAAGGCTCACAAATTTGCATTGCTACTTGCCTCGCCTGCCACAAACCAGTAGAGTTCTGCGCGACGAATGAAGACCTATATCATCAGACGACTCCTTCTCATGCCCCTGACGCTTCTGGGGGTAACGTTCCTCGTCTTTTGCATAACCCGCTTTGTTCCGGGAGGTCCCATTGAGCAGATGATGCAGCAGCAGAGCATGAGCGCCCTGTCCGGCCAGAAGGCGGGATCCCAGCGCGGCGACAATAACCTGAGTGAAGCGGATATGGAGCGGCTGGAGGAACAGTACAGCCTTCAGGAGCCCATCATCACCGCCTATCTGCAATGGCTGGGGGTGCTCCCCAAAAAGATTTTCATTTCCCGTGAGGAATTCGGGGAAATCGGCGGAGTGGAGCCGGCGGACAAGGAAGATGAATATTCCGGCATTTCCGATACGCACACCCGGATTAACCTGAATGAAACGGGAGAACAAGTCGTCGTCGTACGCCAGGACAAGGATTCCGACGGAGTGAAGGACGCCTTCTTTTCCGGCACTCCGTCCAGAAAAGCCGCCTCGGAAGGCTGGACCGTGGATATAGAATCCCCCATGGACCGGGCGGAACGCTGGGCGCGCCGCATGCGGCAGACGGACAATACGGAAGCCATTCAGGACAAGGCGCGCGGCTATGCCTGGCGCGCCGTGATGTACAAGACCAGCTTTGACGGGCTGCTCCAGGGCACCATGGGCAACTCCTTCAAATACAATGAACCGGTGTGGGATATGATCAAGGAGCGCATTCCCGTCTCCCTGTACTTCGGCATTCTGAGCGCCATTATTACGTATTCCGTCTGCATCCCCCTGGGGGTAATAAAGGCCATCCGCCACAAGAGCATGGTGGACAACATCTCCTCCGTTCTGATTTTCCTGGGGTACTCCGTGCCCGGCTTCGCTTTGGGCGCCGTGCTGGTGGTGTATCTGGGCGCGCGGCTGGAATGGTTCCCGCTCTGCGGGCTGACGTCTCCGGACTTTGCGGACATGGGCTTCTGGCAACAGGCCGGAGACCTGCTGCACCATACGGTGCTCCCCCTGATCTGTTATGTAATCAGCTCCTTCGCCATCACCACCATGATGATGAAAAACAACCTGATGGACAACCTCTCCGCGGACTATATCAGGACGGCCATGGCCAAGGGCGTGAGCTTCAAGGGGGCCGTTATCAAGCACGCCTTCCGCAACTCCTTCATCCCGATTGCCTCCACGCTGGGCAGCCTCATCAGCCTCATTGTGGCCGGCTCCATGCTGGTGGAAAAGGTCTTCGATATCCAGGGGTTCGGCATGCTGAGCTACCAGGCCCTGATGGACAAGGACTACGCCCTGATCATGGGCACGCTGCTGCTTACCTCCTTCCTGATGGTGCTGGGCAACCTGCTCTCTGACATCATCGTGGCCGCCGTGGACCCGCGCATCAAATTTGAATAACACACATGGTTAGAAAACTGGCATACCTTCTGGTCATTCTGGCGGTCCTCACCGCCGTGGGAGAGCTGTGCGGCCTGCTCCTGCCCACGTTGAGCTGGCCCTTCACCGTCTCGCGTGAAATGAGCATGCTCAACATCGTCTGCACGGACCAGAACAACGGCGGCATCCTGACGCCGCAGGGGAAATTCCTGTGGTTCGGCTGGGCCTGCGTGCTGGTCATGGCCGGGGTCGGCTTCTGGATCATGCTGAAAGGACCGCGCCGCTTCCACCCCACGCCGATCACCAAGCGCCGCATCCAGCGTTTTAAAAGCATCTCCCGCGGCTACGTTTCCCTCATCATCCTGCTGGTGCTGACGCTGCTGGCCTGCATGGACCAGTGCCTGGTGGGCAAGCGGGCGCTCCTCGTCGTCCAGGACGGCTCCTGGTACTTCCCTGCCATCATGCGCAAGGTGTACAAGGGCTCCACCTTCGGCCAGACCGGGGACTTTGCGGATGCGGAAGCCAACTACCGCGAACTGAAAAAACAGGCCGGGCAGCCGGGAAAACCCTCCCTCGTCATCATGCCCCTGGTCCCGTACGACCCCACGGGGGATTCCACTAACCCCGGTTCCGAAGCCCTGACGGTAAATGAAGACGGCCTCGTCTGCGAATCCAGCGGCAAGCCGTATTCCGGCCTGGCCTCCCGCCTGCACAAGGATGAAGAAGCCCTTCCCCACATCAGCTACAAATTCCGCAAGGGGAAAAAGGTGGACCGCGCCACCGGCTGGCTGGAAGACCGGACGGAAGTGTACAGCGCCACGTATGAAAACAACCAGATCGTAGCGGAACACTACAGCGGCCCCGGCACCAAGGAGGACTTCCTGAAACAGACGGACGAGAACAAAATAAGCCGCATCTTCTACCACCCGGCCCCACCCCTCAAGGGAGGCCACCTGCTGGGCACCAACACCCAGGGCGCGGACATCCTGGCGTACCTGTACGGAGGGCTCCAGGTGAACATGAAGGCCGCCATCTTCTACCTTCCCATCGTGTACTTCATCGGCATCACCTTCGGGATGATGATGGGCTACTTCGGCGGCATGTTTGACCTCGGCATGCAGCGCCTCATTGAAATCTTCTCCCAGGTTCCCTTCCTGTTCATCATCATGATCATTTCAGACATGGTGCCGCTTCACATGAAAGGCATGTTCCTGATTATCAGCCTGCTCATCATGTTCGGGTGGATGGCCATGACCTACCAGCTCAGAACCTCCACCATGAAGGAAAAGGCGCGCGACTACGTGGCGGCGGCCCGCGTGCTGGGGGCTTCCACCAGCCGCATCCTCTTCGTCCACATCCTCCCCAACCTCGTCGCCATCCTGGTCACGCTGGTTCCGTTCAGCGTCTCCGCCCTCATTCTGGCCCTGGCCTCCCTGGATTACCTGGGCTTCGGCCTTCCGGACACGTACGCCAGCTGGGGGCGCCTGCTCAATGACGGCCTGGCGGACCTCTCCGCCAGCTGGGTGGTCACCTCCGCCTTCTCCGCCCTGGTGATTACCCTCCTGCTCGTCACCTTCATCGGGGAGGCCATCCGCGAGGCCTTCGACCCCAAGAAATTCACCACCTATAAATAAAAAGACTCCTGTTTCCGCCATACCCATGCTCAAGCTGTCCACCATCCTCCGCACCATCCTTTCCTCCGTGACGCTGTCCCTTCTGCTGGCAGCCGGCGCCGGCTGCAAGGATTCCTCCCAATCCCAGGGGGTGGGCTGGCAGCCGAACGTGCCCTTCGGCACGCTCCCTCCGGGATTTGACTCCTTCCCGGAACGGTGGAACAAGCAGATCAATGACCGGCTGGCGCGGGAAGAAGCCGCCAAGCAGAAGGAAATACGGGAACTCCGGGACAAATTCTTCAAGGAGGAAGACCCCAAAATCAGGGAAAAGCTGCAAAGCAAGCTCATTGCTGATGAAGCGGCCTTGTCCGTCATCCACCGCAGGCAGACGGAAGGGGACTACATCAAATTCAAGACTCCGGCGGACATCCCCCAGGATCTGAAATGGGAAGACGGGCTGGACAATCCGGAAATAGGTGACCCGAACGCCAAAAAAGGCGGCGTGCTGCGCCAGTGGGCTCCGGGGTCCTACCCGGACACGTTCCGCCCCAACGGCCCGAACAGCAACAGCGGCTTCCGCGGCCCCCTGTATGATGAAATCATCATCGGCCTCGTCTCCATTCATCCGGTCACCGGAAAAATCATCCCCGGCATCGCCCACAAATGGGCGGAATCCGCGGACAGGCGCACCGTTTACTTTGAACTGGACCCGGACGCCCGCTACACGGACGGAGCCAAGGTCAAAGCCATCGACCTGCTGGTGAACATGTACATCCGCACCTCGGAATACAGCCGGGACGTCTTCTACAACAACTTCTTCTACCAGAACGCGTCCAACATCACCATCTACGACGACAACCGCTTCTCCATCACCCTCCCGTTCGCCAAGCCGCTGCTCCCGTTCTACTGCACGCTGTTCATCCCTTCCCCGCCGCACTTCTACTGCGAATTCGGCCCCAGCTACGTGGAACGCTACCAGTGGCGCGTACCGCCCACCACGGGCGCCTACGTGGTGAAGCCGGACGGCATCATCCGCGGCCGCCAGGTAACGCTCCAGCGCGTGCCGGACTGGTGGGCCAGGGACAAGAAATTCACGAAGTACATGTATAACGTGGACCAGATCGTGTACAACTTCATTGCGGAACCGTCCAAAGCCATTGAACTCTTCCGCATCGGGGAACTGGACGTCATGAACATCACGAAACCGGAGCTGTGGCATGAGCGCATGGAAATTCCGGAAGTCCACAACGGCTACATCAACCGCAGCACGTTTTTCACCATTTACCCCCGTCCTCCGTATGGCCTCTTCCTGAACACTTCCAAGGCCCCCTTCAACGACCTCAACGTGCGCCTGGGCATCCAGTACGCCCTGAACATCCAGAACATCATTGACATCACCTTCCGCGGAGACTACCAGCGGCTCAACTCCTACAACTCCGGCTTCGGCAAATTCACCAACCCCTACATCAAGGCTCGCCCCTACTCTCCGGAACAGGCCCGCGCCTGCTTCGCCAAGGCCGGATACACCATCCCGTGCCCGGACGGAATCCTCCGGAAGCCGGACGGCACCCGGCTCACGGCCTCCATCACCTTCCCCAACTCCTCCCCATCCCTGGCCTCCACGCTGGGCAAGCTGAAGGAAGACGCCCGCAAATGCGGCCTGGAAATCCAGCTGGACCCGCTGGACTCCACCGTGGCCTTCCGCAAGATCATGGAAAAGCGCGTCCAGGCCTCCTTCATGGCCTGGGGCTTCACCCCGCCCCACCCGATGAACGAGCAGGGCTTCCACTCCCGCTACGCCTATGACGAACGCGGCAGCCTCATCACCTACACCAACAACATCTGCGCCTACGCGGACAAGGAGATGGACAAGCTGCTGGACGACGAAACAAACGCCGCTACGGAAGACGAACTTCAAAAAGCCACCTGGAAGGTGCAGCAGAAAATTCATGACGAAGCCCTGTGGGTCCCCTGCTGGACCACGGAATTCGTCAGGCTGGGCTACTGGCGCTGGGTCAGGTGGCCCAACAGCGCCACTACGCAATTCTGCCATCCGGTCGTGTTTGACCCGATGGAAAGCTACCTGTACTGGGTGGACAACGACATTAAGAAGGAGACGATGGAAGCCAAGCGGGAAGGAAAAACCTTCGAGGAAGTGGACACCGTGTACGACCAGTACCGCTACATGGACTCCATCGACAGCCTGGACAACAAGGAAGGCGGCGGCAAGCTTCCGTCCGTTCCCGTCATTCCGGAAAACGGCGGCCCGCTGGAACCCTCTGCCACGGAGAAATAACACATGAGCGAACCCCTGTTGGAAATCAAGAACCTGGTCACCGGATTCGAGACGGAATCCGGCCTGCTGAAAGCGGTGGACGGCGTCAGCTTCACCGTCCCCAAGGGAACCTGCGTAGGCATCGTTGGGGAATCCGGCTGCGGCAAAAGCGTCACGGCCATGTCCATCGTCCGCCTGCTGCCCCAGCCCATGGGGAAAATCCTGGACGGGCAAATCCTGTTCAAGAGCCGTGACCTGGTCCAGGCGAAGGAGACGGACATGCACGGCATCCGCGGCCGCCACATCGGCGTCATCTTCCAGGAACCGATGACGGCGCTCAACCCCGTGCACAGCATCGGCAGGCAGATAGGGGAATCCCTGATGCTCCACCGGGGAATGAACGCCAGGGAAGCCCGGGACGCCGCCATCCAGCTCCTGCAGCGCGTCCGCATCCCCGCGCCGGAACAGCGCGTGGACGAATTCCCGCACCAGCTCTCCGGCGGCATGCGCCAGCGCGTCGTCATCGCCATTGCCCTGGCCTGCCATCCGGAACTCATCATCGCGGATGAACCCACCACGGCCCTGGACGTCACCGTGCAGGCGCAGATTCTGTCCCTGCTCAAGGACCTCCAGGCGGAAATGGGCTCATCCTCCATCCTCATCACGCACGATCTGGGCGTCATTGCGCAGAGCTGTGACTCCGTAGTGGTCATGTACGCCGGCCGCGTGGTGGAAAAAGCCCCTGTCCGGGAACTCTTTGCCAATCCCCGCCACGCCTACACCAAGGGATTGCTGGCCTCCATTCCGCAGTTAAGCTCCGTGCGCAAGACCAAGCTGCCGACTATCCCCGGGCAGGTGGCCTCCATTGCGGACTTCGTGCCCGGCTGCCGCTTCTGCCAGCGCCAGGGCGTGCCCGTGGAAGAACTCACGGAACGCCCTCCCCTCGTGGAAATATCCCCGGACCACTTCGTGGAAGCCTGCCCCCGCTGCGCCAACCTTTAACCTCCCTTTTCTCCCAGCCATGCCGGAACCAATCTTGCAAGTCAATAACCTGAAAATGTACTTTCCCGTCCGCTCCGGGATATTCCTGCGGCAGGCGGGCTGGGTGAAGGCGGTGGACGACGTCTCCTTCAGCATTTATCCCGGTGAAACGCTGGGGCTGGTGGGGGAATCCGGCTGCGGAAAATCCACCATCGGAAAAAGCATCGTCCGCCTGCTGAAACCCACCGGAGGCTCCATCCAATTCAACGGCAAAAACATCGCCAGGCTCTCCCAGCGCAGAATGCGGCCCTTGCGGCCCCATATTCAAATGGTCTTCCAGGACCCGGCGGAATCCCTCAACCAGCGCCAATCCATCGGCCAGATCGTGGCGGAACCCTTCGTCATTCACGGCATGGGCACGCCAGCCGCGCGTCGGGAATGGGTGCGCGGCCTGCTGGACCGTGTGGGCATGCCGGACAGCGCCATCGACCGCTTCCCCTTTGAATTCTCCGGAGGCCAGCGCCAGCGCATCGGCATTGCACGCGCCCTGACGCTGAACCCCAGCCTCATCATTCTGGATGAACCCGTCTCCGCGCTGGACGTATCCGTCCAGTCCCAGGTGCTCAACCTGCTGCTGGAACTCCAGGAGGAACGCAAGCTCTCCTACCTCTTCATTGCCCATGACCTGGCAGTTGTCAAGCACATCTCCGACCGCGTGGCCGTCATGTACCTGGGAAAAATCGTGGAAATGTCAGATGCTGAAACCATCTACCAGTCCCCCAGGCACGCTTACACCAAGGCCCTGCTGGACGCCATTCCGGAACCGGACCCCGCTAAAGCCAACCAGCACCAGCCCCTGCCGGGAGACGTCCCCTCCCCCATCAACCCTCCGCTCGGCTCCGCCTTCGGCCACCGCATCCAGCACCCCTCCTATCCGGAAACGGTTGGGGCGGACCTGACCCCCGTGGAAATAGAGCCGGGCCACTGGGTAGCTCCGGACCCCTGCTCCCTGGAACCGGAAGACTGGAACAAGGTGCGCCAGCGGTAAAAGCGCGGAAAAAACGTGGAATCCGTGACCTATTGGAAAAAACGTTTCCAGAAGTAAAGCCTCTCATACCAAGGAAATTCCGGCTGCCAAGAAGTATGGCGGAAATACTGGTTAACCATGGCTTTACGGTTCCGTCAGCCTGAAAGTGAAGGCCTCCCGCCCTTCATAACTAAAAATCCATCCGGAGCTCAGTAAAGGGAATTTTTCTCCGGACTGCGCCCAACAAAAAAGCCTTTGCTCCGCTTCGGAAAAACAACCATTGAGGGGGAAAGGAGCCCCACACTTCCGGGAGAGGTCACGGCCTTTAAAAGCGATGGAGGAAACACCGGTTCACCGCAGCTTTGCGGCCCGGTGCCTGCCATCCCGTCAAAAAACAAACGAGCTCGAAACAGACCGCGGTCTCTTACACGTAAATCCGCGGCACGCGGGCACTGATGCTGGTCAGCACGTTGCTGGGAATGGTATTGGCCCGGCGCGTCAATTCCTCCCAGCTCACATTGGGGCCCATAATCTCCACCAGATCCCCGGTTTCCACCTGGTCCATGTAGGTGACGTCCACCATAATCTGGTCCATCGTCACACGGCCCAGAACCGGACAGTACTGGCCGTTGATATACACGCGTGCGCCTTGGTTGGAAAGATACTGGAGGTAGCCGTCCGCATAGCCGATGCCGATGGTAGCCACCTTCGTGCTCCCCTTCGTCATATAGCAGTGGTTGTAGGAAACGCCGTGGTTGCCCGGCAGCGTGCGTATCAGAGTAATGCGGCTGTACAGAGTCATCGTGGGCCGCAGCTCCTTGTTGTACGGGGACGGCATGGGGGAATACCCGTACAGGATTCTGCCCAGCCTCACCATGTTGGCGCAGGGAACCTTGTAATTGAAGACGGCCGCGCTGCTGCACAGGTGCCGGAACTTGTACCGGTGCCCCTGGGAAAGTTCGTTCACGGCCTCCGCAAAGCCGTTAATTTGCCCGTGCGTGAAGGAAATATCGTCGGAAGCCGCGGACAGGTGGGAAAACACGCCCTCCAGGTCCAGATGGCTGAACTGCTTGAGCCTCTCCGTCAGGCCGTGCAGCTCACTGGGAAGAAAACCGCTGCGGCCCATCCCGGTATCCACGCCCAGATGAACATGGACGGGCTTGTTGTAAAGGGCGCCCAGGGAATTGAAATGTTCCGCCTCCTCCATGCTGGAAAGGGCGGCGCGCCAGCCGTTCTGCACAATCTCCTCCCGTTCTCCGGCAAAACAGGGACCGAGAATAAACGGGCACGTCTTCACCCCCGCATCCCTCACCCGGCAGGCCTCCGCCACCGTGGCGACTCCGAAAAAAGCGCAGTCTTCACCATCCAGAGCCTTCACTACCCCTTCCAGCCCGTGCCCGTAGGCCTCCGCCTTCACAATGGCCATCAGGCCGTGGTCCGGCATCACTCGGCGGACGACGTTCAAATTGTGCCTCAACGCATTGGTATCAACCTGGGCCCATGCTCTGGGTGGGCTTGTGCAACTCATGCCCGGAGTGTAGGAAGACGGCTGACGCTGTACAAGCCGGAATTGAGCCACCTTCCCACTTTCCGGAACCGGGTCCGGAAAAAGCCCCACACGTTTAGGAGGAATAAATCCGGAGCTCTTGAGAGGAGGAAAGTATTCCCTCTTTTTCACCCGCCTTCAAAAAACTCCTTGCCAATCCCCTGCATGAACGATATATTCCCTCCGCACTGCAAATGCGCGGTTAGCTCAGTGGTAGAGCACATGCTTCACACGCATGGGGTCACTGGTTCGAAACCAGTACCGCGTACCATTTTCATAAACGCTCCGGAATCCTGCATTCCGAAGCGTTTTTCTTTTCAACGCCAAGCTTTATTTTAGCGGATAACAGAAGGCTGATAGCGAAAAGATAAAACCGATGCTTCCCTGCACCCGGATGATGATTTGCCGGCTGCCTGGTACGGGAGGATACATCCACATAGAAAAGCAGTATAAGAACGAACCGTCAGGCTCAATTTCGAGATGCCTTCAACGATGTTGCACTCAGTTCTGCAGTTCGGCTGGCCTCAATGTTATTTTCCGATACGTGCACACACGCGCAACCAATCCTTTCTTCCATCCTGCATGATAATATAAATCTTGTCGGCCACCCGGGTTGCAATCCGAGAGCCTCCGGAAGAAACATTAAAATAATGAAAATCTCCGTGGGGAGAAGAACGGACAGGAGTCATCGTAAAATCAGTAGTGCCGTTAGACTTTTTAACTGTACATTCTCCACGCCCATTAAAACGGTAAGTCAGACCGGAACTATCCTTCCAGTTTCCTTCAAAGGTTTTCAAGGAACGGTCCCGTTCTAGAGAAAGGTTGCCGCTTTCAAGCCGTTTTGCGTATTCATGCACTGCAACAGCAGCTGTCATATCACCGTCAGCCGATAATTTCAGCTTCAACTTGTCTAACGCCTGGACATATTTTTTTGTTATTTCCGAACATGCCTGAAAACACCGCTTCTTGAGATCGTTCTGCATCTGCTGCCACTCGGCATCTTTTATTTCATCCGCACTTCCTACATTGGTTCCCTCTTTGGAAGAATCATGTATCAAACGGGCAACGATATTGTTTGTATAAATTTCAAAAATCGTCCGGGAATCAATGACCAGCCACAACCTGTTCGGAGCTCCTGTAAATACGATCAGATCCGGCCCCGTCAGTTCGGTGTTAACCTTCTCGCCCGTGTTTTTAAATTTTTTACGGAATTCCTGTATATCATAATGGTTGCCCTCAGCATCCAGCTTATGGATCATATTAGCAACCGAACCATACCATCCATCCCTAGGAATAGAAATCTGGCAAGTTTCCTTCACCAATCGCCAGTCAAAATTGTTTTTCTTTAATTCCTCAAGACCGTCATGAATTACTTTCGCCCCTTCAAAATCAGAGCGTTGAACGCATTTCTTCTGCAATACCAACGCTTTCTGAGTAAAAGCAGCAATATGAGGGGCGCAAGCCTGGGTGCAACGTTTCTGATATATGCGATCCAATGCCTGAACCTCCTGAGGAATTTCCGCAGCAAGCGATGCAGATGCCACGGCACATACAGAGAAAACGGGAAGGGTCCAAAAGTTCATGCATCTTTATAAAAAGTCGCCAAAAATAGTTCAAGTCCAAACACCCTCAAAATCATTTTTTCAACTTTTGTAACATTTTTATTTTCATTATTAAATACCGTTGCCCAACTTTTTCTTCTCCCGTGCTCACAACAAAACATTCACCAAGAAAATCCGTCCTTTCTCCATTTGGCGAAGCAGATGTATCCACATCCTTTCTTTCCATAAAATTGCGTGTGGAAAGAATTCTCCTCGTAACTGTTCCTGCGCCACGGGCATTGACTTGGTTTTCCTTTCTCCGTATGCTCCCGCCCTCATGCCTGCGCTGCTGATCACGTCTTTCATCTGGGCGTTGTCATTCGGACTGCTGGGGAACTGCCTGTCCGACCTCCCCGCCAGTTTTGTCGCGCTGGCGCGCATGGCCGGCTCGCTGGCTGTTTTCCTCCCCTTCGTCCGGAAGGTTCCTTTCAGCCATGCAATGGGGATGATGGGGATAGGCGCCGTCCAATTCGGAGGAATGTACCTCTGCTATATCGCGGCCTTCCATTATCTTCCCTCCTACCAGGTCGCCCTTTTCACGGCCACCACGCCGATTTACGTGGTTCTGGTCAACGGACTGATGAAAAAGAAGCTGCCCCCGCTCCATCTGGCGGCGGCCGTTCTTGCAGCCATAGGAGGCGCGGGCATCCTTTGGAAAGGGTATTCCGCCGGCAATGGCGAACTCACGGGAATTGTTCTGGTACAGCTTTCCAACCTCTGTTTCGCGGCAGGGCAAATCGCCTACATTTCCTTGAAGGATTCCTGGTTCGGCGGAAGTGAAGCTTCCTGCTTCGCTTATGCCTACGCAGGCGCCCTGCTGGTTACCTTGCCTTCCGGGCTGCCGTCAGGGCTGGCCTGCTGGCAGGAGATTTCAGCCGCGCAATGGTGGCTGCTGGCCTATTTGGGAGTCATCGCTTCAGGAGTCTGCTTTTTCCTTTGGAATTACGGCGCCCGCAGGGTGACGCCCGTCAAGCTGGCGATCATGAACAATCTCAAGATTCCCCTGGCGGCGCTGATTTCCCTGCTCCTGTTCCGGGAGCAGCCCAATATGTTCCTGCTGGCTCTCGGGTGCCTGCTTATCCTGTCCTCTTTCCTGATCGCGCCCATTCCTCTCAAGAAGGCTGAGCAGCAAGAAGCTTCCGGAGGACGGATTACGGAATAACGCACTCTTGCCGTTTCCGCCTGAGCCAGTTTCCGAATTCTCCTTTCATGCTCCAGGAAAGGCATGACACATCACATCCGTTTCATTTTGAACCGGAGATGGAATGAACAGGTCTTTTCTGGCAGTACTTTCCTCCTGTTCATGGTTAAGGTCGCCTCCCATTTTTTCCCATTCCTGTGCTGCTGCCTGATGGCCCAGTTCTCTCCGTCACTCGCCAAAACGGTGGAATACGATTTATACGTCCGGAACGCTCCGGTCAATTTTACCGGGGTCACGCGCCCGGCCATGACCATCAACGGAAGCATCCCCGGCCCCGTTCTGTATTTTACGGAGGGAGACACCGCGGTGATACGGGTGCACAACCTGATGGATACGGAGACTTCCTTCCACTGGCACGGCCTGCTGGTGCCCAATGACCAGGACGGGGTGCCGTACCTGACTTCCGCGCCTGTCAAGCCCCACACCACGCATACCTATACTTTTCCCATCATCCAGAACGGCACGTACTGGTACCATTCCCACAGCGGCCTTCAGGAGCAGAGCGGCCTGTACGGCGCGTTCGTCGTCCGCAAGCGGCCCGACGACCCGGCGCGCAGGACGGAGGACGCCCTTCCGGAGTATACGCTGGTGCTGAGCGACTGGACGAATGAGAATCCCCAGGAGGTGAACAGGAAGCTTCACACCGGGTCGGACTGGTTTTCCATCCGGAAGGGGAGCGTGCAGAGCTACTGGGAGGCCCTGCGCGCCGGCTACCTGGGAACCAAGCTGACCAGCGAATGGAAGCGCATGAACGCCATGGACGTGAGCGACGTGTATTACGAACGCTTTCTGCTGAACGGCTCCCCGCAGGTTTCCCTGCCCCGGCTGAAGGGCGGCGACCGTATCAGGCTGCGCATCGTCAACGGTGCTTCCTCCACCTATTTCTGGCTGAGGTACGCGGGCGGCAAAATCCGCGTGGTGGCCAGCGACGGGAAGGACGTCGTTCCCGTGGACGTGGACCGCATGATGATTGCCGTTTCCGAGACTTACGACGTCGTCCTGACGGTACCGGAACCAGGCAGGGCTTTCGAGTTCCAGGCGACGGCGGAGGATACCTCCGGGTCTTCCTCCCTGTGGCTGGGACATGGGGAAAGGCAGCCGCTGCGCCCCTTCCCCAGGCTGAATTATTTCAAAAAGATGAAGCAGATGAACGGGATGATGACCATGGGCGGGAATATGAAGATGATGAAGATGAATTCCGGCCCCATGCGCCAGACGCATCACCACGGGATGTCCGGCGGCATGCCGGCCTCCCATTCCGGAGATATGGGGATGACGAACATGAAGGCCGGCTCCTCCCATGGAGGAGGCCACGGGCACATGCAGGAGGACGGGGATGAAACCACCCTGACGTATGACATGCTGAAGTCCCCTTCCCGCACCAACCTTCCTTCCGGCGTGCCCGTGAAGGAATTGCATTTCATGCTGACCGGGAATATGAACCGCTATGTGTGGAGCATCAACGGGAAGACTCTTTCAGAGACGGACCGGATCATGATCAAGGAAGGGCAGAATGTACGCATCATCCTGACCAACAATACCATGATGAGGCACCCCATGCACCTGCACGGGCATTTTTTCCGGCTGGTGAACAAGCACGGGGATTTTTCCCCTCTCAAGTTCACGGTGGACATCCAGCCCATGGCCACCCAGGTGATCGAGTTCAACGCCGCGGAGAAGACGCGCGGCAACTGGTTTTTCCACTGCCATATCCTGTACCATATGATGAGCGGCATGGGCCGGATTTTCACGTATGAGGATTCTCCCCCCAATCCGCAGCTTCCACACCCCATGCGGGCGCTCCAACACGTTTACGACATGGACCGGAAGTGGTACCTGACCGTGAACAATGATTTCGCCTCCAACGGGAACATCGGAGACCTGGAGTTCGGGGGCACCCGCTGGAGCGTGCAGGGAGAGTGGCAGATAGGCTACAAGGATACGCGCGGCTATGAGGCGGAAGGACGGCTGGGCAGGTACATCGGGGAGAAGCAGTGGCTTTACCCCTACATCGGGGTGGACTGGACCTACCGCAAGGGTGAGGCCGGAGAACGCAACATGTTCCGCCAGACCACCAAAAAGGACCGGGAAGTGGACGGCACCCTGGGCGTCCGGTATACGCTGCCCCTCCTCCTGGTCGGGGACGCCCGCATTGATACGGACGGAAAGGTGCGCCTGCAATTGGAGCGGGACGATATTCCGCTCACCTCCCGCCTGCGCCTTTCCTTTTCCCTGAATACGGACCGGGATTATTCCGTGGGCCTGCACTACATCCTGACCTCCCGCCTCAGCGTTTCCACCAATTACGACAATAACCTGCACTGGGGAGTTGGCCTGATGCTGACCTATTGAGCGCCCTCCCCCATTTTCTCCTGTTCCAGCCGGGCATTCCCCTGTAGCATTCCCTTACCATGTCAGGGATGATGAATTGGCAGCAGCTTTTGTCGGACGCCCGTTGGGGGTCCAGGCACCAGAGTACGGCGTCTCCGCAGAAAAACCGCAGCAATTACGACCGGGATTACGGGCGCATTCTGTTTTCCAGCGCTTTCCGCCGCCTTCAGGACAAGACGCAGGTTTTTCCCCTGGGCCGCAACGATTACGTGCGCACCCGCCTGACGCACAGCCTGGAGGTGGCCCACATCGGTTCCTCCCTCGGCATGCTGGCGGGGGAGTGGCTGGCGGAGAAGGGTTCCCTGCCCGCCCCTATAGTGCCTTCCGACGTGGCCACTATCGTTTCCACCGCCTGCCTGGCCCACGACATCGGCAATCCGCCCTTCGGCCATTCCGGGGAGGACGCCATTGAAACCGCCCTGAAACGGCACGACCTGGAGCTGCCGTTTGAAGGGAATGCCCAGGGGTTCCGCATTCTTACCCGGACCGGGGACCCGATGGACGGCAACGGCCTGAAATTGACGGCGGCCGTTCTGGGCGCTTTCATGAAGTATCCCTGCACGCAATCCTATTCCGCGGCCGTCAGGAAAGGCGGCATGGCGGCAGCCAACAAGCTAGAATGCAAGAAGTTCGGCATCGGGGAACAGGAGAGGGAAGCGGCTTCCTTCGTGGCCGGCCATCTGGGGCTGCTTCCCCGTTCCGCGCCGGATGAAAAATATCTTTGCTGGTGCCGCCATCCCCTGGCGTACCTGATGGAGGCCGCGGACGATATCTGCTACCGCATTGCGGATATTGAAGACGGGTATTTTTCCGGCATTCTGGATTTTGATCCTACCAGGGATTTGTTCAGTCCTTTCCTGACGGAATCCCAGCTCCGCTATGTCCGGGAATTGGAGGAAAAGGATGAAAAAGATTCCTGCATCCATTACATGCGGGCGCTCTCCATCGGCAGGAGCATCCAGGCCGCCGTGGACAGTTTCACGAGTCATGAAGAGGAGCTTCTGCAAGGGAGGATGGAGCATTCCCTGATTGACCGTTCGGAACTGGCCGGTCCTCTGAACGGCCTGTACCAGTATGCCATAGAGAACGTGTACCAGGCCCGGGAGGTGATTGAAGTGGAAGCCATGGGCTATAAGGTCCTGGGCGAGCTGATCGACTTTTTCATGGAGTGGGTAGACCATCCTTCCTCCGGACAGGCCAGAAAAGTGGCCATCATGCTCCAGGGAACCGGTCTGCCCCAGGATGATGAAGGAAGGAACGCGCGCTTGGCGCACATGCTTGATTATATTTCCGGCATGACTGATTCCTTTGCGCTGGAAACGTACCGGAAATTGACCGGCATCCTGTAGTTACTGCCGCACTCCGCTTTTCAAAAGGCGTTCAAGACCTGCCCCGCGCCGGGTGGCCGCAGGGATATCCCCTTTCTTTTCCTTCCCTCTGCTTCCGGCGGTTTCTCCGGATGTGGAATAGGTGTCTTGCCGCTTGTTCCGTGTTTTTTCTTCCCGGAACGCACCGTTTTTTCAGAAGAGGAAAAAGCCCCTTTTCCGCATGAAAAAGGCTGCCCCACACAGGGCAGCCGTCCTTAACATTATGATCATGGATTTCTCCATTATTTCATGAAGGCGTTAAAAGCAGAAGTTGGTTTCTATGTTTTTCAGGCGTTCCCTGACGGCTTCCGGCACGGCTTCCTTTTCCTCCGGCGTGTTGTAGGGGCCGGAGTACAGGACTTTTCCCGCGGAATCCGTCACATGGACGGTGGTGCCCGCCTGGGAGCTGGAAGAAACCACAATGGTTCCGTTGGCGTCCGACATCCGGACGGAAGACGTGCTCTGCCCTCCGCCGGAGACCTTGCCCATGGGAGGCATGGGCATCTGGTGAAGGCTCTGGAGGCTCCGGAGCATCTGGGCCGCTCCCGGGGTCAGGTTCATCCGGCCGATGATGTCATCCATCCGCGAATCATCAATCGCGGAGTCCCTCAAAAAATCATCCATCATCTGCTGCATGTCCAGAATGCGCTGCGGAAGGTTGGGCCGTGCGGCCATTCCGGCGGGAGGAACCGCCTGGCGCCGGACGGAGGGAACCACGCGCAGCTGGGTGCGGGGATCTCCCTGGGCCGCCAGTATTTCTTCCGCGGTAAGCGTTCCGCCGTCCAGCGTGATATCCGCCGTTTCCCGCTTGCCCTTGCGGTAGAATACAGCCGTGATCTTGTCTCCCGGAACTTTTTCAGCCAGGGCCTCCGTCACGGAGCGCGGGCCGGACAGGGAAATGTCCCCCAGCTTGATGATGACGTCGTTTTCCTGGAGCCCGGCCTTGGCGGCGGGACTATCCGGCATCACCTTGGTCACCAGCACGCCGGGAAATCCGCTGAGTTCCAATTGAGCCACGACCGCCTGGGGCACCGTGCCGGGCACAATGCCCAGCCTGGCGGGTCTGGAAGAGGGGAGCGGCTTGGCCTGCGGCGTGTAGGGAGTCAAGGGAGGCGGCTGAAGGTTGTCCGTACTTCCTGCGGGCCGGTCAATGGAATACCCGGAGCCCGAACCTATCAGCAATCCCAATGTCAGAAAGATACAGGTTTTCATATCCATGTGAGATAATATACAGCATCCGTCCGCGCAATGTTCAAAATTTGTGCATTTTTTTTGCAGCTCCCCGTCCGGCCCCTTCCGTCCCGGAGCATCGGCAGACCGCCAAGGAAAGCATCACGGGAGTAAAGCCAAGCCAACCCATACTTATCCGGACGCCTTTCCCATCCACCGGCAGGGAGATTTCCCGCCCGGTAGAACATTTATTTCCGGGCTTGGAAAAGAACTACGCCATGCAGTCAGGGCGCTTTCTTTTTCTTCACGAAACAGAGACGCGGAACAAGGAACAGGACTGGAGAGCGCAAACACTTGCAGCAGCAGAATGGAAAATTTCAAACGCGCCGCCCCACAGGCGTTCACGCGGCGGTCCTTCAATATTCCTTTTCAGGAAGAATTCTCCGGATGACGGCAGGGGCGATTACGGGCACGCGCTCGTCTCCGCCCTGCAATTCAAATAGAGTGGGTTTCCGCAGCAGCTCCCGTTTTTCCCCGGGCAGTACAGGGGCTTCCGCCTTTTCAGTTCCGGCTTCCACCTCATTTCCTCCGGCCACCGTGCCGCCGGGCGCTACCAGCGTATTCTGAACCAGCAGGACGGCGCCCACCGCGGCCGCCACGGAAATGCCTGAAATATACGCGAGCCGCCGCCACAGGGGGATTTTCACCGCTTTTGCCGGCTTCGCCTTTCCGGCGCAATCCATGGCCTGCGCCATTTTGCACACGGAGAATTCCAGCATGGAAGAGGCGGAAAGCCTTTTCAGCCGGGTTTCCATTTCATGCTCGGACTCGGCGCACATCAGGGAACAGCATTGTTCCCGGAACAGAACCCTCACCGGAGCAGGCCGCAAACGTTTCAAAAGGGATTCCATCTCATGAATTTTCTCATCGGAGATTTCATCATGCCGGAGACGGTCGTTCAGTGGGAAGATTTCCTCACACCTTCCGGCCAGGCGGGAAATCAGTTCATCGGATACGGGAAGGGGCTGCATGGCGGCAGTACCGCCGCCTTCCTCCCCTGCGGCGGATGATGTTGTTTCATGTTTCATAAGAGTGGAGCGGCATTAGAGTTGGTCTTTTTTGTTTCTCAGCGCCTTGCGGAGCAGGTCGATGCCATAGCGGTACCGGCTCGCCACCGTGTTCTGTGAGATTTCCAGCGTTTCCGCAATTTGCTGAAAGGTTTGTTCCCCCCATATTTTCAGGACAATGACCTCGGAGAATTTGGAAGGGAGCTTCCTGAGCTGCATTTCCATGAACTGCTTGAGCTCCTCGTCCGCCGCGGCGCTGGAAAACCAGGGGTCCGCATAAACATCCTCGTCCTGTTCGGCGGCGCAGGCTTCATCCTCCCTTTTCTGGCGCCGGTCGGATTTGCGGCCATAGTCCACCGCCAGGCGCCGGATGGAGGCAAAGACATAGGAAAGCCATGCCTCCTGCCCTCCCACAAACTCCCCGGAGGCCTCCTTGCGCGCCAGCCGTATCAGGGCATCCTGAAGGATGTCCTCCGCATCTTCCGGGGAGCGGGACTGCTGGCGGGCAAACAGCAGCAGTTGAGCGACGTGCCTCCGCAGCCATTCATCCCAGCTCAGCAAATGGCTGTCTTCTTCATTAACTTCCTCTTCCGTGATGTAGGCGGACGTATTCATTTCTGCATGTTCGGTTCCTTCATCAATCATAGCGCAGCAAGCTCATTTTTTTGTTTAAAATAAAAGACGGAATATAGTTTTCCTCTTCACGGGAAGAGGGAATGCCTTCCTGAAAAGGGCTTATTTTCCCTTATTGATTATTTTCTGCATATTGTCGATCCATGGCTCCAGCTTTTTGGCCGCCTGAGATTCCGGATCGGCGTCACGGGCCATGTTCAGGTATTCCAGGGCCTTGGGATAATTGCGCTCCAGCGCATACCCGTCGCTGACGTATTTGGCTATTTCCAGGCGGATGGCCGGCAGGAGGTCCCGCTTCTCCAGCATTTGCAAAGCCTCTTCCTTTCCCGCACGGATTTTTTCTGCGGAAAAGGGGCCCGCGTGTTTTTTGTAAAATTGCTCCATCATGAGCCGCTGCGCCGCCAGAGTTACGGCTTTTTCAGCCTTCCCGGCAAATCCGTACTGGTCCTCCGGGTCCAGGGCGGAGATTTCCGCAATCAATTCCTTCTGACAGGGCTGCAAATCTTCCGGAAGCAGCTTGATGGCCTGCACCAGTTTTTCCAGTTTTTCCTTTCCTTCCAGCGCGCGGGCCGCAGCCACGGCTTCTTTCAGCTTCAGCCTCATCTCCCCGGCGGCTTCCAGTTTCTTCAAATATTCCTCCACCGTTCTGGAGGGCCCCACTATTTTGGCATAAGGAGCCCCATTCCCCTCCATCATCAGGACGGAGGGGAACACGGAGATTCCGTAACGGCGCATCAATTCCTCATGAAACTTGAGCTGTTCCGGAGGCATTTTCCCCTCCGTCCTGGGAAAATCCAGCTCCAACAGCAGGAAGTTGTTGTCTCCCGCATATTTGGAGAAAGCGTCCGTATCAAAAATATTTTTGCGCAGATAAATACATCCCGGGCACCAGTCGGAGCCGGTGAAGTCAACCAGCACCGGCTGGCCGCTTTTGCCGGCTTTTTCCAGAGCCTTGTTCCAATCCGTCTCCCATACGGGAGATGCGGAACAAACCACGGCAGAAGCCAGAGAAAGAATGCCAAGGACAGGAAAAAATGAACTCTTCATCTTAAAGGCATCATAGCATCATCCCTGCTCTTGTCATTCTTTTTCAGGCGTTCGCGCTCCTGACAATCCGGAGGCCACCGTGACGCCGCGCCTTCGGCCCCCCTACTGCCGTGAACGGCGGCGGATGTCCTGGCTCAGGCGCATGGCGCAGAAGTCCGGACCGCACATGGAGCAGAAGTGGGCTTTTTTGGCGTTGGCATGGGGAAGCGTCAGATCGTGGTAGGAACGCGCCTTCTGCGGGTCCAGGGAAAGGTTGAACTGGTCCTCCCAGCGGAATTCAAACCTGGCCTGCGCCAGCGCGTTGTCCCGCCACTGGGCGGACGGGTGCCCCTTGGCCAGGTCCGCGGCGTGGGCCGCCAGCTTGTAAGTGACCACGCCTTCCCTCACGTCCTCCCGGTCCGGGAGGCCCAGGTGTTCCTTCCGGGTCACATAGCAGAGCATGGCACAGCCGCGCTGCCCGATGATCGCCCCGCCGATGGCCCCGGTGATATGGTCGTAGCCGGGGGCGATGTCCGTCACCAGCGGCCCCAGCGTGTAGAAGGGAGCTTCCATGCACCATTCAAGCTGCTTGCTCATGTTTTCCGCAATGAGGTGCATGGGCACGTGGCCCGGCCCCTCATTCATGACCTGCACGCCCGCCTTCCACGCGCGCATGGTCAGGTCCCCCTGAATTTCCAGCTCCGCCAGCTGGGCGAAGTCATTGGCGTCCGCCACGGAGCCGGGCCGCAGGCCGTCCCCGATGGAGACGGCAATGTCGTAAGCCGCCAGAATGGAACAGATTTCATCCCAGTGGGAATAAAGGAAGTTTTCCTGTTCGTGGATCATGCTCCACTGCGCCATGATGGAGCCGCCGCGGGAGACGATGCCCGTCATGCGCCGCGCGGTATGGTTCACGAACCTGAGCAGCAGAGCGGCGTGCACCGTCACATAGTCCACGCCCTGCCGGGCCTGTTCAAGCAGGGTGTCGCGGAAGACTTCCCAGCTCAGGTCCGCCACCTTCCCGCCGACCTTTTCCAGGGCCTGGTAAATGGGGACGGTTCCGATGGGAACGGGAGAGTTCCTCAGGATCCATTCCCGGGTGGCGTGGATATTCTTTCCGGTGGACAGGTCCATGACGGTATCCGCCCCCCAGTGAATGGCCCAGCGCAGTTTTTCCACCTCCTCCTCAATGCTGGACCCCAGGGCGGAGTTGCCTATGTTGGCGTTGATCTTCACCAGGAAGTTGCGGCCGATGGCCATCGGCTCGCATTCCGGGTGGTTGATGTTGGCGGGAATCAGGGCGCGCCCGGCGGCAATTTCATCCCTGACGAATTCCGGCGTAAAATAAGAGGGCATCCGGCAGCCGTTCCGGCGTTCCGGCGCGTGCTGGTGGTCCAGCCGGTCGCGGGCCACCATGCTGGAGGGGCCGAAGCCTTCCTGCGCCTCCAGTTCGGACGGCCGCGGCATCATGGTGAGCGCCTCCAGGACTTCCCGGGCTTCGTCCGGGCGGCTCTTGGCGTTCGGATAACGGTCGTACACCGCCTTGAACGCTTCTTCCCTGCCCAGGTTTTCCCGGATGGCTACAAATTCCATTTCCGGCGTAATGACACCCTGGCGGGCGTAATGACGCTGCGTGACAGGCGCTCCCCCCGCAGCCCGGAGGCAGCGGCCCTGCCCCGTTTCCACCTCCTCCACATCGCCGCGGGCTCGGATCCACGCGGCGCGCAGGGGGGGAAGACCCTGCTCCGCGGTTCCCTCATAAGCCGCATCCCCCCACGGGCCGGAACAATCGTACACGCGTACGGGGTCATTGGGGTGGGCGGTGCCATCTGGCAGCAGGGTATCACTCAGGAGGATTTCCCTCAGGGGAACCTGCACGTCCGGATGCAGACGGCCCGGAATATAAACGCGTCGGGAGCCGGGATAGGTCAAATTGGCGGTGTCGTTCATGGAATGGATGCTGTTCTGTACCGGCAGGGGAACAGCGGAAACGAGACCTTCCCGAGAAACGGGCCGCGCCCGTTCAATCGAACTCCCTGCGGCGGAATTATCCGCATCAGGTTTGAAGGGTTCTGCGGGAACAGCATGCCGTTCCCGCAATCTCAGCCTTTGTTTGGGCACCCCTGCCGAACTTGGGAAAAAGATAGCACGGGCTTCCGCCCCATCCAAGCGTTTTCCGGTCCGGCATGCCAAACCCAGGATGCAGGAGCGCCGCAGTCCCCTGCGTCAACTGAATATCATGCGTCCGCAGAGCGCACGATCCTCCCTTTTCCCGCCCGTCATGAAGCTGTTTCCCCCGCGCCATGGGAAGCCATGCCCTTCTTCCTTTCCCATTTCAGCAGAAAGACGGAATTGACGATCACGACGACGGAACCCGCATTGTGGACCAATGCGCCCGCCACGGGATTCAATATCCCGGCCGCCGCCAGGATGACGGCGATGAAGTTCAGGGCCATGGAGAACGTCAGATTGCACTTGATCGTGCCCATCATGCGTCTTGCCAGGCGCAGCAGATGGGGGAGTTCCCGGATATCGTCGTTGACCAGGACAATGTCCGCGGCGTCCACGGCAATGCCGCTGCCTATGCCGCCCATCGCAATTCCGGCATGGGAGGTTTTCAGGGCCGGCGCGTCATTGATTCCGTCCCCGATCATGCACACCCGGTTCCGTTCCTTCTGGAATGCGTCAATCCAGTTGAACTTGTCCTCCGGCAGGCAGTCCGCGTAAAGCCGCTCAATGCCTAGCTGCCCGGCTACATGGGCCGCGGCATTCCCATGGTCTCCGGTCAGCAGCACGGGAACCACCCCGGTTTCCGCCACTTCCCGGATGGTGGAGACGGCATCCTCCCGCAGGGTGTCCGACAGGGCGATGAAGCCCGCGGCCTTACGATCCATGCCGAGGAAAATCACGGTGCATCCCTCCCTTTGGTACTGTTCCGCCGCCCTGCGGACCTCGCCGGGCACCTCCAGCCCGTTTTCCCGGAATAATTCCAGGTTCCCGGCTACCAGTTCCCTCCCGTCCAGGACGGCCTGGACGCCCCTCCCCGGAATCATGCGGAACTGTTCCGGCTGGGGAAGCTCCTGCTTTCCTTCCTTCCGGCAGCAGCGGACGATCGCCTTGCCCAGAGGGTGTTCCGACCGCAGTTCCGCGCAGGCGGCATACCTGTAAAGCTCCTGTTCATGGAGGTCCGGCAGGAAACTGCGTACCGCCGCCACGCGGGGCGTCCCGTGGGTAAGCGTTCCCGTCTTGTCAAAGGTGAGGTGGGATACGGAGGCCAGGCGTTCCAGGGCATCCCCCTCCCGCACCAGAAATCCATGCCTGGCGGCGTTTCCAATGGCCGCCATGACCGCCGTGGGGGTAGCCAGCACAAGCGCGCAGGGACAGAATACCACCAGGATGGTGACGGCTCGGATCAGTTCGCCCGTGGCCAGCCAGGCCAGCCCTGCGGAAGCCAGGGCAATGACGACGATCCAGGTGGCCCAGCGGTCCGCCAGGCTCACAATTCCGGCCTTTCCAGCATCCGCGGATTGGACGAGACGGACCATGCGCTGAATGGAACTGTCCTCCCCGGTCCTGGCCGCTTTCATGTCAAAGGCCCCGAACTGGTTGACCGTTCCGCTGGAAACCTCGTCCCCGGCCCCCTTATCCACCGGAAGGGGTTCCCCCGTCATCACGGCCTGGTTGATGGAAGTGCGGCCGGAAAGAATCACTCCGTCCGCCGGAACCGTTTCGCCGGGCAGCACGCGGAGGACGTCCCCCGCGCGTACCTGTTCCGCCGGAATGACCTCCTCCCGGGAGCCGTCCACTTTCCGGGCGGTGGCCGGGGTCAGATGAACCAGCTTTTCAATTCCCGCCCGGGCTCTGGCCACCGTCAGATCCTCAAGCAGCGCGCCGATCTGCATGATGAACGCAATTTCCGCCGCGGCAAAGTCCTCCCCGATGATGACGGAAGCGACCAGCGCGATGGAAACGAGCACATCCGCCTTGATGTCCCAGGCAGCCGCCAGTCCAAGCACGGCTTCCAGCACGATGGGAACGCCGCACAGCACAATGGCTATCCACGCGACGCCAAAGGGAAGCGGTTCAATACCAAGCATGCTCAACAGCAGCGCGAATCCGGAAACGGACAGCAGCGCGACGTCGCGCCTTGTCCCTCCCCATTCCAGCAGTTTTTCCAATCGGACCAGCATATGATTCTCCTTTCCATACCCATGCGGGTACGGGTTTTATATACTTATAGGGGTATAGGTTTGTCAAGAGGAGACGGGAAAATCCCCGGAAATGGCGGCTGAAAAAACTCCTTGCACCCCCGCGGCTAAATCATGTTGGCAAACCGTTCGACCGCCTTGGTAAAGCGTGCGATGGTCTGCTCCGGGTCTCCGTGCTCCAGCCCGTCCCGGACGCAATGGCTGATATGCCCCTCCAGCACGACCTGCCCCACCTTGTGCAACGCGGACTTGGCGGCATTAAGCTGGGCAAGCACATCCTCACAGGGAACGTCCTCGTCAACCATCCTGTCGATCGCCTGCACCTGTCCGATGATTTTCTTGAGGCGGCGATGCAAATTTTCAGAATTCATGCATTGTTTCATTGCGGCGTTTCCTTATACTGTTAGGGGTATCTGTATCATCAGGTTATCAGGCAGGCAGGAAATGCTGTCAAGAACAGAGTCCTCCCGCGGGCGTTTCATCCGGAAGGGGCTACTGTCATCCCGCCCCTTTCCTTCCCACCTATTCCAGGCGCATCAATCCCTCCCAGCCCCGCTCTTTCCCCGGCATGAAGCCTGGAAACACGAAGTTCCGGTCTTACCCCGTCAAACGGGTCCGGCTTCAACTTATACAGGCGTTCCCGGGCATGATGAGCGACCCTCACCATTGTCAAACCGGCGGCATGGAGGGAGTCCTCCGTATTTCCATCACGTTCCGTCTCCGCCTCAGGAAAAGAACGGGACGTTCCTCCTACCGGAGCCGTCACCGGCCATCGGCAGGAGCAAAACGTTTTGTCCGGCGCCTTGCTCGGAAAGAGAAGAAAGACCCGTTTTCATCTCGTCAGCCGCGGAAAAATGGGATAGACCTTTTTTCCGGGGCATGCGCCCTTCCGGATGCAACCTTTCCCCGGACACGGGGTTTATAAAAGGGAATTTCATGGACGAAGCACAAGACATGCCGCCTGCGGAACCAGACGAGGACGCCCAGCTGATGCTGAGAGTCAGGAATGGCGACGCTTGCGCCATGGAAATGCTGGTCCGCAAACACCAGAATGCCGTGTACGCCACCGTGGCCCGCATGCTGAACAACGGGCCGGAGGTGGAGGATATCGCCCAGCAGGTTTTCATCCGCATCTGGAAGGGGGCCGGAAATTACGAACCTTCCGCCCGGTTCACCACCTGGATGTTCACCATTCTGCGCAACCTGGTGTTCAATGAGGTGCGCCGCCAGAAACGCAAGCCCACCACTTCCGCGGACGCCATGGAGGAGGAAGGCGGCATGACCGTGTTTCTGGAACCTTCCCAGGCCCCGGATGAAGCCCTGGAACACGCGGAACTCCAGCGTGCCGTGGATGAGGCGATCTCCGCCCTGCCGGAAAAAGCCCGCCTGGCCGTCCAGCTGCGCCGCTTTGAGAGCATGCCCTATGAGGAAATAGCCAAAACGCTGGACATGACGGTTCCCGCCACTAAAAGCCTCCTGTTCCGCGCCAGGAACATGCTGAAGGAGGCCCTGTCCTCCTTTCTGTCCTGAATCGCAGGCATGGAGCCTGGGCAGCTTTTTTCCGCGCGGGCAAGCCGTGCACGCGTCGGTTCAGCTTGGTCCAAGACCTTTCCCGGTGAAAAAATCCCGGAGAGCAGCGAAAAGGCCGCCCGCTTTTTTACAACCGCGTCACCTTCAGCCTCAGGAACCGCCTTTCCGGCCCTGTGCCACCAATCTCCACGCCGTCCACATATTCTCCCCGGGAACCGGACACCCTTGCACCGGATTCTTCCACCCACTCTTCCAGGTTTCCGGAGCTTTCCACTGCAAACGCCACATCCTTAGCATCAGGATTAACCGGCCACGCCAGCGCCATGTATTTTTTCCCGCCCAGCTGCTTCACCGTTAGCGTTGTCACGCTCCCGCACGGTTTCAGTGGATCCCGTCCGGTAGCGTATTTCATCAGGTTGACGATGCCGTCCCCCGCCGGGTTTCCGTCCGGAGCGGAATCGGCATCCGTTCCCTCAAAATGATCTTTTTTCCATTTCTCGTATCCTGCAAGTTCAGGCTTCACCTCCCTTCGAACCCGCACCACGCGGTTGCGGTCAGCGCTTTCAGGGAACCTCACCAGGAAGAACCCCGCACTTCCCGGTACGGGGGTGATGGAGACGGAGCCTTCTATCACCGGAGTGCCTTCCTCCTGGTAAATCAGCACTTGTTCAGCATCTTCCAGCGTGAATTCCATTTCCGTGGCGGAAGAGGAAATGCCTTCCCTCACGCAGGCGGGGGATAAAAATTTTTCCGGATTTCCCAAAACAGCCCAGCCATTTTTTACAGGGGCCAGCAGGTAGAATACATCTTGCATAGTTCCGCCTTCCGCGCTCGGAAGGCTCAACGCCACCCCCCGCGCCGTCAGTTTAACTCCCCGCTTGTTTCTCCAATCGTAAGCCACAAGCCCCTCCGCAGGCACCTCCCAGTTTTTTCCGGCGTCCGTTCCCTGCAGCATGGCTGCGGCATTGGGATAATCATCCGGGCGCAGCACGCCGGTCCTGGTGGTGGAATCCGTATTCAGGTTATAATAAATCACAGCGGCGCAATGGTTGTTCAACGGAGCAATGACCCCGTACAGGGAAACGCTGGTCAGGGGATGGATGAAGCAGGAGTCCGGAAGGGGAACGGCAGGAGCCAGGGGCCTCAGCAGCCTTCCGTCCCGCTGAACCAAAGGAAGAATGTTGGCGGAGTCAAAAGAATCCGGAGCATCGGACAAGTAAACCGGCGCTCCGGAAAGAGCCTTGGACAGGGCCATGACGCTGCCGCACGCCCCGTCGGAAGAATGGAACATGTCATGGTCCGGCCACGCCGTCTGCCCCAGCCACAGGCTGTTGGTGTAAGACTGGAACAAATGGCTGCGGGCCGCATTCAAATTGCCCAGGGAATAGTCAATGCTGCACCGCGTCACGGCGCTCCGCCCCGTATTGAATACGTTGAGCGTTCCGTGGGCCATGCAGTTGATCATGCCAAGCAGGGAACTGTTGTTCGTTACGGCCTTCTCCAGCGCCCGCAGGCACCAGCCCATTCTTTCCGCGGCGTTTCCCGTCCCTTTGGTCAATCCCAGGTAGCTTGTCTGATAGTCGATTTTGACGAAATTGAATCCGGCGTCACTTACGGATTTCATAAACGCTTCATAAAACGCATCAGCTCCTTGCTCGCTCCCTCCCGGATAATAAACGCCGTTGATAGAAAGGAGCTTATCATTCATACCCAGCGTGTTTTCAGCATGAATGCCCTGCTTTTCCCCGCAAAAGGAATGCCACAGCCCCAGCCACGAGATCCTGTCCTTTTGCAGGTTCCTCTGGGCCATCAGGGGGGACCAGCCACGGGGAAATTTGGAAGCGTCCGGGGAGAATGATTTCAGACGGTAGCCCTGCTGGGTTTGAAAACCGTCGTCCACCAGCATCCAGCGTACCGGAAGAGATCCCGCATTAATGGTCCGGGCCGCATTTTCCAGAAGACCGGAATTGATATTTCCCTTGTACTGTTCCCAGCTGCACCATCCCAGGTATTTGAACGGTTCCGGATAGGAGGCGTCTTTCTCATAGCGCCACAGGGATTTTCCCTGAAGGCGGGGATGGGCCATGGCGGCTTCCCAAGCCTGTTTTGTAGCGGTGTAAATATCATCGGAAACGGCATAACATAACATCGGTTCCTGATCATCCGGAACCCTGGAAACGGAATCTCCCCAGGTGCCGCTCTTGGCGTACAACGAATGGCCGGAAATTTCCAGCCAGGACAGGGAGGCGTTTCCGCAGAGGGGAACGACGGCCAGGTATTTGCCGTTCGCCAGCTTGAACAGGGCCAGCATGCCGCGGTTGGCGGCAGTGCCGCCGGCCGCCGGATTTCTCACGCCCGGCACGTCCGTTAAAGAAGCGGCGTTCCAGGGCAGCTCCCGGTTGGCATCCGCCGGAAAACGCCCCTGCTCCGCGGCAAACCATGTTACTTTTTCATAGGCGGGAAGCCGGACTTGCAGAGAACATTCCGCGTTGGTTCCATGCATTCCCGTACCGGACGCCCGGCACGTTTCCAGCAGAACGGGAGACGTTTCATTGCCCGCAATGGTGATGAAAGAAGAAGAGTCCTCTTCCCCGCCTTCGGAAAGAATCAGTCCGTTCAAAGCTCCTGCGGCGCTCCCGCCGCCTCTTACGGTCACGACAAGGTTCTGCCCCGCCGGGAGGGAAAAAGTCCTTTTCAGGTAAAGCCCCCTTTCATTTTCCGCAGCGCTTACCAGGCAGTTTCCGCTGGTGCTGAACGATTCAGGAGACTGGATGGAAAAAGCAACGTCCCCGGCGCCATTGGTCGCGGACCTGCCTGCAAACAATTCCAGTGTGTACGTTCCCGCCTTCAGGTGGGAAAAAGTAAGGGTAACCGTTCCATTAGTGACGTAAACGCTGTCCCGCGCGGCTTCCGCCGGCCAGCTGCTGACGGCCGTCCCCGCCAGGTTTTCGTGGGGGATGTCCGTGTTATGCTTCCGGTAAACGCTGTCCTCAAGACCGGGAGTACCGCATTTGGTGCCTCTGGTTCTGGAAATAACCAGTACGGGATTTTTGCCGGCCTCTCCCAGGGAGGAATCCGGAAATTCCACGGAGGATTGCTTGCGCCCGGTGGAATACGCCTCATTCAGATAAAGTTCCACGGGGGAGGCGGGGTCTCCCCCCTCCGTGGTATTCAGCGCGATATTATGCCAGCCGGCGGCTTCCGTGCGCCCGGCGTAGCGTCCGAAATCAATCTGCAGAACTCCGGAGCCGCTTCCGTTTTCCGCCGCGGCCGTGGCCGCGCAAAAAGAGAAAAAAACCGCCCCAACGTGATGGCCCCAGTTCATGTTCACGGAAAAGGGAAAAAAACCTGCGCGGGTTAATGGACGGAAGAACGCTTCCGGCGCAGCACAAGCGCGCCCAGCCCCAGCAGGGAAAGAGAGGCGATGCCCGGCTCCGGAACATTCAGACTATTGATTTCAATCATGTTGACGTTATAGTCCCCTGTTCCTGTTAGAGACACATTCAGGGAGGAATCCACAGTATCACCCGTCGTAAACGTCCAGGTGACTTCCGTCATTTGACCTCCATCCACTCCAATGCCGGAGACGGTGCCACCATCAATCGTTGGGGAAGGAGCATTTCCCGCAGTAGCGACGCTGGCGGCAAGGCCTTCGATTCCGTTCAGTGTGAATCCGCACGTATTACCACCGGCGGCGGGATAGGTGTTCGCGCGCCCGCACAACAGGGTGATGGTGTAAGTGGTACTGGCCTGAAACCCGGACAGGGTGAACAACTGGGTGGAACCCGAACCACCCGTGGCTGTGCTTACGCCGCCTTTCCACGCATTGCCGTAGTTGGCGTACTTGCTGCTCAGGTCCGCATTACCAGCCGGGAAGTTGCTGAAAGTAGCTCCAGCCCCTTTGCTTCCCGGCAGGTTGATGCTGGAAATGCTCAATCCTGAAGCCCGGTTGGAGGAATCAACCAGGGAGATGGATTGATCAGTACTGGTTGCAGCGCCATTGCCCGTAGCCGTGATTTCATTCCATGAGCCGGAATCCACCGTCTGCACGGCAAACGATCCGGTCTGCATGCTCTGGGAGGCACTGGAGGTACCACTCATTTTGCTGGCGTCAACGCCGCAGGCGATGTTGATCAATACGGAGGATGCCTGGGAAGCCATGGGGCAAAGGAAGGCGCAAATGAGGATGAATAATGTTCTCTTCATAACAATAGGATTGAATGTTCTGTGTATTTACGGATTTCAAATTCGCAAATACACAATAATTAAATAAAATAAAAGATATAGGTAGAGCAACCCAGCCTTGCCCCGGAGATAGTCAATGTTTCCTTGCGTTTTTACCCATTGGCTGTCTTTCGCTTTGAAAAATGTATTGACTTCCGGATTTGAAATCCGCGTGAGCACCATTTCCTTTCCATAAAAACTTTTTATCTAATCCATTCTCCCGACCCTATCGGCCTCACTTTTTCCCGGAAAATTTTAAGCGGGACACTGGCGCACCTTTTGAAAAAGTTGCCTTTTCCTAAAATAAAAACGGGCCACCTCCCCCGGAAGGAAGGTGGCCCGTTATTCAATGCCGGGAGCCGGCGTCAGCGCGCACTGCCCGCGTTGAGAACCTCCTTGTACGGGATTTTCAGGAAGTTCAGCGCCCCTTGGGATTCATACAGCACGCCCACGTGGTTTTTATCCACGGGAGCCAGGCAGGAATACCCCCAGCCGTTGCGGGCATCGTAAAGGAGCCACTTGTCCTCCGGCCAGGAACCGGCGTCATCCGTGGAAGCCTTCAGGGTCATGTGGGAGCGCCCGGAGGTGGTGTTGGGGTTGGAGAACAGGACCACCCTGCCCGCACCCGGCACTCCGTCCACGGCAAGCAGGCTGCCCTGGCAGACGGGTTCCCTCAACTGGGGGGTGCGGTTGGTGGGGTGCTTTTCCCAAGTTTTGCCCAGGTCCTTCGTAACGCCCACCACGCGGGAACCTCCCCAGTTGCAGCGGGCATTGATCATGATGGAGCCGTCCTTCAACTCAATTACCTGGGCTTCCGTCGTCTGCTGGTTGACGCCCGTGCCGCAGTGCCAGGTCTTGCCCCGGTCCTTGGAGTAAACGATGGTGGACCACGGCACGCCCTTGCCGTCCCAGTACTGGGCGGCAAAGACCAGCGTGCCGTCCTTCATGCAGATGCCGTTGCCGGGGCCGTTGAACAGGATGCGCCAGTCCTTGTTCTTGGTCTGTTCCGTAATGTTGACGGGCTTGGACCAGGTAAGGCCGTCGTCATCGCTGTACGCCAGCACCAGCTGCCCGCAGGCTTCCGGGGAATTGTCCCCGGACTTGCTGCCCCAGATGGAATGCTTGTGGCTCCAGATGGCGGCCACCCAGATGCGGCCCGTCTTTTCATCCACCAGAATGGCGGGGTCCCCCACGCCCCTGGTCGCGCCCAGGGAAGGGTCAATCTTGGAATCGTCAATAGCGATCTTGACGTCGGACCAGGTGCGGCCCCCGTCCGTGGAGCGGCTCACGCCCACGTCAATGTTGGCCGGAAGGTCGCCGGAATGGTTGTAACGGATGTCGTAAACGGCCAGCAGGGTCCCTTTCTTGGAACGGTCCAGGCCGGGAATGCGGTAAAACTTGGAGTTGAAGTCCCCGTGCTTCACGACGGCCACGCCGATGCGCTGCGCCACCGGCGCGGCATTGGCCACCTTCATCAGCCTGTTCCCCGCCACAATGCTGGCCGGGCGCACCACCACCCTGCCGTCCAGGGACGCGCCCTTCTTCATCGTCACGCACGCCCACAGGTAATTGTCGCCGGGGTCCAGCTCCAGTTTCCCCTTCACGGGAATCTGGGGCTTGGAGGAGCCGGAAAGCTTCACCGTACCCAGCACCTGGGAGGCATCCTTCGGAAACGGGTCTTCGCCGCGCTGAACGGGCGGGGCCTCTTCCCCCCTCATCACCGTCACGGATTCAATGTCGGAAAGCTTCGTCGTGCCCGTGAAATCCAGATTGACGGCCGTCAGGAACTGCGGATTAAGGCAGCCGTCCGTTTGAACCTTCAGGGAAAGAACGGGGCTGCACGGGATGCGCACCATCACCGGATAGGCGGAAGAGGCCATCTCCACCTGCGGATTCACCTTCATGGGGATGCAGGGCACGATGAACAGGTCGTCCAGCTTCATCCCCTTGTTCTCCGGAGCCGTCAGCTTGAAAATCAGCGAACGCGTTCCGGCGGGAACACCGGCCTCTATCTTGGTATTGAACCCGCCCGTCCTGATATCCTTGCCGTCATAAATCTTCTTTTCCCCCCCGGGCCCTACGGCCACAATGGAGAATTCAAAAGGGGCCTGTCCGGTCCAGCGCTCCGCCCAGGCGGACAGCCGTACTTCCCTGGAAGGAGTATCCTTCAAGTCCAGCTTCAGTTCGGCATCCTGTCCGCCGAACATCCGCAGGGAAGACTTTCCGGATTTTCCCCCTCCCCCGATTTCCGCCACGCCGTCCCGGCAGGACATGGGGCCGTATTTGGTGGAAAGCGTGGTAAACCTGCCGTGTTTGGCCTGCTCAAAGCTTTCCGTGCCGCGGGCGGCGGGAACAGACATGCCCAGGGCACACAGCAGGGCAAGCCCCGTTAATGTATTCAAAGGTAAACGCATCGTATTTATGGTGTGTTTCGCAGGACAATACGCAGCGAACCGGAACAATCTTGCCCGGAGCTGCGTCATTGCCAGCCTGTTTCCTAACACACGCTTTTCCGCCGCGTCCAGCCTTGCCTGGGAGGCCTGTAGAAAGACCAGTCCTCAATCTTCCGTCTTTTCACTGGCAGGAGCCACCGGCTCTATGGAAATCACGGGACGTTCCGGAAAGGAGCTGGAATCCCGGTGCATGTAGTAATGGGACCAGTGAAGGATAACCTTGTCCCCCGGTTTCAGGGCGGCTACCTTTTTCAGGATGTCCGCCCCCTGCAGGATGGGCTTGTGCGCCGGATTAACGTCAATCATCAGCTGCTCCTGCTTTTCATCCCCGTACTTGCCGGGTTTCCGGTAATCCAGATACCTGATGATACGGAAGGCGGCGAAATCCTTGGCGTGGTCGCACTTGTCCGGGCACAGGGAGGTAAGGAACCTGCATTTCCGGTGGATAACGCCCGTAAACTCCGCCTCCGCCACATGGTCCGACAGCAATTCTCCGGACGGCAGCTCCACGCCGCTTTTTTCATCCGTTTTTTCCGGATTGGCGACGGGGGAATCTTCTGCCAGAACTCCCCAAAAACCGGCCAGCCCAAGACAGACGGCAAGAATGCACTTCTTCATCGCCCCATCCTTAGCCACCTCGGAAACAGGAGTCAAGGAGAAGACGGGCTTCCCGTGAACGCTGACAGAATATCCCAACGCAGGAACGTCACTTTACTTTTTCTATCAACAGGTTGGATAATTTCTGGACTCTTTTCCGTTTCCAGATTGACGCACCGCCGTCCTTGTGAGAAATTGGCAAAAGCAATATGGACAAAAACCGTACCTCTACCGTGCCGATCGTTCCCAAACAGTACCGGCTGCCGTTCTTCATGCTGGTCTCCTGTTTCGCGCTGTGGGGCCTGCTGAACAACATGACGGACAACCTGGTCCCGGCATTCAGCAAAATCTTCATGATCAACGCTTCGGAATCCGCAGGGGTGCAAATCTCCTTTTACGGGGCGTATGCGGTGCTTGCCATTTTCGCCTCCATCCTGCTGGAGGAATTCTCCTACAAGGCGGGCGTGCTCATCGGCCTGGGGTTCTACATGATCGGCGCGCTGTGCTACATCCCCGCCGCCATCGGGCAAAGTTTTGACATTTATCTGGTAGCCATCTTCGTGCTGGCGGGCGGCCTCTCCATTCTGGAAACCACGTGCAACCCCTTCGTCCTCTCCATGGGCTCCCAGGAGACGAGCGTGCGCCGCCTGAACTTCGCCCAGGCCTTCAACCCCATCGGCTCCCTGACGGGCATCTTCCTGGCTAAATACTTCATCCTCGCGCACCTGAATGATGCGGACATGGACACCCGCAAGGCCATGGACCCGGAACAACTGAACGCCATCGTCAGCGACGAGCTTTTCTGGGTATGCGTTCCCTACGTGGGCCTGGTCGCCATCGCCGCCGTCATCTGGTTCTTCTTCTGCCGCTACAAGTCCGACGACGAAAGCGTGCCCACCCGGGAAAACACGCAGCCCCTTTCCTCCAAGCTCGGCCGCCTGGGCCTGTGCGTCGCCTTCATCTTCATCCCCTTCCTGTTCCAGTACTACTCCACCTTCGAATTCAGCATGGTGCAGCAAATCCTGATCATGATGGTCGGCCCCATCGCCTTCCTTCTCATCATGCCGGACTACCGCTGCCAGCTCATGAAGCTGGTGAAGCTGCCGCGCTACTTCTGCGGCGTGGCGGCCCAGTTCTTCTATGTGGGCGTGCAGATCGCCGTCTGGACGTGGACCATCAAGTACATCATGTCCGTCTTCCCCGGCATGCAGGAAGCGGCGGCCTCCAACTACTACATCTTCTCCATCGTCCTGTTCATCGCCTGCCGCGCCATCACCACGGCCCTGATGAAAAAGTTCAACCCGGCCAACATGATGTCCCTCTTCGCCATTGCCGGCATCCTTTGCTGCCTGGGCACCATGTACCTGCCCAAGGAAATCTCCGTCTGGACGCTGGTGGGCATCTCCGGCTGCATGTCCCTGATGTTCCCCACCATCTACGGCATCGCGCTGCGCGGCCTGGGGTCCGAAGTGAAGCTGGGCGCCGCCGGCCTCATCATGGCCATCCTGGGGGGAGCCGTCATCACCCCGTACATGGGTTCCTGCATTGACAACACCACGGTGAAAAACCAGGTGGCCTACTTTGAATCCATTGACCGCCCCCTGATCGCGCGGGCGGAAGCGGCGGACTCCCGCAAATCCGTCTCCGGCGCCATGCTGGCCCTGTACAAGATGTCGGAAGCCAATCCAGCCGCAGGGGAAGAACAGGCCAAGGCGGCCGCCAAGTTCCAGAAAAACCTGGACACCTTCCTCTCCCTCCCCTCCCTGAACGGGGAAGCCTTTGACCAGGCGGCCAAATCCCTGCCCGGCTGCTCCGGCCTCAAGCCGGAAGAACTGGCGGTCTTCAAGGCCAACCTGGACCGCCTGCCCGCCCCCGCCGGGAGGGAACAGCAAATTCAGCAATTCTCCCTGATTCCGGCGCTCACCACGCTTTCCGGAGACCAGGCCAATGTACTGAATGACCTGATTTCCCATCCGCTGGACATGAAGCAATTCCAGACGGCCCAGGAAAACTTCGTGGAAAAAGCGGTGCGGTCATCCTTCTTTATTCCCATCATCTGCTTCGCCGTGGTACTAATCTACGGCTTCTTCTTCCGCAACACCCATCTGAAAAAGGAAGAGGAAGCGCCTGCCCAGGCCTGAACCAGCTTCACATCACCTACGCAAGATATGAAAACAGCATTACCAACCATCGGTATCCGCCCCACGATTGACGGCCGCCGCCTCGGCGTCCGGGAATCCCTGGAAGATCAAACCATGAACATGGCCAAGGCGGCCGCGGCCCTCATTGAGGCCAACATCCGCCACGCCTCCGGTGAACCCGTCAAGTGCGTGATCGCAGACACCTGCATCGGCGGTCCGGCGGAAGCCGCCGCCTGTGCGGACAAGTTCAAGGCCAACAACGTCGGCGTCTCCCTGGCCGTCACGCCCTGCTGGTGCTACGGCAGCGAGACCTTTGACATGGACCCGTTCACGCCCAAGGCCATCTGGGGCTTCAACGGCACGGAACGCCCCGGCGCCGTGTACCTGGCCGCCGCCCTAGCCGGCCTGAACCAGAAGGGGTTCCCCGCCTTCTCCATTTACGGAAAAGACGTTCAGGACGCCGGCGATACCTCCATTCCGGAAGACGTGGCTGAAAAAATCCTGCGCTTCTGCCGCGCCGGCCTCGCCGTAGCCACCCTCCGCGGCAAGGGCTACCTCTCCATCGGCGGCTGCTCCATGGGCATCGCCGGCTCCATCGTGGACCAGTCCTTCTGGGAAAACTACCTGGGCATCCGCGTGCAGGCCGTGGACATGACGGAAGTGCGCCGCCGGATGGACCAGAAGATTTACGATGAGGCGGAATTCGACCTCGCCATGCAGTGGGCGGACGCCGTCTTCAAATTCGCCGAAGACAAGAACCGCCCGGACCTGAAGCTGGACGAGGCCGGACGCCGCAGGACCTTCAAGGAAAGCGTGCTGATGGCCATGATCTTCCGGGACATGATGCAGGGCAACCCCAAGCTCAAAAAAATCGACCGCGAAGAAGAATCCCTGGGCTACCAGGCCATTGCCGGCGGCTTCCAGGGCCAGCGCCACTGGACGGACTTCTACCCGAACGGAGACATTGCGGAAACCCTGCTCAACTCCACCTTTGACTGGAACGGCCCGCGCGCCCCGATGCCCTTCGCCACGGAAAACGACTCCCTGAACGGAGCCTGCCTCCTTTTCGGCTACCTGCTCACCGGTCAGGCCAACGTCTTTGCGGACGTGCGCACCTATTGGAGCCCGGAAGCCGTGAAGCGCGTCACGGGCTACAAGCTGGAAGGCCACGCCAAGGACGGCATCATCCACCTCATCAACTCCGGCTCCGCGGCCCTGGACGGCTGCATGGCCTGCACGGACAAGGACGGCAACCCCGTCATGAAGAAGCACTGGGACGTCACCCCGGACGACGCGAAAACCATGATGGAACAAGCCACCTGGTGCCCGGCCAACCGGGAATACTTCCGCGGCGGCGGCTACTCCGTCCACTACGTCACCAAGGGCGGCTCCCCCGTCACCATGATGCGCCTGAACATCGTCAAGGGCCTGGGCCCCGTCCTCATCGTGGCGGAAGGCTGGTCCGTGGACCTGCCCGCCAAGGTGCACAAGACCCTGGACGAACGCACTGATCCGGGCTGGCCCACCACCTGGTTCGCCCCGCGCCTGACCGGCAAGGGAGCCTTTACGGACGTATACAGCGTCATGGCCAACATGGGCGCCAACCACGGAGCCTTCACCTACGGCCACATCGGTGCGGACATCCTGACGCTGGCCTCCATGCTGCGCATCCCCGTATACGCCCACAACATCCCGGACGACCAAATCTACCGTCCCTCCGCCTGGGGCCTCCACGGCACCGCGGACCCGGAAAGCGCCGACTTCCGCGCCTGCACCAATTACGGCCCATTATACGGAAAATACTGAAAACGAAAGGTAACAGTTAATAGTTAACAGTTAACAGCTTCGGATAAAACATGGCAGAAAGTCTCGTTTCCGCTAAAAGCTTTTCTTTCGCGGTCCGCATTATTCACTTATGCAGGCACTTGAAAAAGCAGGACGTCGAGCGGGAATTGCTCAGCCAGCTCATACGTTCCGGTACGAGCATTGCCGCCAATTTATCCGAAGCTGTCTAAGGGAGTAGCAGAAAGGACTTCTTTTCCAAAGCCCGCATTGCCCTGAAGGAATGTTCCGAAACGCATACATGGCTTAAACTGCTGCATGCCACCGGAAGCCTGACGGAAACGGAATACTCCTCTATCAATCAGGACTGCACGGAAATCCTTAAAATGCTCATTTCTATTAACAAAACAGCTCAACAAGCACAACCGGACACCTATTAACTTTTCACTATTAACTCTTAACTCATGTACTCCCTCTGCTTGGACTGCGGCGCGACGAACGTGCGCGCGATGGTTGTGGATGAACAAGGCGTCATCGTGGGGAAGGCCTCGCAGCCGAACGCCACGCTGCCCGGTGAGGAAAATCCGGAATTCCACGTCTGGGACGCCGGCCGGATTTTCAAACAGCTCTCCGAATGCGCCGTGAAGGCCCTTGAGGGCCTGGATGCGGAACAGGTGCGGGCCGCTACCGTCACCACCTTCGGCGTGGACGGCGCGCTGGTGGACGCTTCCGGTAGCCAGCTTTACCCCGTCATATCCTGGAAGTGCCCCCGCACGGCGGAGGTCATGAAAAACATCGGCAAATACATCTCCCAGGAAGAGCTTGACCGCATCTCCGGCGTGGGGGCCTTTGCCTTCAACACCATCTACAAACTCGTCTGGCTCAAGGAAAACCGCCCGGAGCTGCTGGAAAAGGCCCATGCGTGGCTCTTCATCTCCAACCTCCTGGCGTACAAGCTCACCGGCGTCATGGCGACGGACCGGACCATGGCCGGGACCTCCCAGCTCACGGACCTGGAAACGGGAGACTTCTCCCCCGTCATTCTGGACCGCCTCGGCCTGCGCCGCGACCTCTTCCCCCCCACCGTGGACGCGGGAGAAACCATCGGCGTCCTCACGCCGGAAGCGGCGGCGGCCATGGGCATTCCCGCCCTGGCGGGCATTCCCGTCATTTCCGCGGGGCACGACACCCAGTTCGCCATCTTCGGTTCCGGCGCGGACAGGGACCAGCCGGTCCTTTCCTCCGGCACCTGGGAAATCCTGATGGCGCGCTCCGCGCAGGCCCGGCTGACACCGGAGGACTACGCGGACGGAGCCACGGCGGAATTCGACGCGGAACCGGGCCTTCTGAACCCCGGCCTGCAATGGCTCGGTTCCGGCATCATTGAATGGGTGAAAGCCACCTGCTTCCGCGGCGAATCCTACGACACCATGGATGCGGAAGCGGCCGCCATCCCCCCCGGCTGCGACGGCGTGACGATGGTTCCGGATTTCCTGGCTTCCGGGGACCGGAAAGGCTCCATCGGCGGCCTGGTGCTGGGCCGGACGCGCGGCCACATCTACCGCGCCGCCATGGAGGCGCTTACCTGGCGGCTGAAATCCCGCCTGCGCCGCCTGGAATCCGTGGGCGGCTTCAAAAGCGAATTTCTCATCCTGGTGGGCGGAGGTGCCAGAAACAGCGTCTGGACCCAGATGCGGGCGGACATCCTGCGGATTCCCGTGAAAGTCTCTGAAGTTTCGGAAAGCACGGTGCTGGGCGCATCCATGTTTGCCTTTGCGGGCGCCGGGGTGTACTCTACGCCGGAGCAGGCCAGGGACGCCTTCGGCATCACCTACCGGACATATATGCCGGGTCCCCAGAAAGCCGCCTACGAAAAGCTCAACCACTAACACGCAACTAAATATGTCAGAAGACTGGTCAATCTCCCCTCCCCTCCCGGACAAGGTGTTCCCGTGGGAAAAATACAACCCCGTCACACGGGAGGAAGTGAACGAATTCTTCCATTCCCCGGAAATCCTGGTCATCAAGGAACGCATGTGCGACATAGGTCGCCGCCTGTGGAACCGCGAGTATGTGGACGGCAACGGAGGCAACATCTCCGTGCGCGTGGCGCAGAACCTGCTGCTCTGCTCCCCCACCCTCTGCTCCAAGGGCTTCATGACCGTGGAAGACATCTGCATGGTGGACATGGACGCGCGCCAGAAGGCCGGCATCCGCCCCTCCACCAGTGAGGTGAAAACGCACATCGCCATGATGAAATCCGTGGGCGTCAACTCCTGCATCCACGCCCATCCGCCGCACTGCAACGCCTTTCTGTTCGCCGGACAGGTGCCCCCCTCCGGCATCAACCCGGAAGCGGACATCTTCCTGGGCCACATCCCGCTGGCCCCTTATGGAACGCCCGGCTCTCTGGAAACGGCCCGGGCCGTGGCAGAAGCGGCCAAACAATCCACCGTCGTTTTCATGGAAAACCACGGAGTCATTACCGGAGCACGTGACGTGGAAGAAGCGGAATGGTTCATGGAAAACGCGGACGCCTACTGCCGCATGGTGCTGATGGCCGGCCTGCACAAGGCCCCCCTGAACCAGGTGGGACCGGAAGGCGTGGCGGACTTCCTCGCCATCCGCAAGGCCATCGGCTACGCTGTGCCGGACAACCAGCCCCTGTACAACACGGAAACCTACGCCGGGTACAAGCTGGGCAAATCCGGCAAATAAATTCCTTCAACGGGGCGGCTGATTCAGTTCAACCGCCCCGTTTTTTACCCCTTCCCCCTCCCCATAACCTCTTTCACCATCTTTACCGCCGCTGCTTCCCTGCTGCTGGCAGCCGGAACAACCAACGCCGGAGAAGCTTCCCCTGCTTCCGGAAACATGGAATCTCCGGTTCCCGATCCTCCGGGCGCGAAAATTGATTTTCTCGCCGCATGCAAATACATGGAAGCAGGCGGCGGCACGGAAGAACCCGAGTTTGACTGGATAGTAGCGCCGCCCCCAGAGACGGAACAGGATTCTTCCCTTCCCAGGCCCGGGGAAATGACGGCAAAGAACGTGCACCGGGAAAATGGAGCGCGCACTACTTCCGTCCACTGGATCATGAAGATGTTTCCTGCCACGTCATCCTCCGGGCTGAAAGATTTGATCAAAGCATTTATTACTGAAATGAATCCCGATTGCCATCAGGTTAGAATAATGACTAAATATGTCCAGGTTGGAAGCAATACGGAAGAACCCGAATTTGACTGGGTAGTGGTCCCGTTCACAGACCAGGAGCATCGTTCCTCCCTTCCCGGGTCCGGGAAAATGCCGGTAAAAGAAACGGGCGCAGAAAACGGGGACTGAATCAGAAACGTGTTGTTTGCCCCCCGGAACGCCTTTTAACAATTTGATTGACCCCATTCCTGCCGGCATCAATTCCCGGTGATATGATCACCGGAAAATAGATGGAATCAGGAAGAGTCCCCATGTGGGAGAGAAGAAAGGATCTTTTCTCCTTTTCCAAGTGAGGCTCCCCGCACTGCCAATCCTCTTTCACCCCTCCCTTATTAAACAGCCATGTTCATCGCCCATTTGCCCGCAGGCTATCTTCTGGCAAAAACCATCCGTTGCCGCGCTCCGGGAAGGAAGGCCGCCATGACCGCCACCCTGCTGGGGGCGATTGCACCGGACCTGGACCTGTTCTATTTTTATACCCTGGACGCATGCCGGCACCACCATCATTCCTACTGGACGCACTATCCTTCCGGCTGGCTCGCGCTGATGCTGCTCGCCTGGGGCGTCAGCCGGATCAAACGGTGGAGCACGGGCGGAACATGGCTGCTGATCTTTTCCATGAGCGGCTTCCTGCACCTCCTTCTGGACTGCATGGTGGGAGATATCCCTCTACTGGCTCCGTGCTCCATGCGCTTTTACGCGCTGGCCACCGTCCAGGCGCAGTACCATCCCTGGTGGCTGAACTTTCTTCTGCACTGGTCTTTTTTGCTGGAATTGCTGATCATTGCCGCTACCATCCGCATCATGGTTTCCGGGAGAAGGAAGCCGGATTCTCCCTCAGGAGCTCCATCTTCCACAAGCGGTCATGGTGAATGACGCCGGAACGCTTGCTCCTTTTCCGGAGGATGGACACGACGCCAGCACTCCTTCCGCAAGCACGGAAATTTTCGGATAAACCGCTTAAATATTTTTTTTCAACGCCTTGCTTCTTCGCGAGCCGTCCATGGAAAAAACCAGGCATCTCTCAAGCACCATCCGCCTCCCGGCCTTCAATTCATCTTGATTTCAGGACAACGGGATCAAAAATAATTCATTTTCAACCCAATTTTTAAGATTTTCCGCTCCCGTCCGGAAAAATATTTCCATCCCGCATCCAGGAAAATTCCTGAATGGAAATCGCGATTTTGACGGAGAACCGAAAGCGGACAGGGGAAAAGAAAGTTCCTGCCCCGCCAAAAGGAAACGCCATGGGGCAACGGTCTTCATTTCTGCCATTATTAACATTTTTCTCACTGTTAAATCCGTTTTAATTGCATTTATAATAAATATGTTAGGTAAATATTAAATTTCAACGGATTCGCAATCCGTTCATATTTTTGGCGATACAAGAATTTCCACAAAATAGATTTTTTTATTTCAAGTAATCATGGTCTTCTGAAAAAAACAACGCTTTGTGTATGAGTCTCTCCCGCTTTCCGCACCTGGGCGCCGGCAGAAAGGAATATTTTCCTCTTTTCCGTCTGTACCGGCGGAAAAAAGGGATGATTTCATCCATCTCAAAAAAGTTTGTCCGATATAACTCTTTTTCATTCAAGCATGAAGCCTGTCTCCGGATTGCGAATCCGATACCCTCCATCCATTGAAAAAACAGATTGACACCAACAGTCCAATTCTATAGCTTAACTAGAACAAAAGACCAGAAATAGTCTTATTCATTTATAATCAATAATATATAAATACTTCAACATCCCTTGTCATGAAACTGCATTTACCTATGACCCTCTTGGCGGCTCTCCTCGCCAGCTTCTCTTTCTCCCCATCCGCCACGGCGGCCGAACTGACTTGGGCCGGAACAACCGGTAATAACGTCTGGACCCTGAATGGAACTCCGGACGATTCCCCCTGGGCGGACAATGCGGTTTACACGGACACGGATACCGTCATTTTCGGAACCGTGGACGGACAGGATCTTCTGGAAGTCATTATTTCCGGAACGGTGACTCCGGCGGGATTGACATTTAATTCCGATACCACCAGTTACGTTTTAAAAGGAGACGGCGCCCTGGGCGGAAACGGGGTTCTGAACAAGTCCGGCACTTCCACCCTGCGTCTTGAAACGCTGAATTCCAATTTTTCCGGAAATATCAATTTGAATGGAGGCATCCTGGAACTGGGCGCAGACGGCGTCCTGGGAACGGGAAAGCTCAATTGGGGAGGAGGCACCATCAAGTACGGAGAAGGCGTCACTACGGACATCTCCGGCAACATGAATAGTGCGGCGACCGGCAAGGATACCATACACGTTGACACCAATGGGAATGACGTCACATGGTCCGATTTCGCACGCACCAAATACGCCTATATCAAGGACGGGCTCGGAACCCTAACCCTTTCCTTTACCGCGGGCGATTTCAACAAGGCCATCACCATCAACGAAGGCTGCCTGGCTTTTGACACGAGCAAATCAGCCATCAACTACACTGGTGCAAAAATCAGTGGAGGCGGGGAATTGAGAAAAACCGGCTCCAAGGACATGGTCATCAATAACAGCACCAGTCTGGCCGATGATTTCACAGGGCTGCTCAATATCGTACAGGGAATAGTGAAGCTGAATCAGACAGTCAATTCGGCTACCAACCTGAACTTCAATTTCAACGTTAATATTGCGGAGGGAGGCACCCTTTTCATGAACGGTGGCGGAAATGCAGTTTACCAGTTCAATAAACTGATCAGTCTTGCCAACGGTTCAACCATTCAGTTTCAAAACGCCAAAAATGATTCTAAGGCTTATATTCTGAAAGGAGGCGTCCAGGTGGGAACGGATTCAGAAGATGTTACAGACTGGATTGTGGGCTGGGGCCGCACCATTTCCATAGAAGACCAGGGATTGTCTGGAAGCGGAACCTTGCAGTTTCTTGTTCTTGGAGGAGATTCCGACATTGGCGGTTCCAGCAACCGTCTTCTGAGAATTTCCGCCTCCGGCGAAAACTTTACCGGGACATTGAACCTGGGGTCCGCCACCTCAACCAGTGATAGAACCACTGTAGGGCGCACGGTGGAACTGGCCCATCAAGACGCGCTGAAAAACGCCACCGTCAATCTACTGCTCGCTAACAGCGTCTTGTCCGTCAATAACGCGGACAACGTCGCCAACATAGCCGGTTTGAACGGCGAGGGAACCATTTCCGGTACAGTCAATGGAGAAGGAGCCTCCGGTACAACATTGAATCTGGTCCAGAAAGACGCCCTGAACACCTTTACCGGCACAATAGACAGCACGGTAAACCTGGTCAAGTCCGGCGCAGGCTCCTTCATCTTTGCAGGAACGAACAATGGGCGGATCACCTCCTCGGAAGGAATGCTGCAGCTGGGCAACGCCGCCGGCGATTACTCCGCGGGCAACATCAACCTGGCGGGAGGTTCCCTGAACCTCGGCGGGTCCGGCAATATTTCCAATGTAAGCGTCTCTTCCCTAGCCTTCGGCGCGGACGTGAACATCTTCATGGACATCATGGGCGTGGAACATGATCAGCTGACCTATACGGGAACCGCCGCCGTGGAATTGAACGGCCTTTCCTTCACCATTGACCTTGCCGCCTCCACGGAAAACTCATACACGCTGTTCACCACCGCTACGGGAAGCTTCATCAATAACGGAGCCCTCCGTTTCCTCGGCCTGAACCGCGGAGCCACGGCTGACATTTCCCTGTCCGGCGACGGTAAATCCATCATCCTGAACGTTACAAACAAGGGAGAAAACGGCAACCTGGTCTGGAACGGCGCCGGGGAAGGCCTCTGGATGACAGGAGGAGACCCGGGAGCGGATTCCCCCTGGAGCATCACCGGGAGCCAGGACAATCAATTCTACACGGGCGACCACGTCACGTTTGACGGAACCGCGGCGGCGGACAAGCGCCAAATCACCATTTCCGGCAACGTCAGCCCCGGCTCCGTCATGGTCACTGCTGACGGCTACGTCTTCGGCGGCAGCGGTTCCATCACGGGAAGCGGCAAGCTGACGATGAATGCGGACGGCACCCTGAGGATCAACACGGCCAACGCCTACACCGGAGGAACGGAACTGCTCCAAGGCAGCATTGCCGTCAACAACTCGGAAGCCCTCGGTACGGGAAAAGTCACCATGGCCGCCGGAACGGGGCTCATTCTGGGTGATTCCTCCATCCTGGCCAATGACATTTCCATGACGGGCAGCGGAACGTTTACCGTTTCCGGAGAAGGCGCCGCCACCCTGAACGGAATCCTGTCAGACACGGCGGACGGCTCCGCCGGAAAACTCGTCAAGGCCGGAGACGGCACGCTCGTGATCGGAAACGCAGCCAATACCTATACGGGAGGCACGCAAATCACGGGAGGCACGCTGTCCTTTAACTATGGAACCAGAACAGGCCTGGGAACCGGCGGCATAGAAGTGGAGGAAAACGGAACCCTGCTATACGCCATTACTACCAATGCGGGCAAGGACGCCTCCCTGTTCACCAACACCGTTACAGGCGCCGGGACAATCATCCTGAACAATACGGGGCAGGATGAAACCAACATTAATAACGCCATTTTTGCAGGCTTCGGCGGCAACCTCGTCCTGCGCGGGAACCTGCGGTTCGCGGGCGGCGCGGGGAATAACCTGAGAGCGGTTAAAACAATCACGGTGGAAACCGGGACGCACCTGTTCATGAACGGCGGAACCTGGGCCCAGGATTTCACGATCGCCGGAACGGGAACAGCCACCTCCAATGATAAACTGGGGGCTCTCCGAATGGATGGCTCCACCATCTCCGGAAACGTCACTCTCTCCGCGAACGCCAACATCGTCGTCTACAATAATGGAACTTCCTTCATCACCGGAAACCTCATCGGAGGAAATAACGAACTGACGTTCCGCACCAACGGCAACGCGGCCCAGAAGCTTCAGCTCTCCGGGGCCAGCGTGGCGGCCCGCGGGATCAAGAGCGTCCAGGCCGGCACCCTTATTTTGGGCGGCGGCACCGGAGACGGCAACAAGAACACCGTCGCGGAACTCGGAGCCGGTGGACTGAACCTGAACGCGAACACGGTTCTGGAACTCAACAACGTCACCATTCGCGCCACGGAGCAATGGGCGCAGAACGTCGCCTCCAATACCGTTACCCTGAAGGCGGGGACCACAAACACCATTGACACCAACGGAACGGACATCACCTTCAACGGAAACATGGGCGGCGCGGGCTCCCTGGTCAAGGACGGAGACGGAACGCTTTCCATCGGGGCTGGCAGCAATTACAGCGGGGAAACCACCGTCAACGGCGGCCTGCTGAACATGAATGGAGCGGCCCTGACCGGAAACATCTTCCTGGGGTACGGCTCCCTGGCGGGAGCGCAGAACGCCACAGGGGACGTCTCCATCCGGCAGGACACTCCCGGACGGGAACCCGCCACCGTTTCCATGGGCGGCATGTCCGGCAGCAAGCTTGTTTCCTACCACGGATCAGCCAGCCGCACAGGGGACCAAGCCACCCGCGTCACGGACATCGGCGCAGGGCACATCTCCCTGTCCAATTCCACGCTGGGCATCTCCTCAGACATGATCGGAGGCGGCAGCGGGGAGATATTCTCCTTCTCCAACGCCGCGGACGGCAGCGTCACCCTGTCCGGAACCCTGATGCTCCAATTAACGGACGAGGCGGCCGCCGCCCTGCTGGCTAACCTGAACAATACCCTCATCCACATCACCAACGGAACGCTGAATCTGGAAGAAGGAACCACCGTGGACTTTGACACTCCCTACAATATATTTGATTCCATCTTCGGTTCCGGCGTCACGTCCCGGGGAGGTTCCCTGGTGCTGCTGCCCAAGGACGGCGCCCCGGACTCAGGCTGGCTGGTGCAGAACGCCTCCGACTCCCCCCTCACCCTTGCCGATACGGACAAGGACGTGGTGGAAGCGCTGGCGGGCATTCACAACAACGGCGTCATCAATATTAACATGACCGGAACGCAGGACTTGCAGCTCAACAATCTGGAAGGGGCCCTCTCCTCCGCCATGATCAACACGGGCGCCAATACCGGACTGACCCTCGTCCTGGCCAATACCGGAGACATCACCAGTTCCACCTATAAAGGCTCCATTGAAGGCGATGCGGCCATCCGCAAGGAAGGAGCCGGGTATACCATGAACATCGGCGGCAATGTCCGGACCAGCAGACTGGATGTGGCGGAGGGCACGCTAAACATCGGCGGAAAGCTCACCACGGCCCATGCCGTGATAGCGCAGGACGCCGCCCTGGGGCTGACAGGCAAGGACAGCAGCATTGACGCTCTTGACGTTAACGGTGCGCTGACGCTTGGGGAAAACGCTTCCGCCACGGCGGGCAGCCTGACTACAGGCGCCGGATCATCCATCGGACTGGGGGAAAATTCGGAACTTTCCATCCTTTCCTCCACCGCGCTGGGAGCGGCCGTCACGGGCGCGGGCACCTTCACCGTGAGCGGGACCGGCAGCGTCTTCTCTCTGGCGGCAGGCGGCTCCATCAGTGACGACACGACGCTGGCCCTGCGGGACGGAGCCTCCACTACGGTGGACGGCGCGCTCAGCGTGGGGGGGCTGGCGGGGGACGGCACCGTTAATCTGAACGGCGGCGCTCTTGACCTGCATAACGCCTCCAGCGTCTTCTCCGGTGATTTCCAGGGCGCAGGCACCGTCCGGATGAACGGAACGGGTTCCCAGACTCTGGAAGGCTCCGGCTCCGCTGACGTCAATCTGGACATCCTCAAGGGCACGCTGGTCCTTAAGGGCGGCGGAATGGCCTACGGCCAGGTGAGCGCAGGAAACGGAGGAATACTGAGCCTGGTTTCCGACACGGGAATGCCGCACCTGACCGCCAACGGGGATTTCACCATGAACAGCGGCTCCACGCTGAACATTTACATGAACGCCGGATCCACTTCAGACCTGTCCACGGCCGTCTCCTCCACCGGAACCGTCAGCGTGGGAGACGCCTCCATCAACCTTTATAACGCCTCCACCTCGTTCAACGCGGAAGACCGCAGTCTGGACCTCGTCCTGATTGAAGGGGCGGACGGCACAGAAGCCACGCTGGGAAGCGGCTACAAGCTGAGCGCAGGCTTCCTTTCCCTGCTCTACAACCTGCGCCTGGAAGCGCAGGGCAGCAACATCGTTCTGCTGGGTGAAGAGCGCACGGAAAATCCCTATCTGGACGCATCCAATACCCACAACTCCACCTCCGGGGGCGCCATGCTGAATGATGCCAAGTGGCTCATTGCAGAAGACCAGACCTCCAATCTCTACCTGATTTCCGACTCCATTGCACGGGATATGGAAAACGGGGACATGGCTTCAGCCTCCCGCAAACTGGCGGCGGCGGCGGGCAGCACGGTCAACGCGCTGGGAACGGCCCAGCGGGACGCCCTGCGCGACCAGATGGGCTGGATCCGCAACCG